>JBNLED010000037.1:0-23388 GCA_050304755.1 Polyangia bacterium | reverse complement strand
CCGCGATCAGCTGATCGCGGCCTTCAACATCAGATCAAGGTCGTCCTGGGTGACCTCCAGGAGATCCGCGACCCGGTTCAGGAGCTTCCGCTCGGAAGACGATATCTCGCCGTCCACGGCCACGGCGAGGGCCAGCTCCACGAGGAGCTCGTTGTGCGACCCGTCCGCCCGCAGCTTCTGGACCCCCGTCTCAAGATCCTCGCCGATGTTGCGGGCGAGGATCTGCTCCCGATCCGCCGGGCCGAGCTCGTAGCTATCCATCAGCTTGTTGATGAACTCTCGCTCCTCGTCGGTGATCTGCGCGTCCGCCAGTATCGCGGAGGCGACGATTTTACAGATTTCGATCTTGTTTGTTACGTCCATGAAGGTCTACTCCTCGGGTGTCGGCGGCTCATCGAGGGCGCCGATATAGGGTAAATTGCGATAGTAGCCGTGGTCGTCTAGGCCGAACCCTACCACGAACCGGTCCGGCACGGTGAACCCCAAATAATCAATATCAACGTCGATCTCGGTCCGGGAGGGCTTGTGGAGCAGGGTCGCCAGCTTGAGGGACCGGGGCCTCCGCGTGAGCAGGTTGTCTCTCAGGTAGGCGACGGTGAGCCCGGTGTCCACGATGTCTTCGACGATCAGGACGTCCTGGCCGTTCAGCGGGTGCTTGACGTCCATCGTGATCTGGACCACCCCCGAGGTGGTCCGGCGGGAGCCGTAGGATTTCACCCCGATGAACTCCACCCGGATCGGCAGGTCGATGGCGCGGATGAGATCCGAGGCGAAGACGAAGCTCCCCTTGAGCACCGCGAGCAGGGTGAGGTTCTTCCCCTGGTAGTCCGAGGTGATCCGTCGCCCCAGCTCGCGGACCCGTTCGGCGATGGCCGACGCATCGAAGAGCACGTCGAGTTTGTCATCCGAAAGCGACATGGGCTATAGCGAGACCCCAAGGTTCCGGGCGATCCGCGGGAGGGGGGCCTCCAGGTCGGGCGCGAAGACCTCGCCGGTCACCTGCTCGCAGGCCTGGATGTACCGGCTCGACGCCTCCACCCGGACGTCATCGGGGATGAGGGGGATGTCCCCGTCCCCCATGAAGCCGTGGTTGTCCTTCAGCCAGGTCCGGACGTACTCCTTGTCGAGCCCCTTGGGGTTCTCGCCCGCGGCGAACGCCGCCGCGTAGGACTCCTGCTGCCAGAAGCGCGACGAGTCGGGGGTGTGGATCTCTTCGATGACCACGATGCGGCCGTCCGGGGTCCTGCCGAACTCGTACTTGGTGTCCACCAGGATGAGCCCCTGCTTCGCGCAGTGGGCCTGGCCGAACTCGAAGAGCCGGAAGCTCATCTCCGCCATCTCGTCGAACTCCGCCGCTGTGATCCGGTTCATGGCCAGGATCTCCTCCCGGGAGCAGGAGACGTCGTGGTCGCCGTGCTCCGCCTTGGTGGAGGGCGTCAGGATAGGCTTCTCCAGCTTCTGGTGCTTCTTCATGCCGTCGGGCAGCGGGTTGCCGCAGAAGAGCCGGCCGCCCCCTTCGTAATGCGTCCAAATCGAGGTCGACGTGGACCCGGTGAGGTAGGCGCGCACCACCATCTCCACCGGCATGGGTCGGCAGTTCACCACCTCCATCACCTGGGGGTCCGGGGTCGCGATAATGTGGTTCGGCACCATCTCCTTCGTCTGGTCGAACCAGAACATGGCGACCCGGTTGAGCACCTGGCCCTTGAGGGGGAGCGTCCCGAGCACCCGATCGAACGCGGAGATGCGATCGGTGGTGACGATGATGCGCTTCCCCTCGCCGATGTAGTTGTCCCGGACCTTGCCCCGGTAAAGCTCCCCCAGCCCGACGAAGTCCGTACCGTCGAGGGTCTGTCCGAGGGCCTCCTGAATCACTTTTCTCTCTACCATCGGTTGCTCCTTTGTCGCTGTCGAATCCTCGGCCAATATGTATGGAGGATCGCGGGCAAGTCAATGCGAAAGGACGCATTTGTCCGCCCCCGCCCGGATTCCGGCGCGACGGCGGCCGGGAGGCGCTTCCTTACTTGTCGACGCCGTCCGAGTAGGGGAAGGGGGCGAACCAGGTGACGACGAACGACGGGATGGTCGCCGCCATCACGAAGAAAAAGAACGGCACGTAGCCGCCGATGAGCTCGTGGATGTAGCCGCTGGCCATGCCGGTGAGCATCATGCAGAGCCCCATGAGGGCCGTGCCGAAGGCGTAGTGGGCGGTCTTGTAGGGGCCCGGGGCGAGCTGCTGCATCATATAGAGCATGTGGCCCACAGAGCCGAAGCCCCAGAAGAGCTTCTCGAGGGTGACGATGGCGCCGATGAGGAAGACGTTCGACGGCTGCAGGTACCCCAGGATGAGGTAAGTGGCGTTCGGGATGTTCACGCAGGCGCAAAGGATGAAGAGCACGTTCTTGAGGCCCTTGCGGGCGACGAACAGCCCCCCGAGCAACGCCCCCAGGATGAACCCGGGGGTGCCCACCGAGCCCACGATGGTGCCGAGCACCTCGTTGGTGAGCCCGAGCCCCCCCTTTGCCGCGTCGTCGATCATGAAGAGCGGCCCAATCTTGTCGAGGAACCCCTGGCTGGTGCGGTAGAGGAAGGAGAACGCGATCATCATCCAGACCTCCTTCTTCTGGAAGAAGGTCTTGAGGGAGTCGAAGAAGAGGGCCAGGGCGGCCCCCACGCTCTTCGGCGCATTCGCGGCCTTGGAGCCGGGGGGCAGGAACCGGAGGTGCCAGGCGGAGGTGGCCAGCATGATGCCGGCGATGATGAACATTACGATGCGCCACGACGACGCCCAGTTCATGCCGTGGCTGTGGAACACGCCGGTCAGGGTCACCAGGGGCCCCTGGGCGAGCACCGGCCCGATGTTCCAGCACATGCCCTGAAACCCGGTGAACTTGGCCTGGTTCTTGGCGTCGAGGGTGGTGACGTACACCCCATCGTTGGCGATATCCATGGTGGAGCCGGCGAAGCCGATGATCCAGAAACAGGCCATGGTGGAGGAGACGAAGTCGTCCATCCCGAGGGCGAGCCCGACCATGGCCATCATGCCGCCGATGATGACCGCCATGAGCAGGACAAAGAATTTCTTGGTCTTGAACATCTCCAGGACCGGAGCCCAGAGGGGCTTGATCGTGTAGGGCAGGGCCAGGGAGCTGGCGTATAGCGCGGCCTCCTTGATGGAGAGCCCCATGTTCCTGTACATGATCGATGTCACCACCGTCACCGTGATGTAGATGGTCCCCATTGAGAAATAGCTCGTGGGAATCCAGAGCAGGGGATGGGGCAGTTTCTTTGCGTTGTTCATTGTCCTTGATTTCCTTTTCCAAAGATGGCGATTGATACAATTTTTTCCAAAACTTGGCAACCTTCCGGCTTCCCGGGGGAGGACCGATCCCCTGGTCACGGGTCCCGAAGCGGTGTTATAGGAGAGGGAGAGGTTTGCGATGCCGAAGAGAGAGAAGACACCCGGTCCCCGCCTTTTCAAAGGTCTGGCGCTGCTGGCGGCGGTCGCGGCGGCGGCGGCGCTGAGCTTCGGGTTCGCGAGGGCCCTCGCCGACAGCACCCGGTGGCAGCGGTTGAGCGAGCGGGCCCTCGTCAACCCCACCCTCGAGGTAAGGGATCCGTCGAAGGCCAAGCCCGTTGCTGAGTTCGGCCTCAAGGACCGGCGGGGGCGGACCGTCCGGCTCTCCCAGTTCGAGGGGGTGGACGTGCTGCTCGTCAACATCTGGTCCACCGGCTGCCCGGCGTGCGAGCGGGAGCTCCCCTCCCTCGCGGAGATGGACCGGCGGCTGGCGGGGCTCGGCCGTGTGGCCCTCGTGACCATCACCATCGACGAGGGCTGGGACGACGTGGCCCACCTCTTCCCCACGGGAACGGATCTCCGGATTCTCTTCGATCCGGACGAGAAGATCACCAAAGAAGTATTCGGCACCACCCGGTACCCCGAGACGTTCATCCTCGACCGGCGGCGGCGGATCCGCGCCCGGTTCGATGGGGAGCGGCTCTGGCACACCCGTGAGATGATGGACTTCATCGCCTCGTTCAAAACGCCCTAAAGTAATGATGTGCAAAAACAGGTTTTCCCGTTAAGGATTTTCACAAGGCCGACACGGATTCCGTGGATTGACCCTCTCTAATCTAACCTGAGAGCCAGGCGCTACTCGGAGAGCCCGGCCCGACGGACCGCCGCGTTGATGAAGGGGAGGAAGGCCTTCGCGGCCGCCGCGTTGCCCGCCGCGTTCGGGTGGGGGTCGTTCGGGCCGGAGGGGTATTTCAGGAAGTTGGACTCGCCGGTGCCGGTGAGAATGTCATAGTAGTCGAAGACAGCGACGTTTTTGTGAGGATACCCCATCAGCCAGCCGTCCGGAGATTTCAGCCAGTTGTTGAACTCCCGGGCCAAGGGCCCCGAGATGGCGGTATCCGTGAGCTGCTTTCCGGTGGCGATCCGCGCCAATACTTTCCAGAGGGGCTCCGCCGGTCGACTTCCGATGTCCGGCGGGGCGGTCACGGCGACGAAGAGGACCTCCGGATGCTTGGCGAGCTCATCTCGGAGCGCCGTGTAAGAGGCCTTGGCGTTCGCCACCGTGAGCTCGGGGCCGTTCTTGTTGCCCGGCGCTTCGCCCTTCGCCACGAACCGGCTGTTGGGGAAGCACGACTTGAACGCGACGATATCGTTTTTAGCGTCCGTGTCGTAGATGTCCGGACCGGCGGCGGTCAGGATCTTCTCCATTTTGTTCTGAAATTTCGGCAGCCAGTCGAACAGATCGGTGTCCTCCCCGAGCTCGCTGCCGTAGGACGCCTCCCGGATGGTGTACCCCTGTTCGATGAGCCGAGCTCTCAGGTTGCCGCCGTTGGGGTGGCTCTCGTAGATACAGAACTTGCCCACGTCCGGACCGCTCGGGGCGAACAGCTGCCCTCCACAGGAGTGGTGGATGAAGAACAGACGCAGCGGTTTCGAGGGTTTGTCTGTGTTGAAATTCGCAAGATCCATTGGTTTCACCTTTTTAATCGCAGATTCGTCGGCGTCGTATCCCCCCACAGGGATCATGAGGGTGATTCCCGCCAAAACAATAACCGCACTGCCGATGATGAGCTTCTTTTTCATTGAACCTCTCGCTTCGGTTTCGGATTTGCGCGTTGACGCTGTGGGGCGCCGGGACGCGATTCACCGGATCTATACGATAAATTTTTTTGATTTCCAAGTTCCGGTAGGCTTGATGGACCGAGCAGAGGATAGGGCTACCGCAGGGTATTCGACAGGCAGCAGTAGGCGTCCCGATCCCCGAGTCCGGCGAGGGACATGAGGTACTCCCCGGTCTTTCTGAAGTACCCCATGTCCGGTGACGATCGGGTTATCAGGTGGTATCGCTCCGGGCCCCGCCCCTCCAGTATCCAGGTGGTGCCCTCCCGCCGCACGCGGTTGACCTGAACCGGGGCGTCCCAGAAGCCGGTCTTCTCGAGGAGGGTCTCGAACCGCCGCCACTGCACCGAAGACATCTCCCTGAGCTCGGTGACGTCCTCCCTCTCCCGCGTTTCATTGCAGGCGCAGTACTTGGCGATGAGGTAGCGGCCCTTCGGGTTCTGCTCCACCCGGATGACGGTGCTCGCCTCCCGGGACGGGATGTGGACGAATCGGTAGGTCTCGACCGCCGTCTCCGACGCGGGCACCAGAGAGGGCTCCTCCCACGCCTCGAGCTGTCGTGCTCCGGCGGACTCCACCCCCCACCATTCAGGGGGGGCGTCGGGGCAGATCTCCTTGGCCTTGACGTAGAATCCGAGGGTTCGCGGGGGAAAGTAATCGGCGTCACAGGGGGGCGCCTCGAACCCGGTGGTCGAGGGGGCTTCGCCGCACGAGACGGGGTACCGGATCGCCGAATCCTTCTTACCGATGGGCTTCGCCGGCGCCACCACGACCGTCGATTCATCGGCCGCCGCGGGGTTGCTGGTATCGTCAGGGAAGTACTTGCTGATATAGCGCTCGAACTCCCGACACCCCTCCTCGGGGCCGGCGGAGGAGGCCAGGGTTTCATTGGTGGTCCCGTCGCTCCCGGAATCCCGGGCACCGCACCCGAGGCTCACCGCAACGAGCAGTATCGAGGTGGTCAGCCCGTGTCGCCATGTATCTTCTGTCCTTTTTTTCAACAATCGATACACTTGAAGCTCCCTCTTGGGATTTTCATTCTACAGTAAATTTCGCGAAAAAGCGTGCCCGGATCGCTGAAAATATGCGGCTGCTCGAAAGGACGGGCTGCTCAGAAGAGTGGGCTGCCCCTTCCGTCCATTGTCAACCGCCCTGTCCGCCGCCCCCACCGTCCATTGTCAGCCGCCCCCTCCGCCTCCGTTTCGCGCCCCTCCGCCGCCACTTTCGGTCATCCGTTCGTCGAATCCATGATAAAAAGGGCGGATGAAACACACCCTATCAAGCGCCTTCATCGCCGGGGCCCTGGCCTCCCTTCCGGTCGCGCTGGTCGAAGTCCTCCGCGCTGACGGCGGCGCGTTCCTCGCGTCCCTCCTTCTGGCGGTCGGATTGATCCTGCCGGTGGGGCTCCTCGTCGGGCTGGCGATGGTCGCGCTCGGGGGAATGCTGCCCGCGACGTGGCGTCCCAGCGCCGCGTGGAGACTCCTGCGATCCGAGGACAACCCCGAGGTGAGCGGCGGTATCCTCGCCGTCGGGCTCCTGGCGCTCGCCGGGCTGGCCGCGCTGTATCGGATCGCCTTTTTCTTCATGACCTCATTTCACCACATGGGGCTCGCCTCCCTCGCGCTCACGGTGCTCCTCGCGGTCGCCCTCCCGATCATCTACCTCGCCTCTTGGCAATGCGTCGTGCTGCTCCGCCGGGCGCTCTCCCGGATCCCCCTGCCGGTGCTCCGCAGACCCGCCGTGGTGCTCGGGATCGTGATCGTCGCGTGGGCCGCGGCGCTCCTGCCGCCGCTGATTCGGGGCCCGGAGGCCACAGGTCCCTTCGGATTCGCCGGCTTCCTGAAGAAGGATGGGCTCAACGCCGGTCCCCTCGTCGCCGTCATCAGCATCGGCGGGCTGTCCCTCGTGCCCCTCGGGGGTCTCCTCTCCCGACGTTCCAAAGGGATCCTCCTCGGCGGCGGACTCTCCTTCCTGGCGGCGGCGCTCGGAATCATCGGCGCTCACGGCATCGCGACCGGTTTGCCGAACGCCATGGATCGGGTGGACAGCGCCGAGGGGCTCTCCGCCGCGGTCGCCGCGACCCTCCGGAAGCTCGGCGATCGGGACGGGGATGGCCACGCGGCGTGGATGGGGGGCCGGGACTGCGATGACAGCAACCCCGATGTCTACCCCAGGGCGCGGGAGATCCCCGACAACGGGGTGGACGAGGACTGCTCCGGAGCGGATCTGCGGATGGCGGCGCTGAAGGCCGCCGCGGGCAGCGGAGAAAAACAGAAGGTCGACCCGTCCCGGCTGAAGCGACCGACGCTGCCGAAGGATCTGTCGGTCATCCTCATCACCATCGACTCCCTCCGGTGGAACGGCACCGGGTTTATGGGGTACGAGCGGGAGGTCACCCCCAACCTGGACCGACTGCTCCAAAACGGCACCATCTACGAACGGGCCTACGCCCTCGGCTCCTACACCGGGCAGGCCGTCCCCCCGCTGATGACCGGAAAGTACGCCTCCGAGCTCCTCCGGAACGATCGCCACGAGACCCGCGTCTCCGGCCGGGAGACCTTCGCCGCGGAGCTCATCTGCGGCGGGAAGGTGCTCTGCGCGGGCATCCTCTCACACTTCCTCTTCAAGGAGCGGTACGGGTGGAGCCAGGGCTTCGACGACTGGACCGTAGTGGGGGCCTCGCCCGCCGGCCCCGGGCACATCGACTCGAAGTACAACTCGGACCACGTGGCCAACGCCGCCCTCGCCTGGCTCCGGAGACCCGAGCACACCGCGGGGCAGTTCTTCCTTTGGACCCACTTCATGGATCCCCACAAGGAGTACCTCCGACACAAGTCGTTCAAGAGCTTCGGCAACGATCGGCGGGCCCTGTACGACCAGGAGGTGCTCTTCACGGACTACCACATCGGCCGGATGATGAAATACTTCGAGACCCTGCCCGCCGCCCGGCGGACGATCATCATCGTCACGGCGGATCACGGCGAGGCGTTCAACGAGCACGGCCGCTGGACCCACGGCAAGGAGCTCTGGGAGGAGATCATCCGCGTCCCCCTGGCCATCGCCGGGCCGGGCATCCCCAAGAAGCGGATCGCCCGGCAGACGAGCCTCATCGATTTCTTCCCGACCCTCCTCGATCTCTTCGACCGACCGATTCCGGAGGGCACCCACGGCCGCAGCCTGCTCGGGGACTGGGTCCCGGAACAGACGCTTCCGGAGCGGTTCGTCGTGGCGGATCAGCCGAAGAACCCCACCTACGAGTCCCGCCGCGTGTTCATCAAGGACGGCTGGAAGCTCCACGATCTGCCCGACACGGGGAGCTACCGCCTGTACCGGCTCACCGACGACTACGAGCGGGGGGACTCTTTGGCGGAGACCGAGACGGCGGCCTTCGAGAAGATCAAGGCGGCGTACGATATCTTCCTCGCCACGGGGCTTTCGCCGGTCAAGCCCGTGGAGTACGAGTACGGTCCCGTGGACAAGATGCCCCTCCCCGCGGGCTACACAACCAAGTGATTCACCGAGGGGGGGTTCAGCGCGCCACGACGACCTTGGTGTTGGCGATGTGATCGTGGAGGCACAGGCGCTCGTTGCCGAAGATCATCAGGACATCCACCAGCCCGATGATACCGCCGAGATAGGGGATGTTGCCGAGGAGCCCGACGACCCAGGCGCGGAGCACGACACCGTGGAGGAAGCCAACGGGCTCGCCGGTCTGCCGGACGATTCGGATGTGGGTCCACTTCTTGCCGAGGGACTGTCCCGTCGAGGAGATGAGCCACCACTGGTAGATTGACAGGAGGAGCACCCCGACACCCATGACAATCGTGCCGATCCCGAAGCCGATGGAGGAGTTGTTTTGGATTCCGCCCATGACGGCCATGATGATCCCCCCCGGGACTATCGCGGCCACGATGATGAGCCCGTCCAGCAGCGCCGCCCCCAGTCGCGTCCCCCGGTCTGCCAGAGTACTGCCGTCACCGGAAAAGTAGTCGCCATAGGACTCCTGCCGACGCTCGGTCAACGCGGACTGGGGAGCCTCATAGGGATTGAACTGGCTTTCATCGTTCACGACGTCCCTCGCTTTCGAAATGATCGGTAAGTGAAAAGATACCCTGTAAGCGCTGGAAGCGCAACGGCGGGAGGCCGGGCGATCACCCCTCCTTGCGGCGACCGATGACGATGAGGCCCGCGGATCCGATGAGCCCCGCGAGGAAGGCGCCGCCGGCGATGAGCCCCTCGGTGGTGTTCTGGGGCAGGCGGTTGGGGGCGGTGGCGATGCGGACGTCCTCCTTGACCTCGCCGCTGCGGTCCTCCACCGCGGCGCCCTGGTCGATATCCTTGAAGGGCCAGAGCACCCAGAGGCTGCCGATGAGGAGGCCGATGAGGAAGGCCATGGTGGCGGAGCGGAACCGGGCGAGGAGGAAGTGGAGGAGCCGGGCGAACAGGATGATGCCCACCACGCAGCCGAGGCCGAGGGCGCCGAGCCAGACCAGGGCGTTCCCGTCGATGTGGCTGAGCTTGTTCAGGACGTTTTGGTACTGGCCCATGACCAGCATGATGTAGGAGCCGCTGATCCCCGGGAGGATCATGGCGCTGATGGCGATGGCGCCGGTGCCGAAGGCCACCGCCGGGTTGTCCAGCCCCCCGGAGGAGTCGGGCATGGCGAGGGAGACCCCCACGGTGAGGGCGATCCCGGGGAGGGCGAAGAGCAGCAACGCCCCACGGCGCTCCATCATCTGCCAGGGGATGATGATGGAGGGGAGGATGAGGCCGATGAAGACCGCGAGGGTCGGGGAGTAGTGGTTGTTCAACAGGTAGTCGATGACCGGCGCGGAGAGCTTTATCACCGCCAGCGCGCCGATGCCGAGGAGCATGAGGAAGGTGGCGTCGAGCCGTTTCCACTCGGCGACCAGGTCCGCACGGGCCGACCTGCTGAACCCCTTGGTGACGAGCCGCAGGGCGATCTTCACGGTCCCCACGTTCAGCCCGTTGAGGGAGGCGATAATCCGGTCGAAGACGCCCAGGATGAGAGCGAAGGTGCCCCCGGACACCCCGGGGATGATATTGGCGATGCCGATGAGGCCCCCTTTTACGAGGGCGAGGATCCCGCTGATGAGGGAACCCTCCTTGGGGGTCTCGAGGTTCTTTTCATTATTCATCTCTACTCCTTCAAAGAAGCGATATGGGGAAGGGCGCCGCCGGGCTTCGCCATCAGCGCCGTGTCGGTTTGATCAATTGCGAGGGGAGTGGCCGACGCGATCCCGTGGGTTACCATCCAGCCGTCCGTCTCCGCGACGTTCCCGTCCTTTACCGCGGGGCCGCCGAGCCAGTAGTAGGTGCTTTGGGTGAGGGGGGCGACCCGCTTCGACACCACCCGCGGGTAGTGCCGTACTCCCAACGGCGCGAACCGGGGGCCCTCGAAGTTTCCGCCGGGGAAGTTGAGGTTGAGCAGCTGGGGGGGCGCCGCGGAACGGTCCGCCAGCGCGAGGGCGATATCCGCGGTGACCTCCGCCGCGCGGGCGAACTCCCGCCCCTCGACGAGGCTCGCAGCGACGCCGTGGATATTCATGAGCACCGCCTGCCGGGCCCCGGCCACCGTGCCGGAGAAGATGACGTCGGTGCCGAGGTTGGGACCGTGGTTGATCCCGGAGATCACCACGTCCGGCGGACGGGGCATCAGCTCCACGGCAGCCAGGTAGATGCAGTCCACGGGGAGGCCGTCCACGGCGAATTGCCGGGGGGCCAGCTCTCTCACGAACACCGGCCGCGACAGGGTCATGGCGTTGCTGCAGGTGGAGCGCTCCCGATCCGGGGCCGCCACCCACACCTCCACGGCCTCCCGCGAGGCGAGCGTGTCCGCCATGGCGCGGAGCCCCAGGGCATCGATGCCGTCGTCATTGGTGAGGAGCACGGTTGTCGGTTCGGTCATCTCGACTCACTAGAAAAAAAAGGCCCGGCATATGAAGTGCCGGACCATCTTGGTCGGGGCGAAAAGATTTGAACTTTCGACCTCTTGACCCCCAGTCAAGCGCGCTAACCAGGCTGCGCCACGCCCCGTTCAGGTTGCCTCTTACTATCAGAGGCGATGCCTCTTAGCAAGAGACTTTATTCCTCAGGATTCTCCGGCTCTGCCTTGGGTTTGAAGATGAGGATGCGGAAGCAGTTGGCGCACTGGTACATATTGTCTCCCCGCTGGATCTCGTTGTACATCTGCGCCAGTATTTCCATGTTGCACCCCATGCAGAAGCCGTCCTTGGCTTCTACCACCGCCCGACCAAGCCGCTTGTGGATGCGCTCGTAGAGCCGGAGGGTCTTCTCGGGGATGCGGGCCGTAATCTCGCTCCGCCGGGACTCCACCTTGTTGATGGTGCCCTGCAGCTCATCCATCCGGGCCTTGCCCTGGGCCTCGCTCTCCGTGAGCTGGGCCTCGAGCTCGGCGAACTCCTTGGTGTGGTCCTCAATGGCGGCGCGGTACTGCTCGATGGCCTCCATCACCTTGAGGGCCTCCTCCTCCCGATCCTGGATGTTCTTGCGGACCGCATCGACCTCCCGCTGGGCGGCCTTCTGCTCCTTCTCGTTCCGGACGGTCTGGAGCTTGGACTTGCTCTTGCCGAGCATCTCGTTCTGAACCGAGATGTCCTTTTCCCGCTCGAGCCGCCACTCCTCCGCCTCGCGGAGGCGTTCCTTCTCCTTTTCGAGAAGGGAGGCGATGTGGTCCACCTCCTCCTTCATCTCTTGAAGGGTCTCGGGGATGGCTTTGAGCTCGTTGTGGAGGTCCAGGGTTTTCAGATCTAAAGACTGTAGTTCTTCGAGGGCGACGAGTTCGGATTTCAATTTGTTTTCCTCATCTTAAGCAAAACCGACAGCCTGGGGCCATCAGGGGCTTTGTGGGCCCGTCCAGAATCGAACTGGAAACCGCCCGGTTATGAGCCGGGAGCTCTAACCTAATTGAGCTACGGGCCCCGAAAGCCGCGCGATTATACGAGTCAGTCTTTTTCGATGCAAGTAAGTTCGGCTTCTGATATTGAAAAGAGTGTCTGGAGGCAAAAAAAGCATGAAAATCGGCATCGTGGGATTTCAAGGATCAGGAAAGACGACCATCTTCAACGCCCTCTCGGGGTCTGACGCCCCCACCGGGTTCGGCGGCGGCAAGGTGA
The DNA here is from genome assembly GCA_050304755.1 of Polyangia bacterium. GTDB lineage: Bacteria > Myxococcota_A > Polyangia > JAAYKL01 > JAAYKL01 > CAYWLQ01. The sequence goes on along the minus strand of JBNLED010000037.1, from coordinate 11,094 downwards.
ACCTCGGCACCATCAAGGTGCCGGACCCCCGGGTGGACCGGCTGGCGGAGATCGACAACCCCAAGAAGCTCACCTACGCGGAGGTGCTGTTCGCGGACGTGCCCGGGGGGCGGAGCAGCTCGGGCCTTGATCCGGAGACCATCGGCCGAATCCGGGAGATGGACGCCCTGGTCCAGGTGGTGCGCGGGTTCGACGACGGCAGCGGCGCCGTCGATCCCGCCGGGGAGCTGCAGGCGTTCGAGGACGAGCTGGTACTCTCGGACATGCAGGTCATCGAGAAGCGGGCAGAGCGGCTGAAGAAGGATCGCTCCAACCCGCGGGAGCTCGCCCTCCTGGAGCGGTGTCTCGAGAGCCTGGGGGCCGAAACGCCGCTCCGACACATGGAGATGGAGGACGATGACAAGGCGTCCCTCAGCGGCTACGCCTTCCTGACCCTCAAGCCCATGCTCGCCGTGCTCAGCCTCCCGGAGGAGAGCGCCGGCGCATCCGTGCCGGACGATATCGCCGTCCTGACGAAGGAAAAGAACATCGAGGTGCTGCCGCTCTGCGGCGCCATCGAGGCGGAGATCGCCGCCCTCGACCCGGAGGATCAGAAGGAGTTCCTCGCCGACCTGGGCCTCGAGGCGCCGGCCGCGACCCGCTTCCTCCAGGCCGCCTTCCGCATGCTGAACCTCATCTCCTTCCTCACCCACGGTCCGGACGAGTGCCGCGCCTGGCCCATCCCCAAAGACAGCACCGCGGTCCAGGCCGCCGGCGCCATCCACTCCGACATCCAGCGGGGCTTCATCCGCGCCGAGGTCATCCGCTTCGAGGATCTCGACACCCTCGGCAGCGAGGCCGCCTGCAAGAAGGCCGGCAAGTTCCGCGTGGAGGGCCGGGACTACGTCGTCCAGGACGGAGACATCTGCCACTTCCGGTTCAACGTGTGAGCCCTTCACGAAAACGTTTTGACACCTTCACAGTCGCAACACGTTCCATGGCTAGCGATGATTTACGAGTTTCAAAAGATCTTCCTCTACATTGATTAACGGAACGGATCAACCTGGGGACGAGAAAATACAAGTGACACATGTTCGAACTCTCCCTCGATGGGGGCGAGGCTATTCGAGGTCGAGGGTGTCCACGGCGTTCCGGTCGGCGAAGCGGCCGATCTCCGCTCTCAGCTCCCTCGCGACCTTCGGACGTCGCCTGACGAGGTTGCGCCGCTCCCCCGGATCCTTCTCCAGATCGAACAAGAATTCCTTGTCCGTCCCAGCACAATGAATCATCTTCCATCTCATCCCGGTCGCCGATCTGTGGTGACGCGTCCGCCTGCGATCGAAGGCCGCCTCACTGAACACCCGCCGTTTCGGATCCCGGTACCCCTCATAGAGATAGGGGATCAGCGAGTGTCCCATCAGGTAGGGCCTCTCGAGCCCCGCGGCGTTGACCAGGGTCGCGGCGATATCGAGATTGGCCACGGGGGTGTCCACCCGCCGGGGCTTCGCCCCCGGCGCCCAGACCACCAGCGGGACATGGATCAGCTCGTTGAACAGGCTGTATCCATGGTTGCGCATCCCCCGATCACTCCTGAAGCCGTCTCCGTGGTCCGCACCGAGGATCACGACGGTCGACGCCGCGTCTTTGTCGAGCACGGCTTTGAGCAGCTTGCCCACGTATCGGTCGGTGTAGAGGATCTCGCCGTCGTACCGGTCTATACGAGTGGTGCCAAAGGATTTCTGACGGGGGTGGGTCAGATGGGAGGCGTGCGTATCGTAGAAATGGACCCACAAGAGGAACGGCTCCTTCTGTTGCCTGGCGCGGTTCAGGAGGCCCAACGCGGTCTTCAGGGTCTTCGGGGAGGTGATCCGCTGGGCCGCGGTGGGGTGGTCGTGGGCGAGCTTCTTGTCCAGGTGGTCGAACCCCTGGGACAAGCGCCACCTGCCGTCATACATATAGGCCAGCGGGGTGACCCCGAACGTCGAATAGCCCGCGCCTTTCAGGTGCTCCGCGAGGGTGGTCTCGCGTTTGCTGAGGGACGGTGGGCGGCGGTGGTTGGTGTACCGCAGCTGGTACGCGTATTTTGAGGTGAACAGCGACGGGAGGGACGAAATGGTGCCTGTTCCCTGACTGTAGGCACGCTCGAAAACAACCCCCCGCTTCGCATACCGGTCGATCTCCGGCGTCGTTTCTCTCGGGTACCCCAGCGTGTGCACGTGGTCGGCTCTCAACGCGTCGACGGTGATCAGAATCAGGTTCGGCTTGTCGGGAAACCGGGGCGGCAGCTTGGTGAACGCCCGCCGGTTGCGCAGGCTGTGGTCCCCCTCGAGGGTGTAGACGTCACCGGCGAGACAGTTCTCGTCGACGCCGTTGCCGGGGATCTCCGCCGCATGGGGACCGATCGACGGGTCGAAGGGCTCACAATCGGCGCCGCCGAAGAAGCTCGAGGTGCCGTCGCCGTCGAAATCGCTGAGCGACTGATAGAGGCCGATGAGCATCGCGGCCGGCGTGTCGCCGACCAGCGCGGCGTTGCGGACGACGGCGATCTCTCCGAGACCGAAGGCGAGCAGCACCCCCGAGACGGGGAGGCCGACGAGAACCCCGTGGAGCCGGCGGACGGATCGCCAGCGGGGCGCAAAGGCGACCGCGACGGCGAAGGCCGCGAGGGTCAGCGGCGGCAGCGCCGTCATCCAAAAGATCGTCCCCCCGCCGATATCGAGGAGGAGATCGCGGTTCGCCGCCGCGAACCATGCGGCAGCGGACAAGAGCGCGAGGCCGCCAGCGGCGGACAGACGGACGGGGCTGAGCCAGGGACCGAGACGGGTCCCGCGGAGAGCCGCGAGGACGGTACCGAGACGGCGCACCAGGAACGAGACGAAGGCGCCGAAGAACACCGCGAGGAGACAGACGACGGCGGTCATCAGGACCCCCGTCAGGGGGCGGTTCCGATACCGCTCGTCCAGGAAGAGAAAGGCCAGGGTTCCGGCGCCGAGGACACTCCCTACGACAACGAGCCCCCCGACGATCCACCCCAGCGCGGCCGGCGACCCCGCCCGGAAACGGGCCGCCGCGGCCATCACCCACTGGCGCAGCGCCAACGTATCGCGTTCGTGCCAGAGGCGCTGCCAGGCAAAGAGGGCACCCCCAACGAGCGCCCCGGCCGGCAGCAGCACCGCCCAATAGAACAGCGGCAAGAGCAGCAGGCCGTAGAACGGGGTGTCGGCGAATCCGCTATGAGAAAGCGCGTTGACGGTCTCCAACAGCCCGACGACCGCGCCGAGCAGGAGCCCCGCGAGGACACCGGTCCGAAGCGCGTCCCTCATCTAACGGCCGGGAGATCCCGGGGTTGGAACGTTCCCTGAAGTTACCGGAGGCACCGGGGCTGACTGTGCTCCGCCGCACGCGACTATCCCCATAGAAATCGTCACTAAAACGGGATGAACGACCAGATTCCTATTCATGACATCCGCCCTTCATACTTAAAGCTGTTGTATCCCTAAACCACAGTGGATCACCGGAATGTGTAGAAAATGCCTCTGCAAGTGTCAAGGGGAGAAACGCACCGGTGACGTTCAGATGATCTCGAGCGGCGGGTGCACCTCTCCGCTGACCGCCACCGCCAATCGGCGGCCGCCCGTCGCCGTTTTCGGGGTTCAGAAGCCGATCGTGAGGCCCGCTGCGAGGCCGCCGCGGGTGGGGGCCAGCGTAAACGAGAGGTTCAGATCCGGATCCTCGCGGTAGAGGCGGAGCATCCGCTCCACCGTGGTCTCCATGAAGTGCAGGGAGATCCCGAGCCCGATGTTGACGAGCCCCGCGGTCAGGTAGAGGGTCCCGAAGGTCATCCGCGATTCCGAATCGTCCTCTTGCACGTCCGGGTGCACGTAGAAAAAGATGCCGGCGCCGATGGCCGCAGACCCCGCGAGATACAGCATCGACGCCATCCAGTATCGCTTGGTCCGCTCCCGACGCCGGATCTCCTCGAGGTGCGCCTCGGTCCTCGCCACGATGGCGTCCGATTCGCTCCGCGGACGGCGGTCCACGTCTTGAAGGAACATCTCGTAGGTCCGCTCCCCCCGGGACGGGACAAAGAGCTGGTACGCCCCGATACCGATAAGCAGCGCGCTGCAGCCCAGGCTGATCCCGCCGAAGAGATACTCATCCAGATCCCGCTCTTTTTCAGTGAGGGCGAGGGCCCCCGAGACCCCCATGACGACCCCCACCGATCCGCTGAGCCCGCCCCAGACGTGCCGCCGCTGGCGATCCGAGCGGGCCAGCGCCTTCAGGTAGTGCCCCATGCGCCGACGGTCCGCTTCGGAGATCCCGAAGATCGCCTCCGGCGCGTTTCGCCGTTGCCGCAGGTGAGCGTCGAAGGCCCGCGGCCCGAAGGGATGGGCGAAAATCATCTGAAACACTGCGTCGTGCCCCCGGGAGGCCACGTCGACCGGCTCCCTTCGAAGCGCGTTGAAAGAGACGGCGCCGCCCTCCCCCTCCTCGGGGGTCACATACTGTTTCACCCCCCATCGCCCGTCTCCTCCCTGATACTGCTCCCGGATGTAGAGGCGGTCATGCGGCGCGCACGGCAGCGTCACGCTGATATCCGCGCCCCGCTCCTTTCGGAGATCCACCAGCCTCACCCCCTGCGCGTCCCGGATCCAGAGTCGCCGCTCCGCCGCCCCGAAGCGGAGGCGCCGCCCCTTGGCGGTCCTGAGATCCAGAAAGCTGGTGGCGCCGTTGTTCCACGGGCCGCGGATGTACACCTTGGGCATGTACGCCTCGTTCCGGATGCCCAGGTTGGCGGTGGCCACGAAGGCGTCGATCTCGTCGTAGCTGACCCTCTGGTCGGCGTTGGCGTCCGCCGCGCCGCTCATCCCCGAGCGGATCTCGTGGCTGAAGATCCCCGACGCGATCTCCGACCACTCGTACACCTCCGCCGCGGAGTTGGTGGAGAGCACCACCCCCACATGGGGGTACCGCTTCGAGAAGCCGCGGGTCATGTCCCTGGGGGTAGCCCACCGCTTGCCGCCCGGCTTTCGCGGGTTGATGACGAAGAAGCTGTTGCAACTGTCGAGGACCACGTGGACCACGTCCGCCTCGACCTGATCCAGGATCCGCCGCTCCAGATCCCCCGGCCCGAGCCTGGCGTCATCCAGCTCCAGGTACCCCTTCCCGTGATCCACGTGCCCGTGGCCGGCGAAGACGAAATAGAAGGCGGTCTTCTTTCCCATCGCCTTGGCCCGGTTCACCCGCTGTTTGAGGCGCCTTATGGCGTCCGTGAGCAGCGCGTCCCTCGGCGGGCGGACGCGGTGCCCGAGGTCCGGATAGAGACGCCGGGTGGGATCGTCGAACCGGCTGAGCAATGTGATGTTCCCCTCCTCGGCCACCATCCGGAAGAAGCCGTGGTACCGGGCGCCGTCGTCATCGGCGTACTGGAGGTCCGGCCTCTCCAAGGTGAAGCTGCGGTTGTTGGTGACGATCAGGGCGAACACCTCCTCGGTGCCGGCGAGCGCGGGGGCCGAGCAAAGAACGGACCACAAGGCGATGCCTACCGAAATCCGCGGCTTCATCTTTCCCCGTGGTAGGTGACGGTCCATCTCTTAATGATGTCATCAATCGAGAACAGGGCATCCACGGGTTTTCCGGAGAGGGAGAGGATCCCCTTCTCCACCTGTTTCACCGTGTGCCGCCGGCGGGACAGCACCACGACGATCTCCATCGGACCGTCCGGAACCCCCTCGGCCTGGACGATGTCGGGCATCAACCGGTTTCGCTGCTTCCCGGACAGCACCACCGCTCCCGGGTCCTCCTGCGCCAAGAGGTAGGCCGGGTAGAACCAGTGGACCTCTTCCCGGGCGTCGATGGCGAACGCCATGAAGTAGACCGACCGGCCGAAGTGGTTGGTGTACTGGAACGCGATCCCGTCCTCGGAGGTGAGCCGGCCCTTGTCCGCCACCGGACGGATCGTATCGCCGCTGACAATCAGGGGGGTGACATCGACGAGGGACGAGAGGGCTGTCCCCGCCTCCCCCCTGGCGGCGAAATCGTTCTCCGTTGCGGACCGGCCGGTTTGAAGCACGACGAGGGGAACCAGCAGTAGAAATCCCGCGGCCGCGGCGACAGCTATCCGGAGGCGGCGGGGACGAGCCGCCGGACGGTCGATGGCGGTCATGACCCCGTCGAGGAACGCGTCGTCGTCCTTCTCGAAATCCGGGTCCGCTTCGATGAGGGCCATCAGCGAACGAGTCTCCCCGAGGGCCTCGCGGCAGAGGGCGCACCCCTCGAGGTGGGCCTCGAAGCGCTTCGACTCTGAAACCGAGAGTTGCTCATCGAGATACAGCGCGACCTTTTCGGTATCCGGGCACCCCATTAAAAGAGCTCCTTTTGCAGTTTCTGAATCCCCAGCATCACCCTGGAGCGGATCGTCGCCTCGTTGACGCCGAGGATACGGGACATCTGTCGATAGCTCATCTCGGAGCCGTACCGCAACAGCACCGCCTCCTTCAGCTTCGGGGTGAGCGCCTCGATCCCCCGATGCACGCGGCGAAGCCGCTCACCCTCGAGGATCCGGTCCAACTGGTCCGGAGCGTCCCCGTCGATCCGCCGTTCCGGATCGAGGGGCGCCATCGGGGGCTTGCGGGTCAAGGTTCGCCGGTCATTCCGACACTGGTTGACCACGATGGTGAAGAGGTACGCCTTGAACTCGTTCTTCGGCCTGTATCGCTCCCTCGATCGCCACAGCCGGACGAACACCTCCTGGGCCAGATCCTCCCCCCGGTCCGGGCTCCACTTACAACAGAAGCCCCTGACGAGCCGGCGGTATCGTCTGACGATCTCCGCGAACGCCTCTTTGACATTCGCCCGGGCGAGCCGCATCAGCTCGTCATCCGAGTGATCGCCGAGGCGGGCCCTCCGCGATGCGCGTTCCAAAGGGATCACATTGTCATGGGTTCTGCTCATCATCACCCTGTAAAACACCGGGCGCTCCGCTTTGTTGAGTCCGGAGCCTTTTTTATTTTTCACTCCCGATTCCGCGCGCCGCCGGGGTTTCCACCGATAGCGTCCCTCAGACGCCGTCCCGCATGCTGCGGGCAGACACTACAAGGAGATATGACATGAAAAGATCAATCGTAAAACTGCACCTTCTGATGGCACTCACGGCATCGTGCATTGGAAGTCTATCCGCGTGTGAGGAGGAGGCGTCAGCCCCCTCCGGCAGTAACGGAGACGCCGACGGGGACGCCGATGGGGACGCCGACGGGGACGCTGATGGAGACGCCGACGGGGACGCCGATTCCGACAGCGAGATGGTGGCGCCGAAGATCCGCCTGACCGTCGCGGTGCCGGACGACTTCGACGGGATTCCCGAGACCCTGGACATCTTCTTCTTCGAGAACCAGGACCTCACAGCGGAACCGTACGCCATGGGAGAGACGGTTCACACCCCCGACATTGGCGTCGGGGAGGCCCTCTCCATAGAGGTCGGTCAGGCGGGGCTCACCGGAGACTACACCATGGTGGTGGTGCTTTATTGCCAAGGGGGCGGCGACGGGGAGGACCCCGTGCCCGGCGTCGACTGGGCGGGGATGGTGGGGGAGCCCCTGTCGTTGGATCCCCGGTCCGGGGTGGTGGACGCCGGCGAGATCGAGCTCTTCCGGTTCGGACAGGAGTAATCGAATGAAACCGATTGGGATCATTGTCGTGCTCCTAACGCTCACCGGATGCGAGCAGGCGGCCGCGGTCGACCGCGATCTCACCGGGCAGTGCGTCCTCGATGCAGAAGGCGACCGGGGGGAGCTCGTGCTGGATCTCGAGGAGGGCCAGAATTACGCCTTTCAAAGCGCCCTCGATATTCAGTCGGTGGATGTCCGCGCCGGCGGGGATCTCCACTTCGACTGGCGCGAGCTCACCGTCGATATGTTGGGGCGACCCGTCGATCCCGACCAGATCGATCGGATGGAGGTGCTGGTCTTCTCGTTGCCCCCTCGAGAGCTGATTCAGGGGATGAACGACGACTCCCTCTCCCAGTCCGATCTCGCGGCCATCGCCTACCTGCCCACGCGCCACGATTCCGGCGCGGATTACCTGAGCCTCCTCTCCGCCGGCGGGGTCCCCCTCGACGAGGAGACCCTGCTCGCCTATCTCGATCCCGTCGAATACAGCCCCCTCGACACCACCTTCGCGGTGATCCTCGGTCAGGGGGGGGCCCTCGGCAAGAACGCGCGGACGATCCAGCTCTTCCGGCCGACGGCGGGCGAGGACAACCCGACGGTCACCATCACCAACGCCTCAGCGAGCCTCACCTTCGAGGCCGACATCGCCGGGGCGCAACCGGTGACGCTGCCCGCAGGGCGGACGGATATCGCCCTGGACTGGGGATCGGCGCTCTCTCGAAACGCCATGGGGAGGCCGTTCGCTCCGTATCAGATCACGGCGGCGATGGTGGCCCACTTCGCCGACCTGACCCCGCGGGATCTGGAGGCGGCGTTTCTCGAAATGGAGACCGTTGCGAGCGCGCGCTTCACCGCCGACATCACCGCGGGGACTGCGCTCCACCTCGGCGACCTGACCGACGACACCGGCGCGCCGTTCCAGGGCATCACCCCGACCGGGACCTGGGTGGTCGCGCTCTTCTGCGGCACCTGCGTCAACCCCGCCCCCTGGTTCCTCTCGGTGCTCGAGCCGTGCTGACAATCCAACAGAAAGGATTCACAATGAAATCGCTTGGCAGCTTTAGAAACATGGTATTCATCGGCCTCCTCGTCTCCTGTGCGGGGTGTACCGAAGACGGTGCGGTGGCCCCCGATAGGGTCATCGAGGGCGACGCCGAGTTCGTCGTCGACGTCTCGGTGAGCGAAGTGATCCCGACGGTCGGCATCGTGACCTGGTCAGCGGACATCGACACCATCGACGCCGCGACCATCTCGTTCGGACCGGACCGCGGCTACGGCATGGAGGCCCCAGTGGACCTGAGGGAGCCCGAATACCGCACCCTCCTCATCGGCATGAAGCCCTCGTCCACCTACCACTTCAGGATCACCGCCGTGGGGGACGGGATCACCTACCACAGCGAAGACTTCACGGTGGAGACGGGACCGCTGATGACGGGGCTCCCCACGACCGCGGTGGAGACCGCCGCCCCGGAGTCCCTCGCGCCCGGGTTCATCGTCTCCGTCTTCGTGGCGGACTCCACAGTCTTCATCCTCGACGGGGACGGGGAGTACGTCTGGTGGTACCGAACCGATATCGTCGAGGCGACCCGCGCCCGGATGTCCTACGACGGCAAAACCATGCTCGTCGGCGCCAACAACGTGGAGAACGACGGCACCGGGGCGCTCCTCAGGGTGCGCATGGACGGAACCGAGGAGACCCGGTTCGACCTGCCGAAGCTCCACCACGACTTCACGGTGCTCCCCGGCAACCGGGTGGCCTACATCGAGTACGACGAAGACGGCCCGGGGCTCTGCGATCGCATCGCCCTGCTCGACGAGACCGGCGAGACCGAGGTCGTCTACAGCCTGCGCGCGGACTTTGGCCACCGCGCGCTGGATCACGAGTGGTGTCACAGCAACGCCCTCCTGTACGACGCGGCAAACGACGCGTACACCCTCTCCGTGCTGGAGTTCAACGCCATCGTGAAGGTGAGCGGTGATGGGGCGCTCCGATGGGTATTCGGCGGGGAGGAGAGCGACTTTGGGGGCGGCGACTGGCGGATTCAGCACGGACACCAAGTCTTCGACGACACCGTGTTGCTGTTCAACAACGCCGGGAATGTCTGGACCAACCACTCCCTGGCCCTCGAATACCGCCTCGACGACGACGCGGAGACCGCTGAGCTCGTCTGGCAGTACGAGGGCGGCCCCATCAGCCACTTCCAGGGCGATGTCCAGCGGCTCGAAAACGGCAACACCCTGGTGGTCTACTCCGCCGCCGGCGAGTGGCACGAGGTGGATCCGTACGGGGCGCTCCTGCGCAGGCTCGCCTGGCCGCTGGGCGGCGTCACCGGATACGCCACGTTCCGCCCGTCGCTCTACGGCCCTCCGCCGAAGTGAGGGCTCCGACGGTCAGAGGATCAGGTACCGGACCACCGCATCGAAGACCGGCAGGGAGAACCGGGACCGCAGCCGCGCCACCTTGCCCGGCGTGACCAGACGGCAGTCGGTGATATCGTTTCGGATGAGCGCTCTGACGGCGCCGCCGTAATCGGGGCACTGGATGAAGAAATTCAGCTCCAGGTCGGCCCGGCCGGAGCGGAGGGTCAGGTTGTAGGATCCGTTGGAGACATACCAGCCGTCCACCACGGTGATCTTCGAATGCATGATGGCCCGCTGGTACCCCTGGAGGGTGGCGCCGCTCGCGATCAGCTCCGGGTACATCCGATCGCACTCCAGCCCCAGCACCTTGGTGTCGTAGTGGAGCGGCACCACCATCGTGAACTCCGGGATCCCCGGAACGAGCCCCGCCCAATGCTCGAGGAGCGATGAGTCCGAGGGGTAGCAGTGCTCGACATAGAAGTCCCGCTCCGCGAGCCGCGGCATCGAGAGCATCCGCTCCCGGATGGGGTTCTCGCCCACGACGAAGGGCCTGGCGTCCGCGCCGACGAAGGATCGCAGCATCCGCGAGAGGTTCCTTTTCAGGGGGAGCCGCATCATCCCGGGCCGGGACCTCTCTATGGTCACCACCGCGTCCCCGACCCGCCGCGGGGGCGGCGAGTAGTGGCGATCGTTGAAATCGAACACATCCCCGCCGAGCATAATCCAGCGCTCGGCGAACAGGCGGTTGAGGGATCGCACCGCCGGCCCCTCGAGGACGGCGGAGTTGTCGTGCCACTGCCAGTTCCGGACGTTGACCACCGGGTCGTCCGCGAGCTCGTTGTCGTAGAAGTAGCTGTCCGCCAGATTCTGGCTGCCGATGAAGGCCCGCTCCCCGTCCACGATGATCATCTTCCGGTGGTCCACGTTGGCGAAGGGAACGCCGCACTCCCCGTCGATCAGCGCCTGCTCCTCCAGCCACGCGTCAGGGGCCCCGCGGGCGCGGACCCATCGCTCGTATGCCGCCGCGCTCCGGATCCCCTGCCCCCGGAAGTCGCGCCGCTTCCAGTGACGTCCGATGGGGGAGGTG
>JBNLED010000036.1:0-84155 GCA_050304755.1 Polyangia bacterium | reverse complement strand
CACGCGGTGATCCGGACCGCGGCGGCCGCGGGATTCGACCGCTGCCGCCTGGCGACGCGCCTCCCCCGCCAGCTCTATTTTTCCCGGGTCGATCTGGACAGCATCCCGATACGCGCCGTGCCTCCACCGGCGCCACCCCCGAAAGCGAAGCGCGTCATGGAGGCGCACAACGTCCTCGACGTGCTGACCGCCGCGCTGAACCGCCGGCCGCCGACACCGACAGCGGAGGAGGCGGTCTTCGCGGAGGTCAGATTGAAGATGCCTGTCGACTCGAACGCCGGGACGGTCAGCGTCCACCTCGGAAAGGAGACCTCCACCCTAACCCTTGAAGGTCCGCTGACCTCGCCGACGAGAGAGACCTTCACCATCCCACACGCTGAAGGGGTCCCGGATACGGAGGCGATGGCGTCCCGTATAAGGCCGTTCAAGACGAGCCATCCCGGGACAGACCGCGTCCGGGTGAGCGCCGATGCGACGATCCGATACAGTGATGTCGTCACTGTAATCGGGGTACTGGGGAATCGCCTCTTCCTTTCCGCGGAGCTTATGGTTGGCCCGCGGAACGCGCTCCTATGATGCCTGGTTAAGCATTTAAAGGGGGTCTATTTCGGCCTTTGCGTCCCTTGGCTCGATGGCGTCCAATCAGCGCCCGGTCGTCTCCGTATCATTGTCATTCTCACTGCTGTCCGCCCCGGCGTCCGGGTCCGGCGTGTACAGGGACGCGCCATAGGGCGGCTTGGGGAAGTCGTCTTCATCGCAGGACAGGGACACGCCTCCGACGAGGGTCGCCAGGGCCACGGCCGCCGCCAGACCGGACCTTCCGGCTCGGGAGGCTTCGCAGGACGCCCTGTAGACGCACATCCTGTTCTCGACGCCGTCTCCCGAGGCGACCATGCTGCCCCGGCATCCGCCGCGGCAGCTGTCGGCGTGTCGGCAGGTTCTGCAGAAGCCGCCGAGGTCGTCGATGGACCACTTCCGGTTGTAGGCGAACGCGTCGGGATCGCGCCAGATGTCGGCGAGGGAGGTCTCGCGGATATTGCCCTCGACAAAGTCCGCGCCTCTCTCGTTGTATCCGGGCATGATGGAGAGACACCCCTTGACGTTGCCGTTGGACTCGATGCCGATGACCTCCATCCCGGCCCGGCATCCTCTGAATCCATGGCCCGCCGCGCGGAACATCCTGTCCCGGTGTCCGAAGTATCCGATGGTGTCCGCGATATCGATTTGCAATGGGCTGGTTTCCACGATGCGAGTGATCTCCGCCTGCAGATCGAGGAGGTGCCGCGGCCGTAGCAGCAGCTCGGGGTGATCGTGGAGCTTTCCCATGTCCGTGCCGAGCTGAATCTGCCAGGCGAACGCGCCCTGTTCGGCGATGTGATCGCCCATCTCCTCGAGCGCGCCGAGGTTCAGCCGATTGACGAAACTCACGATGGAGACCGGGATCTCCGCGCGACGGGCCGATGACATGGCCTCGACCAGTCGGTTGAAATGTCCCGCCCTGCCTCGAATACGGTCATGGACCTCCGGCGGCCCGTCCACGCTGAACGCCACGCTGTGGAGCCCCCGCTCCTTGGCGGCGGCGGCCGCGGCGTCGTCGAAGCCGATCCCGTTGGTGAGCATGCCGGTGAGGAGCCCGGCCTCCACCGCCGCGCCGATGACCTCGGGCCAGTCCGCGCGCGCCATGGGCTCACCACCGGCTATGGTGACGCTCTCCCCTCCGAGCGCGGAGAGCTGTCGGAACAGACTCCGGATCTCGTCCGTGCTCAGCTCGTCCGGGCGCTTTTGTCCCGCCCTCGAACCGCAGTGCTTGCAGCGCATGTTGCAGGCCAGCGTGGCTTCGAACACGCACCGTTTCGGGCGGTACACTTCTTTCGGTGGCATGGCGCTCTCCTTCCGCGTTCTTCTATTTTTATTTTTTAATTGTACATCCGATATCGGATGAGCTGCGAAAGAAAAGACCGATTCGCTCCTCGTGGGAGGTCAGGCTTGGTCGGTCGCCGGTGGCCGGGGCGCCGCTCCGGGGGCTTTCGTGCCTCTACGCATCGGTCTTTGCCGGGGCTCCCTCCAGCACGGTCGTGACGGTGTCGATGAACGCCTTCTGATCGATGGGCTTCGGGATGAACCCCTCGGGCGGGGGGACCTGCCGCCGGGTGCTGAGGAAGCGGCGGAACGGCTCCGAGTCCTTGCCGTAGTAGCTCACTGCGGTGACCACGATGACCGGCGTGCCGGACAGCTCCGGATCATCCTTCAGGTTCCGGTAGAACCGGATGCCCGACTCCTCGGGCATGGTGATGTCCAGGCACACGAGGTCCGGCCGGACCTCCCTCGCGACCGCCATCCCCTCCCGGCCGTTGGCGGCGGTGGCCGTCTCGAAGCCGTGATCCTCCAAGAGGGTCTTGATGTAGGTCACCACATGGGGCTCGTCGTCGATGACGAGCACTCTCTTCTTTGTCGTTTCTGACATGGGTAATGTCTCCTCCTTGAAGCGGGCGTCTCCTAAACCCCCGCTCAACTCTCCTTCTTCATCCGCGACCGGAGGGCCTTGAGGGCCTCCTCCAGCGCCTCCTTGGGGGCGCTCTTCATCTGATCCTGGAGCGCCTCCTTCAGCGTGAGCCGGTCGTCCGTCTCCGGGGAGAGGGGGAGGCCGAGGGCCCGCTGGATACTCTGAACGTAGGTGACCGGGTTGACCGGCTTCTCGAGGTAGACCCCCGGCCCGGACAGCACGCGCCCCTCCAGGATGTCGGCCAGGTCCCGCTTGCCCAGCTCGTCCTTGGCGTGGGCCGTGACGATGAGCACGGGGATTCGGCTGAGGGCTTTGTCCCGCTTCAGCTCGTAGAGCAGCTTGTGCCCGGACTTCTTGGGCATCATCAGATCCAGGGAGATGAAGTCCGGCTTGCGGCGCCGGATGAGCTCCATGGCGGACTCGCCGTCCGCCGCGTTGATCACGGTGAACCCCGCGTCCGCCAGGATTGCGGAGAGGTATTGCCTCACGTCGGGCTCGTCGTCCACCACGAGCACGGTCTTGTCGTTACCGGTCATCGCCTTCCTCCTTCTGTTTTTCCCCGTCTCTCTCGAACAGCCAGGTACCGCCGGGGTGGTCGGTATCGGAGAGCCGCCGCCTATCGAACACCAGGCGGAACACCGAGCCCTCGTGGGGGATCGAGTCGAACGAGACCTCCCCCCCGTGGGCCTGGACTATCTTGCGGGTCGTGAGCAGCCCGAGCCCGGTCCCCTTGTCCGAACCCTTGGTCGAGAAGAAGTTGGTGAAGACATTCTTTGAAATCTCCGACTCGATGCCGATGCCGTCATCCGAGACCTCCACGTGGATCTTCCCGCCCTCCTCGAAGGTCCTCACCTTTACGAGGCCGCCCGGCGTCTCGCTCATCTTACACGCATCCAGGGCGTTGGACACCAGGTTGGCGAGGCAGTTGTGAATTCCGTCCGCGTCCAGGGGCACGGGATCGATGCCGTCACCGAGGGAGCACTCGATGCGGATGCCCTGGTTCTCCGCGGCGCTCTCGAAGAGCTTCACCACATCGTGCACCAGCCGGTTGAGGTCGGTGGGCACCAATCCCGGCGCGCGCCCTTTGGCGAAGTCGAGGAACTCTTTGACGAACGCGCTGATCCGACCGATGCTGTCCTCCAACATGTCCCAGCCGGTGAGCATGCGCTGGATATCGCCGTTCTTGATCCCCGTCCGGGCGAGGTACATACCGCCGTCCAGCGCGGTGAGCACGTTCTTCACCCCGTGGGCCAGCCCGGCCACGGTCTCTCCCACCGCCGCGAGCCGCTCGGCCTGGAGCTTCTCCTGCTGGAGCCGCTTGGTCTCGGAGATGTCGGTGGACATCTCGACCACGAACGGGATCTCCCCCGGACCCCGGATCAGGGGCACCAGGTGGACCAGGTAGTGGATGGTCTCGCCGGACGGAAGCACCCCCTGCTCCTCCCTGACGCGGATCTTGCCGTCCGCCATGGTGCGCTTGGCCGCGCACTCCTTGCAGGGCCTCCGGACGTTCTTGTACACCTCGTAGCATGGGCGGTCCCGCCACTCCCCGTAGGTCTCGGCGAACCGGGCGTTGGCCTCCACGATGCGGAACTCGTGATCGACCACGCTGATGTTGAGGGGCACCCGATCCCAGAGCTCGTTCCGGACCCATGTCGTGATGTCCCTGTCGATCATTGCGTCACCTCGATTCATCCTCCGACAGGTAGGGGGCCATCTGTCTCAGGTCCGCCTCCGAGGAATCCCGGTGACAGTTGGCGCAGCTCGCGAACCACTTGCCGAGCTTGCCGCGGGACGCCTCGCTCTTCTCTTTGTGGCACTCGATACAGAGCCCGTGCATGGCCTGGGTGTACCCGACGGCCAGGCCGGTCATCCCGTCCTTCGGCGGCGGCACTACACTCTTTTGGACCACCATGTTTCGATGACAGGTCTCGCACTTCTCGGCGGTATCGCGGGATTTGACCTCCTCCGGGCGCTTGTGGCACCGGACGCAGCTCCCGTTGTCCCCGAGCTTCCCGATGTGGGCGGTGTGGTCGAACACGTCGGTGGTCACGTACATGTCCCGGTGACACGCCGCGCAGGAGGTGTTCAGCTTGAAGGGGGCGTTCTGGTGGTGGCACTCGGGGCAGGATCTCTCCCGGCCCAGCTCCGCCTGGTGCGCCTCGTGGGGGAAGGGCACCCGCCGGCCGTTCCGGTTGCCGTCGATAATCATTATGGGCTGCATGCCCGGCGCTCGCCTCGGGTTCGGCGTCTCGAGGTCGATGGTGAACTCGTGCCCCTCGCCGCTTTGCGCCTCGGTGACCCGGGCCGGCACCTCCAGGGGCCCCGCCACCGGTGTCTCGACCAGATCCTCGCCGAAGAGCACCCCGCTCGGCAACATGCCGAGGGCGAAGGCGGCGCCGACGATCGCGGCCAGGGAGTATCCCCGCTTGTAGGCCATGGAGGGCGGGAGCAGCAGGCGGACGCTCCCGGGGTCGAACCCCTGCGGCTTCGGCGCGCGGGTCTCCTCGTGGGTCCCCTCGAACACCTTGAGGTGCTGGCTGAAGAAGATGAAGACCAGGAGGGCCGCGGCCACGATCCCGGCGCTCACGGCGACCTCGCTCCAGGCCGGAAAGTAGGACATATCGGCGGGGCGCTCGAAGGCCACGATGCACACGTCGAAGCGATACCCCACGAGGCCGAAGACCCCCATGGCGGCGGCGGTGAGGAGCCCCCCCTTGTGCTCCCGGACCCGCCGGATGGAGAGGAGGAGGCCCGGGATGACAGCGCTCACCAGGAGCTCGAAGAGGAACAGGTTCGCCAGCCCGGATCCGTCGAACGCCCGTTGGAGCTCTCCCCTCACTCCTAGATCGAGCAACCGGACGCAGGCGTAGAGGAGGAGTACCGCGCCCCCCGCCCGGGCCAGCCCCGACAGTGCCGTGGCCTCCAGCCGGTGGCGGAAGAGCCAGGCCGAGAAGAAGGCCTCCAGGGTGACCATCATGACGCCGAGCCCCACCGCGGAGATGAAGAAGAAGATCCAGATGTACGGGCTGTACCAGAGGGGGTGCAGCCGATGGGGGGCGATGAGGAAGAGGGAGCCCAGGGAGGACTGGTGCAGGGTGGAAAGCACCACGCCGGCGATGACGAACACGATGGCGAGCTTCTTGACGACCTTGTGAATCTTCCGGAAGAGGGGGCGGTCGAACCGCTCGTGCTCCAGGATGGCCGGGCTGAACTCCAGGAAGAGCACGGTGAGGTAGAGCATGACGCACATGGCCACCTCGAAGAGCACGGAGTGGTGCTGGGGATAGATCATCGGGTGCCAAATGTGCCAGGGGAGCCCCAGGTCGTACATCAGGCCGATGGCCACGGCCAGATACCCGAGGAAGGCCGTGAGGATGGCGGGGCGAACGAACGGCCGGAACCGCTCGATCTTGAAGACATAGACCGTGGCGGCCATCACGAAGCCCCCGGCCGAGAGGGCCACGCCGGCCATCACGTCGAAGGCGATCCAGAGCCCCCAGGGGGTGGCGTCGGTGAGGGAGGTGGTGGCGCCGAGCCCGGTGATGAAGCGGGCCAGGGTCACCACGCCGAGGATCCCCATGAGGGTCCACAGAATCGTCTTTACTACTCGCTGCCTCGGATTGCTGCTCATTGCTCTTTTTCTTCCTCTTTACCGTCTTGGGGCGTCGCGTCCTTGTCGTCCGGTTTGTCAGCGGATGGGTCGGCGGCCTCCGCCCCGGCCACCTTGGCCCGGCGGGCCGTGATCCAGTGGATGCCCGCCATGAGCCCCCCCATGCCCAGCACGATGGGGGGCACCTTGGAGAGGGCCGCCCAGGTGCGGTCCGGGAGGGGCTCGTCACCGAGGTCGGGCTTCCAGGCCAGGAAGTCGAGGGAGATGTCCGAGATGAAGATCATCGAGGTCCCCCCCACCTCGGTCTCGCCGAACACCTGGTCCACGTAGCGATCCGGGTGAGCCGCGATGCGCCGGTGGGCCTCCTCGATGAGGGCCCCCCGCTCGCCGAAGACGGTGGCGTCATAGGTACACGCCTCGACACACGCGGGCGCCTTGCCTTTGCTGATGCGGGGGTGACAGAAGGTGCACTTGCGGACGTACGGAACCGCCGCCTCCCAGTCGTACCGGGGGATGCCGAAGGGGCAGGCCATCATGCAGTAGCGGCACCCCATGCACTTGTCGCCGTCGTAGATCACCGCCCCCTCCGGGGTCTTCCGCAGGGCGCCCACGATGCAGGCCGAGGCGCAGGCCGGGTCCAGGCAGTGGCGGCAGAACCGCCGCACGAAGCGGCCGCCGGGCTTCTGAACGAGAGTGGTGTAGCGCGTCGAGGAGAGATCGTCGATGCGGCGCTTCCAGCGGCGGGGCTTGTCCTCGCCGAGCCCGTTCTCCGTCTTGCACCCCTTGACGCAGTCCTCGCACCCGGTGCATCGGGTGGTGTCCGTCAGGATTCCGTATCGCACCGTCATACCGGCTCCTCCTCCTTGTTAAGGGTGACCGCCACCCGGCTCCCGGAGTCGGCGGGCCAGTGCCACGCCACCTCCGAGACCAGCTGGACGCTGGGGAGCAGCACCGCGTGGCTGAGCTTCGTGAGGGGCATGAGCACGAACAGCAGGTTGGCGCTCATCACATGGAGGAAGAGCGCCACGCTGAACGAAAACGGATTGACGGCCGGGTGCATCACGAAGAACCCGGTGGCGAAGGGGAGCGCCACCATCAGGGGGATGACGAAGTCCTGAAACCGGGAGAGGGAGCGGGTCGCCCGTGACGCGGCCCGCTGCAGCACCAGGGCCGCCGCCGTCACCACGGCGATGAGGGTGAGGGCGTCCGCGACCTCATTGGGGATCCCGGGCCACCAGAGGCCGAGCCCCCGGGTCCAGAGGGCGATGTGCCCGAGGAGGAACAGGGGCACCACCAGGATGGCCACGTGGAACGCGATGGAGGTGAGGCTGAACAGGAACTGGTGCTTCAGCTTGTCGACCGGTACGAGCCACCGGAGGGTCGCCCCGGCGATGGTGCGAAGGGGCAGGGTCTTGTCCCCGGCCCGCCGGAGGTGCCGCCGGATCTCCACCGCCGTCAACGCGATGTGGCGGAGGTATCCGAGGATCATGAACCCGAAACAGAATACGAACGCGGGGCCTCTCGCCCAGTCGATCCAGCTTGCCAACATGCTACGCTTCCTTACCCGAGCCGGACGCCTCGTCCGCCTCGTCGTCTTTCTTGATTTTGAACTCGTCCCCGAAGTCGATGACCTTGAGCAGCAGGTCGTGGAGTCCCATCACCTCGACATCGTCAAGATCATTGTCCTCGCACACCTCCTTGAGCTGCTTCTTGCAGTTGGCGCAGGGGGCCACGACGATCGCCGCGCCGGTCCGCCGGATCTGCTCGGCCTTCTGACGGCCCATCTTCCGGGTGCGGAACTCCCGGATCTCGTCGATGGAGACCGTGCCGCCCCCGCCGCCGCAGCAGTAATTTTCCGTCCGATTCGGGGTCATCTCGACGAAGTTTTTGCAGATGGCCCGCAGGATCTCCCGAGGCTCCTCCACCACCCTGCCGGCCCGGGCGAGGTTGCAGGGATCGTGGTAGGTGACCCGCTCCTCGATGAGCGCCTTCTTCAGGGGAAGGTTGCCCTTCCGGAGCTGCTCGGCGGTGTACTGCAGAAAGTTGACCACCGGCGGCGCCCCCTCGCCGAGGAAGGTGGGGATGAACCAGGCGCTCCGGGTGGCGTGGCCGCACTCCCCCACCAGCACCTTCCGGCCCTTGAGCCGCCGCACCTCGGCCACCACCCGCTTGACGATACGCTCCATCATCCGATCGCTGTAGAAGAGCCCGTAGTTGATGCCGTCGTAATTCCCGGTGCCCACGGTCCAGGACCCGCCGGTCACGGCCATTACCGCCGCGTTGCCCATCAGCGTGTCGGGCTCGAGGAGGTAGTCGGAGACCGCCGGGAAGAACACGTACTCCGCCCCCTCCACGTCGATGGGAAACGAGACCTTGACGCCCCACTCGTCCTCGAACTCCTCCTCCAGGAACTCCAGCGTGTCCACCAGGGCGGCCTTGGGGATGGCGGAGGTGTTCCCCACCCCCTCGAGCTGCTCCCGGGTGGCCACCACCAGCGCCTTGGGGACGACCCCCACCTCGGCCAGGAGCCACCGTCCCAGGTGGGTCACGAGCCCGTGGTCGATACCCATGGGACAGGAGGACTTGCACCTCCGGCAGGCGGTGCACCGATAGAAGGCCTCGGCCATCTCGTCGATGTACGCATCGGTCAGGGTAAACCCGCCGGTGACCCGCGCCTTGAACACCCCCGCGCGGGTGAAGTAGCGGCGGTACACCTTGAGGAGCAGCTCGGAGCGCTTGCACGGGATATCCCGGTCCTCTCCGGTCTCCTGGTAGAGCTGGCAGGTGGCGCCGCAACGGCTGCACTTGGTGCTGAGGCGGGAGTACATCTCGAGGGCCAGCCCGTAGCTCGAGTGCTCCAGCACCGCCGCGAACGCCTCGAGGAACCGCCGGGGGCGATCCGTCTCGTCGAGGGTGCGCTGCTCGACATAGAAACTGTACTTGGTCTTTGTCTCGTTCATTTCATCCTACTGTGATGAGGGCGGATTCGACTCGTCGTCCGCCGGTCGCTCCCGTCCGGACAGGCGTCCTTCCAGAAATCGGGTGAGGAGCGTCTCGACGTTGCCCGACACCCAGGACACCACCTTGATATCGCTCGCCCTCACCATGTCCTCGAACCGGTCCTGGATGCCGCCGCAGATCAGCACGTCCACCCCCTGATCCTTGAGCAGCCGGAGCCGGTCGAAGGACTCGGTGCTTCGCAGCACGAAGTCCTTCTGCTCGATGATTTTCTTCTTCCGCGTCACGAAGATGGCGATGGTGGCCGAGTACTCGAAACAGGGGGCTACCCGTTCCCCAAATCTCGGAATGGCCACTTTCATGTCGGACGCACCTCCTGGTTCTCGCGAAAGGCTGAGAGCAAGGATCAGGCCAGCGTGAAACCCCGGCCGAATACAGGGTGCTTCTCTGCAACATGGTTACACATATGCAACATTTAATGTTTCACAGTTGCATAAGTGAATCAGGTGAGACAATGGTTTTCCGCTGTTATTTCCAGGGTTTCCACATCGGCAAGGGGTTGGTGTAGTTAATGTCTATATCTTCTTTGAACCACGGAGCCACGCACTGAAGGAACCGGCGAGTCTCTCCACGTTCCCGCCGTCATGGTGGAAGATCCAGACGGCGTGCTTGTCGGCGGGGTCGAGGTAGAGTGTGTCCCCGGAGTCGTCGCTGCCGATGGCGATGCCGGCGGCGAGCCACCCGAAGAGGCCCCCCCCGGCCCGGGAGGTCCGCCGGGGCCGGCGTGAGGAAGCGACAGCGGGTTGGTCCCGAAGCTCATTGGTCGCCGTCCGCGCTCGACGCCCTGATGCGGTTGCGGCCGCTGCTCTTGGCGCTATAGAGGTTCTTGTCCGCCAGGGCGATCAGCTCCTTGATATCGTAGTTCTTGCGGGTCGACATGACACCGAGGCTGATGGTGGCGCGTATGACCCGACCGTTGAAGGCGATCTTCTCGGCCTCCACCCGCCGTCGCAGCCGCTCCGCGAGGACGGTGGCGCCGGAGAGATCCGTGTCGAGGAGGAACACGAGGAACTCCTCGCCCCCGTAGCGCCCCAGGATGTCCTCCTGGCGGACCGTGGCCTCACCGATGGACGCGATGGTGTGCAGCACCTGATCCCCCGCCAGATGGCCATAGGTATCGTTGACCCGCTTGAAGTGATCGATGTCGAAGATGATGACGGAGACCGGGAGGCCGTGGCGCCTGGCGAACGAAAAGTCGGTCTCGATCTTCTCCAGGCAGAACCGGCGGTTGTAGATGCCGGTGAGCTCGTCCCGGGTGGAGGAGGTGTAGAGCTCGTCGTAGTAGTTTTTCTCGATGGAGTCCTGGGTCTGGTACTTGATGACCGTATTCTTGCCGAGCAGGATCTTGTCCCCCTCCTTCAGCTCCTTGATCTGCACGCGCTTCCCGTTGACGTAGGTGCCGTTGGTGCTGTTGAGATCCCGTATGGTGACCACGCCGTTCGCGTGCACCTTGATGCTGGAGTGAAACCGGGAGATGCTCTCGTCCTTCAGGGTCATGTCGCACGAGCCGTCCCGACCGATGAGCACCAGGGGATCGTCCAGCTGCACGGCCGCGCCCACGTCGTCGCCGACCAGCACCACGAGGGCGGCCTTCTGGGAGTCCACGATCTGGCCCCGGACCTCACGGGCGACGGCGGCGAGATCGATCCGGTCGGTGATATCATTCATGGAGACGCTCGGGGTGGTCCGGGGGAGCGCCCGGTTCGCCCTGTCCTGGAGGAGCCGCTCGACGATGTCCGGGATCTTGAACAGGTACGCCCCGTCCCGATCCCGGATGACGCATTCGGTCACCCCTTCGGTCTTGGCGATGACCACCTCCTGCTCGGCGTTTGTCTTGAAGACCAGGATAATCGGGATGACGAGGTCCCGGTCCCTGACGGATCTGATGAGGGAGATCCGATCCCTCAGGGAGAGGGACGGGTCGATAAGCATGACGTCGAACCCGCCGGATTTGAGCTCGTGCAGCAACCGGTCGGGGTACTGGCAGCTCACGACCTGGTGGCCGTTCCGTTTCAGCCCCTGCTCGATGAGGACCGACGGGGTCGCGTGATCCCGGAGGAACAGAATCCGGGACTCGGGGACTCTGGCTACTGGATCAGTCCTCAAAGGTGTAGTGCTTTCTGATGGGTTTCGTGATCTTCCAGGTACAGGACATGCCCCTCGGAAACGTGACAAGATCCCCCTTGGCGATCTGCACCGGAACGCCCCCCTCGGGGGTGACCGTCACCTCGCCCTCCAGTACATAGCAGGTCTCTGTGCTCTCGTATGTCCAGGGAAACTCGGAGACCTCCTTGGTCCAGATCCCCCACCCCGCGACGCCCAGGTTTTTCAAGAGCGCTTCAGTCGGCCTGCGCTTGATCTTGATGTCGCCCATGGATTGCCTCCTTAACGATCTGTTTGCTGTATTATCGTCAATATTCATTATTTTTCAATAGAGGGGATTGTCGAGGGAGATTTCAACGGGGGGCGGATCAGCCCACAGCCCACTCCGCCAGCGCGATGCCGCCGAGGATGCCCGCCCGGTTTCCGAGGGCTGGGGGAACGATATAGGTTTGGATATCCGCCAGGATCGCCGGGGACTGCACATAGCCGGCGAGGTGGTCCTGCACCTTCCGCCGGACGAGCGGAAACAGGTGGGACTGCTGCATCATCCCGCCCCCCAGGATGACCCGCTCGGGGGAGAGGGTGCAGATGAGGCTGGAGAGACCGAGGGCGATGTAGTCGGTCTGGAGCGCCCAGGCCGGGTGATCCTCGGGCAGGGTCTCCCCCCGCGCCCCCCAACGCGCCTCGATGGCCGGCCCGGCGGCGAGCCCCTCGAAGCAGTCCTTGTGAAACGGGCAGCGGCCGGGGAAGGGATCCCGCTCGAGATCGTGGGGGATCCGGATGTGCCCCATCTCGGGGTGGACCAGCCCGTGCATCAGCCGCCCCCGGACCATGCCGCCGCCGCCGATGCCGGTGCCGAAGGTAAGGTAGATGAAGGTGTCGAGCCCCCGGGCCGCGCCGTACCGCCACTCGCCGAGGGCCGCGGCGTTCACGTCGGTGTCGAACCCGATGGGGACCCCCAGGGTCCGGAGGGGGCCGATCATGTCGGCGCCGATCCAGGCGGTCTTGGGGCTGGCGGCGATGCGGCCGTAGGTGGCGGATTCCGGGTGGAGATCCACCGGACCGAAGGCGCCGATCCCGAGGGCCGCGACAGGGCCGTGGGTCTGTTGCTGCTCCTCGAAGTAACGGACCGCCCGGGCGAGGGTCTCGTCCGGCGCGGTGGTGGGGAAGCGGATCTCCGAGAGGATTCGGTCCGGTCCGGTGCCCACGGCGCACACGAACTTGGTGCCGCCGGCTTCGATGGCTCCGTACAGCTGGGTCATGAAAACTCCTTTGTCAGGCGCTCGGGCAGCGCGTTCTGGGTGACCGGATCGCAGGCCTCGTCCCTGGGGGAGGCCAGCCGCTGGACCGCGGTCTCAGAGAAGCGGATGAAGCCGCTCTCGGTGTAGAAGCCCGCCATGCCCGCGCGGTACCGTTCGTCCGCCAGGCTGAGCAGCACGTGGCCGCCGAGGGAGAGCTCGATGTACTTACCGAAGACGATGACCTCGAAGTCGATGGGCCCCGGCCCCGTGGGGACGAAGTAGGCCGCCTGCAGGGACTCGTAGATGAAGGCGTCTTCGATGCCGCCCCCCGGGTTCTCCCCCCAGGCGCGGATCTGGGCGAGGCCCTTGAAGGGATCGAGGCTGATGTAGTAGCCGCTCGCCTGAGCGTCGAGGTGGAACGCCCAGCCGCACTTCCCGCTATTCTCCAGGGTCAGCCTGCCGCGCCACCGGAAGTCGTCGTACTCCCCCTTCAGGCAGAACACCTCGAACCCGCTGTCGGCGCCGCACCGGCCCTCGCCGTCTTTATGGGACACCTCGGCCCGCGGGTTTCCCATGAGGGGGCGCACGGGGGTGACGGTGTCGCCCGTCAGGGTCTCCTCCACCATTTCGTCGAACCCGTGGAACGATCGGATGCGGAGCTCGCCGTTCCTGTCCGTCACCAGCTCCTTGGGCGGGGGGAGCATGTTGTTCATCCCCTTGAAGGCCCCGGCGGGGGTGAAGAAGTTCCAGATCAACACCCGAGCGTCGTCCTGGCAGATCCGGGCCGCGTAGTTCCCCTGGGGCAGCAGCACGTTGTCCGAGTAGTTGCGGTAGGGCCCCCGCGGGGCGTCCGCGCACCAGTAGTGGACCTTGATATCCTCCCGGATGGACCCGATGAGGTAGTACCGCCCGTCCAGGGCGGCGAGGGTGGGCACCTCGATGTCGTCGTACCGGGCCGGGTGATAGAGGGGCGCCTCGAACTCGAACCGGTTCCTCGCGGTCTCCCGGGCGAGGGCCACGCACCCGCGGTGCACCAGGGGCCCGGTGTTGACCCGCGCGGCGGCCAGGAGCCAGCGCTCGTTACCGTTTGAATAAAAGAACGGGTCCCGGAAGCTCACCCAGTGACGGCCCTCGTCGACGCCCGCCTCGTAGTGCTTCGGGTCGATTTCGATGGGGTATTCGGCCCGCACCTTGCGCCAGTCGTAGAGGTCGTCGCTCTCGGCGAGCCCGATGCGCTGGACCCGCCCCCGCTCCCGCCGGGTCAGGCCGGTATAGAACATCCGCCACACCGGACGGTCCGGATCCCGGGAGACGTGCATGGTCCACAGCATCCCGTCGTCCCACCCCCCCGGATCGCTGATAAACAGCGCGTTCTTCACCCGCTTCCAGTGCAGCCCGTCGGCGCTCACCGCGTGGGCGATGTACGCGTGGTTGGGCAGCACCAGGTGGAAGAGGTGGTACTCCCCCCCCTCCCGGACGATGTCCACGTCGCCGATGCCCCATTTGTTGAAACCGTGTCCCGTATACATGTCTCCCTCAGATACTGTTCGATTCCGTTCGAGCTGTTGTACCCGATCCGCGGCCCGCAGACCAGGGGGGCCACCAAGACGGTTCGCGCCGGGGCCGACATGTGATAGCACTACGGCATGACGAAGCGGCGGAAGCGAAGGGCCCGAGGCGGCCAGAAGAACCCGGCGAAGAACGCCCCCGCCGCGGCGTCGCGGCCCGAACCTCAGAAACGCCCGGTCCGGGATGGCGTCGGGGCGGCGCCGACGAAGCGCTCCGGGAAGAAACTGTCGCGCCTCCGGGGGATGCTCGCCTCGGATCGCTTCGCGGTGCTGATGCTGGCCCTCTTCGCCCTCTTCTTCTTCTCCGCGCTCATCGCGGTGGACCGGGTCTTCTACGGCAGCGATCTGGTCTTCAGCTTCTACTTCTACACCGACTTCACCTACCGGATGCTCCGGGAGCTCACCGTCCCCTTCTGGAACCCGTACGTGTTCTCCGGCACCCCGTACTTCCCCTCCGCCGGCGGCATCTACTATCCGCTGCACTACCTCTTTTTGGCGCTCCCCACCCCCCTCGCCATGAACCTCAACCTGGTGCTCCACTTCTTCCTCGCGGGGGCGTTCACCTACGGCTTTCTCCGGCGCATCGGTCAGGACCGAACGCCCGCCTTCATCGGCAGCCTGGTCTTCATGTTTCCCCTCATCGAGATCCTCCACCTCTACGGGGGGCATATCCCCCGCCTCGAGGCCCGGGTCTGGATCCCCTTCGTCTTCTGGATGTATCACGGCTTCCATACGACCCGGCGTCTCAAATACCTGGTGCTCGGGGCCCTCGGTATCGGCCTCGCCGTCTTGGTCGGGCACCTCCAGATCATCTTCTATATGCTGTTCTGCCTGGCGCTCTACGGGCTCTTTCTGCTGTCCGTCCCGAACGACCTGTCCCGGCTCCGCAACCTCTCCCGGTTCACCCTCTTCGTCGGCCTGGGGGTCGCCACGGCGGCGGTGCAGCTCCTGCCGATGATCCACTGGAGCGGCACCACCGGCCGGGCGCAGTCCTACGAGTTTGCCACCAGCTTCTCCCTCCCGCCCCTCAGCCTCGCCACGGCGGTCGTGCCCTTCGCGTTCGGGGACAAGATCGACGGGTTCTATTACGGCCCCTCGATCTTCTGGGAGGCCTGCCTCTTCGTCGGCCTGCCCGCGGTGCTGCTCTCGGCGGCCGCCCTCTATCTCGACCGGGAGCGGCGGACCTGGTTCTTCTTCGGCATGCTCGCCCTCACCCTGGTGGTGGCCCTCGGGCGGCACACCCCCCTCTACAAGCTGTTCTACACCGCCGTGCCCGGCTACAGCTTCTTCCGGGTGCCCGGCCGCATCCTCACGGTGTTCGTCTTCTTCGCTGCGGTGCTCACGAGCCTGGGGGCGAGCGCCCTCCTCGGCCGAGACGTCACCGCTTCGAAGCAGCGGCACCGGTACTTCGCCTTTCCCGCCGCCTTGCTCGCGCTGCTTTTCGTTCTAGTGGCCTTTTTCGCCTTTACAGAGCCGTCGGGGGAGGCGTTCAGGGGGATGGTGGAGTCGATCATGGCCGGGATGCGTCGTCCCCCGAAGGACCTCGCGGCGGCGGCCGCCGGGATGGCGGTCAGGGCCCACGGCTTTGTCAGCCACCAGGTGCTCCTCTCCGCGGCGGCGGTGGCCGCGACCGGGGGGCTCCTCTGGCTCGGGGTCCGGCGCCGGATTCCCCGCGGCGGCGTGCTGGCGGGCCTCACGCTTATCGTCTTCGCCGAGCAGTACACCCACGGGAGGCGGTACCTCTCCACCCTGCCGGAGGAGCACTTCGACTGGGAGGATGCCATCGAGGCGCTCATCGACGCCCGCCGCCTCCGGAGTGACGCGGAGGACGCAGACCTGTATCGCGTGATGGACTCCCGGACCACCGGCAACCTGGACAAGGGGATGCGCTACAACGTCTCCTCCGTCAACGGCTACGAGGGGGGGATCCTCAAACGATACAACGAGTTCGTCAACGTGGCCCGTCGAAAGCCCAAGGACAAATATTACGCGGTGCTGAAGTTCGGGCGCTACCACCCGATGTTGGATATCCTGAATGTCCGTTACCGGTTCGACACCCCCCGTTCCGCGGGCCGCTCCGAGCTCTTCCGCACCGTGTACCGGGACCGCGGGCTCGTCATCTCCGAAAGGACCGATCCCATCGCCAGGGCCTGGGTGGTCCACGAAGCGGTGGTGGAGCGAGACGCCGACACCATCCTCGAGCGTCTCTACCGGCGGACGGTGGATCCGCGGCGGACGGTCCTCCTCGAGGATTCCGACGCGAAGGAGCTCCCGTCGGCCGGTGGGAGCGCGGATGACGAGGTGACCATCACCGGCTACGGTCCCAACCGAATCACCCTCGAGGCGGCCCTCGAGCGGGAGGGGTATCTCGTGCTGAGCGAGGTGGACGCCCCCGGCTGGGAGGCCGTCGTGGACGGCGAGCCCGTCGAGATACGCCGGGCCGACTACCTCCTCCGGGCGGTCCATCTCGAGGCGGGTGAGCACGCCGTCGAGCTCCGGTTCCGCCCGCCGCTGTTCGCCGCCGGCGCCGTCATCAGCCTCCTGGCGCTGCTGGCGCTGGCGGGCCTGCTGGTGTGGGAGCGACGGCTGCATTATCGCGGACTACACCGCCGATGTACTGGCGCTACCGACATACTCCGCCGTGAGTAATAACTGCGTCGAGGCGTCCTGCGGCGACGGCTTCGTCCAGGTGGGCGTGGAGTTCTGTGACGACGGCAACGGCAGCAACGACGACGGGTGCTCGAACACCTGCGAAGTGAATCCGTAAAAGGCGGCGGGGGCTCAGGCGAGGGTCGCGCTCCGGATGATCCCCCGGTGTACGAATGCGAGCACCGCCTGACCGGGCCCCCGGACGAGGTCCGCGGTGAGCCGCTGTATCTCCTCCGCGGAGCCCCCGACCTTCTTCAAGGGGGCGATCTTTCGCGCCAGGATCTTCTTTGGATCGGGTTCCGCGGGGCGCCCCGTCCCCGCGTTGATGACCGCGGCCAGGTACCGGAGGGCCGCGGTCCGCGGGGAGCGGGTGGCCAGCTCCACGGTTCCGGTGAGGCCCCACCGCATGTCCCGGACGAAGAGCCGCTTGGCGTCCTGGACCCGCCCGGCAATCACCTCCGGGGTGATGGGCCACTCGGGGAGGGGGACGGGCCCGCCCTTCGACCGCGAGACATCCAACGCCACCCGCTCGAACACCAGGAAGCCGTTGAACGCATGCTCCACGGCAGAGAGCGCCGCGCGGAGCTCGTTGAGGGGCGCGTTCCCGGCAACGGCGAGCCGGATCCCCTGGAGGACGAAGCGCTCGGCGGCCTCCTTGCAGGCGGCGGGTCCCGAGCGGGCCGCCTCGAGCACCGCCTCGGGGAGGGGGTTCTTCGAGAGGTTCAGCGTCCGCAGGCTCGGCAGGGCGGCGAGCCGGGGATCGATGGCGGTGAGCCGGTTACCGCTCGCGTTCAGCACCTGCAGGCGGGAGAGCCCCTCGAGCTCCCGCGGAAGGACGGTGAGGAGGTTGTTGGGGACGTGGAGCGCCCGGAGCTCGGTGAGCGCGCCGAGCTCGGCGGGGAGGGATCTCAGCTGGGCCTCCCCGACGTAGAGCTTCCGCAGCGATCGGAGCCGGCCGATCCCCGGGGGCAGGGCCTTCAGGGAGTTGCCCGCGAGATACAGCTCCTCGAGGCGGGTGTCGAAGATCGCCTCGGGCAGGGTGGTGAGCCGGTTGCCGGTCACGCTCAGCACCTTCAGGTTCGACAGCAGCGCGATCTCCGGCGGGAGCTCGGTGAGCCGGTTGAACTCGAGGAACAGGCCCTCGAGGCGGGCCATCCCCCACAGCCCCTCGGGCAGAGCGGCGAGCCGGTTGTTGTGGGCGACAATCGTCCGCAGAAAGGAGAGCTCGAAGAGGGCGTCCGGCAGACGTTCCAGCTTCAGATAGGTGATCTCGAGATCGGGCTTTCCCAGCTTGCGGGCTGCTTCGATACGGTGCAGGGCTTCGGTTTCCGACATCTGTTCGCCTCGTTGCAAAGTCACGTCAAGAAAGAGAAGCTATCCCAGCGCACGGTGAAAGACAACACGATCGTCAATCCAAAACACGTCCAACGGCCCCTCGGTATCACCATTAGGGTCAACGCCGCTCATCCGCCCTGGCGGATCAGGTCGATGAGCTCCTCGGTGGAGAGGGCGCCGGCGGCGCCGGTCCCCCGCAGGATGCCCTCGGCCAGGTCTCGTTTTTTTTCGTGAAGTGCGATGACCGCCTCCTCGATGGTGTCGGTGGCGATCATGCGGATGACGGTCACGGGCTTGGTCTGACCGATGCGGTGGGTGCGATCAGTGGCCTGATCCTCCACCGCGGGATTCCACCATGGGTCCAGGTGGATGACGTAGTCGGCGCCGGTGAGGTTGAGCCCGGTGCCGCCGGCCTTGAGGGAGATGAGGAAGAGCGCCCCGCCCCCCTCCAGCCACGCCGACATCAGGCGCCCCCGCTCGATCGCCGGGGTGGCCCCGTCCAGGTAGAAGTAAGTGAACCCGTTCGCGTCGAGCCGCTCCCGCAGGAGGGCCAGATGTCCGGTGAACTGGCTGAACACGAGCATCCGGTTGTCCTGCCCGAGGAGATCCGTGATGAGCTCGAAGGCGCTGTCGAGCTTGGCCGACGGGAGCAGGGAACCGCTGTCCACCAGGCGGGGGTGGCAGACGGAGCGCCGCAGCTTGGTAATCTGGGCGAGGATGTCGAACCGCATCTTCTCCTCCGCCTTCTCGGCGCTGCTCTTCGAGAGGTAGTCCAGCACCGCGCGCCGCCGCGCCTCATACTGGGTCCGCTCCTCCGGGTAAAGCTCCACCGGTCTCACGGTCTCGGTCCGCGGCGGGAGCTCCGGCGCCACCACCTTCTTGGTGCGGCGCAGGACGAAGGGGCGGATGATGGCGGCCAGCTGCGCCATGGCGGCGGTGTCCCCGTGCTTCTGGATCGGCAGGGTGAACCGCTGATGGAACCGGCGCTGCGTGCCCAGGAGCCCCGGCGCCACGGCGTTGAAGATGCTCCACAGCTCGCCGAGCTGGTTCTCTATCGGCGTGCCGGTGAGGGCCACCTTGGTCTCGGCCTCCAGGGCGAAGACCGCCCGGGCCCGCTGGGTGGCGCTGTTCTTGATGAACTGGGCCTCGTCGATGACGGCCGTGTCGAAGGGGTGTCGCTCGAAGAGCTCGCTGTCCCGCGCCAGCACGTCGTACGTGGTGATGACGAGGTGCCGGCCGCCGAGACCGGCGAAGTCCTCGCGCCGGTCCGGCCCGTGGTGGAGCACCGGGATGAGATTGGGGGCGAACCGTTCCGCCTCCCGCTGCCAGTTGGAGATGACGGAGGTGGGGGCCACCACCAGGGATGGCCGGGTCCCGGGTTTCCGCTGCAGCAGGGCGAGGGCCTGGACGGTCTTGCCGAGCCCCATGTCGTCGGCCAGACAGCCGCCGAGGCCGAGCTCCTTGAGGCGGGCCAGCCAGTAGTACCCCTCCCGCTGATAGGCCCGGAGGGTCCCGTTGAAGAGCTTCGACACCCTCGGGCGAAGCGCCTTCACCCGGTCCATGTTCGCCACGAGGGCTCGCCACGCCTTGTCGGCGTTGACCACAGCGTCCGTCCCAGCCAGGGATTCGCTCACGGGGACCACCGCGGCGGGGGCGAGGCTGACGGCCGATTTCGTCCCCCCCGAATCCACCGAGGTCACCAGCTCGGCGATGGCCTTGAGGCTCTCCTCGATGCGGGCGAACTGCCCGGAACCGAGGCGGACGTAGCGGCTGCCGCTCCGGAGCGCCTCCAGGAGCTGCGCCAGGGTGATCTCCCCGTCGTCGAGAGGGATGTCGAGGCCGAACTCGAAGAGGTGTCCCTTCTTCTTGGAGATTTGAATGCGGGCGTCCCCGGCGCCGATATCGGAGACCCGCCACGGCCGCTTCCCCGCCGGCCACTCCACCGCGTGGGGCAGCTCGAGCTCCCGCACCGCGGCCAAAAGGGAGACCACGGCGTCGATGTCGGTGGCGAGAAACGACCACGGGCCCACCGGCGTCAGCTCGGTGGTGTCGAGGCGGATCAGCACCTCCTGGGCGATGCGCCGCTCCTCGTGGAAGTTGCGGTGCATCCCCACGGGCTCGCCCTTGACGCCCCGGAGGAGGTAGGCGGCGCCCTCCCCGGGGTCCGTCCACAGCTCGTCGCCGAAGAGGTGGAATCCGACGGACACCGAGAGGCTGGCCTCTCCCTCCGGGGTCATGCGGAGCACCGGGGTGAGGTTCGGGGCGGCGTTGTCCCGCCTCAGGGACTTGCCGACGTGCACCGGCAGGGTCCCGGGACGGCGGGCCAGGAGCTCGGTCAGCTCCGGAAGCCGCTCTTTGGGAACCCGGGAGGGGACGCTGCGCAGCGTCCGGATGAGATCCCTGAGGGAATCCGTCACCGGGGCGAAGAAGAAGCGCCCGGCGCCGGCGTCGTAGCGGGCCGCCAGCCCGTTCGGCGGATCGAGGCATCCGTTCATCTCCTGCACCGAGAGCCGCCGGCCGCCGAACCGGAACCCCAGCCTGAGGACCTCGTCCTCCTCGGTGACGGCGAGGCTGATGGGGGTCTCGGTCACGATCACCGGCTGCGACGGCGCGTCCCTCATGTACACCAGCGGATGGCCCGCGAGATCCCGCATCCAGGAGAGATCCGGTCCGCAATAAGCGTCCAGAAGCGATCGGTCCCCCTCGGTGAGCCCCTCCGAATGTTCGAGATCCCACGCCCCCGATGACACCTTCCGCCCCTTGGTCCACCCGCCGCGCTTGGAGCGCACCTGGATCGCGGGCTCCAGGTGCCAGGTCGCGCCGTAGGAATACAGCCGCCAGACCACGCGCTCGTCGGCTTCCGACGTCGCGGGCGCCGCCTCCGACGCCAGCAGCGCCGATTGCGACAGCACCTCGAGGGACGAGCGCCTCGCGGGAGACGCCGCGCGGGCGAGGAGCACGTCATGTCCCGGGTGCGCGGGGCGTCGCAGGGCATCGACGCAGTGATAGAACGCCATCGCCAGGTGGGAGCAGGGCCTCGTCACGGTCCCGCCGCAGCCGCAGGCGATGTACATCTCCTCCACCTGATCGGCCCAGAGCCCGAGGCGGGCGACGACCGGCTCCATGCGATAGGCGCGCACGGAATCCAGCGTCCCGAAGCAATAGACCTCCTCCCCCGACTCGACCCCGCCGGCCCACACGGCCTCGGACGCGAGACGCCTCGGGGCCGAGGGGAGAGACCGACGCGCCGCCTCCCCGAGGGCGGAGACCAGCTGCCCGACAGCATCATCCGGGAGCGCCTCGTCGGCGAGGTCGTCGAAATAGCGTCGAAGCCCGACCATCAGCGCCGCCGGCCGGAGCCTTCGCCGCACCCACGCGACCAACAGTGCTTCGTAGTCCTTCTCGGGCAGATACCGCCGGCGAAGCTGCGGCTCGAAGACGACATCCCGTATCAGGGGAAGCTGCAGCCTCCTCTTCTCGCCGAGATATCGCCACTCGGGTTTCAGCTCGCCCAGGCTCTCCCGCAGACTGTCGTCGAGATGATGTGAAGCGATCCACTCGGCTATCTCGGGAACCCCGGACGGCACCTCGGCGAGCGCCGGCAGCCGCTCCGCCCAGACGCTCTCGGCCTGCGGGAGCAGCTCCTCGGGGGTGGTCGAAAAGCGGCGTCGATATCGGGCGAAATCAACCACTCCGTCCCGGTTTTCCAGGGCATCGTCGAGGATATCGTACCACCACCGGAGCTCACCGCCCCGCTTCATCGCTTGCTTTCTCTTCATGGTTCCGGTCTGCTTCTCCTACGGCACATCCGCCGGCCGGAGAGTAGCGGCGTTGGCGGGACCGGGTCAATCGGATTGTCCCGAAAATTGTGGGCATGAATCATGAACTCTTTATATAGATCCGCGGTCGACGAGCTCAGTCGCCGCAGCCCGACGGGTTCCTGAAGGCCACCTGCAGGGTCTGGCGCAGATAGCGCCGCCAGTTCATCCACTCGTGATATCCGCTCGTCAATTCGAAGTGGAAGGCCATCCCGTAGGCCTCGAACACCGTCGCGGTGTCTCCGTCCACGTCCGTATCCACATCCGCGTCGGCGTCGGTATCCGCGTCCGTGTCACCGCCAGCGTCAACGTCGCTTTCGAGATCTTCTGGGGTCGATGAAACTTACATACTCTCGCATATCGCCGTGAAGCAACAGTTTTCTCCGCTCGAGGGCGGTGGTAGAATAGTGCTGCGATCACCAGGGGACATGTCATGCGACGCATACTGCTACCACGGGCGCTTCAACTCATCGGCTCAGCGGCCGGTGTGCTCTGCTGCGGTTGCTACGAGACGACGCCGGACGGGGCCTGCCGATCCGGCGGATGCGATGACTCGGCGGGTTCTGAAGCGGATGACGAAGCCGCGTACGGGGACTCGGAATCAACTGAAGAGGACGGGTGGGTGCTGGATTCGGAGATCGATCCGATTGTCGAGGTCGACACCTCCCGGCGATTCGATGTGAGCGCGTGCGTTGCCCGGGGCCCTGCCCGGCGGGACGATTGGATCGGCCACTTCGAGGACGGCACCCTCGACGCCGCTGACGAAGCCTTCGTCGGGTTTCAGGCCGTCGGCGACGGCACCTCGACCATGGCGCCGCCGTTCAGCGAGACCTTCGTCACCGCGCCCGCCACCACCGGCGTCGACGCCTGTTCGGATATGGTGATGCACGTCAGGAGCGACGCGCCGTTTACGGAGTGGGGCGCCGGGGTGCGGGTTCGCTGGGGCGAGGAGACCGGCGGCGTTCCGGCCGTCAGGGATCTGTCGGCCTATCGCGGCATCCGCTTCTGGTTTCTGCGGCACTCGGGGGCGTCATCCGTTTGGGTTTCGTTTGCCGACGCCAACTCCCATCCCGCCTTCGGAGCGTGCGAGGAAGACGGGGGGGCGGCGACCCGCTGCTACAACGAGTGGGGGACCTACCTGGTCATCAGCTCAGAAGACGTCTGGGAATCCCGCGACGTCCTTTTCGAGGAGCTCCGCGTGCAGGAGTGGGGACTGGCGCCGGACGCGTTTCTAATCGACCAAGTCGTCGGCCTTCGATTCCTCGTCTCACAGGGGACCGATTTCGATTTCTACATCGACGACATCTATTTTATCCGCTGACCCCTCCCCCGCGATCCGGAGCTCCGACGGGCGCATCAGATCCAAGATCGGGAGTGACATCGAGGGCGGGACATCGGGTCCCCAGCCAGGATCGTTGATGCTGTCAACGATCTCCGTTCGGAGGACATGGCGCAAACGGGCGCGGTGTCCAGGGGAGGTGTCCCACCGGAGCTAGCCCGAAGCGGCCTAACGGCCGAATACCTCGAATTCGTAATGGGAGGCCCAGGCCCCGGCGGGCAGCCCGGTGTAGGTGATGCGAACGTACCGGCCGCTCGCGTCGAGGCTCTCCTCTCGAGTCTGTGCCGCGCCGGAGGCATCGCTGCGGTCCGCCGCGACGGTCCAATCGGCGCCGTTGTCGGAGACCTCGACGCGGTATCGATAGTCGGCGGCCTGTTCGAAGACCACGCGATATCCGGTCAGGGTATAGGTCGCCCCCAAGTCCACCGCCCACCACTCGCCGGTATCGCCGCTGTCGGCGCTCCACCGCGTGGTGGGCAGCCCGTCGTTGCCCCGCGTCGCGGTGTTTTCCCTGGTGTCCCGCTGCTCGGACGACGCATCGCTTCGCCTCCCGAAACCGAGGCTCACGCCCGTCAGGTTTGCGAAGCCCTCCTTGCTGATCCGCATCGGGTCGCTCCCGGGACCGATGGGGACGAGCCGCACCGTATGCGTGTAAGGCCTGTTCGCGAGGGGCACATATTCCGGATGGGGTCTGGCGCCCCAGCTGTCGTCTCCCCCCACCCCCATCTGTACGCGATTGAGCCTCAGATAGACTTCGTCGCGCGGATCGAGATCGTAGGTGTGCTTGGCGTCCTGCAGGTCGTCCGGCGTATTGCGCAGCGCGCTCATCTCCATCACCGGGGATCCGACGGCCAACAGCCCCTCTCCGTTGTCGTCGGTGACGGCGACCCAGCGCACATCGGTGCGGTTGCCGGTCTCCTGCACCTCCACGTAGGGGACGTAGAATTCATCCACCGGCAGGGTGTAGACGCCGACCCGGGAGCCGCTGTTGCGATCGATGTAGTTCTCGCCGGGACCTCTCCCGTACCAGGTCACGGTCCCGAACGCCTCCGGGAGCGACATCGTCAATCCCACGACGGGGATCTCGGGCAGATCGCTCCCCGGGCTCAGGGTGTAGGAGATCAGGATATCCCCGCTGCCGTACACGGTGTACGTCATATTCAAGGTGGAGGCGGATTCGGTGGGGATCGAGAAGTCCGTCGTCACGGTGACCTCCTGAGGCGACGCCTGCGTCACCTCGAAATTCGTCAGGCCTCTGTCGGCCCCTGCGTTTTGCCACGTGCCGCAGCGCCTCGGCATGTTGTTGCCCCAGTCGTTGTCGATGGGGCCCCTCCAGAAATTGGGGACCGGACCTCCCGCCAAGAGCTCGGTGCCGTCACGGCTGTAGGACGTGAGCGCCCCGCTGCCGGCGTCGAATACCGCGCTGAAATCGCTGCCGCTGACGGTGGTGCTCTGCCCATCTTCGGAAACCGTGAGCGTGCCCAACGAGGTCGGATCCACTGCGGGCACCGCGGGCGCGCCGTAGGGCATCTTGAACTGCGCTTCGGCGACCACATGTCCGGCGTCCGCCCAGCGGGCGTCCTGCTTCAGGGAGAACTCCAGCTCCAGCCAGTGCTCCGAGCCCGCCGCAGGCACAGGGCTTTCGAGATCCAACGCGATCGTCTTGCTCGACAGGGGGGCCACGTTCATGTCCTCGGCACCCAGGGTTCCGGACGCGACGATCTCGTCGTCCGCTTTCAGACGCCACTCCCCGTTGAACGCGCCGAGGTTCGTAAAGAGATTCTTGTTGACGAGCGAGACCTCTCCCGCGAGCAAATCCGCCGGCTCCACAGCGATGGGCTGATAGACCTTCTTGACTTCCCACAACTCGGGTTGGACCTCTCGTCCGGGGAGCAGCAGACCGTTGGCGCAGAAGTTGTCGTCGTTGGGCTGGTCTCCCCAGTCGCCGCCGAACGCGTAGTAGGGCGTGCCGTCCTGGGTCTGGGCCAAGAGCCCCTGATCGACGAAGTCCCAGATGAAGCCGCCCTGCAGGTTGGGGAAGGCCTCGAAGGCCCGCCAGTACTTGGCGATGTTCCCGACGCTGTTGCCCATGGCGTGGGAGTACTCGCACAGGACCAGCGGTTTCTGGTTGCCCGAGGCGCCGTAGTTCCACACCCATTCGGGAGAGGGATACATGCGGCTCTCCACGTCGGCCCATCGGTTGTCGCCCTCGTAGTGCACGATCCGGGTCGGATCCTTCTGATGCGCGTACTCCGCCATCGCGCCGAAATTGTCGCCGCCGCCCGCCTCGTTGCCGAGCGACCAGATCAACACGGACGGGTGGTTCTTGTCCCGCTCTATCATCGAGGTGATGCGATCGACGACGTTATCGGTCCAGGCCGGGTCGCTCGTGGGAATCTGGTCCCTCGCGCCGTGGGTCTCCAGGTTCGTTTCGTCCAGCACATAGATGCCGTATTCGTCCGCGAGATCGTAGAATCGGGGGTGGTTCGGATAGTGGGAGGTCCTCACCGCGTTGATGTTGAACCGTTTCATCAGGACGATGTCCTGGCGCATCGCCGCCTCGGTGAGGGACCGTCCGAACTCCGGGTGGAGCTCGTGTCGGTTGACGCCCCTTATCATGAGCGGTTGCCCATTGATCTTCATCTGCCCCCCCGAGAGCTCGAACTCCCTGAACCCGATGCGATCGGATTCCGTCTCCAGCAGGTCGCCGTCCGCGCTCTCCAGCCGGAGGACCAGGGTATAGAGATTCGGCGACTCCGCCGACCATTTGAGCGGGTCCGTGACCGGGACCTGAAGCGGGACGATCTCCTCTCCTCCGCTCTGCACACTGACCGGCGTCTTCTCAGATGACGCGGCGACGCTTCCCGTCGCGTCGAACAGATGGAGCTGCACCGCGTAGTCCGTGAACCGGGTGCCGTAGTTTCTCACGTTGACCGCGACGTCGAGGGACGCGTCCCGGTAGCTCTCGTCCAGATCCGTGACCACGGTGAAGTCGCGGATATGGGCGCGCGGCGTCGCGTAGGCGTAGACCTCGCGAAAGATCCCGCTGAGCCGGATGAAGTCCTGATCCTCGAGCCAGGCGCCGTCCGACCAGCGGAAGACCTGAACGGCGACGGTGTTCTGTCCGGCGCGTAGGTACGGCGTGATGCGGAACTCGTCCGGCGTGAAGCTGTCCTCGCCGTAGCCCACCCCCTTACCGTTCACCCACACATAGAAGGCCGACTCCACCCCCTCGAATCTCAGGAAGACCTGCTTGTACGCCCACGCCTCGGGCATCTCGAACGTGGTGCGGTAGGAGCCCACCGGGTTGTACTCCGAGGGAGCCGTGGGCGGAGCGGGGGACTCGACGCCGGTCCAGGGGTAGGTCACGTTGGTGTAAATCGGATGATCGTAGCCGTCGAGCTGCCAACTCGAAGGGACGTCTATCTCCGCCCAGCCGCTGTCATCGAACGTCTCGAGATGGAAGTCCGTCGGGCGCATCGAGGGCGAATCCACGAGCTGGAATTTCCACGGATTGTCCAACGCGCGATAGTTCGGGGACGCGGTCTCGTTCCCTCTGATCGCCTGCGCGGTGGAGCCGTACGGAATAAGGCTCGCGTGGGCCGGCTCGCGGTTCACCTCGAACACCTCCGGGGAATCGGTCCACTCGTTCGCGAAGCCGATGTCCTCGGCGGTCTCGGTATCCGCGAACGTATCGATATCGACGGCCGTCTCGGTGTCCGTCAGATCCCAGGTATCGCTGTCACTGTGCGGGTCGGTATCCGTATCCCCGTCTGAATCGGTGTCCGTGTCGGTATCCCCGTCGGCGTCCGTGTCAGCGTCCGCATCTGTATCTGAATCCGCGTCGCTGTCGGTATCCGTGTCGCCGTCGGTATCCGTGTCGCTGTCGGCATCCGCGTCGCTGTCGGCGTCCGCGTCGGCGTCCGCGTCGCTGTCGGCGTCCGCGTCGCTGTCAGTATCCGTGTCGCTGTCGGCATCCGCGTCGCTGTCGGCGTCCGCGTCGGTGTCGGTGTCCGCGTCGCTGTCGGTGTCCGCGTCGCTGTCGGTATCCCCGTTCCCCGTGTCGCCCCCGTCCGGCGAAGAAGCGCCTTGCCCGCCGCTGCAGGCGAGCGTTCCGTCGAGCATCGCGGTGATTGCGATGACAAGGAGCATTGTCCGATGATGTGTTTTCATGAGTCCCGTCCTCCCGAGCGTCCGATTCAATTTTATATTACATGCCCTATATTACGGTGCACATCGGATCTTGGAAGCGGGCGGAGAGATAGCTCGCGACTGAATCGCATGGGATCGCCTGGAATATGAAGAGTCCCGAGCACGAACCCTTGAGGAAAGCAGGGTTCGATTCTTCCACGATTGTCCGTGAGAGACCATCCGTCAGCCGGTCGAAGCGCGTCCCGGCGCGGCCTATTCCGGCGCCTTGTTGACCAGCGCCTCCAGGGAGCGGTAGTCGGTCTTCCCGGTGCCGAGGGTGGGGATCGCCTCGACCCGGACGATCCGGCGGACGCTGTGCAGGGGGGAGAGGCCGGCGGCGGCGATGGCCTTGTTGGCCTCCTCGCGGGTCGTCGGGGACACCGTGAAGAGCACCACCTCCGGCGGGTCCCCCTCGGCGGCGCCCACGGCCAGGGTAAGCTCGCCGCGCTCCCCGGGAAAGGCCTGGGCGAGCACGGCCTCGATGGCGGGGAGGGAGATCATCTCGCCCCCGAGCTTGACGAACCGCTTGAGCCTTCCCTTGAAGGTGAGCACACCGTTTTCGTCCTCGGAGACGATATCCCCCGTGTCGTACCATTGCCCCCCGTCGAGCTCGACGAACGGGGATTTGGTGTCGCGGCCGAGGTATCCTCCGAACACGTTGGGCCCCCGGAGGAGCAGTCGCCCGCTCCGCCCCGGGCCTTCGATCCGCTCGCCGGTCTCCGGGTGGACGATGGCGCGGGACATGGAGGGCATGAGCTTGCCGATGGTGCCGGGCACGGGATGGTCGGGATCGTTCGCCGAGACCACCGGCGCGCACTCGGTGATGCCGTACCCCTCGATGAGCCTCCCGTCGGGGCACGCCGCGCGGAACCGCTCGAAGAGGGACTCCGGACACTTCTCCGCGCCGGTGATCACGGTCCGGAGGCTGGCGAGGGCCCCCTCCGGCGCGGCGTCGATGATGTTGGAGAGGAAGGTCGGCGTGAGCAGGGCGAAGGTGGCCCGGTAGGCCTCCACGATCCGCGCGATCTGCGCGCCCTCGGTGGGGTTCGCGTGGTAGACCGTCCGGAGGCCGTTGCACAGCGGCATCACGATGGTGCCGGCCAGCCCGAAGGAGTGGAACGGCGGCAGGATGCCGAGCACCCGCTCGTCCTCCCGGAGCGCCATCAACGAGAGGTAGTCCCGCATGTTGGCGAGCAGGTTCCCGTGGGTCAGGGGCACGGCCTTGGGCAGGGACTCGGAGCCGCTGGTGAACAGGATCACCGCCGTGTCATCCACCTCGGCGTTCCGGAGAGCGCGCCACGAGAGGCGGCTCCGCACCGCACCCTGCAGCTTGGTCAGGCGCCCCACCTCCTGGCCGAGGCGCTCCAGGGGAAGGAGCTCGGCGCCGACACCGGAGTAGTCGAGCCCCAGCCTGGCGAGCCGGGTGAGGAGGGCCTCGGCGGTGAGCACCCGCTCCACCCCCACCGCGCCGAGGGAGTGCCGGAGCTGTCGTTCCCCCGCGGTCCAGTTGACCATCACCGGCACCTTGCCGGCGAACAGCAGCGCCAGGTAGACGATGGCGGCGGTGCCGGAGGCGGGCAGCATCAGCCCGACGCACCGCTCCGGATAGGTCCGGAAGACCCGCCCGAGCACGAGGGCGGCGAGCACCACATCGCGGTAGGTCTTCTCCCCGCGGAGCTGATCGCCGATGACCACCCGGGTGGGGTGGGCGCGGGCCGCCGCGAGGAACAGATCCGTGAGCTTCTCCCCCTCGGGGGGCGCCACCGGATCCCGGCCGGTGTCGGCGAACCAGCCATCGGCGATGGGGTTCAGGGGGGCGGTAATCTCCTGCCCGAGGTTCCCCGCCGCGGCGAGATAGCAGTCCGCGACGGTCAGAAGCCCGCTCACGTCCTCCTGGGGCACGCCGAACTCCCGCTCGATCCAGGTCATGAGCGCCACCGTCGAGAGGCTGTCGAGGCCGAGATCCACGCCGAGGCGATCTGTAGGCGACACGGAGCCCACCCCGGTCATCTCCTTCAGCTTGTCGTCCACGAGCTTCCGTGTCTGGTCCGGCACGGCGGCGACGTCCCGCGTCCGCTTGTCGTCGAGGTCGGGATCCGGCAGGGGCTCCGCCTTCCGGCCGAGGTAGTACGGGACGTGGAGGGCCGGACGCTCCGCGGCCGCGTAGAAGGCCTCGAGGTACCGGTTGATCGCCTGCTTGCCCGCGCTCCGGGGGAAGTCCTCCGGGGCGTGGAACTCTATGGTCACCTCCCGCTTGGGCACGAAGAAGATGCCGCCGGCCAGCACCGACGCGATGTACCGCCGAAGGTGCCGCTCCGGCTCCGGCGCCGCGCCCCGGGCCCAGCTGAAGCTGCTGCCCCACAGCCCGGTGATGCGGACCAGGACGATCTGCGCCTCGGGGACCTTCGCCAGAATGTCGGCCACCGCGCTCTTGGCCCCGAGCCGCTCCCGCTTCTCCCGCATCATCCCGCCGGCGGGGTAGAGGAGCACGTTCTCCCCCGCGGCCAGCGTGTTCGCGACCTCCGAGATGGCCGCCGCCGCGCCCGCCCGCCCGGCGCGCCCCTCGGCCATCACGTTCGGGAGGGTGATGGGCCGGATCCGGTGCAGCATGCGCTTGAGCCACGGCCGGTCCATCTGCTTCTCGTCCGCGAGGGGCCTCGGGCAGAAGCGGTCGTAGAGGATCGCGCTCAAAAGCAGCGGGTCGATGAGCGCGGGGTGGTTGGGCAGAAACAGGATGCCCCGATCCGGGCGCTCCTTCTCGAGGGCATCGAGGCCGATGACCTTCATGCGATATCGGAGCCGGAACAGCTGCCGGCCCAGGGTGACGAAGGTTCTCTCAATCATGCGCGTCATCCTTTCTGAACGCCGTGTCCCAGCGTACATCGTTTGCTTTCGTGCCCTCGTCGGTTACGAACCGATACAGTATACGGTTTTTCTGCAGGGGTCACGTCCGCCGTTCCGGGATCGATGTTCACGGGGGCCATCCGCTTCAGCGGCGGCGGTTAAGAGAGCTCGGGTAGCCGTCCGGTTGCGTTACCGCCGACAAACCGGTACGACTGATGATCATGACTACTGTATACGTATTGGCGATTGCGGCGGGCGCCGGGCTCCTCGTCGTGCTGGCGGCGGCCGTCCTGTATCGGAAGGTGGACGCCGGCACGGCGCTGATTCGTCTGGGGGCGGGGGGGCCCCGGGTCGGCTTCTCCGGCGTCTGGGTGTTCCCCCTGGTGCACCGGGTGGAGCGGATGGACCTGACGACCAAGCGGGTGGAGGTCGTGCGACGGGGCGCCGACGGGCTGGCGTGCGGGGACGGCGTCCTCATGGACCTGGTCGCCGTGTTCTACCTGGCCGTTCCCGCCGACGCGGCGGGGGTGTTGAAGGTCCGCTCGAGCCTGGGGTGTGAGCGTGCCGCGGACCCGGCGGCGCTGACCGAGCTCTTCGCACCGGAGCTCTCGGAGGCGCTGGCGCGGGCGGCCCGCCGGTTCGACTTCGATCACATCGACGCCAACCGGGAAGCGCTCAAGGCGGCCATTGTCGACGCGCTGGGGGATCTGCGGGGCTTCACGCTGGATCGCCTCGCCCTCGACCACTTCGAGCGGACCGAGCGCGCCTGACCGCTCGAATCCGGTTTCGAGGATCACCTCGGATGAACATCGCTATTTGAGAGCCGCCAAAGACTCCCCGGCGATCTCCGCCACGTCCGGGTTGGGATCGCCGAGGAGCCCCTCGATGAATGGTCGCCCGGCCGGGTGGCCGATCTGTCCCAGGAGGTCGGCGGTGTCCCCGCGGAGGGCCGCGTCCCGGGAGGTGGTGGCGTCGCCGAGGGCCGCGACCACGGCGTCTAAAGCGTTGGGCGCGCGCTCGAGCAGCTCCTGTGCGACCATCATCAGCCCGATGCGGAGCGCGGTGGTGCTCTCCCGCCACAGTTGGGTGAAGCTCTCCGGATCCGCGAGGGCGGCGTCCGCGGCTCTTTGGAGCCGCCCCGATTCCACCATGGAGCGGAGGGCCTCCCGCCGGTGGGCAGGGGTCTCCCGATCCGCAATCCGCCGGGCGATCGCCTCCGGGGTGACCACACCGGTCCAGGAGAGGGTCCGATCGAGCAGGGTGAACGGCACGGACCGAACATTGTATCGCCCGGCCAGCGCCGGGGTCCGTTGGGCGTCCGCGATGATGCACGTCACCGCCCGGTGCCGGCGCGCCAGGGTCAACGCCGACCGGGCGGCTTGGGGACAGCGGGGACAACCCGCCGCGACGAACACCAGGAGCTCGGAGGTCGGCCACTCTTCGTCTCGTTTGGGCCCCCCGCGGCGCCGGGAGAGCGCGTCGATAAAGGGCGGCAGCTCCAGACCCTCCGGCGGGGCGAGGTAGTGGATGTTCTCCCCGATGCTCAGACACGGCCCCCCGAACGGCGTCGGGCCGCGCTCTTCCGCGACCGGGATCCGGCCACCGGTCAGCGCCGCGAGCCGCCGGGCCAGATCGCGCAGGACCGCCCCCTCGTCCCCCCCCTCGCCCGAGCCGGGGCGGTAGGTGAGGGAGACCTCTCCGGTCTCAATTGTGTCGAGTACTTTCCTGAGCTCGTCTGTCGTCGGCATTCCGTCATCCTATCACACCCCGCTCCCAACGAGCCACGCCTGGGAGCGTGTGATAATTTCGACAAGGTCCGGAGGACGACGGAGCGCAGCGGTTCCGGTCCGGAGAACACGCGCGGGGGGACTACTTCTTGGTGTCGAGCCACCCCTTGCGTTTGAAGTACCAGAGCATGCCGAGAAAGACGAGCAGCAGCACCCCCAGGAAGGCGGGGTAGGCGAAGCGCCACCTGAGCTCCGGCATGTTATACGGCGACGCGTCCGGATCGAAGTTCATGCCGTAGAGGCCGCAGAGGAAGGTGAGGGGGATGAAGATGGTGGCGATGACGGTGAGCCGGCTCATCACCTGGTTGGTCTTCTCCCCCACCACCGACATGTAGAGATCGCTGAGGTCGGACGCCCGCTCCCGGTTGGCCTCGACCAGGTCGGCCACCTGCATGGTGTGGTCGTAGCAGTCCCTGAAGAAGATCTTGATGGTGTCACTGATCATCGGGACCTCGTCCCTGGAGAAGGCGGTCAGGAGGTCCCGGAGGGGCCAGATGCTCCGCCGGAACCGCCGCAGCTGCCGCCGGACCGAGTGGATGTTGCGGGACACCTCCGACGTGGGGTCCCGGCGGACGTCGTCCTCGAGCTGATCCATCACCTCCTCGTAGGCCTCCAACACCGGAAAGTAGTTGTCGACGATGGCGTCCAGGAGCGCATAGAAGAGGTAGTCGGCGCCGGCCTTGCGGATGAGCCCCCGGCCCTCCGCCAGCCGCCGCCGGACCGGATCGAAGACGTCCCCGGGACGCTCCTGGAAGGTGACCAGCAGATTCTCCTTCAAAATGAAACTGATCTGCTCGTTGTCGACGCCCTGGTCGCCGATCACCCGGAGGGCGCGAAGCACGGTGTAGAGGTATCCGCTGTGGCTCTCATGCTTGGGCCGCTGGTGCACGTGGGCGATATCCTCTACGATGAGCGGGTGGAGACCGAGGCTCTCCCCCAGGGACCGGATGATCTCCGAGTCCCCCAGCCCCTGGACGTCCACCCAAACCCGCTTGCCCGGCGCCGGCGAGAAGAGCCCCTCCCGCCGGAGGTCCTCCACCACCTCCCGCTCGACCTGTTGATCATCGAAAACGGATCTCACGATCTGCGGTTTCGGCAGATCCACCGGTTGCATCAGCGTCCCCGGCGCCGCCCCCGGGGTCGGGGTCCGGTGCCGGCGAACCTTGAACTTCGGAATGGTCAGAATTCCCATGGCCCATGCTCCTTATTCCCCGCCAATCATAACACGGGCGCCGTCACGGCCTACTCCAAAACGAATTGCCATCGGGTCACATTCATCCGTTGACAGGTCGCGGGGGCCTGGGGCATGACGCTTCACGCAGATCGTGGCGAATTCGCACTATCGACAATATGGACGTCCCGCTGGGGAAAGGGGATGGACTTGCCCGCGGCCTCGAGGGCTTCCTTGCCCGCCTGGGTCAGATCCAGCTTCGCGTCCCACCACTGGTCGGCGGGGGCGTGGACCCGGAACAGGATGTTC
Source organism: Polyangia bacterium (assembly GCA_050304755.1). Lineage (GTDB taxonomy): Bacteria > Myxococcota_A > Polyangia > JAAYKL01 > JAAYKL01 > CAYWLQ01. The sequence continues at coordinate 50,666 of JBNLED010000036.1, read as the reverse complement.
ACGGCGCTCTCCCCGAGGCTGTCGACCTTGATGAAGGGCGCCGGCTCCGCCAGGATTCGCTCGTCATCCTCCGCGAGCTTTCTCAGGACGGCGATGGCCTCGGACAGATCGTCGCTGTAAGAGACCCCGAACACGATGTCGAAGCGGCGCATCGTGTCCACGGTGTTCGAATAGTTGATGATGGTGTCCCCCCAGATCTTCGAGTTCGGGATCATCACCCGCGGGCACTCGGGCTGGTGGGCCCGGGTGACGAACAGGCCGATCTCGTCCACGAGGTAGACCGGCCCGGCCCCGATCTGGATCGCGTCTCCGGCCCGGAAGGGACGGAGCACGAGGAGCATCACCCCGGCGGCGATGTTGCTGAGGGTCCCCTGGAGGGCCAGCCCTACGGCCAGGCCGGCGGCGCCGAGGACGGCGAGGAAGCTGCTCGTCTCGACACCGAAGCGCTCGAGGATCGCCACGAGGATGACCAGCATGGTGGTGATGAATACCACCTTCCGGACGATCGTCGCGACCGACGGCCCCACGTCCTCGATACGGAGGATGAGCTTCTCGGTTTTCTTGCTGATCCACTTCGCGACCAGATATCCGACGATGATGATGAGCAGCGCCCCGAGGACCCGCATGCCGTGGAGGGTCATGACCTGGACGAGCTTGTCCCAGATCCCCGCGGCGATTCCCGACAAATCCGATGTTGTGCTGTCAGCCATTTTGCGCTCCTTCCTCCTCAGGTGAATGTGTCATGATGTTATATACTCACTAATTTGCTCATGGGTAGTGCTCTTGTGATACGCTTCTTCGACGTCGGCTTCCGCGCCTCGAGGAGGAGGAGATGAATTCAGAGAGAATTCTGACGACAGTAAAAGAGGTTCTGGGGCTCGAGCTCTTCACCGTGGGTGAGACGACGGTGACCACCGGCAGCCTGATCATCGCCCTCGTCGTCATGATCCTCGCCCACTTCGCCTCCCGGCTGACCAAGCGGGCCATCCGGCGGTTCTTCGAGAAGAAGGAGCTCAGGAACCAGGCCAACTCGGAGATCATCCAGCGCATCTCCCAGTACCTGATCATGCTGGCGGGGATCGTGGCCGCCCTGCAGGTGGTGGGCATCGACCTCTCCACCCTGTTCGCCGCAGGAGCCATCTTCGCGGTGGGGTTCGGGTTCGCCATGCAGACCATCGCCCAGAACTTCGTCTCCGGGGTCATCCTCCTCGTGGAGCGTTCCATCAAGCAGGGGGACATCCTCGAAATCGAGAAGGAGGTGGTCCAGGTGAAGAAGATGGGCATCCGCTCCACCGTGGTCCGCACCCGAAACGAGGAGGAGATCATCGTCCCCAACTCTATCCTGGTGCAGGGCATGGTGAAGAACTACACCCTGTCGGACTCCACCTATCTCATCCGCGCGACGGTCGGAGTGGTCTACGGCTCCGACATGAGGCGGGTCCGGGAGGTGCTGGAGGCGACCGCCCGCGACATCCCCTGGCGGGACAAGGCCCAGGATCCGCGGGTGCTGATGGCCGAGTTCGCGGACTCCGCGGTCAACTTCAGCGTCTTCGTCTGGACCCACGAGCCGTGGATCGCCCGGCGGCTCACCTCCCAGCTGAACGAGGCCATCTGGTGGGCCCTCAAGGACGCCGGTATCGTCATCGCCTTCCCCCAGCTCGACGTCCACCTCGATCCGGCGGTGGAGCGGGCCCTCGGCGCGACGAAGAGATGACCGCCTCCCGGATGACCTAAAAGGCCATGACCGCCCCGAGCCGATCGCTGACCGCGCTGCTCCTCTGGCTGGTGCTGACCGGCTGCGCCGGATCCCGCGCCAGGAAGGAGATCACCGGCGCCGACTACGTCATCGACGACATCCACTTCATCGGCGTGACGCGGTTCAAGAAACGGGAGCTCCTCGAATACCTGCACATGGGGGAGACGTCCTGGCTGCCCTTCACCGAGACCTTCTATTACAGCGAGGCCCTCATCCCGTTCGACATCGACCGCATCACGGCGCTCTACCGGTCATACGGATACTTCGACGCCGAGGTCCTGGAGATCCGAGAGCGCCTGGAGAAGCGGAACCGGATCGATCTGTACGTGACCGTTCGGGAGGGGGCGCCCGTCCGGATCCGGCGCGTCGGATTCCGTTGGCCCGATGGGCGGCCCGACAGCACGCGGGCCGGGAAGGTGGAGGTCCTGGGGGCTGTCCGCCCGGGGGATCCCCTGGAGATGCCCGCGCTCGAATCGTCCCTCGCGGCCATGGAGCGCCACCTCAAGGAGCAGGGCTTCGCCCTCGCAGAGGTCGACTTCGACGTCCTGGTCGACCGGGAAGAACGGACCGCGGCGATCACCTTCACCCTGATCCCCGGACGGCGGGCCCGCATCGGCGACGTCCGCTTCGAGGGGCTCTCCCGAGTGCCGGAGCGCCTGGCGGCGGTGGAGACCGAGGGGATCCGGGGCAAGCCCTTCTCCCTCACCCGGATCCGGCGGATAGAGGAGGCGATCTACGGCATGAACGCGTTCAGCACCGTGGAGGTAGTGGTCGGGGATCACATCGACGACGAGGGCTTCGTCCCCCTCACGGTGGTCGTCTCGGAGCTGAAGATGCAATCCGTGAAGGTGGGCGTGGGGCTCGCCTTCGAGCCCACCCGGTGGGAGGAGCGCGTCTCCACCCTTTACACCCACCGGAACCTGTTCGGGGAGCTCATCCGGCTGGATCTCCGGCTCCGGCTGGGGTACGCCGAGCTTCCCACCCCCTTCAACCTCAGGGAGCACGGCCCGACCCTCCTATTGGAGCCCCGCCTGGAGAAGAAAGGGTGGATCGAGGATCGGCTCGTCTGGACCGCCACGCCCTCTTTCGAGCTCGGCGTCGAGGAGGGGTATCAGTTCTACACGCCCGGGACCCGGATCGGGGTCTCCAGGTTCTTCGGCGAGATCTTCAACGCCGAGATCAGCCACAACTTCAAGTTCTTCGATTTCTTCGACGTGTCCGAGGTGCTGGACGCCAACCGCACGCGGTTGGGGCTGGATTTCCGGGACCCCTATATCCTGAGCTATATCGAGGTAGGCGCCCACTTCCATTTCACGGACCGACGCCTCGAGCCCCGAAACGGCGTGGTGTTCGGGGCGCGGTACGAGGTGGCCGGCGGCGTCCTCGGCGGTCACTTCGACTTCCAGCGGATTACCCCGGAGGCGCGCGCCTACTGGCAGCTCGTCCCGCGCCTGCAGCTGGCGCTCCGGGCCGAGACCGGCTACATCCTCCCCTATGGAGATCGCCCCGCCTGCCCCTTCAACATGAAGTATTACCTCGGCGGCGCGGACACGGTCAGGGGATGGGGGCTCCGGCGCCTCTCCCCCAAAACCGAGATCTGCCCGGAGGGAACGGACGATCGCTGCCGCCGCATCCCCGTCGGCGGCGACACGGAGCTCCTCGCCAACGCGGAGCTCCGGCTGAGGACCGTGGACGGGCTCTATGTGGCCGTCTTCCTCGACGTCGGCGATGTCCAGCCCGGCCGCGTATCCTATCGTCCCGAGGAGTGGAACCTCTCCTCCGGCGGCGGGCTCCGGTACGCCAGCCCCTTCGGGAAGCTCCGGCTCGACGTGGGGGCCCGCCTCAACGACACCCCCCTCTCGCGGGGAGAGGATCGCTGGGCCTTCCACCTGGGCCTGGGGGAGTCGTTCTGATCGGATCGGGAGCTGGCGGACGACCGGGAAAACGGGTACATCATCCATTAAACGGTGAGGCGACCGCGAGAAAGAGAGGGCAAGTGTCCGCCGACATCCCCGACAGGGAACACCGAGGACGAGCCCTCATGAAAACGGTCTCGAGGCTCGTTTTCGGTGTGCTCTATAGAACTGTGTTCTCGGTGACCGTCGTCGCCTCGGCGGCCGCCGGCCTGGCGCTCCACACGGAAGCGGGGACGCGGTTCGCGATCCGACTCGCAGTAGACGAGTACGACGATCTCATCCCCGGACAGATATCGCTGGGGCGGATCTCCGGGCGGCTGGCCTCCGGCCTCTCGCTCTTCGACCTGCGCCTCGCGAGCGCCGACGGGCGGCCCCTCGTCACTGTCGACAGGATTGATATCGACATGCCGCCGTTCGCCCTCGCGTTGGATCGCGCATACCTCCACCGGCTCTCCGTCTTCGAACCGACGCTGCACCTCTACTCGGAGGCCACCCCGTTCGCGGACCTCGCGCCGGCCTCGCCGGCCCCGTCGAGCGCTCCGGAATCCCCCACGCTGCCCGTGCCGCTCCTCGCGAACCTCGAGGTCGACGGCTTCGTGCTGATCCACCACGACGGCCGGGAGGACGCGATATGGGTGGAGAACACCCGTCTCTCGGGGACCCTGGACGGCCGGGGATCGGAGGCCCGACTGAGGGTAGCGCGCCTCGTCGGCGCCTCTCCGAAGCTGGATCTCGGGGTCCGGAATCTCTCCATGACCTCGCGCTGGCGGGACGCCGTCATCGACCTCAGGGCGCTGACGATCGACTCCACGTGGGGCACCCTCGAGGCCCCCCGGCTGGTCTTCGACCCTCGGGAGCTGGACAGCGACATCTCCCTCACCGCCGTGGTCGACAGCGACCGGCTTCGGCGGTGGGCCGGCGCGCGGTTCGACGGCGCGCTGGCGGACACGCTGGAGGGCGGACTGAAGGGCGCGCTGAGGGGACGCGGGAGCCCGGAAGGGATGAGCGCCACCCTGACCCTGACGTCATCGACGGGCGCCGCCGTGACCGTCGGGATCACCGGCTCGGTGCGGCCGTCGCTGGATCTGCACGCCACCATCGAGGTGGCCGACCTCTCCTTGCCCCCCCGCGGCGCGGCGCCCGTCGGCGGCCTCTCCGGACAGGGGACCCTCGACATCGCGGGGGCCGACCTCCCGACCGCGGAGATCCGAGCGGCGTTTCAGTGCGACCGGTGCCGGATCTCGGAGGCCCGGCGCTTCGATGCGCGGGTCGACGCCCGCCTCAAGGGGGGCACCGGCCGGGTGGCGGCGACGCTGAAGCTGGTCGGCATCGAGGCCGCGGGGACCCTCCGGACCCGCCGTTGGGATATCGATACCCTGGCGCTCACCGCGGAGGTCCCGGACGTGGCCCGCACCGCGCGCGGGGTGGCCGGCCTGCTCCGCCCCGCTGACCTTCCGCCCCTATCGGGCCGGCTCACCGCCAGCGCCCGCTGCGACACCCCGGCGACGCGGGCGCTCCGCTGCGAGGGCCGGCTTCGCGGCGCGCTCGAGACCCCGTGGGTGAAGGCCCCGTCCCTGTCCGTCGAGATCGCCGCGGAGCCCCGGAATCCCAGGCTCCCTTTTCAGGGGAAGCTGATCCTTCCGCGAGCGCGGATTGGGAAGGACCGGTTCGGCCCGGTGACGGTGTCAGCCGCCGGAGACCGCCATCGGATATCCGTCACCGCAGACGCCAGACGACGGGGAGAGCGCCTGAGGACGAAATTCGATGTCACCCCGACCCTTCCGATGGCCGTCGACCTGGCCGCGCTGAAGCTCCGGTACCGGGATCTCGTCGTCCGCCTCAGACGCCCCGCGAGCCTCCGGATCAGCGCGGAAGATCTCGTGGTCGGCGATCTGGATCTGGACCTCGCCGGGGGAAACGTCACCGTGAACGGCGTGCTCTCCCGCCGAGGAAAGAACCGAATGAGCGCCACCCTCGCGAGGATCGATCTGGCGCGCCTCGCCCGTCTGTTCCCCGGAACCGGTCTGACAGGTGAAATCAATGGGAAGGCCAACATCAAAGGTGAGGCCGCCGCCCTCGAGAGCGCGCTCCGCCTCTCCATCGACGGCCTCCAATACCAATCCGAGGCGATCGGCGACCTGCGGATTGACGCGGACTACAAAAAAGACGTCCTCTCCTGGACCCTGAACGCCGAGGGCGGGGTCGCCAGGCGGACGCGGGCCTCGGCCCGGCTGTTCCTCCCCCTGACCGCCCTCTCCGGGGGGCGAATCGCGGCGACACATGATGTCAAGGATCTCCGCGTCGAGGTGGAGGGGTTGCGGCTGAGCCGCCTCGCGCGACTCATTCCCGAGCTCTCCATGGAGGGGGTCGCGGACCTCACCGTCGAAGGGGCCGGATCGCTTGTCGCGCCCCATGGAAGCGGAATGATCCACGGGCGCTCGCTGGCCTGGAACGGGATCGCGATCGGCGACCTGAGCGCCCAATTGGCGCTGGACGACGGTCGGGCCTTCCTCCGGCTGAAGGGGAACGGCCCCCTGGTCCGGGAGCTCGACGCCCGGGCGCACGTTCCGATTGTCCTCCGGTGGCCCGCCCCCGTCCCGCGTCTCTCGAATGACCTCCGCCTCGCCGTTACGGCGCGTGACGTCGACGTGGGGCGGGTTTCGAGGCTCCTCGCGGATCGACTCTCGCCGGTCCCTCCCAACGCCGCGATGCCCCAGGGGCTCGTCGATATCGACGCCACCCTCGAGGGGCTCGAGGCCCGAGGCTATGTCATCGCGCGCGCGCTGAAGTGGCGCGCTCACACCTGGGGCGACATTCGGGTCGGCATCACGGGGGACCGGCACACCGTGTCGGTTCACGGGCAGTGGCGCGAGAACGAAAACCGGTTCGCGGACCTCAAGGCGGTGATTCCCATCGAGATCGACCCGGCCCGCGGCCCCGCGTGGCGCGCCGACGGCGACCACTCCCTGGCCCTGCGCTTCGCCGGCGTGGATCACGCGCTGCTCTCCCCCTTCCTCGACGCGCCGGCCGATACGCGCTTCTGGACCCGCGGCGAGGTCAACGGCGAGGGGTCCCTTCGCCGGTTCGAGCTGGCGGGCCGCTGGCGGGGAGCGCTGAGCCACGGGGGGCTGCCGCCCGTGTCGATCCAGGGGAGGGTCACCGCGGATCAGAACGCCCAGACCGTCGAGATCACCGCTGGCCTCCCGATGAAGCCCTTCGTCACCGCGACCCTCGCCACCCGGCTGCCGCGACAGCTCGACAGCGTCGGAGGGCTGGACTGGCGAACCCTCCCCCTGGACGGCAAGGTGGCCGTGAACCGGATGGACCTCGGAAAAGTCACCGGGGCCCTGCCCGCCGCGCTCTACCAGGCGAAGGGGACACTCAACGGTACCCTCACGGCGTGGGGCACCTTCGGGAATCCCCGGCTGGGGGGGCGACTGACCCTGGAGGACGGCGCGGTCACCGTCGCGGCGCTCAACCAACGGATCAGGGATATCGGCTTCACCCTGCGGGCCTCCAATACCGAGGCCCGGATCGATGGCGTGGCCTTCAGGAGCGGCGCCGGCCGCGGCACCGGCGAGCTCACCCTGAACTGGGAGCGCCCGGATCAAATCATCGGCACCGGACGGTTTCACCTCAAGGGGTTTCCCGTGGTAAGGCCCGGCCTGCCCGAAGGTCTGATCGACAGCCGTATCGAGGCCCGCCTCACGTCCGGCGAGGAGGTCACCGAAATAGACCTGGTCGCACGGGGACCCCGAATCCGGGTCCTGAGCACCTCGCCCTCCCGGGTACCGGCGACCATCCGCCGGGTCCGTAACGTCCGCTTTACGCAGAAGACAGCGCCCCCGAAGGCCGAAGCCGCCCCCGGGGCGACAAGGCGGCAGACGATACGGTTGAGCCTGGACCTCGATGATCCGGTCGAAATCAGGGGACAGGGGGTCGATATGCGCTGGCAGGGCAGCGCCGCCGTAGAGGTGACGGACGGCGCCGGCACCGTGGAGGGGGGCATCCTCGCGTTGCCCGGACGGTTCGAGCTGCTCGGCAATCAATTCCAAATCGAATCGGGGGCGCTGACCTTCTCGAAGGAGGGCTCCCTCGATCCCTTCATCGATATCACGGCGCGGACCACCACGCCGGAGGCGGAGGTCTGGGTCACCGTGCGGGGGCGGGTGAGCCGTCCCCGACTCGAGCTCTCCTCGGATCCGGCCATGTCCCAGTACCAGATCGTCTCGCTCCTGATCACCGGCCGGTCCGACACCGCCGACAAGGGATCGGACGAGAGCGTCCAGTCCCAGGCCGCCGCGCTGCTCGTCGGTTTCAACAACCCCCGACTGGAGCGCCAGCTCTACAGCAAGCTCGGCATCGACCGGGTCGGGGTCTCCATGGGGGGCTCGGCGGAGCCCATCGTGGTGGTGGGCAAGCGCCTCAACCGAAAGGTGTACGTGGAGACCGAGTACCACCACAACGCGCCGAAGGACGAGAACAGCAAGAGCGGCCGGGTGCAGTACAACATCACCCCCGGGTGGTCCGTTGAGACCGCCTACGGCGACGCCCAGAAAGGGGAGGTCGGAATCTTCTGGCAGAAGCGGTTCGACAGCGAGGATCCCAAGAGAGCGAAGCGACGAAAGAGACGACGACAGGACGATCCCCCGTGACGGGGAGGGTTGGCTTGCCTAACCCGGGAGGAGATGTCATGATTCGTCTCAGTTGAGAACATGCTGAGATATTTAAAGAACCTCAAGACAAGGTTGACTGCGCCGCTCACCCGGTTCGCCGGGTGGCACCTGCGCGCGCTGGTCGCGGCGGTCATCCTGTCTGCTCTCGAGCTCGTGCACGTGGTGACCTTCTTCGAGGCGGTGACCTCCGACGGGATCGGCTTTATCTGGTACCTCTTTCACCTGCTGGCCATAAACCTCCTCGTCGGGCTCCCGCTCGCCGCCCTCGGCGCCGCGCTGCAATCCCCCCTCGACCGCGCCATCGACCGCGTCCGTTCCCCGATGCTGGCGACCGCGGGGATCGCCGTGGGGCTCACGATGATTCTGTTCCGACTGCTGGAGGACTTCGTGGGGCAGGGGCAGTCCACCCAGTTCCCGGCGCAAATCGAAAAGCTGCGCTATGTGGGGATTATCGCGGGCGTCACGACAATCATCGGTGTCTCGGTGTGGGGGGTCTATCCAGCGTTGAAGCGGCTGGCCCGGGTGACCCCTAACCTCAGTACCCCCCGAATCGCTGTCGCCGGGGCGGCCCTCCTGCTGGCCCTCATCGGGATCGCCGCCGCCGAGTTCATCTTCTTCGCCATTCACCTCGACCGGTTCTCCCCCGTGGTCGGTATCGGCGCCATGGCGCTCCTCATGCTCGCCGTCCACTGTCTCTTCCCCAGAACGGCCGGACCCATCCCGAGGCGCGCGGCGGCCGTCTTCACTTTGATCGTGCTCGTGATTCTGCCCATCGGCCCCTGGCGGGACCCGCATAGCCGCTTCGCCATCTACCGGCACACCCCCATCACCGGTCCCGTGGCCGCGGAGTTTTCGAGGTGGGTCGACCTGGACGGCGACGGCACTTCTCCGATCTGGCTGGGCGGCACCGACTGCGACGAGCTCAACGTCCAGGTCAATCCCGCCCGCCGGGAGACCGTTCTGGACGGGGTGGATCAGGATTGTTCAGGGGGGGACGCAAAAGGGGAGCCCGTCTACTCGGTGTCCGCCACGTCCCTCCGGGCGGGGTGTACCGACATTCCGGAAAAACCCTCGATCCTCCTCATCTCCGCGGAGGCCCTGCGGGCGTCGTTCATCACCCCGAAGGTCACACCGAGCCTCCACCACTTCGCCCGGTTTACCACCCGGTTCACCCGGGCGTACGCGCCGGCCACCTACACGCAATACGTCTTCCTCTCGCTCTTCTCGGGCTCTCCCATCACCAACCTGACCCACCCGAATCCCCTGAACAACACCTCGCACTGCGTGGGGCGCACCTTCCCGGCGGCCCTCCATTCGGCGGGGTACCATACGGCCTACTTTTGCCATGTTACGCTCTCCACAGTCCTATACGACGGCTTCGATGAGCGGAACGCCTACAATCGCCCCCTTGACAAGAAGAACGAGGGGCTCTTCGGCGGTGAATCCTTCCTCACCTCGGCGGAGATGACGAACACCGCGATCGACACCATCAAAGCCGCCGAGTCCCCCTACTTCCTCTGGCTGCACTACACGGACACCCACGCGCCGTACAACGGCCCCGACGCCGACTCCGTCGAGGGGTTCAGCGACTACGAGAAGACCGCCGCCTACCTCGACTTCCACGTCGGCCGGCTGCTGAACTTCGTGACGGAATCCGGCGCGGCCGCGAACACCATCGTCGTCTTCATGGCGGATCACGGGGAGGGGCTGGGGCACCTGGGCCGGGAAGGACACGGCCCCGACGCCTTCGAGAGCACCCTCCACGTGCCGCTCTTCATATGGATCCCCGGCTGCCCCGGCCGCGTCGTCACCACCCCCGTCAGCACCACCCAGCTCGGCAAGACCCTCACCGATTTCGCCGGGGCGCCCTTCGGCGGCATCCCCCTGGTGCTGGAGAGCGAGCCCCCCATGCCGGTGGTGTCGGAGGCCCTCTCACGGCAAGTGGGGCGGCGGGGACACCTCATCCGATCCTTTGTCCTCGGCGATCTCAAGCTGATGGTGGACGTGCAGCACGGCGGCCGGATGCTTTTCGATCTGAAGCGCGATCCCTCGGAAAGGGTCGACATCCTCCGGGCGGACCCGAAACGCGCCGCGTCCATCGAAGCGGCGTACCAGCGATGGCTCGACCGCCCAGACCTGGGCTGGCAGGAGGGGTGCAAAAAGGGGTTTGATACGGACGGCAAGGAGCGGATCGTCTTCGGCGGTGCCCAATAGGTCGTCAGCGCGCGGTCAGCCCCTCGTTCCTGAACGCGGTGAGCACCCGGTCGGTCACGTCGCTCGAGAACGCCTTCTCGAACTGCATATCGAACACATACGCCTTGGCGGTGAGCCGTATCAGCACCTCCCCCCGCTCGGAGAGGTGCTCCCCCACGAGGACGGTGAAGGGCTTCTCGAGGAAGAGATACTTGGACGCCACCACCGCGTCCCGGACGATCTCCCGGGCGCGGCCGTGATCGGCGGTGACCGGGACGTGGAACTCGATGACCACCATGCAGTCGAGGGCGCCTGCGTTGGCGCTGGCCACCGGATCGGTGAGGAACTTGTTGGAGGGGACGGTGACCAGGTTGTCGTCCAGGGTGACGATACGGATGCTGCGCAGCCCGATCTCCTTGACCTCCCCGTAATAGCCGCCGAAGCTGATGCGGTCCCCCACCTGAAACGGCTTGTTGATGAGGATGGTGATCCCCGCGAGGAAGGAGGCCGCCACGTCCTTCAGGGCGAACCCGGCGGTCACCGCGAGGGTCCCGGAGAGGGCGAAGAGCGCCTCGGAGGAGAGGTTGAACACCGCGTTGAACGCCAGGATGAAAGAGACGGTGTACGCCACGAAGGCGATGAGGGTGCTGGCCTGCTTGAGGATGAGACGCTGGGAGATGAGGCGGACGCTCACCCGGTCAATCATCCGGGCCAGCAGCTTGACCGCCACAACCGTGCCGATGATCCAGGCCGCCGCGATGGGGACCGCTCCGGGGTTGAAGGCCTCGAGGAGCCCGCCGGTCTGGGCGATATCCGGCATCAGGCCTCCTCTCCGTACAGAAGGTGATGGCTCTTGAGGGCGCGGATCACCTGCTGGTGGAACCGGGGCGCCAGGGTGAACCGCTCGGCGTCCGTGTGCTTCGGCTCCAGGAGCCCGTACTCTACGAGGAAGCGGCCCGCGTACACCGCCTCGTCCGGTGGGATGTTGAGGGCGCGCGCGAGCTCGTCGAAGGAGAGGTTCTCGTGCTGGGCCGTGGAGGCGAGAACGAAGAGCATGCCGGTCCCCAGCTCGTCGAGAAACTCGGAGCTCTCCTCCCGGATGAGCCCCACCCGGATGCGGCGTTCCGACAGGGGGGTGAGGGCGTTCAGCCACAGGTAGGTCGCTACCCGCGGGTTGCCCCGGCTGGACTCCCAGAGCAGCCGGAAGAAGCCGTCCGCGCTGTTGATGAGCTCGAAGCCGCCGGTGGAGCTGGCCTCCGCGTCCAGGAGCACCTCGTCGAACTCCACCGTCACCCCCGACCGCTCGTTCCGCTTCGCCACCAGCTCCTTCAGCTCCGCCTGGGACCAGGGGGGCAGCCGCAGCACCCGGCGGAAGGCGCGGACGTGGTTGCTCACCTTCTTGAGAAACGCCCAGGAGTAGGCGTTGAAGACCAGCACCCAGAACACCTTGTCCGCCGTGGCGTCCACCAGGTTGACCAGGGCCCTCACCGCGCGGAAGCCGTCCACGGTGCGGAGGAAGATATTGTGGGCCTCGTCCAGCAGGATCACCTGGGGGCCCTCCGACCGGAGGTGCCCGGCGAGGTTCCGGATATCGGTCTCGGCGATGCCCATCTGGCGACACAGGCCGCCCGACAGATCCCCACCGGAGCGGAGCTTCTCGGCGAAGACATACCGGCGTACACCGATATCCGAGAGCTCCCGCTCCAACAGGGCGAGGAAGGTGGTCTTGCCGATCCCCTTCTCCCCCACCAGCACCAGCGACCCGTCCTGGCCGCTCTCCCGCCAGCGGACGATCTGTCCCCGGACCTTGTCCATCTGCGCCCGCCGCGGCAGGAGCACCTCCCCCTCCTCGCCGTGGAGCGGGTAGAGGGGAAACTGCTCGACGTACCGCGCGGGCAGGGAGAAGGAGGGCGCCGCGGCGTCGGTCTTCCTGGCCTTCTTCGACATCCGCCGGAGGGCCCGCGCCCGAAGGTAGGCCAGGAGGTTCCCCTCCGCCAGGAGCTTCCGCCCGGCCCGGAGCAGGGCCAGGGCGACGAGCCAGAGAAACATCAAAGGAGAGAGGATGAGCCCCAGGCGATGAGCGACCGCGATTTCCGCGATCCGATGGACGGGCCGCCCCTCGGGGGTTTGGGCCATGCAGGAACCGGCCAGGGGGCGCCGCCACGCGGTCATGGCCCAGAGGATCCAGACGCCGAGCCACGCCGAGGCCACCAACCGGACCATGGTGTTCAGGCTGCCGGTCCCCATCCACACCCGGCTCCACTCCCCCACCGCGGCGACCACCGCCAGGAACAGCCCGAGGCGGGCGTAGGTGATCCGAAGCAGCCTGAAGCTCTCGAGGGATATCTGGAACAGGGGGGGTCGACCGGATCGCTCCTGCCGGGTGAGCCCGAGGACCAACTGTCGCCCCGCGAGGTAGATAAGCGCCCACCGGAAGGCAATCTCGGCGATCCGCACCTCCGGGTATTCGATGCCGATCAGGAAGAGCAGCGCGTACCCGGACAGGGCGACGAGGGCGATGGGCACCAGCGCCAGGAGGAAGACGGTGAGGCGCACCAGCAGCCCGGCCCGCTGCCGGAACGTCTTGAGGTTGATCAGCCGGAGGATGACGCGGGCGAAGCGGCTGCGGATCCGCTTCCGAAGAGAGATGAGCACGAGGATGAGCAGCAGCCCACCGCCGATGCGAACGACCCGGAGCTGTCCCTCCCGGGTCTGGAGGTGTGACGACAGGTGGGAGACACTGTCCAGCCGGTTTTCGAACCAGAGGGACAGGTCGACCCGAAGGAGGTTCATATCCGCAGCGAAGTCCTCGAAGAACGCGTAGGAGAAGGAGTAGGCCCGGTGCTTGACCTCCGGGGAGGCCAGCCCCGAGTACAGTGTGACGATCTCCCGCTTGTAGGCCTGGCGGTAGCGGTCCTGTCCCAGGGATAGGGCGTCCAGGGTTTTGTCGAGCTGCTCCCCGGCGGCTCGTATCTCGAGCAGGGCCTTCTCCCCGTCGGCCACGGTGGAGACGGCGTGGGGTCTGAGGAGAAGTTCCCCGAGCCGCGTTTGAACGTCGAGGAGATCCGTGTCGGTGACGGCGAATCCGGTGGGCACCCGGGAGGCCCGACGGCTCTCTCGGAGCCGCTCCTTGAAGGTCCGATCGGCGATTTCGGATATCGACGGGTCGTTCGCCGACACCAGGAGATGCAACCGCTCGGCGCGGCCGGCGTTCTCAATTTCTTCGGCCAGGGCGAGGAGCGCCTCGGCCAGTTGCCGGGCCCGCCGGACCCGCCGGTCGAAGGACCGTAGCTCCCCTGTCAGGTTGCCGATCACCTCGTTCTGCTGGACCTGGAATCCCGTGAGGGAGCCCGCCTCCACCCGCCGAAGCAGGACGCGGCCCCGATCCGCCAGGGTCTCCATGGCGGCGGCGACCTGGCGGATGCGCTCCGCCCGCCTCCGGATGGCCGTCCGGGGCGCCCGGAGGCTCTGGAACACCTCGAGCCCGGGCTCGCTCAGACGATCGAGCAGCCCGGCGAGCCCCGAGAGGTAGTCCCGGCGCAGCTTCGCCACGGCAATTCGGTGCGCGAGGGTCTCCACCTCCGCCGTGAGCGTGGCCACCTGGTCCGCGAGGGCCCGCCGTCGCTCGGCGAGGGCTTTTTGGTACGCTACCTCGGCCTCGCGGACCGCCGCCGCCGATGTCTCGAAGCGGACGCGCGCCTCTGCGTATTCCTTCATCGCCTGTTCATACGCCGCCCGCTCCTGGACGTACCGCTCCAGGTCCCGCTGGTACACCTCCCGAGGATCCTCGACCCCGGGGGTCCGCCGCTCTCTCAAATAGGTCCGGACGGCGGCCCGATCCGGCTTGACCGGCGCGGTCGGCGCCACCGGCTCCGTCGGCGCCGTCAGCACGGTATCGAGGAGCGGCGGTCTCTCCACCGGAGGCGCCAGCGCCTCGGGACGGGAGAGCTCCTGCTTCAGCTGATCGAACCGCTCCTCCATCTGCAGGATCTCCGACGGCAGGCGCCCGATGCGTTGCCGCAGGGGCTTCGGATCATCGAGGGGGATGCTGAAGAGGGCGTCGAGATCCTCGGACGCGGGGGCCCTGCCCTCGACTAGGGCAAAGAGCTCCCCCCGCAACCGGACGAGGGCGGGGTCGACGGCAACGGACGCTCCGGCATCCGAGGGTTCCTCCGGGACACCGTCATCAAGAAGACCGGCGTCGGGCATGAGCCCCCAGGAATCATCGATCGACAACTGCTCGTCCCCCCATGCGACCTTCGCCGACAGCAGGAGGAGGCTCGCGCCGATGAGAAGGGGCACGCTGCTATGGGTGCGCGGTCGCGAAACGATCATCTCGGCTCCACAGGGTGTTACTGGCTATTTATATAGCCGCTCTCAAGGCATTAATCGAGTCAATTGGCGCGCGATTTTCCCGCCGTTCTGATACATCAGCGACCGATGAGAGGACCGAGAGAAAAATTGAGACGGCGCTCCCGCATGGGCAATCTGAAGCGGGTGACGGAGGAAGTGGAGCCCGCGGATGCCCTATGCCTTCTGATGGGTCGGGACCACGCCCCGGGACCAGGTGTAGTAACGCGCGCACACCCCGCAGCGTATGCCGGTGAGGGTCATGTTGCAGCACGGCCGCTTGAGGAGATAGTCGACGCCGGCGTTCTTCAAATCTTCCGGATCAACGGGGGCGCTCTCATCGCAGCATCGAAGATGCGCCAGCAGGTCCTCCTTGCACAGGCACAGACCGTCTTCGGGCCAGGCGCGGGGCTCCTCCCCCCTGCCGAGGGCCTGCCGCCAGCGGGCGATCACGGCTTCGTCCGCCGCCTCCCGCGGGGCGACCGCCGCCGCCGCGTGGACCTTGAACCGCGCCTCGTTCAGACGCTCCGCCATCAGCCGGGGGATCAGGAACTCCACGCGGACCCCGTTGAGCAGACCGGCCAACACCAGCCGTCCGACCGCGTCGGCGCACTCCTTCAGCGCGGGGAACCGCTTCAGGATCGCCCGGTTGAGCGTCTGCTCCACCGAGGTGAGCACCCAGTTGAGCGCCGTCATGCCCTCGATCGCCGCCTGCAGATCCCGCGCCTCCCGGCTCAGGGGGTTATTGATCGCCATCAACCCCTCCACCAGCCGGTCATAGGTCACCTGACAGGGCGGCTCCTCCCCTCCGGCCCCGCCGGCGAAGGAGGCGAAGGTCCGCGCCCCCTCCCGAAGCGGACCGAAACCGATGACCACCATCATGCTCATGACCTCGGCGTAGGGCCGTCCGTCGATGCCCTCCAGGACCGTCCCGAGCTCTGTCCGCAATCCATTTCTCGTAACGACATTGAACACCTCGAAGGCGTCCTGACCGGCGGCGTAGGTCTCCTCCCAGGCGAATGACTCGAATCGTTTCGCCGCGACCTCCAGCTCGCCCATATCAAGATCATTCTGCTTTGTCTCAGTCATCGCAGCGCTATAGCACAAAGGACTCTTCCGTTTCCAGCGGGACAAATAGACTCTCAATACTGTATTTGTTCAAATTTACATGCATGTTGCATTATTCGTGCTAAATATCACAGAGGGCAGCGCGTCCAATCAGCTGTCAGGGGGACCAAGGGGGAAACTTTTTTCATAAGGAGATGAATATGAAAGCAATCGGCACACTATTTCTATTTTTACTACTATTTCAATTTGCAGCTTGTAATCCAGGGTCCAAGGGGGACGATCTCTCTCATCTGAACCTGCCGCCGGATCCGGGGGAGGAAGGCAAGGCGACCCTCCTCGGCGTCGATTCCGACCTGGACGGCGTCCGGGACGATGCCCAGATCGGCATCGGCGAGCGCTATCCTCATGACGAGCCCGCGCGGCTCGCCCTCACCCAGCTCTCCAACAGCATCCAGCTGGCCTTCGCGGCCTACGAGGCGGGCAACGCGCAAGCCGTCTCGGATGCCGCGGGGCTCATCACCAAGGGAGTGGACTGCCTCTTCGCGCGCACCGAGAAGCCCTCGCAGGAGGTGCTCTTCGTGGAGAACCTGATGGTCAACACGGATCAGCGGAGCGAGGCCTACATCGACATCAACCAGTCCTTCTCGGACCAGTTCTTCGGCGGCGACAACGACTTCGAAGCCGCGTGCGCGCAGTAGGAAAGGAGCAGGAATATGACCGACATCAGACAATACACATTGCTGCTCATCGCGGGGCTGCTGCTCCCGGCCCTCCCGGCATTCGCGCAGGAGGAACCGAGCTGCGAGGCCTTCGATACGACCCACATCTACTTCGGCAACGGGGTGAACAACACGCTGGCCCAGGCGCGGGCCAGCCGGAACGCCATCGGGGCGGCCTACTACTCGGATCTCAAGCGGGCCTATGAGGAGGAGAAGTTCGCCTTCCTCATGGCCTACAACTACTCCTCCCAGCTCACCCGGGACGTGATCCAGGTGTTCCAGCAGAAGATCAACGAGGAGGGGGGCACCAACCGGACGGCCCACGAGTACCTCCAGATCATCCAGTCCGGGTCCAAGGTGGATTTCGACGACCCGATTCTCGATTCCCTCCAGGAGAGCTACCTGGAGCTGATGAAGCAGAAATACATGCTGGTGGGCACCACGGAGAACCACTCGCAGAAATACCGGAGCGATCTCCTCGAGGGCAAGCGGGTCATCGTCATCGCCCACTCCCAGGGGAACCTCTTCGCCAACGCCGCCGTGGAGAATGTCATCACCGAGAACCCCGAGTACGCGAGCAGCATCGGCATCATCGGCGTGGCCACCCCGGCAGATCGGGTCATCGGCAGCAACGTCTATGTGACGGCCCACGACGACCGGGTGATCGACGCGCTCCGGCTGGTGGGCAATGTCCTCGATTCGAATATCGAGAATGATCCCGGAGTGTTCGGCGACAACCGGGACTTCCTGAACCATGGTTTCACCGAGGCGTACTTCGATTCGGCCCTCCCGAGTCGGGAGGTCATCGACGCCGCCTTCAACGCCCTGATCCAGGGGCTGGAGTTCCCGGAATCCGAGCTCGGGGACGGCGCCATCAAGGTCACCCTGGAGTGGGGGGCGGAGCCGGATGTGGATCTACACGTATACGAGCCCGGCGGCAGCCATGTCTATTACAGCGCCATGAGCGGCGACTCCGGATTCCTCGACCTGGACGATACCACCAGCTTCGGCCCGGAGCACTACTTCGTCGCCTGCGAGACCCTCCAGATCGGCACCTATGAAATCGGCGTCAACTACTACGCCGGGGAGGGACCGGAGACCGCGCGGATCCAGATTTCAACCCTCGACGGACGGACCATCACCCGGAGCCAGACCCTCGGCGCCGCGGTGGGATCGGAGGGCGACATGAGCCCCATCATCGTCTCCTCCGTGGTGGTCGGCACGGACGACGAGAACCAGTACACCTTCCAGATTCAGTAGCTCACTCTGACGGGGCGTCGGCCCTCACGCACTGCCCGTCCCGAAAGGTGCACATCTGGAACCACTCGCAGGCGGTGCTCTCATCGCAATAGGTCTGATCGACGAAGCCGCACGTCGACGATATCTCGAAGGGCTCCCGGACGGGGGTATCCGTATAGAGGCATCGCCCGATGTGCCGATCCTCCCGCCGGCACAGGAAGCTGAAGAACCGACGGTCCCCCGCTCTGTGCTCCGCGTGCTCGCCGTACCCGGATCGTTCGGACAGTTTGTACTGCTGATTCTCGAAGGACTGCAGGACCTCGATGGACTCCGGTGCTCTCTCTTCATCGGGCTCGGGAACGCTCTCCAGGCACTCCCGCTCGTAGCGGTCGCCGCTTCGCACATACGCTCTCGTCGTCCCCGTCTTGGTCGTTACGGTGATTCGCTCGGGGCCCTCGGCGCTGACGCGGAGGGAATCGCGGCAGCCATCGAAGGGGAACGTGAATCGCTGCAGGGGATGATCCTTTGAGCCGAAGCGCTTGAGGAACAGCGAGGTCCCCATCTCCCCCACGGCGACGACCTCCCCGGAGGGAAACGCGCTAAGGGCGAGGAGTCGGGACGATTCAGGGAGCAAAGACAGGACGGGCTCGGAGGTGCCGTCCAAAAGCACCAGCTCCCGCCGCGCGGCCTCCCCGGGGATCACCGTCTCGCGCAAGAAGACCACCGCGTCCAGGCGCGGTGTCACAAAACGATATTGTACGAGAGGCCGATCCCCGTTGGGCCCGCGGATCTGCCACGTCTCCTCGGGGAGCTCCGGCGGGGGCACGGGCCATCGGGACCACCGCCCGTCCTCGTAGCGGTAAAGATCGTCGAAGACGACATCCCCTTTGCCGATGGGTTTTCCCGGAAGGCGCTGGGTGACGACGACGAAAAAATCATCCTTCGATCGGCCGGCGATTCGGGTGATGTTTCGAAACAGGTGCCCCGCGTCCATCTCCCGGCAGGGGGCCGACATGGGGTGGCGGCACCGCCAGTCGGCGTCACACGAGAAGCGCACGTACCCCATCTCGGGCAGCCCCGGCGCGACCTCGAGCCGCTGGACGTCCTGCTCGTCGGAGAGGAGCAGGAATTGGGGCAACGCGTTCCCCTCCATCAGGGTGGGGGAGCTGCCGGTGCGCCGCTGCCGGCACAGATCCACGGCCATCAGAAGGGCGCCGTCGGAGAGCTCGGTGAACGCCGCGTCCGCGTCATCCCCCATGACGACCGCCGGTTCGTATCGACTCCGGATTTCCAGGCTCCGCCGCTTTGTCATCTTGGGGAGCCGGAGCGGGCAGTTCTCGTACGGCGCGTAAGTATCCCTCAGATACTGCTTCTCCTCGAAGCCCTTCAGCTTCGCCAGTCTCCGGCACTCCCGAAGGGTGTCCTCATCGAGCGCGAGCTCCCCTTTCAGGCCGAGCACGCAGGGATCGGTCTCCCGCTCGCAGGTGTTGTCATCTTCACAGCATCGGGTATCGTCCGGCGGCGGCAGGGGCAGATTGCGGTCCGGAGGATCTTCCGAGGGCGGGGCCTTCGGCGTCTCCACCGGGGCCGGCGGGGGGGACGGCTTCGCCGGTACCGGTGCGGGCGGGGGCTCCATCCTGGCGCCGCACCCGAGCGCGGTCACCCCCAATACGAGGCCGCAATACCCCATGAGCCGCAAGCCGCGATGCCCGCCCGTCTGAGACTCGTAGCGCCTGTCTGTCGGCGTCGCCAGCTCGTTCATCCCACTCCTTTCATGCCGGAACCGGGACCCTTCTATATCACAGGTCTCCGGTCATGAAAAAGGGCCGCGCGACCGCCCTCCCCGGCGCAGTCTCTTTTTGTATTAATTTGTGCCGCGCGTCGCCGTTCTCATCCTTGACACACCGGCGATTCGTCACTACCTTCAACTAATCGACCTATTTGGTCTAAAAGTCTAATCATGGAAAAAATACTGGATTCCCAAGACCGTCAGAGAACCGCTATCCTGACCTCCGCCTATGCCCTGTTCGCCCGATACGGGTTCAGGAAAGCCACGGTGGAGGATATCGCTCGTGGCGCCGGGCTGAAGAAACCCTCCGTCTATTATTATTTCAAGAGTAAGAACGAGATTATCCGCGCGGTCGTGAATCAGGAGAGCCGGGAGCTGCTCAGCCGGATGACGCGGGCCGCGGCCGAAAAGAGCGCGATCGGGGAGAAGCTGGAGGCCTTCTTCAGAGCCCGATATCGCTATTTCAAGGAGAAGCAGGCGCTGGGCGCGATAACCCCGGATGAGATCGACGCGATGCGACCGCTCCTCCAGGAGGCGCGGCGCCAGTTCTTCGAGGAGGAGATCAAGGCCCTCACCGACATACTGGACGAGGGGATCTCGGCCGGGGAGATCGAGATCGAGAATCCGGGGCTGTGCGCCCTCGTGGCCATCGCCGCGCTCCAGGGAATCGATGATACCTTCTGGCGGCGCGGCTTCGAAGACCAGATTGAAGAAGGCATCAGCCTGATGATGAGGATATTTCTGCAGGGACTGCGCAAGGAGCAATGAGAATGGTACCCAGATGGATCCTGTATCTCGCCTTTTGGACCTGGATGGGGAGTGGATGCACCCCTCAAAACGAACCCGAAATCGCCCCGGCCCGGGAGGCGGGCCCCGCCGCGGTGGGAACCCACCGGGCCGAGGAGCACCGCTTCCATCGGCGAATCGAGATCCCGGCCGACGTCCTGGCCTACAAGCAGGTCACGGTTATCTCCAAGGTCCCCGGGGAGGTCAGGAAGGTCTATGTCGACGAGGGGGACGGGGTCCGGGAGGGGGACCTCCTGGTGAAGCTCGACCAGAAGGACTTCCGCCTCGCGGCCAAGCAGGCCAAGGCCCAGCTCGCCGCCGCCAGGGCGGGGGTCACCGCCGCGGAGATCGGCCTCGAGACCGTCTCCACGAAGCAGGGCCGCCTCGCCCAGCTCAGGGACAAGCAGGTCATCTCCGAGAGCGATTACGAGGACATCGAGGGGACCCAGCGCTCCACAGCGGCGAAGGTCGAGCTCGCCCGGGCCCAGGTGCAGCTCGCCCAGGTGGGGCTGGAGGCGGCGCGCGCCAACCTCTCCTACACCGAGATCCGCGCCCCGTTCGACGGGGAGGTGGCCAAGCGCCTGGTGGACGAGGGGGCCCGCCTGAACGCGATGCCCCCCACCCCCGTCGCGATCGTGGTCGACGACAGCCGGCTCAAGATCGTGGGCTCCCTGTCGGAGCGGGATCTCCCCTTCGTGTCCGCCGGCACGCCGGTCCGGGTGACCATCGACGCCCTGGCCAAGGCACCCATCGAGGCCACGGTGGATCGGGTGGAACCCCTGGTGGACCCCATGAGCCGGACCGCCGGCGTGCAGGTGGTGCTCGAGAACAAGGACGGCCGCCTGCAGCCGGGGATGAGCGCCCGCATCGCCCTCGATTTGGGCGCCCGGGCCGCGGTGGCCGTCCCCGATGACGTGGTCATCCAATCCGAGATCAAGAGCGAGACCGGCGTCGTGTTCGTGGTCAAGGGCAACCGGGTCTCCCGCCGGGAGGTCCTCCTGGGGGTGCGGGATGGGGATCTGCGGGAGATCATCAAGGGACTGGAAGCAGACGAGACCGTGGTCCGCGGCGGACAGGAGAAGCTCGAGGACGGACAGAGGGTGGTCGTCGAGCCGGCCAAGGGGCGGCAGGGATGAGCCTCTCCTCGTTTTCGGTCAAACGCAGGGTCGCGGTCACCATGTTCTTCCTCGGCGTGGCCGTCATCGGCATGGTCTCGTTCACCAAGCTCTCCCTGGACATGTTCCCGAACATCGAGCCGCCGGTGGTCACCGTCATCCTGCCCTGGATGGGGGCGAGCGCGAGCGACATCGAGCAGAAGATCACGGAGGTGCTAGAGGACCGCCTCTCGTCCCTGCCGGATCTCGAGGACATGGCCTCGGTCTCCCAGGACAACATGGCGGTGGTGCAGCTCACTTTCGACTGGGGCACGGACCTCCACGAGGCCACCAACAACATCCGCTCGCTGGTGGGGTTCGCCAAGAAGTTCATGCCGGAGGAGGTCGAGGACGCGATGATCTACCGCATGAACATGTCCCAGCTCCCCATCCTCATGCTCGGGGTGACCTCCGCCAAGGGGGACGTCCAGGCGTTCTCGGATCTCGTCGAGGAGCGCGTCTCCAACGAGCTGGCGCGGGTGGACGGGGTGGCGTCGGTGATCATCTTCAACCAGCGGTTCAAGCAGGTGCTCGTGGAGGTGGACAACGAGCGGCTGGAGGCCCACGGTCTCTCCCTCGCGGTCCTCTCCCAGGCCATCCAGGCCAGCAACCTCACCCTCCCCGCGGGCACCATGGACATCGGCCGCTCCCAGTACACCCTCCGCGTCCCGGGGGAGTTCAAGAATCTGGAGGACATCCGCGACGTGGTGGTGGGCCAGAGCCGGACCTCCGGCGCGCTGGTCTATCTCGGCGACGTGGCCACGGTCTCTCTGGGGCTCGAGGACGAGCTCGGCAAGGCCACCCTCGACGGCAAGAACATGATGATGATGATGCTTCAGCGGGAGTCCGGGGCCAACACGGTGGACGTGGCGAGGGCGGCCACGGCCCGGATCAACGAGCTCAAGGACGAGCTGCCCGAGGGGCTCAGCGTTGACATCATCGTGGACCTGTCGGAGACCGTCGTCCTGATGGTGGAGTCCCTGAAGAGCGCCGTGTACGGCGGCGCGGTCCTCGTCATCCTGGTGATCCTCGTCTTCCTCCGGCGGCTGCGGACGAGCCTCGTCGTCGCGATCAGCATCCCCCTCTCCCTCGTCGGCGTGTTCGCCATGCTGGCGGCGGGGGGGCTCACCCTCAACATGATCACCCTGGCGGCCCTCGCCATCTCCGCCGGCATGGTGGTGGACAACTCCATCGTGGTGCTCGACAACATCGTCCGCCACCGGGAGTCGGGTAAGGACGCCAGGGCCGCCTCGGCGGAAGGCGCCTCGGAGGTGAGCGGCGCGGTCACCGCCTCCACCCTCACCACCGTCTCCATCTTCATGCCCGTGCTCTTCGTGAGCGGCATCATCGGCATCGTGTTCAAGGAGCTCTCCTATGTGGTGATCATGGCCATCGTGGCGTCCCTCCTGGTCTCCCTCATGTTCGTTCCGGTGATCACCTGCCGCCTGCTGGGCAAACGGCGGGTGGGGAGCGGCCGGCTCGCGGCCTGGGGGGAGCGCCAGTTCCAGCGGTTCGAGGGGGCCTACGGTGCGCTCATCGCCATGGCCCTCCGGCACCGGAAGACGGTCGTCGTCCTCACCCTGATGGTCTTCGGCTTCGGGCTCTTCCTCATCCGGATCATCGGCATGGACTTCATGCCCATGATGGACGGCGGCACCGTGCAGATCCGGGCGGAGCTCCCCATCGGCACCAACGTCGATCGCACCACCGAGGTGGCCCGGCGCATCCGCGACATCATCAAAAAGGAGGTCCCGGAGTCCTACCGGACCTTCCTCCGGGTGGGGGCGACCCGCTCGGGGCTCTCCGCCATCATGGGGGAGCGGACCGGCGCCAACATCGCCACGCTGGGGTGCCGCGTGCCCCCCCTCGCGGAACGCTCCCGCTCCACCTACGAGATCGCCGACGCCATCCGGCCCAAGGTGGAGGCCATACCGGACCTCGTCTCCGTGGAGGTGAACGGAGCCAACCCCATCATGCAGATCGGCAGCACCACCGGGGGAAAGCCCCTCACCGTGGAGGTGTTCGCCGACGACATCCGCCAGCTGCGCGCCGCCGCCGTCAAGGTGAAGGAGATCATGGCCTCCACCCGGGGTGCGGTGGACGTGGTGACGGATCTCATGGACGACAATCCGGAGATCCGCTTGGACATCGATCGGAAGCGGGCGGCCCGGCTCGGCGTCCCCGTGGCGGCCATCGCCTCTGAGGTGCGCACGGCCATGTACGGCAGCGCGGTGACCCGCTTCAGGGGCGGGGATGAGGACATCGATCTCTTCATCCGCCTTCGCGAGGATCAGCGCGCCGAGGAGAGCGATATCGAGCGGCTGACCATCCCCTCCCTGAGCGGGAAGCAGATCCGGCTCTCCAGCTTCGCGCGGCTCGAGGACGATCGCAGCCCCCTCGAAATCCGGCGCCTGGACCAGCAGCGCATGCTGCGGGTCATGGGCGGACTCTCGGGCCGGCCCCTCGGCGACGTGGCCGCGGACCTCGAGAAGAAGATCAAGGCCGCCAGGGCCGCCGGGGAGATCCCCGAATCGGTCTCTGTCCGGTTCAGCGGCGATATCAAGGAGCAGCGGGCCATGGTGTTCGACCTCTCGCTGGCCCTGCTGCTGTCGATTCTGCTGGTGTACATGGTCATGGCGGGGCAGTTCGAGTCCCTGCTGGATCCCTTCGTGGTGATGTTCTCGGTACCGTTCGGCATCACCGGCGTGTTCCTGGCCCTGCCGCTGACGGGGATCACCCTCTCCCTGACATCCTTCATCGGAATGATCATGCTGGTGGGCATCGTGGTGAACAACGCCATCGTGCTCGTGGACTACATCAATCAGCTCCGGGATCGGGGGCTCTCCCTCGAGGAGGCCATCCGCACCGGCGGAGAGCGGCGCCTCCGTCCCGTGCTCATGACCGCCCTCACCACCATCGGCGGTATGATCCCGCTGGCCCTCGGCGGCGGAGAGGGCGCGGAGATGTGGCGTCCCCTGGCCGTGGCGGTCATCGGCGGGCTCCTCTTCTCCACCCTCGTAACGCTCGTGCTGATCCCCACCGTCTACGCCCTGACCGATCGATGGCGAAAACGGGGGCAGGCGGTTCTGAACAGTTAAGAAATACTGATAAAAATCACCCCCGGCTGTAGCCGCCAAAAAAAATCACCCACTATAACCGCTGGATAAAAGGTCATAAATTGTAAATTGTGACAATGTCGCGAGGTTAGTGACAATTGAATGACAACTTTGAAATTTAGTTCTTTCATGATGCTCGGAACAACGGGCGGAATTTACAAAAAAGGGAAGAAGGGCATGGAAACAGAAACGCTACGATACGTTCTCATTTCGTCATACCTCATTATTCTAGGGATACTGGCGCTATACGGGTTTCACCGATCGCAACTGGTCTTCCTGTTCCTCAAGACGAGAGGACGGATCCCGAACCCCAAGGGGCACTTCGATCAACTGCCCTTTGTCACCATTCAGCTGCCCATGTTCAACGAGCGCTATGTGGCGCGGCGTCTGCTCCGGGCGGTCTCGGAGATCGAGTACCCGAAGGATCGCTTCGAGATTCAGGTACTGGACGACTCCACCGATGATACCACCGACATCGTCCGGGCGGAGATCGAGTTGCTCTCGAAACAGGGGCTCAATATCTCCCTGGTCCACCGCACCAACCGGACCGGCTACAAGGCCGGCGCCCTCGAGAACGGGCTCAAGACAGCGCAAGGCGAGTTCATCGCGGTCTTCGACGCGGACTTCAACCCGGGCAAAAACGTGCTGAGCGACTCCATTCACTACTTCACCGATACGAACGTGGGGATGGTGCAGATGCGCTGGGGACACATCAACCGGCGGTACTCGCTGCTCACCCGCATCCAGTCCCTCATGCTGGACGGCCACTTCGTCATCGAGCACGACGCCCGGTACCGCACCGGCCGGTTCTTCAACTTCAACGGCACCGCGGGCATCTGGCGCCGGCAGGCCATCTCGGACGCCGGGGGCTGGGAGCACGACACCCTCACCGAGGACATGGATCTCTCCTACCGCGCCCAGCTCAAGGGCTGGAACTTCGTCTACCTCACCCACGTGGAGACCCCGGCGGAGATCCCGGTGGAGATGGCCAGCTTCAAGTCGCAGCAGCACCGCTGGGCCAAGGGATCGATTCAGGTGGCCAAGAAGATGCTGCCGTTGATTTTCAAATCCGATGTCTCCTTCAAGATCAAGATGGAGGCCTTCTTTCATCTGACCAACAACCTGGCCTACGTGCTGATGATCCTGCTGGCGCTCCTGCTGCTCCCCAACCTCCTCCTCCGCACCGCGCACGGCTGGCGGGAGGTCCTGATCATCGATCTGCCCCTCTTCATGGGCACCACCTTTTCCATCGGGACCTTCTATGTCGTCGCCCACAAGCACCTCTACGGCGGCTTCTGGAAGGCCGTGGCCAAGGTACCGCTGCTCATGTCCCTCGGCATCGGCCTCTCCATCAACAACGCCAAGGCGGTCCTCGAGGGGCTCCTCGGTCACCAGACCGAGTTTGTCCGCACCGCCAAGCACTGCGCCGAGAGCGAGAGCGTCCTGCTCACCAAGATGCGGTACCGCGCCCGCAAGAGCCTGGTGCCGCTCATCGAGCTCGCGTTCGCCGCCTACTTCGTCGCCACGATCTATGTCGCGGTGGTGGGGAAACACTACCTCTCCCTCCCCTTCATCTCCCTGTTCCTCATCGGCTACCTGTACGTCGGCGTTCTCTCCGTCTACCAGCGGCGGTAGGACAAGCCGCGAAAAAAACCGTTACCGTTTAGAAATCGATTATAGGCAATCCCGTTATCGCAGGCTTCCCAGGAGAGCGATCCTGGAAAAAAACAGCGGCTCGAATTGCCCGCACCCCCTTTATCTACCATATTATTATATCGACGGTGAATTATGTTAAAAGTGAAACAGTATGTTCATTCTAGAGAAAAACCGCAAAAATCGCTTTACTGACAAGCAAAAGACACAAAAAATATAAAAATATACACCGCTGGTAAAATTTAAATGAGCGACAAATAGCAAAAACCAAGGAGGGTTTTATGACGGCGTTTGCTAGGAAATATGTCTCCGGGGTCAAGGCCATGGTGTTCGGGCTCGGTCTGTGTCTATTCTGGATGCTTCCGGAGGGCGCATCGGCCCAGACACAGATCAAACCCAGGATACTCATCATCTTCGATGTCTCCGGCAGTATGCTGTACAACGTGAGCGGGAACGATGAAAGCACGTTCGGGGACGGGAGCCTCGATCCCTGGGGCTCCAACTACTGCTGTCCCGGCTCCGGCAACAGCCGTCTCTACGCCGCCAAGGAGGCCATGCGCCAGATGGTGTACGCCACCGGTGACATCGACTTCGCGCTGATGAAGTTCTCCCAGTACTACAACTCCACCACCACGGAGTACTCGGCCTGCTACTATTCGGGCAATCAGGGGAGCGGGAGCGATGATCTGCGATACGGGAGCGGCGGATGCAATTATCCGGATTCGTGCTCTCCCGCTTTCGACCTGTATCCCCACGCGAATGACTACCGCTGGCTCTGCGTCGAGTTTCCGAATATTGCCCTCCCGGACAACCGCGGCGCTATCATGATGTGGATGGATCACCACGAGTTCAACGCCAACGGAACTCCGGCGACCGCCCCGGACCCCTCCTGGGTCCGCCGCGGGGATGGTTACGAGCAGGAGCTCAGGGCGACCCAGTGGACCCCCCTCGGTGGCTCCATGGATGCCGCGAGGAGCTACCTGTCGGCCATCTATACCGACGATATGGGAGATACAGCGGAAGAGGAACGGATCGCCCAGTGCCGACCGTACTCGGTGATCCTGCTGACGGACGGGGATGACACCTGCAGCGCGGACCACGAGACCGTGCTCACGGCGGGCGCGAACCTGTACGACCTGGGCGGCGTGGGGAAGAACGTCCCGATCTGGACCATCGGATTCGCCTTCCAGTCGGACGACCTGGATGACATCGCCCGCGTCGGCCAGGGGGTTCCGGTAGACGACGTGGACCTCCCGGCGCACGCGGACATCACCGCCTTCTCGGCCTCCTCCGAGTCCGAGCTCTCCGGCGTCCTCTACGAAATCGTCAGCTCCTCTATCCTCGTGGAGGTCTGCAATCAGGAGGACGACGACTGCGACGGTGAGACCGACGAGGACTTCCGGCCGGACCGGACCTACTGCGACACCTGGCTGGGCGATGAGTGCGGCGACGACGGGACCCAGCACCCCGAGGACACCCTCTGCGATCGGCCGTCCGAGTGCGCCTGCGACGGCATCGACAACAACTGCGACGGACAGACGGACGAGCCGCCGGACGGACAGAGCTCGTGGCCCTCGATACCGGACTCCTGCGGGGGCTGCGGCGAGACGGTGGAAGGAGAGTGCGAGTACGGCGGATTCAGCCGGTGTGTGCGCGGAGACCTGGAGTGCGTGCCAGGGGAAGGACGGGTGTGCGTCGGGGAGGTGGGCCCCATCACCGAAATCTGCAATGACATCGACGACGACTGCAATGGTGTCGTGGATGACGCCGAGAACAGCGACGAGACCTGCGGTCCCTGCGGGGACGGCAATTGGTATTGCATCAACGGCCAGCAGACGTGCTGCGGCGCTCTGGACGGGGAGACCTGCCTCCCCTATACCACCCCGGTCCCGGAGCTTTGCAACAACATCGACGACGACTGCGACGGCGAGACCGACGAGGATATCAGCACCCCATGCGGGGGATGTGACAGCTCGGTGGCCGGTCAGGAGTACTGCGATGACCCCAACGAGGGGGTGTGTCAGCAGGGGCAGGCGGCCTGCGAGGCCGGTGGCACCGCCGCCTGTGAGGGCTCCATCGACCCGCAGGAGGAGACCTGCAACAACCAGGACGACGACTGTGACGGCGTAACCGACGAGGAGATCGGCGGCGAGGTGTGCGGCACCTGCGGAGACGGGCTCCTGTATTGCATCGAAGGGGCGGAGGTGTGCTGCGTCGGGTTCGATGAAGACGAGTGCATCCCCGCGCAGCCCCCGACCTTCGAGCAGTGCAACAACCGGGACGACGACTGCGACGGTGAAACCGACGAGGAGATCCCGCCGCAGGCGTGCATGGACGCGGAGTACGCGGACCGGGACGGGGTCGGCATCTGCCACGCGGGGATTCAGCAGTGCGGGGAGGCGGGACAATGGGGCTTCGGCGAAACCGCGGGTTCCTGGGAGGCCGGCGTCTGCGGACACCAGCAGCTTCCGGAGGACGAGGTGTGCGACTGCCTGGACAACGACTGCGACGGCACCACCGACGAGCCGGGAGACATCCCGCAGATCGGGACCTCCTGCAACGCCAACTGCGGTGTATGGCGCTGCGTGGACTGCCACCTCTCCTGCGAGGGGGAGGGAAGCGGGGAGGTGTGCAACGGGGAGGATGACAACTGCAACGGGCTGGTGGACGAGCTGGAGCCCCTCCGCTGCGGGGGATGCGCGGTGTCCATGGAGAATCCGCCCGCCGGGGAGCCGCCGCCGGTGCCCGAGGAACTGCTCGAGGACTGCCTGGCGGCCCAGGACGAGAACCCGGAGATCGGCCCGGGAGAGGGGGAGTGCCGACAGGGGGCGAGGGTCTGCGATCCGGACGCCGAGGATCCGGAGTTCCTCTGGTCCGCGTGTCAGGGCGCCAACCCGCCGACACTGGAGATCTGCGACGGCAAGGACAACGACTGCGACGGGACGACGGACGAGGATGACGACCTCGATCAGGTGGGGCAGCAGTGCGCCACCGCGATCGGCGAGTGCGACGACGGGTGGTGGCAGTGCGTGGACAACGGCGAGGGAGTGAAAACCCTCGAGTGCTGCCAGGAGGTGAACGACCAAGGGGAGTGCGTCCCGCCCCAGGGGCCGGTGGTGGAGGAGTGCAACGGCCTGGACGATGACTGTAACGGTGAGACGGACGACAACATCCTGGGCGAGGGGGCGGAGTGCGGGGAGGACCTGGGCGTCTGCGATCCGGGGGTCTACGAATGCACCTACGACGAGGAGGATGGATGGGACATCCGCTGTATCGGGAGCACGCCCGGCGGTCCGGAGGAGTGCAACGGCCTGGATGACGACTGCAACGGATTGGTGGACGACGGCCTGCCCCTGGGCGACGAGTGCACCAATGACCCCGGCGGCGCGCCGCCGGACGGCGAGTGCGACATGGGCCGGATGGAGTGCTTCGAGGGGGAGTGGGTGTGCAACGCGCGGCTGCCCTCGGACGAGATCTGCGACGGCCTGGACAACGACTGTGACGGAGAGACGGACGAGGAGCTGGTGGTGGAGTGCCCGGAGGGGAGCATCTGCATCGACGGGGAGTGCGCGATTCCGTGCGTGGGCATCGAGGCCCCCTGTCCGGCGCAGGACATGACCTGCGTGGAGATGGACGACGGCCGGGGCAACCTGGTCCGGATTTGTGTGTCCGACGTGTGCAACGAGCACTCAGAGGACGCGCTGCCGTGTGTAGACAACCCATACTACTGCGACGACGGCGCCGAGCCGCTGTGCAGGTGCAACCCGGCACTCAAGCGGTGCGTCAGCATCTGCGACGAGGTGCCCTGCGCGGACGGGACGGTCTGCGTCCCCGCGACCGGCAACTGTCGCTCGCTGGATGACGGCTGCTACGCCGAGGGATGCCCCGAGGGCGAGGTGTGCCGCGGCGGGGAGTGCATCGAAGACCCCTGCGCGGACGCCTCCTGTGACGCGGGCGAATACTGCAACGCGGACGGGGACTGCGTGGCGCCGTGCGTCGACGTGGACTGCATCTGCCGCGACGGAGAGTGCGTCGATCTCTGCGACGGGGTGGACTGCGACGATGACACCTGCAACCCGGAGACCGGGATCTGCGAGGCGGCGGGCGCCTGCGACGACGTGGACTGCAAATACTACGAGGAGTGCCAAAACGGCGAGTGCGTTGAGGATCCCTGCTGGGGCATCAGGTGCCCGAACGGACTCGAATGCCGGCACGGCAGCTGCTTCGAGTACGGCAGCACGGATGTGGACGGGGACGTGGACGGGGACGTGGACGGGGACGCGGACGGAGACAGGGACACGGACGACGAGCGGGATACGAGCAACGGCAAGGGTGACGGCGAGCAGGAGAACTACGGCATGAGCAAGGTGCTGGCCACGGGCGCGGGGGGCTGCCTCTGCGCGGCCGCCCCGGGGGCCGCGCCTTCGGGGAGCAGCGGGTTCTGGCTCGCGGTGCTCGGCGTGCTGCTCTTCGCCGGACGGCTCCTCTCCCGGGAGCGCCGGGGGGTCTGGGCCGTCGCGCTGATATGGATCCTCGGGGTGGGGCTCGCCTCCTGCAAGACCGACCCCTATGACTTCCAGGTCGGCGGGAGCGGAGACGCCGGCGACGACGACACCCGCAACGGGGATGACGACAGCGCCAAGGATTCGGAGGGCACCACCGATGACGACCGCCCGAAGGACACCACGTGCCTCGAGGACGGCCAGGACAACGACTGCGACGGCGAGGACGATGACTGTGACGGAGAGATCGACGAGGACGTGAACCTCCAGATCAACCCGTTCCACTGCGGCGAGTGCAACCACGACTGCAACGACCAGTACGAGAACGCCGCCTCCATCTGCGAAGCGGGGGAGTGCTCGCGGGGGGCCTGCCTCCCCGGCTACTACGACCTCGACGACAACCCGGACGACTGCGAGTACTACTGCCGCAAGATCGCCGAAGAGGACCGATGCAACGGTGTGGATTTCCAGGACGGGAACTACGCCGGAGACGATGACGACTGCGACGGCCGGGTGGACGAGGATGTTTCCTTCGATGAGGATCCTTTAAACTGCGGGCGGTGCGGCAACCGGTGTATGTTCCCCCACGCGGTGGCGATCTGCGAAGAGGGGGAGTGCACATACCAGGAGTGCGCGGAGGGATTCTTCGACATCGACGGTGAGGCCAACAACGGCTGCGAGTACGACTGCGTGGTCGATCTGGACGGAGGGGTGGAGGAGCAATGCAACCGGGTGGACGACGATTGTGACGGCCAGACCGACGAGGAAGTCCCGGAGGCGGGCGGGGAGTGTTACACCCTCACTCAGGGGTGCGAGCGGGACGGGGACAGCTACACGTGTCAGGGGGCCTGCCGGGCCGGAAGGATGACCTGTGTGAACGGCAGCCTCGTATGCGAGGGGCAGGTCGGCCCCCAACCCATCGAGACCTGTGACGAGGACAACCTGGACGAGAACTGCAACGGCGTGGCCGACGACGACAGGGCGGAAGGGCTCTTCCAGCTGTGCCGAACTGAAGAGTACGAAGAGATCGGGGCCTGCCGGCGGGGCGTCTCGTCCTGCATCGGCGGGGGCTGGGGACCGTGCGAGAACGAGGTGACCCCCGAAGCCGAGGTGTGCGACGGCATCGACAACGACTGTAACGGCCTGACCGATGAGGACGAAAACG
Organism: Polyangia bacterium; assembly: GCA_050304755.1. Taxonomy (GTDB): domain Bacteria; phylum Myxococcota_A; class Polyangia; order JAAYKL01; family JAAYKL01; genus CAYWLQ01. The sequence goes on along the minus strand of JBNLED010000036.1, from coordinate 18,584 downwards.
GAGATATTATCACGGGCGACGCCTGCGGATCCTGTGATCGGAGGTTCTTCTGCGACCACGGGATGATGGCGTGCTGCCTCGGGCTGGATTCAGAGGGGAACTGCGTGAAGCCCGGCGCGGAGGTCTGCAACGGCGTGGACGACGACTGCGACGGCGAGACCGACGAGTTCATCGCGGTCCTGTGCGACGGCCCGGACGACGACGCCTGCCCCGAGGGGGTGACCACCTGCGTCGACGGTGTGCCGGGCTGCTCGGACGAGACGGACAACAGCGTGGAGATCTGCGACGGTTTGGACAACGACTGCAACGGCCAGACGGATGACGGGATGGAGGGTCCCCCGGACGGGTGGTGTACGGATGCCTGCGGTGATCGCGTGCGCGAGCCCACCTGCGCCGCGGAGACCGGGTGGCGGTGCAACTACAACTGCGTGACCGAGGGCGAGCAGGACGGATCCGGGGTGCAGTGCGATACCCAGGACCAGGTAGTGAACTCCGAGACGTGGTGCAACGGCTACGACGACGATTGCGACGGCCTGACCGACGAGAACCTCATGATCACCGCGGAGAACTGCGGTGCCTGCGGCAACGACTGCAGTCTCCTGGTTCCGGCGAACGCCCACGTGGTCTCCCTGGCGTGCGTGAACCAGGAGTGCCGCATCAACGAGTGTGAGGCGGGCTACTGGGATGTCGACGGCAACCCGGACGGGGAGCTCGACTGCGAGTACGGCGAGTGCGGCCTGTCGCACACCGTCGGCCCCGAGGGGACGACGTGTGACGGTATCGACAACGACTGCGACGGCGAGACCGACAACGGCCCGGCCACCGACGAGCTGTGCAACAACCTGGACGACGACTGCGACGGCGAGACCGACGAGGACCTGCTCCCGCCGGAGATCTGCAACGTCCAGTGCCCCAACCCCGAAGATCAGCAGAGCATCTGCGACAGCCAGAACGGCCGCTGGTCGTGCGACTACCTCTGCGTCAGCGAAGGCGGCGTGGTCGAGTGCGATGGCGACAACATCGCCGAGGACGAGACCCTGTGTGACGGCATCGACAACGACTGCGACGGCATCGTGGACGAGGGGCTGCAGCTCTGGGGGGCTCAGGCGGTGCCGGGAACCCGCTGCAACAACAGCGGGACCGGCGCGTGCTACGCCGAGGGGTGGGTCAAGTGCAACCCCGACGCCGGCGCAGCCGAGAGCGACCAGCTCGTCTGCTGCGACACCGACGTCGCCTCCCCCGCGTGCGACTCGCCGGCGGGCGTCATCCCGCAGACCATCGCGCCGGTGGCCGAGGGGGCCACGCCCGACGGTCTCGACAACGACTGCGACGGCTACGCCGACGACGGCACCACCGGATGCGGAACGAGCGCCGTGGCGATCACCGGCCCCGCCGGAGACTTCACCATGTTCCAGTACGAGTCCTCGATGGCCTCGGTACCGAGCGGCAACCCCGCGAGCCCGGTGGCGTGCTCCGCGACGGGCGCGACCCCCTGGACCGGCATCAGCTTCAACGACGCCCGGAACGCCTGTCTCAGGCTGAACGCCTACCCGGACACCCTGAACCCCACCCCGGATCCCCTGTGCAGCTACACCGATCCGGACAGCAACCCCGCCGAGTGCTGGGATCTCTGCTCCGCCAAGCAGTGGTTCTACGGCTGCGCCTATTGGGGGGCGGAGAGCCCGTACGACTATCCCTACGGCAACGAATATGATGATGATCGGTGCAACGGGGTCGACTTCGACACCATCGAGGGCCCCATCTCCACCGGAACCGCCGGGGACGGCTCCGGCAACGATTGTGTGGCGGCTTGGACCACGGACGTCTGGGATCTCTCCGGCAATGTCGAGGAGTGGACCCTCGGCGCGCGGGTCGTCGACGGCCAGACCCTGAGGGTCATCCGGGGCGGCTCCTACAAGACCGTGGCCGGGGGCATGACCTGCGACTTCGACTTCTGGGCCGCGGACGAGGACACCCTGGAGATGGCCCAGCTCGGCTTCAGATGCTGCCGGGGCGGCGAGCCCCTGAGCGACGCCGACGTGTTCGGGGGACAGCTCGGAGTGTACGATTTCGAGGGACCGGGGGATCAATGCGCCATTCAAGGATGGTGGCGTGCCGGCAGCACTCCGTATGATACGGAGACAGGTTGGCCTGTTGTCCCGGTCAGCAGCGACTGGGAGCTGGGAACGTCATCTGTCCCCTCCGGAAATTCCACCTGTATCTGGGGGACCGATCTGGACGGCAACTACACCAACAGCCGGCAGAGCTACCTCTACTCCCCGATAGTCGATGTGAGCGAGATGGCCGGCGGGACCGTCAGCCTCGTCTGGAGCATGTGGTTCAACAACGGTGACGCCGGAGACTATCTCGTGCTCGAAGGCCGGAGTCGTTCATCAGACGACGGCGGCGCCACCTGGGCCGCCTGGAACGTCTGGGCGGAGCTGGGGGATCGGGTCACCGAGGACACGGGATGGACGTCGTTCACGAGGAGCATCTCCAGCCTGATGCCGAGCGCCTCCCTCGACTACGAGATTCACCTGAGGTTCCATTTCAGCGCCAACAGCTCCAATAATGATTCCGGCGCCTACATCGACTCAATTCAAATCGGCAATTGACGAACCCCTCTCAATAGTATTTCCTGAAATTCTCAGAGGTCTTCAATCATGGCAAGAACCCGCGACAGAACCCGCCCCGATGAATCCGGCAGGCCGGGCTACATCACCCCTGAAGGGTACCGGCGTCTTGAGGAGGAGGCCCATCACCTCTGGACCATGAAACGTCCGGAAGTGGCGGCGGCCCTTGCGGCCGCGGCGGCCGAAGGGGATCGCTCAGAGAACGCCGAGTACATCTATCGAAAGAAGCAGCTCGGCGAGATCGACCGGCGCCTCCGGTTTCTCGGCAAGCGGCTGGATGTGCTGAAGATCATCACGGACCGACCCAAGGACGACGGGAAGGTATACTTCGGTTGCACGGTCACCCTGCTGGACGAGGAGGACAATGAAAAGCGCTATCGCATCGTGGGCCCTGACGAGTGGGATATCTCCAAGGGGGAGATCAGCGTGGAGTCCCCCATGGCCAAGGCCCTGCTCGGAAAATCGATAGGCGACGAGGTCTACATCAAACGCCCCAAAGGCGATACCTACATGACCATCGAAAAGATCAAGACTTAGAACGTTAATAATTTTATTAAACCAACATATAAGTCCTTTTCTGTATTCCTAGTTTTGGTGAACCGCAGCGATCCCGAGGTCGGAACCGAGGCCTGTGGCGCCCTTTCAAATCTGAATCCGAAGGGGGTCGAGATTTCATACATGAAAGAAAAAGTGGCCCTTTGACCGCTGTGAAGTGGGGCATTTTCGACCCCCCTTTTCCCCCTCATACCAACAAACGGTGAGGGTTGCCTTGGGGTAATGCCCATCCTTTCTCAAAAGGGATCCTTCCCAAAGCGCCGAAATGGACATAACCAATTAATTTTAAAACACAATACATCACGCGCCAGGATCCATGGATTCGACAATTCACCCATGCCAATATAGCCAAAATGTATTTTTTTACATTCAGCAAAAACTGGCAGGTTTCTTGAAAGCATTCGAAACCGGAATCGAGGAACCATATGCTCAGAATCTTCGCCCTTCTGCTGTTTGTTATTCCCGCCAATGCTTCCGCCTTTCTTTTGTACACCACCACCAATGGAGACTATGTCAAATGGCAGCGGGAGGATATCACCGTCATATTGGATGAGAGTCTTCAAAAGCTGGGACCGAGGAACGAGGTCGAAGAGGTCATCATCGAATCTTTCGAGGGGTGGACCAACACCGCGGACATCCCGATCCTGTTCGCTTTCGAGCGGGGGCGCTGCGATCCCTTCTCGAACACCAATCAGAACTGTGTCACGGCCTGTGACGATCGCGATCGATGTTATGACCGGGAGGGGGAGAAGGGCGCCACCACCTACCTTCATTTCCTGCCGTCGAGCGGACGTATAACGGGCGCCAGTATCATCTTCAACGCCATCGACTGGCGTTGGACGCCCCACCCGCTGATGGAAAATCTCGATGGAGGAGAAGCGCGTGAGTCCGCCGAAAACACCACTTGCGCCCAGGGCTGTGAGGACTCCCGTCGCCGCCTCGACCTCAAGAGGGTCGCGACCCACGAGATCGGCCACCTCCTCGGCGTCGATCACTCGGACAACCCGGACGCCATGATGTATTTCGCCATGGACCTGGGAGATCGGGAGCCCCGGGCGCTGCACGCGGACGACATTGAAGCGGTGACGGTATTGTACACCGGAAGTGAGGACTACCGCCTCGCGGAAGCCGAGGCGTACTCCGGATGTACGGCCGTCACCGGGAGGCCGTCCACCGGCTCGCTGCTGTCACTGATGATGCTTCTCTCGGTGCTGGTTATCCGCCGAGTGCGGCGAGGAAATCGTTGAGGAGGCGCTTGTTGTCCTCGGTCAGCTCCTGGAAGCACGCCCCCGCGGAGTAGCTCTCGGTATCCTTCTGTGCACACCAGATGACATGGGCCTTGATATTCAACGGCTCGGTGTCCGGGTCCTCGATACCGTCAGAGGTGAAGAAGAGGGCGATCCCGACGGTGCTGCCCTCCTTGAGCCCGGTCTTCAAATCGAGGCACACGCCGGTCGTGCTGAGATTGCGGGTTACGGCCGCCAGGATCTCCCCGGGGATGTATACCTCGGCGGACACCTCTACTTTGAATCTTGCCGCGAGTCTTTGTTCTATCTGTCCCATTTACATTCCTCGGTCACGGTTCTCCAGAAGGTCCTAGTTTGCGCGAGAGAAGCCCGCCTGTCAACGCATCGATAGCCGCCGTCAGCTCATTGATACGAATATGGCGATCCAGGGCCTCCCGGACATCCGTGGAGGGAACGAGGATTCCCTCCAGCTGGAGGCGTCGCCGCTCGTAATAGTAGCCAATCAGGACCGACAGCAGGCTCTCCCGCCGGGCCGCCCGGTCCGCCAGCGCATCGTACACCTTGAGCTCATCGGTGTTGAAGACGAGCTCGTCGAGCTTCCATTGAAGCGACACGTCGATGCCATACGCCCGATCGGTGTCCGCGCCCCACCGATCCGGTTCGTCCTGATATCGATCCAGGGCCTCGTCCCTTCCGATCCCATAGTCCGCGGTCACCTTGAGGGTCGGCAGGGCGGCGGCGGACTTGGCGGCCCGACGCCAGTTTCGGGTTGACGCCTTCGACGCGTCCGCGTACTGCAGCGCGGCTCGCTCCAGCTGGATCAAGCTCGGCTCGCCGGACAGCTGCTGTAGGGCGCGTCGTATCCGTCGCTCGAAATCCTGTCCCGACAGTGTCCCGAGGGCTGGGGGTGCCGACGCGGCGATCTCGTCAGGGGGTCCTCCGGGGATGGGGGGGCCGGGTTCGTCGGCGATGGGCGTATCGGGCGCCTCGGTTTCCGTGGTCGGCGGGGGATCCGCCTGTCCGACAGGGGAAACGAGGAGACAGACCGCCGCCGTGAGTGCCCCCGCATACAGGGGGCCGCATCTCGGAAGAGAGGGATATCGCCTGGTCCGCACGCCGTGCAGTGGTGCGCCTTGAGGCGGAGCGGACTCTCCTTCGCCTTCGCGCCCGGACCTCGTCCGGTCCGTCGCGATACGGTGCCCTGCGATATGGGGGGACTCGGTCATGGAATCTCCTTTTCGATCTCCCCTCGGGGCGCCCTGCCGACGAGGTGGAAGAGGCGGTCTTGTTCGACACGCTCGGCGATCGCCGCCCTGACATCACTCGGTTCGACCCGGCGCGTCAGATGGCGTGCCAGCCCGCTGGCGAGGAACGCGTGCCGTTCGTTCCACTGAGCGATCTCGATGTGATAGGCCTCGAACCTTTTGAGGCAGGAGGTGGGATCCCGACGCCGCCATCGCCAGTCGAGGGTAACGCCCACGAACACTTCACGACGGAGGGTGCCTCGGTCCGCCGAGGGATCGCGTCCTCGAAACCTGTCGAGCCCGGTATGGTAGCCCATGACGGCGGTGATGTGCGGAAGCGGGCTCAGCTCGAGGCGACGACACTTCGGCGGACGAGGGAGGGGGGACTTCATCGTCGGGATGGGTCCGAAGCGGACCCGAGTGGGCGTCCATGCCTCCGGTGACGCCTCGTGCCCCGGCCCGACGGGGCCGTCATCGGTGCCCCGCCAGAACCGGCCCGCGGCGTCCACCGCCCGTGCCAATCCCCGCACCGGCCGGAACGCCCCGCGCCCCTCCCGCCATTTCTTTCCGACGAGGAAACGAACCTCTCCCCTTCGGTCGACGAGCAGCGCGATAGTGCTTCGGGGGACCTCTCCCATGGCCACCGCGGGTTCATCATCTATCCATCGGGTGAGCTTACCGTAGGCCGCGACGAGCAGCACGCCGCGGCCGCTCGCGGCGGGCGCGGTCTCGAAGGCGGCGGCGGTGATCCCCGAGATATTCAGGCGGGCTCGAGGACCAGCGTCCGCCTCGCCGACGCGGATTCGCGTGATGCCGTTTCTGTCGAGGGCGATGATTCTCCCTCCCGGACCCTGGACCAAATCGAAGGGGGCCGTTAGATGCCAGAACTCCCGCCGAACGCTTTCGCCGAAGGGATCCCGGAACAGGACGAGCCCGTCCTCGGTGATGACCCAGAGATCACCGAGGATGTCGAAGGCCAAATCCCGAATCCTTTCGAGGGCCAGCACCCGCCGAGGCCGGGCACGGTGACAGCCGAGGAGGATTCCCGCCCCCGTCGAGAACGCGAAGCACGCCTCATCGCTGATGGCGAGGGATTCGGATGATGGTAGCGGAACGTTCTCTTCGAGCGTCTCCTGATCGGCGGGCTCATCGGGCTCATCGGGCTCATCGGGTTCCTCCGGCATGAGCGAGCCCCGCTGCGGATCAAGTCCGAGGCTCGCTCGCCAGCTGAGGCCGCCGTCAATCGTCGTCCATAGATGATGGTTCACGATAGCGGCCGCCGTGTCGGGCTCGGACGGCGCGCAGGCGATCCGGCGGGTCTCCCCGGAAGGCCGGGCTAAGAGAGTCCCCGCGGCGAGCCACAGCGCGGCGAAGATGGAAAGGGAGAGGTGGCGGTTCAGATTCATACCCCGGTATCGGACGTCTGACCTAAAAGTTGCCAACTCGCATGGAAATTTTTCGAGTTCAGAACGGAACCATCTTTAATTACTAACTTTTTAATTTGAAGTTCAGCGCTCCGAGTATCCCTTCCCAGTCTTTTCGGCGATCAGCTTTTCCCGGTGTTTCTCGGCGGCGTCAACGGTGGCGAACGCTTTGGTCTTTTCAGTACCATTCGTACCGATTCGGCCGTAACGAACCGTGACAATCGTCCCATTGAGCCCGATTTCCCAGAACTTGTAGGACTTGTCATCGCTGAGCTCGAAGTACCGCCGCCCGGGGGATGCGACCGCCGGCTTTCCGGCAAGGTGCGCGGCTGTCGGGGGCTGCTCCGCCGGAGGCCGCTTCCGGGTCCTGGCCGGTGGAGCGTAGGGGACGGACTCACCCTCCGCGAGGCGCAGAAAGGCCGGAAACCGGGGCACCCCGTCCTTGGAGAGCTCCTGATATTGAAAGGTAACGACGCTGCCGATCGCAGGCGGACAGGAGCGCTCCCGATCCGAGAATCCCGTGCCGATCCTGAACCGGGTCCCGTCCGCGAGCGCCACCTCGAGGGCACCGAGCTTGCCCTTGTGCTTCCCCTTTCCGGCGTGATGGGCCATGACCGTGGCCTCCTGGTCGAGGAAGCGCTTCACTTTGAGCAGAGTCATCGAGCGACCGACCTCGTATCTGGAGCCCGGCTCCCGCAACATCAGCCCCTCCCCCCCCATCGCCTCCACCCGCTTCAGCTCATCCAGCAGATGCTCGTTGCCCCGGCAGGGTATCTGATCCAGCACCTCCAGGTAGGCAGGCCCCCCCGAGACCGCCGCCCTGAGCTGCTCGTACCGCTCCTCGAAACCGGCCCCGAGCCCGGGCGCGTCAAACACCCGATATCGGATCTCCCGCCAATGGTCACTCTTGTCCTGCCGCCGGACAATGGAGACCGTCCGCTGGAACTCCCCCCTCTCGAGCCAGAGCTCGCCGTCCAGCGGTATCTTCGGAAAGCCGCTCAGAAACCAGTCCGGTGCGTGATATACATTGCCCTGACGGGAAAGCAGCTGCTCTCCATCCCAGTAGGCGCGGACGCCGTCCAGCTTCTCGCTCATCCACCACCCCGCCATATTCATGGTGCCATCCCAAGTGTGCGCCAAAAGAATCGGAGGGGTGTCCACCTCCGAGGTTTTCTTCTTAGGCCGCGCCGGGAGCGCGTTGCCAATCCGCTCCCGCTCCATCTCATCCCCGCGGAGCTTCCTGAGGTGTTTGCAGGTACGTTTCTCTATTGGCGCCGACTGGTTGCGCCAGGCCGGGCAGGAACACGAGTAGACTCCGCCGACGTTCCTCAGCACGTACGGCTTCGCTCCGGACCCTTTCATTTCGGTGGACTCACCATCCAACAGGTCTGCCATGATTCCTCCTATGTCGAACCAATGCTGCGCGATTGCGTCTCTACCGTGATATCGGACTCCCGACCTCACCGCAAGCCCATCACGTCCATTGAAATTAAGGTCTGTGGGCGCTGGTGTTTTCACATTTTGTTCTGTATTTATAGGAATAATTAGTATAGAATGATTCAAAGCCGATTTGTATAGGGTTCGGCACAAACTTTCTTCTTAAGTTTTAACTACTTTAACCGATAAAAGAAGGTGCGATGAGATACAGGAATCAACCACCGATTTTTTGCGATCACTGTGCAGCCCTCGCGTTCGCCACGTTGGACGACGCGCCCCTCTGCGCCGAGTGTCTACAGAAAAAGCTGGCGAAGGGCCTTCATATGGTAAAGAAAATCGAGCCGTTGTCATTCATGAACGGTAGCAGCTTCCCTCCGCGTACTGCCTCACAGAGCCGGACATGATTAAGTCATAAATCCGCCATCGCCAAATTCCAGTACCACAGGAACTATCAAATCCGTCACAGCTTCTTTTGTTGACAGAGCCCTCGCCTCTCTTCATAACAGGCGGACACTCCCGACAGGGGGGAGAGGCAGAGGCGACATGTTCGAAATAACGAGAGAACGCTCATTCTCCGCGTCCCATCAATTGCGCAACTACAAGGGTCGATGTGAGCGACTACACGGTCACAACTGGCGCGTGAGGGTCACCCTGTCAACCGCGAGCCTGGATGCATCGGGGATGGTCATCGATTTCCACGAGCTGGACGAATTGATGCAGAAGGCCATCGAGCCTTTTGATCATCGACATCTCAATGAAGTGTCGGTGTTCCAGAAGGACAACCCCTCCGCCGAGAACATCGCGAAGGCCATCGGCGACTCCGTCAGGGATGATCTCGAGGGGCGTCCCATCCACATGAAGCATTGCGACGTTTGGGAGAACGATCTCTCCCGGGCCAGATACATCCCCGATAAATAAATTTGTCAATTTCGTCTCTCTTTTCTAATTCGGTATGACACAACCATGACGAACGGGATCTTAATGTGTTTGTGTCTTGGAAACAGAGTCCTCTGGATTCTCCTTCTGAAAGGTTCAAATGAAAAAGCGATATCCCACCACTCAAAAGCCACGCATACTCCTCACCGGAGTGTTCGGTCCCTTTGGCGTAGACGACGAATTCGGACGCAAAGAGAACATCATGGAGCTGTTCCACAACCAGGTGACCAAGGCGCAGGGGATTGCGTCCTTCCGCTTTCACCACCGCTCCTTCGGCCTGTATTTCATCGCGGCCAATATCGATGCGGATGTCACCGTGCTCGACTTCCCGACCCGGAAGCGGTTCATCAAAGAGATCAAGAAGGACTATGATGTGGTCGGCATCTCCTTCATCGCCCCCAACTTCGTAAAAGCTCAGGAGATGGCCAAGCTCACCCGCCGGTACGCCGCGAACGCCGAGATCATCCTCGGAGGTCACGGCGCCGCCATCGAAGGGGTGGAGACGCTCATCGACTGCGACCATGTGGCCAAAGGCGAGGGAATCCGCTGGATGCGGGAGTATCTGGGACAGGACCCGAACGCCCCCTTTGTCCACCCTGCCCTGCCGTCCACCGAACGCCAGACGATTCTCGGCGTGCCCGTTCCGGGGCCGACAGCCAGCCTTCTGGTCCCCGGCGTCGGGTGTGTCAACGGATGCAGCTTCTGCAGCACATCCCACTTCTTCGGTAAGAAGTACACTTCCTTCATCCAGAGCGGGAAACAGCTCTTCGAGACCGCTCGGTCCATCGCCGACGCCCGTGGAACGGATGCGTTCTTCATCATGGATGAAAACTTCCTGAAGGATCGACAGCGGGCCATGGAGCTCATCGAGGAGATGGAGCGTCACAGCCGCTTCTTCACTTTCCATATCTTCTCATCGGCCGAGGCGATCACCGCCTTCGGCATCGACAATCTGGTGAGGCTGGGGGTCCAGTTCATCTGGTGTGGTTTCGAGTCCCAGAGCCAGCAGAACCAGTTCGTCAAGAACAAGGGAATTGATGTCAAAGCCCTGGTGGGGGAGCTGCGACACAACGGCATCTCCGTGCTCGGCTCGGGGATCCTCTGCATGGAGCACCACACGCCAGAGAACATCAATGAGGACATCGACTTCCTGGTGGGTCTGGACGCGGACATGGTGCAATTCATGCTGCTCACCCCGCTCCCCACCACCGGTCTCTACAAGGATCACAAGCGACGTGGACTGCTCCGGGACGACGTGGCCTGGGAGGACGTCCATGGGCAGAAGCTGCTCAACTACCGGCACCCCGCCTTCTCCGGAGATGAGCCGGAGCGCCTCCTGAAGGGTGCGTTCCGGAAGGACTACGAGGTCAACTCCAGCTCCATCTACCGGGTCATCGAGACCAACTTCCGCGGATACAAGCACCTGGCCGGAATTCGGGTGAAGGACGCCTGCCTCTCCGCCCGGGAGGCCCAGCTGAAAGAGCGGATCAGGGAGTATTCAATGCTGCTCCCGGCCATCGCCCGATACGCCGTGAACGAGGTCGAACGGAAGCGGGCGCTCGAGCTCGATCGGGACATCAGACAAACGCTGGGGACGGTGTCCGTGACTGACAAGGTCTCCCGAAAAGCGGCGGTTTGTCTGGCGTGGTTTTGGAATCAGCGGCTGCGGTTGCAAGGAGATGTCATCCAGCCCCGCACCCTCGTCACCCATGTCCGCGGCGGTCGGTTCGACAAGAACCTGCCGTTTCCGGTGGTGGCGCTCGAGCCGACCGAGATTAAGAACAAGCTGCTCGAGCTCTCGAACTACGCGGCGTCCAGCGCCTGCCTGGATCCGAGCTTGTCCCGAAGCGCTCTCCTCCCCCGGTGAAGCCTGGACATAATCGTTCCCACCGGGCATGAAACCCGTTCGGCCGCCTCGGAATAGGAATAGTCCTCGATATCGCAGAGCCACACCGCCTCACGGAACTCCGGTTTGAGACCGTCAATGGCGTCGGCCACTGGATCGCAGAACCAGTCCTGCTCGACACCACCACTCCTCCCCATACTCCGCCGACCGGTCTCGCTGAGAGACCAGTCCTTGAGCGCATGCCGGGATTCACTCTCGTACACACGGCGTTCCAGCCTGTGTCGCCGGGTCAGGCTGATGTGACGGTTGCGCATCACCTTGAGAAGCCACGCCTTGAGATTGGATCCATGGCGGTAACTGTCCTTGAATCGCAGCGCCAGGACGACGGTGTCCTGCAGCAGATCTTCAGCCTCCGTTGAATCTCCCGTGTACCAAATCGCCATCCTCCGGAGATTTTCGAGCTCCTTGCAGATGGCGGCTTCGAAGGTCTTGCTCACTGTTGCTCTATGTTCATGTTCGTTCATCATGCGGTGAAAGATTAGCAAGCGAAATGCCAATTTTGGATTTCAATCCTTTATTTGGGTTCACTACAAAACAATATTGTTTCATTTCATAACGATACAGGTCGAAGGCCCCTCTCGGAGATCCTATGGCTCCCGATTTTTCAAGTATACCCGTCCATCCCCAGATACTATTTATAGACTCCTATCCTTCTAAAGATCTTTTTTATAGACAGGCTTTGTCAGATTGTAAAAATGGCTGGGCGCGGTAGGGTCATTCTGTCAAAGGACTCCTGTATCGAAACAACCCGAACGCCGGAAGGTGGGGCTGGTGCAAATCGTAGATGCGGATCGGCTCGAGACCGGCGACGCCGAGGGCTGCCAGGATGAACAGGTTGAGGACGTACACCGACACCACGCTCACGCCGCCCGCAACGCCCGCGCCGAAGGCGCCGCCGGGGAAGGGAAACCGATCGGTCCTGGCGGGCTCTCTGATGAGCGCCATGGCGAGGGTCAGGGAAAGCACGCGGTAGACCGTGGGCTCGGCGGCACGGCTCGCCACCAGCAGCGCGAAGTCGACGAGGAGGTAGGAGAAGAGCACCGCCACGATCTCAGTCCTCTGATAACAGCAAGCATCGCGATCCAGGCCTCGTTTCAGAGCTTCTGCCAGATGGCCGCGAGGTCCATGGAGAGGGCCACGCTCACATGGATGAGGACCCCGGACCAGATGGAGCGCGTCTTGAGGGCCAGGGTTCCGAGGACAATGCCGGCGATGATCGCAGCGAAGCACTCGAGGAGCGGCTTGTCGATGTGGATCATCACGTAGGGGATCATCATGGCGAAGATAGCCGAGGAGCCCATGTGGCGCTTCACTGGTTGGATCATGAACCCCCGGAAGAAGAACTCGAGGGAGAAGAACTGAGCAACGTAGAAGGTCTCCCATACCATGAATTTGAAGAACGACTCGTGGGCCTCGCTGTAGAAGGGGTAGTAGGTCTTGAACTCGTCGAAGTTCGAGACGATGATCACCGCGATGAGCACCGGGATGAAGAGCAGCGCGTAGATCCAGAGGTGCTTGGCCATCCCCCGGGTAACGAGGCCGAGGGGGGACCTGCGGAGCCGCGGGTGAACGATCACGGCGATGACCGGGAGGAAGAGGAACCCGAAAACCCGCCAGCCGGCCCAGTAAGCCAGAACGATGAGCTCGAAATAGCCGGACGCCTGAAGCCGCAGATACAGGGACCCTGTCTCCGGCTTGAGCCATCCCACCAGGGCGAACCACACCGGGTGGAGCTCGGGACTGCTCGGAGAGTCGATGAACTCCACCAGGGAGAGGAAGAAGGGACCGGTGCCGAGGCTCTCCTGGAGCACGATGGACGCCGCGACCACGCTCATGACGTAGGCGGTGAGCAACACGTCACTCAGGTTCTCCCGGGGGGTGTTGGCCAGACGCCGCTCGGCCGCGACGCGATCGAGGTTCCGCCAGACGTTGAAGAAGTCGAGCGCCTGCCAGAGCTTGGCGACGTACCAGACGATCGGCAGGAACAGCGCCCGGAGCACACGCCATAACCGGATGGTGGTATCCTGCGCCAACGGCTAGTTCCCGGCGGCGCGGCGGAGCCTCGCCAGGGTGGACTCCCGTCCGAGCACGCACATCATCTCGAAGAGGCCCGGCCCTTCCTTGGAGCCGGTTAGGGCGACCCGGCAGGGTTGGGCCACGTGCTTCAGCTTGAGATCATTGGACTCGCAGAAGGCGTCGACCGTCCCGTGGAGCGCCTCCTCGGACCACGCAGCGGCGGCCTCCAATGCGTCCGCCAGTTGGGCGAGCCGCTCCCGGTCCTCCGCCTTCAGGAACTTGGCCGCGGACTTCTCGTCGTACGCCACGGCGTCATCGGCGACGAAGTAGAAACGGACGGCCGCCGCCATCTCCACCAGGGTCCGGGCCTTGCTCTGCCGGGACTTGACCGCGCCGAGGAGCTTCGCTTCCTCCGGATCGCTGATACCGAGCGCCTCCAGGTGTGGAGCGGTGAGCGCGGCGATCCGGGCCGGGTCCCCGCCCTGAATGTGCTGCTGGTTGATCCACTCCATCTTCTCGAGGTTGAGCGCGCTCTCCGAACGGTTGACGTCCTTCAGATCGAACAGGGACTTGAGCTCATCACTCGAGAAGAGCTCCTGATCGCCGTGGGACCACCCGAGCCGGACGATATAGTTGTTCACCGCCTCCGGCAGGTAGCCCTGGTCGCGGTAGGACTCGATGCCGGCGGATCGGAGCCGCTTGGAGAGCCCGAGGATGAGCGGGAGATGACCGAACCGGGGCACCGGTAGGCCGAGGGCCTCATAGATGTGGACCTGCTTGGGCGTGTTGGTGAGGTGGTCCTTGCCGCGGATCACGTGGGTGATCCCCATGGCCGCGTCGTCGATCACCACAACGAAGTTGTAGAGGGGGGAGCCATCCTGCCGGGCGATCACCAGGTCCTCCAGCTCCGCGTTGGGGGTAACCACCCTCCCCTGCACCAGATCATCCACGACGGTCTGCCCCTCCTTGGGCATCCGGAACCGCCAGACAAAGGGCTTCCCGGGCTGCTCGGGCTCGCCGTCGCAGCGGCCGTCATACTGGGTCGACCGCTTCTTTGCCAGGGCCTGCTCCCGCATCGCCTTGCGCTCCTCGGGGGTGCAGTAGCACTTGTACACCCTGCCCTCCTCGATGAGCTTGTCGAGGGCGGCCCGGTGGGCGTCGATCCGTGAGGTCTGGAAGACGAGATCCTCATCCCAGTCCATCCCGAGCCATCGGAGGGCCTCCAAAATGGCCTCCACGGATTCCGGAGTCGATCGCTCCCGGTCCGTGTCCTCTATGCGGAGCAGGAACTTGCCCCCCAGGTGTCTGGCCCAAAGGTAGTTGAAGAGCGCGGTACGGGCCCCCCCCAGATGGAGCACCCCGGTGGGGGAGGGGGCAAAGCGCAGCCTGACGTCTGACATGAATTCACCTCGTTTCTTTTCCACCGAGTCCCCTATCAGAACACGAGGAAAGTGTGAAGTCCGGATGGTGTGATTTTGGGGGGAAGGTCGCCTTTGAGAAAGGGAGGGGAAGGATATCGGATTACTCGGTAAAATCCATCGAGCCGCCGTCATCGCCGCCGGCGTCGTCCCCGGCGGGCTCCTCGGTGACGACCTCCTGCCGCTGCTGGATGATGTTGAACTCGACCCGCCGGTTCATGGCGCGCCCCGAGCTCCGCTTGTTGTCCGCGATGGGCTTGTCCGGCCCCCAGCCCGCGGTCTCGAGGCGGTCCTCGGCGATCCCCTTGCTCACGAGATACCGCTTGACCGAGTCCGCGCGCTTCTTGGAGAGCTCCCGGTTGTACGAGGCCTTGCCCCGGTTGTCCGTGTGCCCCTCGATGGAGACGCGGAGCTTCATATTGCTCCGCAGGATGCCGGTCACGATGTTGAGGATCTCGAAGGACTGGTCCCCGCGGATCTCATCCGAGTTCTTCTTGAACTGGATCATCTCCTTCAGCTCGATCTGCTTCTCGGTGATCACCACGAGGGTCTTGCCCTTGTCGGGGCAGCCGTCGTCGTCTTTCACCCCGTTCAGGGTCTCCGCCTTGTCCGGGCACTTGTCCGAGGTGTCGGGGACGCCGTCGCCGTCATTGTCGACATCGGGGCAGCCGTCGTCGTCCTCGAACTGGTCCTTATCCTCTGCCTCATCCGGACAGAAGTCGTCCGGATCGATGATGCCGTCCTTGTCGTTGTCCTCCTCCGGACACCCGTCCTGGTCCTCGAACTCGTCGAAGTCCTCTGCCTTGTCCGGACACTTGTCGTCCGGCTCCTTGATGCCGTCCTCGTCGTGATCGAGGTCGGGACAGCCGTCGTCATCGCGGAAGTTGTCCTTGTCCTCGGCGTCGTTGGGGCAGGAGTCGTAGCCGTCCTTGATGCCGTCGTTGTCGTTGTCGAACTCCGGACAGCCGTCCTCATCCTCGAACTCGTCCAGATCCTCGGGCTGGTCGGGACACTTGTCCAGCGTATTGTCGATGCCGTCCATGTCGGGATCCATCGCGTTGCCGACCGGCTCCTTCTCCTTGCCCTTCTGAGGCGCCCACCCCATACCGAGGAGGAACTGGAACTGGGGAACGCCGAGTCCGCTGAGGATCCCGCCGCCGCCCGCCGCGTGGATGGTGAAATCGGACAACCGGAACTGCCCGCCGGCCAGGAACAGCAACGAGGAGCTCTCTGTATCGGAAAAGTTGGCGCTGTTGATCGTTTTATTACCATAGAGCTCCGCCACCAGCTCGACCTCGGGGATGACGGTGTAGCCCGCAGCGCCGCCGAACTCGACGAGGTGCCCCACCTCGGCGTTTAGGATCTTGGCCTTCTTTCGGAAGTACATCCCGGCGTTGACCGCCGTGCGGAACTTACCGATGCGGTATCCGAGGAGCAGCCGGGGCACGGAGCCGCTGATAAACGCGTCGCCGCCGTATCCGTAGCTGTTGTTCTCGGACTCCTCCTGGCCGTAGCCGATCCACTCGAAGAGGGGCAGCGCCATATAGGCCGAGACCGCGAGGGTGATCCCGTCCTTTCGGTCTTTCCCCAGAAATCGCCCCTTGACGTGAATCCGGAGATCCCCGGGGGCGAAGACCGTGGAGTAGTCCTCTCCGGGCTCGAGCCAGTTGTTGCCGGAGGCGTTATCGTACACCGGATCGAACCCCTGGCCGTTCTGGAACACGGTCAACGGCAGGGCGAGGCCGGCCTGAAAATATTCCAAAAAATTGAACGCCCCCAGGATATCCATGGTTAACAGGTTATCCACCGCATGAATGGTTCCGAGGGTGTTCCCCTGGGCGTCCGTGACCTCCTCCTCGTCGCTGCACTCATTGTTCTCATTACAGTTGTAGATAGAGAAGGGCCGCCGCTGGTACATCAGCATGACGTTGACAGAGGGCTTCATATCGTCTCCGAGCTCCGGAGACTCGATGGCGAAGAAGTTCAACGGACCCGGGGCGGGTTTGAACAACTGAATGTTGAACGATGTATCACGAGGGACATTCTGTTGTTGTGCAGAACCGAGGCTCGCGGTTGTGAGAATCACGCTCCCAATCAACGCCGAAAAGGCCCGGATACCCCAACCATTCCCTGATGTCAGAAAGGTACGATTCGTCATTTTTCTCCCTATCGAAATCAAACGAAATTGATAAGCAGAAGTATTGCATGGTTAACTTATTTTTCAAATGAAAAATCCGGGACGGTTCGATTTCGATTATATTATTGCAAAAATAAAAGAACTCAGAAGACGGGGTTCAACCATCCAGAACAAACCGGAATGTATAGACAAATACGGTGTCCACCGGGTTACCGATCTTGTCGAGGGCGGGGGTCCACAACACGCTGGACATCGTCTGTTTGGCCGCATCGGCAAGGAGCTCCGAGGGGGTCTTGATAATCCGCATCCGTCGAACCTTTCCCTTCTTATCGAGGAACACCTGCATGACCACCGCCCCTTCGATATCCGCCCGACGAGCCTCCACCGGATACGGCGGGGTCGGAACGGATCCGTTCTTCGGTTTCGGACGCTCCGAGAGGTCCTTCAGGGGAATGGGCCGATACTGCTCTTTCTTGCCCGTCCCCCCCGGCTTTCCCTGAGCTATCTTCACGGGCTTCGTATTTCTAACGGACTTCTGCTTCTTGCCGGCCACCGCGGCGAACTTGGTGTTGCCCTCCGATCGCTTCAATGACCAGCTGCCCCCCTGTCCGCCCGCGGCGAAGGAGTTGTCTCCGAGATCGAAGACAGGCGGCGCTTCCGGGGCCTCCTCCGGAGCCTTCTCCTCCGGCGGTGGTGGCGGCGGTTCCTCCTCCACCACTTCCTCCTTGGGCGCCTTCTTCAACTGGGGCTTCTTCGGTTCGGGCTCCGGTTCGGGCTCCGGCGGCTCCGCCTCGGGCTCGGGCTCCGGCTCCGGCTCCGGCTTGGGCGGCTTCTGCTGATGTACCGCGAGATCCACCGTCTCGTACTTCTCCTTGGTGATTTGGGGGATCGTCATCATCGCGACGGCGAGTCCGACGTGGATCCCCCCGGAGATGATGAATGACGACAGACTGCGTATTTTGGAGAGCGCTGGCATTTTCGCAACCTACTGGGATTCCTCACTGTCGATGTTGATGGCGAATTTAGATACCCCCTCCTTGCGGACGAGGTCGATGATACGCACCACATGGCCATGCTGGACCTTCTTGTCAGCGGCGATAATGACACGCACATCGTCGTTTTCCGAGCGGGCAAGCCGGATCTTCTTCTTCAGCTTGGCCTCGTCGATCTTGGAGCCGTCCAGATAGACGGTACCGTCCTCTGTAATCGTCACCGCGAAGGTCGTCACCACGTCCTCCCCCGTGCCCGCTTCCGGAAGATCGACAGGGATGGACTGGGCCACGATATATGTGGCGGTGACCATGAAGATGATGAGGAGCACCAGCGCAACATCCACGAAGGGTGTGATATTGATATCGGTGATCATCTCCTCGTCATTGAACTTTGATCCACCCGCCATCTCAGGCCTCCTGATTCTCGCTGCTGCGGAGACCGGACATCAGCGTGTGGGTCAGGGCGGTGGCGTCGCTCAGCAGGGCCTTGATACGCCGCTGAAACATGTTGAAAGCAATCACCGCGGGGATCGCCACGAGGAGTCCGATGGCGGTGGCCACGAGCGCCTCGGAGATTCCCGCCATGACCGTCGACGCGCCCCCCTGGGCGTTCAGGGAGAGGTCGTGGAAGGCCTTGAT
>JBNLED010000035.1:0-13616 GCA_050304755.1 Polyangia bacterium | reverse complement strand
CCCATCCTGGGGGTCTGCCTGGGCATGCAATGCATCAATGAGGCGTTCGGGGGGATCACCGTCAGGGCGCCGACCCCGGTCCACGGCAAGACGAGCGCGGTGCGTCACAAAAGGGAGGGGTTGTTCGAAGGGATCCCCGTCCCGTTTCGGGTCGCCAGGTATCACTCCCTGGCGGTGTCGGAAACCCAGGACGCGCTCGAGGTAACGGCCCACGCGGTGGCGGACGATGTGATCATGGGGCTCTCCCACAGGGAGTACCCCCTCCACGGGGTCCAGTTTCATCCGGAGAGCTTCCTGACCGACCACGGATACACAATAATCGAGAATTTTCTCAAGCTCGGACCGCTCAGGAGTCGACGCTCATGACCAATCATTCGTCCGTTGAAGCGCTGGCGCAGCTGCCGGCCGGCGTCCGCCGGGTTCGTTCGGTGCCGGTGGATATCTCCGAACCCTTCGTCGATACCGTCCGGCGGTTCGCGCACCTCCCGGGGACCGTGGCCCTGATGAGCGGCGGAACGCTGGACTGTGCGCGATACCATATCCTGGGGGCGCACCCCTGGATGACCATCGAGGCCATAGACCGCGGCGTACGGATCTCCCACGACGGGGGACAGGTTCTGCTGGAGAGCGATCCGTTCGACGCGATGCGGATGATCCTCCGGCGGTATGCCGTCCCGAAGGAGACGTCCCATCGGCCTCTGGCGGCCGGGCTGCTGGGATATCTCTCGTACGACCTCAAGGACTTTCTCGAGGAGTTGCCCCGGACGAGCGTAAACGACCTGCTGCTCCCGGACCTCTATCTGTCGGCCCCCTCCTTCTTGCTGGTGCAGGACCGGGTCGAGGGACGCTCCGTCATTCACCTCCCTGTCCTCGACGGGCGGGCGGACGATACCGACGCGCGGCTGGCGCGTTTCGAGGAGGCGATCCGCGCCGGCGCGCCTCGCGACGAGACACCGATCCGCGCCGAGGGGTTCGCGTCGCCGTTCGAGCGGCGGGAGTATATGGATGCGGTCGAGACGATCCGGGAGTACATCGCCGACGGGCATGTCTACCAGGTCAATATGTCGCAGAGATTCCAGTCCTCCTTCGAGGGCGACCCGTTCGAGCTCTACGCGAGGATGCACGCCGAGAATCCCGCGCCGTTCTTCGCCTATCTCAACGCGGGGGACCACCAGGTGCTCTCCACGTCGCCCGAGCGCTTCATCTCCCTCGACGGAAACGACGTGGAGACCCGCCCCATCAAGGGGACCCGCCCCAGGGGCGGGACGCCCGAAGAAGATCTGCGGATGAAGGAGGAGCTCACGAACAGCCCCAAGGATGACGCGGAGCTCTCCATGATCGTCGATCTGCTGCGGAACGACATCGGGAAGGTCTGCAGCGCCGGGTCGGTGCGGGTGACGGATCACAAGCGCCTGGAGGCCTACGAGAACGTCTACCACCTCGTCACCGTCGTCAAGGGCACCCTTGACGAAGACAAGGACGCGGTGGATCTCCTCCGGGCGACCTTCCCGGGGGGCTCCATCACCGGCTGCCCCAAAATAAGGTCCATGGAGATCATCGACGAGCTGGAACCGGTCCGGCGGCACATCTACACCGGCTCCATCGGCTACCTGGGCTTCCACGGCGGCATGGATCTGTCCATCGCCATCCGGACGGCGACCGTCACCGGGGGACGAATGGTTTTCTCGGTGGGCGGCGGCATCGTCTACGATTCGAATCCGGGGGAGGAGTACGAAGAGACCCTGCACAAGGGGCGGACGCTGATGCGATCGCTCACGGCGGCCGGGAGCAGCGCGGCGACCAGCGACGGCTACGCGTGGTTCAACGGCATCGTCAAACCCCTCTCCCAGATCGCGATCTCCCCGGAGGCGGAGGGCTTTCTCTACGGCTATGGTTTCTTCGAAACCCTCCGGGTCCAATGCGGCTGCCCGGTCATGCTCGACGAGCACATCGCCCGCTTCAACCGCGCGTGGCGGACCTGCTTCCCCGCCGCGCCGCCGCCGGACGTCACCTGGGACGAGATCATCCGTCAGGTCATCCTCAAGAACGGCCTGTCCGACAAGGTCGCCGTGGTGAAGATCCTGGCGGCCGCAGGAAAGCCCTCGCAGGGACCGCGCGCGCAAACCCTCCTGGCGACGGCGAGGGAGTACCACCACCGGCTGGAGGGCAAGGGCCGCCCGGGGCTTCGCCTCGCGGTCTATCCCCACGGCCGGCAGAGCCCCCTCGCCAGCCACAAGACCATGAACTACATGCTCTACAAGCAGGCCGGGCTCTGGGCCGCCGAGCAGGGGGCGGACGAGGCGGTCATCCTCGACGCCGATCACTCAGTGTCGGAGACCAACACCGCCAATATCTTCTGTATCCTCAACGAGCGGATCGTCTGCCCCGAATCGAAGAACGCGCTCCCCGGCACCATGGAAGAGGCCGTCCGGGCGCAGCTCGCGGCGTGGGATAGACCGGTCGAGACCCGAAGGCTGTCCGTCGAGGCCCTCAAGAGCGCCGACAGGGTCTTCCTGACCAACTCGCTGATGGGCGCGGTGCCCGTCCTCGAAATCGAGGAGGCGCACCTCTCTGAGGATGACGGTCTGTGTCAGGAGCTGAACCGGGCGATTTTGGGACGAGAGATGTGAGCACACCTTCATGTCCGAACGGAAGGACGGCCGATCATGTGGGAATGAAACGTCGCTTCCGCGGGATCCGGGCGCCTCGACAGGACGAGATAGAACACCGCGATAGCAAACATGGCGGCCCCGGCCAGGCGAAAGGCCTGATGGATCGAGAAGAAGGTCACGACGGGCTGGACCACGATGGGGGAGAAGAACATGCCCAGAAAGAAGGCGGTGCTCGACCAGCCCATGCGGCGCCCTCTCAGGTGCGCGGGGGTGAGCGCCATGATCCAGAGATTCCCCGTGGGAAGGAAGAGCCCGACCCCGCAACCGGCGAGGGCGATTGCGGCGAGGTATTGAGGATATTCGTTGCAGTAGGAGATGGCCGAATACCCGAGGCCGATGAGCGCGAAGGCGATTGAATAGATGGCTGAAAACGAAAGGTATCGCTTGATTATACCGTAGAACAGCGCCACCAGGGAGGAGGTCAGGGTGGACATGCTGATGGCGTATCCGATCATGGCGCCCGTGGTGCCTTTGATATCGCCCACGAGAAAGGGCACCTGCACCGGGACCATGTAGAAGAAGACGACCCCCAAAAAGATGGTCCCCAGGATCATCGGGATGCGTCGTCGCGGCAACGAGGCGGCGGGAGGGGACATTGAAGCGTCCCCCGGCTGACGCAGCTCGGGCTCGGGGATCGAGAACACCGCGAGCAGAATCAGGGGCAGGGACAACAGGTAGATATAGAAGGGCGCGTGCCAGTGGAGATCCGCCAGGACCCCGGCCGTCATGATCAGGAGCACTCCCCCGAAGCCGATGAACGCGCCCTGGAGCCCCATGAAACGGTTGCGCTCCGGTCCCCGGAAGAAGTCCCCCACCAGTGTCGTCGAGATGGTCATGACGCCCGCGATGGAGACGCCGAGGAGCGCTCGCCCGATCAGGATCAGGTAGAGATCGTCAATGAACGCGCCGGAGGATCCGGCGACGGCGTAACCCCCGAGGGATCCGAGGAGTAGTTTCCTGCGACCGAATTTGTCGATGAGGTACCCGACCAGGGGCGCGAAGATCGCGATGAACAACGCGGGCATCGTGGTCACGAGTCGCGCGAGCAACTCGACGTGCTCGAGGTGTTGAAACCGCCGGGTGATGAGCGGCAGGGCCGGAGACACGAAGGCGCCGGCCATCATGCTCATCATGCTCATGAGGAGGAGGGTCAGCGTCGTCCAACCAGTGCGTCTCATAGGATGTCCCTATATATGAGATTCGAGCCTAATTCAAAGACCTTTCGCCCGGGTTACTCGGCCTCGAGATACGGGGTCGCGTCCCGTCGGCCGAAGGCGTTGTTTCGCTTCAGCTCCCGATGCCGTCAAGGTCGCGAGGGACTCGTCCAACGGTCCCTTCGTTTCGCCGCCGTTCAGTATGACGATGTTCATCTCAATCGCCCCGTTCACGTTTCACTGACGCCGGCCGCGTCAATGATCCGCGCTGTGCCAGCGTTTCTCCGAGAAGCTCGAGCGGCGGTTCAGGTGCGGGAAGGGAATCGTCGGGACCGCTACGCCCATCCCTTCACACAGGGGCGATCGCCCCTGACCGGGGCGCCATTCGATGAGGCGATCCCGACGCCGGGGCGATCATCGCCGCGACGCTCCCCATCCTTACGCTATGGTGGGGACACGTGTCGACTCCGATTCTCTGAGAAGGGCATGATCATGACGCCGATGATAAACCGCCATTTGGATTTTAAACTGAGAACTGAGCAACATACGGCTCATCTCTGATAACAGGACGTCTGGGTTTTCTACTAGAAGCTCTGTCTCAAGGACCGGCAGGCGGCCCCATCGTCAACCCGTTTTTTTTACTGACGATGCTCTCCCCGTGAGGGGGGAAGTAGAATACGCAGCGTTTTGCCCCAGGTTGTATAGGAGAGTAGACAGGTGACTAACGGAGTCATGAAATAAGCAAACAAAAGTCGACGCCGCGCCGGCTGGCATGCTCTTTGCTGCTTTCCCAAGCTCAAATCGGCTTGGAGCTCGTGTTGAAAAAAGAATACGGGCGGACATAAGAATTATTGCTCACCGGGCAATGATAACGTGTTCAGAAAACGCGGAATGTGCTTTTCGCCCTCTGCCAGTGGTGAGGTGACTTCATTGATAACACATCGTCTTCGTGTTCTTATTTTGGTGGGCAGTGTTGCCATTGGTGTCGGACATTCAGGTTGTGACGGAACGGACTCGAAATCGAGAGATACCGGCGGTCCGGATACCGGAAGTGATGCCGGAGACGGCGGAGCGGACACCGGATCCCCGGCGGTGTGTGTGCTGGACGACTCCGATCCGGACTACGCGCTGGAGATAGGGTGCTTCGAGGACTACAACGCCGTGGCGTCCCCGCCCCTCTCGACGAGCATCCCCGGGACATTGTCGGCGAAAACGGTCATCGACCGGATCGATGACAATGCGCTCTACTTTCAGAACAGCCGCAAATTTCAGATTCACTACGACTTCGCCTCGAGTCATCTCTCCGGAGACGGCCTGCCGCTGGTCACCGATCTCGCGGCGTTCAACAGCCGGGAGTACTACAGCTCGGACCGCCGGTTCATTCTGGGGGCCCTCAACTTCTACGAAGGGCCCGGAGTGTGGGCCTACGAGATCGCTCCTTACGATTCCGCTGACAAGGAGATGATCGAAACCGCGTTTCGATTGATCAAGCGCCAGCTCTATGCCGGGGACGAGCTCACCTTCCACCCCACCTCGGACGCGGTGGAGATGGAGTCCGACAAGCTGCTCGACGACATACCGATCTCCACGACAGAGGATCTCTTCAAGGGGATCGACTACCAGCCCCTGAACCTGGCCACCTCCTACGGACGGCTGCGCTTCTTTCGCGAGAGCGATATCGAAAACCAGCACCTCACGTTTCGGGACATCGCGGTGCTCGAGTCCATTCCCAACGATCTCTCGGCGTGTGTGGGCACCATCACCGCCGAGTTCCAGACGCCGCTCTCGCACATCAACGTACTGGCGCAGAACCGGGGTACCCCCAACATGGGCCTCAGGGGCGCCTTCGACGATCCCGATCTCCGGGCCCTCGATGGCCGGTGGGTGAAGCTCACCGTGGGCGCACAAGACTACTCCGTCGAGCGGGTCACGCGGGCAGAGGCCGACGCTTGGTGGGAGGAGTTCAAGCCCGAGCCGATCGAAATTTCCCCGCCGGATCTCGAGGTTACCGACCTCAGGGACATCGAGGAGGTCCTCGACATCGACGGGCTCGGGCTGCAGGGCGCGCTCGCCGCGGCTATCCCGGCCTTCGGCGGCAAGGCCAGCCATTATGGCGCCTTCCCCCACATCAGCGAGACCGAGATCCCCTATCCCAAGGCGTTCGTGGTGCCGATTTACTACTACCGACAGTTCATGGAGCAGAACGAGTTCGACGAGCGAGTCGAAGCCCTTCTCGATGACGCCGATTTCATGGACGACCCGGCTTACCGGGAGCAGGCCCTCGACGCGCTCAGGGACGACATGAAGACCGCCCCCGTGGATCCGGACTTCGAGCTCCAGCTGCTCGAGAAGCTGAACCAGGAGTACGAGGGCGTGCGCCTCAGGTTCCGCTCCAGCACCAATTGTGAGGACCTCGGCGGGTTCAGCGGCGCGGGACTCTACACCTCCAAGACAGGGGACCCCAACGACCCAACGAAATCCTACCTGGACGCGGTCCGCAAGGTCTGGGCGAGCGTGTGGCGGTTCCGGGCCTTCGAGGAGCGGGAGTACCGCAGCATCTCCCATCAGAACGTCGGCATGGCCCTGCTCGTTCACCAATCGTTTCCGGCCGAGGACGCCAACGGCGTGGCGATTACCGCGAACATCTTCGACACCGCCGGCCTGGAGCCGGGGTACTACATCAACGTCCAGAAGGGAGATACCTCGGTGGTGCTGCCCGACTCGGGAACCACCAGCGATCAGCTCATCTACTTCTACGACATGCCGAGGCAGCCGGTCATGTATCTCGACCACTCCAGTCTCATGCCCGAGGGGGAGACGGTGCTAACGCGCAGCGAGCTCGCCGAGCTCGCAGAGGCCCTGAGCGCGGTTCACGGCTTCTTCGCGGGGGTCTACGGACCAGCCACGCCGGATCATTTCTACGCCCTGGACGTGGAGTTCAAGTTCAACACCTATCCGGACGATCCCGAGGAGATTTCGAGGCTCGTCATCAAGCAGGCCCGGCCCTATCCCGGGAGAGGAGGTGCCAAGTGACCGGCCGATACCACATCCCTTCATTGCTCCCCGTCGTCCTGTCAGCCGCGGCGCTCTCAGCGATGGCGGCCTGCGGCGACTCCGACGACCAGCCCGTCAATGACAGCGATCCCCGGAGCACGGACACGGAGGACGCCGGCTCCGGGACCTCGGAGGAGGGCGATACTGCATCGGAGAAAGGCTCTGATTCGCATGAGGATACCGAAACCTTCATCGCGCTCGATACCGACTACGAAATCGATCCGAACCGCCTTACCCTGGGCGCGCCCTGTCCCCTCGAAACCTACCTGGGCGGAATCACAGTAGAGATGAACGCCGACTTGGGATACACCGGCGTGGACGGTGCCGTCTTGAACGGCACGAATCCCTCGACCCTGCTCGAGGAGGTGCTGACCCGGGACGACTGTAGGATGCTCCGCCGTCCCCGTCTCGTCTGCGACATCATCTGCGAACCGGGCACGACCTGCGGGCGCGACCTGACCTGCGTAGAGGAGCCCCGAGGGCAGGACCTGGGGATTGTGGCCATCCAGGGCCTCTCCAAGACCGTCATCATCAAGCCGGATCCGTCTGGAAACAGTTACTTCTACACAAACATCTCCCATCCCGGGTTTACCCCGAACGAGGTCATCCGCCTGACCTCCACCGGCGGATACCTTGAGCCCCTGGAGCTCTTCGGCGTCGGCGTGGAGCCCCTGCTCTCCCCGGAGGACAAGTGGATCCTCGAAGAGGGCATGCCCCTCGAGGTCACCTGGACGCCGCCCGGGGACGGCGCCGTGTCCCGAATGAAGATCGAAATCACCGTCGATCAGCACGGTCTGACGCCGCTCACCCTGGCGTGCGATCTGCCGGACACGGGCAGCGCCGCTATCTCGAGCGAGCTGGTGGATTACCTCATTCAGGCGGGCGTCACCGGCTTCCCGAGCTGCAAGATGTACCGCCGCACCGTGGACTCGACGAGCTCGAACAAAGGATGCGCTGATTTCAGTGTGACCTCGGTCGCCACCGCGGACATCGAGGTAACAGGACACATCCCCTGCGCCCGTCAAGTGGATTGCCCATCGCCCTTAACCTGTAATGAGGAGATTCAACAATGCCAATGAGAGAAGCTTATACGAGCTCTATGCCAACCGACAATCCCATCGCAAAAGAGGGCAGAAATATCCTAACGCCGCTTGTCCTGTTCGGGTGGGCGCTGATGGTCGCCGGATGCGGCGACGGGTACACCAACGGACCGGGCGACCCGTTGAGTAGGGACACCGGCCCCGCGGACGACACCGATTCTGAGACGGCCACCGATACGGTGGAGCCGTTCGACACCTCTATCTGCCTCGAGGCGGAAGCGCTGCCGAGCCCCTCCACCGTCTGGATGAGCGACGAGTCGGTGTCCAGGCCGTCTGCCGCGGACATCGTTTTTGATGCCGAGGGCCATCTCATCACGGCCGACGGCCAGGGGAACCTGATCCGCCACACCGCTGACGGCGAGCGGTCCGTCTGGCTGGAAGACATGGTGAAGACCCCCCGCGGCATGGCGTTCCTCTCCACCGGGGAGCTGGTGATCGCGGACAGCGGCATCAGCGCTCTTGTAAAGGTGCGGCCGGACGGCACCCGTCTGACCCTGCTCTCCCACCTCGATCACCCGAGCGGCATCGAGGTGGACCTCGAGGATTTCATCTACGTGGCGGAGCTGAGGAGCCGGACCATCCGAAAGGTCGATCCCGTGTCCGGAGCGTCCGAGCCCCTGGTCCGGTCGATGGGCGCCCTCCCGAGCGGCCTGGCGTTCGCCCCTGACTACAAGACCCTCTACTTCACCGGGTTCGCGGACGGCGCCGTATACGCCATGTCGAAAAATTCGGAGGGCGGGTTCGGCGCCCCCGAGAAGCTCGCCACGGTCCCCGGGCAGGGGGATCCCTGTGAGGGCAAGGCGGTCTACGACAGCTGCGGGATGTTCGACATGGTCCTCGGGGTCTGCACCCCCGATGGAGACGGCGGGATGTACTGTCAGAAGCAGGGCTCCTGCGAGGGCGCGGACGAAGGGGACTCCTGCCGGGACTCCCGCTACGACAGGGAAGGGTCGTGTGTTGAATCCGGGGAGGGGGAGCTGTTCTGCGACCCGGTTTGGCCCTGCTCTGGGAAGGAGACCGGCGACGAATGCAGCCTCTATAGGGAGTACGGATACGATGATTTCGGAGGTGTTAGTGTCTCCGACGGCGGCGACGCCTATAGCGGCGACACCGAAATGATGGACTACCCCGTCGATCAGGAAGAAGGCGCCAACGGGGTGTGCGAGGCGAGCGCGCTGGGCATTCTGCACTGCGTCTACGTCAACCCCTGTGAAGGCCTGACGCCGGACGACGAATGTACCACCGATTGGGGAGAGCCCGGCGTCTGCGTCGAGCTCGGCGACGAGCTCCACTGCGAGTGGGTCTCGCCGTGTCGGGACAAGAGCCCCATGGACGAATGCACCACCGATTGGGGAGAGCCCGGCATCTGCATCGACGAGGGCTACGGCGAGCTCTACTGCGACACGCCCGGACCCTGTTTCGAGCTCGACGCGTTCGACAGCTGCACCACCTATTGGGGAGAACCCGGCATCTGCGTCGAAGACCGTGGCTATGCCGAGTGTCTGCTCATCGAATCCTGCGAGGCGCGTACGGCCGGCGATGCCTGCACCACCGAGGGGGACGGCCCGGGGGTCTGCACCGATGCCGGAAACGGCGCGCTGGTATGCCTCTATTCGCCCCCTTGCGAGGGGCTGGCCGACGGCGACGATTGCACCACGGACTGGGGCGCGCCCGGGCGCTGCGTGGACTTCGGAGGCGACTGGCCGGGCGAGCGGGATACGGAGGGGATGCCGGCGACGGACACCGCCGCGGCGGACGAAATCGACTCCGACGATCCCTTCCCCCCGCCGCCCCTCGGCGGGCTCTACTGCCAGGAGGTCAACACCTGCGACGGCATGGAGGAAGGCGATGAGTGCGAGGCGTCAAACGGTGCGATCGGGACGTGTTCGGAGTGGGAGCCCGGATACCTCGAGTGCGATGCGCCGCCGCTCTGCCGGGAGGGCCTGGAAGGGGAGAGCTGCGGGACGAACGGTACGTGCACCGATGACTTGGAAGGGGCGCTGTACTGCCAGAACGAGGGGCCCTGCCGCGATATGAGCGAGGGCGCCGCCTGCCTCGATCCCGAATGGTGGATCGACGGCGTCTGCGTTTCGGGCCTCGAGGGCGCGCTTTACTGCCAGCTCGACAATGAGTGCCGGGACGCAGAGGAGGGAACGTCGTGCGAAGTCTTCATGATGGGTGAGGAGGGCGTCTGCGCCGAGAGCACCGAGGGATTGAGGTACTGCGCGCGGATAAACTCCTGTACGGGGAAGGCCGCGGGAGACCACTGCACCACGGGCTGGGACACGGACGGCGTCTGTATCGACTTCCGCGATGAGGGCATGTATTGCATGGAGCCGGGACCGTGCGGCGACAAGGAAGCGGGCGACGCCTGCGAGGTCGAGGAGGGTGGTCCCGGGATCTGCCAGGACTACCACGACGGATATCTCTTTTGCGAGCCCGCGTGGTACTGCGACGCGATGGAACCCGGGGACCCCTGCACCACGTCCCTTGGAGAAACCGGCGTCTGCCAGGCGATCGGAGGGGAGGACGAATATCTCGAGTGCATGCCGGTGACGGCCTGCTTCGGCAAGACCGAGGGAGATGCCTGCATCGGCGCCGTCGACATCGAGGGGACGTGCGAGGACGAGGGCGGCGACGGGCTCGTCTGTCGGCTGCCTCCGCCCTGCGAGGACAAGGCGAAAAACGATCCGTGTCAGAATCCGCAGACCGGCGCCTCCGGTCGATGCCGCGAGGGCGCCGCCGGAGAGCTGGTGTGCCAACCGAAATCCCCCTGCCGGAACAAGGCGGCCGGCGACGCCTGCGGACTCGGAGAGGAGAAGGACGGCGTCTGCATCGACCCGGGGCAGGGCGACGAGCTGTGGTGTTACGAGGGCGATTGGAGCGGCCAGCTGAACAGCATCTCCACCGATATCTGCGGCAATATCTACGTGACCGACGCGCTCTCGGACGCGGTGTGGCGGGTGCGCCCGGACGGCGAGCCCGTGGAGCTAGTGACCAACGCCTTGACGCTCTCCGTCACCGGCGCGGCGTGGGGCTCCGGCGCCGAGGGATGGGACGCCCAAACCCTGTACCTCGCCATCAACGGCGGCGCCGAGGTGGTCTCCGTGCCGGTGGGGCTTCCCGAGCACCGGCGCGCGGCCGTGCAGTCCGATCCCGACATCGACACGTCGTATGACGACGAGCTGAAGGAGAGCTTCGACTGCCTCTCCATCCCGGACGAGCCAATCTCCATCACCGAGCTCGACGCCCCGAGGGGGTATCACGACCTCGCCTTCGACGACGAGGGATTCGTCGTCGGCTGGGACGGCTTCTCCCTCGTCCGGGTGAGCCGCGACGATGAGGTGCAGCTGTTCTCCCCGGGGTTCGCGTCCGCCGAGGGCATGGCCTGGCTCCCGGACGGCAGCCTTGTGGTGGCGACCTTCGATGAGGGGCTCGTGGTCATCTCGCCGAACGGCGCCAAGACCACGCTGGCGAGCGACATCATGGCCTACGGCGTCACCGTGGGACCGGACGGTCTCATATACACCGCGGACAACTCGAGGCTCTACCGCGTCGATCCCGCCACCGGCGACAAGGAGGTGCTGGTGAGCTCGATGGACTATGCCCCCCGGGGCGTCAACTTCGATCCGGACTTCACCCTGATGTATATCACCTCCCTCGGCCGGTCGGACGTCTATGTGGTCCCCCTGGACGACGACATGAACCTCCTCGGCGATCCGATGGTCTTCGTCACCATTCCCGGCAGCGGTTTTCAAGACGGGCTGGGCGTCGATATCTGCGGCAACCTCTATGTCCCCGACTACGATAGCTCCTCGCTGTACCGGATCAGCCCGGAGGCAGAGGTGAAGAAGCTCGTCCAGTGGGAGTTCGAATTCTACGGCCACGGCCTTCGGTGGGGCTCCGGCATCGGCGGCTTCGACGACCACGCCCTGTACCTGCCCCAACCCTACGACGACAACACCGTCGTCGAGGTCGACATCGGCGTCCCCTCCAACGCCTACGGCCGCTGATCTCGGGAACCCGCCCGCGCGATGGGCTCGAGCTCGCGCGCTCTACAGGCCGGCCGGTATTGGGACATGAGGTTGACGTAAGTGTCCCTGGGGAGGTTTTCCGCGATCCAGGTCAGCACCGCGCCGGTGCCGCTCACGTCGTTCGGCATGACGAGGTGGCGGATCATGAGACCCCGCTGCATCGTGCCTTTGGCAGTGGGCTCGGCGACCCCCACCTGCCGGTGCATCTCGAGGAGCGCCTTTCGGGTCATCTCTCTCCTCATCGGTCGCTTCTTCATTTTCTTCACGCGGCGGTGATGATCCCGGGGTTGGCGTTCCCGGCGTCGCTGGGATACGCCGCCGCGGCATCCCGGAGCGCCGCCACGACATTTTCGAGGAGCGAGACGGGGATGCCGTGTTTGATGCGCGTGACCTCCACGGGGAGCCCGTCCGATCCGAGCCGGTTCTGGTCGCGCGCGGGGACCGCGTAGACCGCGTGCTTCTCCCCCATCATCTCTATCCCGGCGTGGGTGATCTCCACCATGTCGAACATGCCGGAACGCCCCATCATCCACCGCCAGCCGAGGGCCTCCCCCAGGCGCCGCCGGGAGGCGTTGACGATCTCCACGAAGGTCCGCTCGTCGTGCTTGTGGGCCTTGGCGAGCATCGGATCCCGGGCGATCTCGACCAGGTAGCTCCAGTTCTTCGGCAGGGCCAGGAAGCGGCTCCGGTTCTCGCTGACCAGATGGCTCATGATCTCCTGCCGGGCCTGCCCGTGTCCGAGATAGAGGTGGTGGAAGGCGAGCCGTGACGCGTACTTGTCCTTCTTCCCCCGGGAGCTCTGCACCCCGTGGGGAGCGCCGGCCCCCTGGAGGATCCGATAGAGCTCCCCCGCCTCGTCGAAGGCAGGGTCGAAGTTCGGATAGGCGATATCGTGCTCGCTGTAGAGGCGGCGCTCGATGAGCACGTCGGCGATGTTCTCGTTGTCCGCCCGGGTCCGCTTGACGCCGACGAAGTTGTTGCCCGTGCTCATGTCGAACAGGAACAGGGTGGTCTTCGGATCGCACTGCGCTGCGGCCTTCTTGAAGGACGCCAGGTCGAAGCCTCCGTTGCCGTCCATGTAGCGGTACCGGTGGATGGTCTGGGTGTCGAACGTGGTCGGATAGGCCCCGTAGAAGTTGGAGCCCATCACGATATTCTCGATGGGCGGCAGGCCCACCGACCCCCGGACGGAGGCCAGCACCGGCAAGGTCAGGTGCTGGTATCCGCTCGCCATGCCCAGGGTCTGAAAGGAGACCGTGTTGTCCCTTTCGTATCGTCCCTTGCCGTAGATATCCTCTGCGTCATAGGCGATGGCCTCGAGCAGGGCGGGCAAGGTCGGAGTGCCATAGGCCGCGGGGTTTTTCGAAATATCATCACCGAACTGCTCCTCCCAGAACCGCTGGAGGGCCCGCTGCTCGGCCACGACGACCGCGGGAGAGTGAAAGATCTTCCCCGTTCTGTTCACAAAAGTTTCGCACGCGCCGAGGTCGAGTCCGCTCTTCCGGGCCGCCTTGCTCGAGTCGAACCACTGGTTGGAGGCGGCATGATAGACGCGGGTCCTGTCCTGGTCGTTGAAGACCATCCCCTGGGCCAAAGAAACCT
>JBNLED010000034.1:0-52960 GCA_050304755.1 Polyangia bacterium | reverse complement strand
AGGACGTGAATCTTCATTTCCAATGGTGGCTCACCGCGGTGTCACGGGCAGCCGGGCGTCCGGCTCTCTGAGGTAGACGGGTTCAACGGTGTCCAGGTCATCAGGACCGAACTCGACAAAGCGTTGGTGACCGATCCGGGCCATCCAAAAGGGTGACGGCGTCCATGCGACATCGGGAAGCACCGAGGCGGTCAGGCCTTCCAGGAGCGGGTCCCGGTAGGGTGCGACCCCGTTCCCGGTGAGCAACAGGGGCTGGGAGCCGACAGTGTCATTGAGCGATCGGATGATATCGTCCGCATTGGCCACTCGCTCCGCCATAATTGCCCGCGCGACGGGCCACCCTCGGGAGTCAACGGAGACGTCGTAGAGGGCGCCGAAGAGCTCTTTTCGCTTGGCGTCGATGAGGGAGGCCACCCACCCGACCCTCCCGGCGGAGAACGCCAAAGCCTCAAGGGAGGAGAGACCGATCACGGAGGCGTTACAGGCGAGGGCGACGCCCTTTATCGTAGACAGTCCGATGCGCACACCCGTGAAGGTGCCCGGACCACGACCGAAGACCAGCAGATCGATATCCTTGAAGGTGAATCCCCCGCTGGACAGAACCGCTGCCATCCGATCGATGGCGGTCTCTGCGTGTCCCGGAGACGCAGGCGCGGTGAACATGGCGTGGCTCGATACGGAGGCATCTGCGCCGTCGTGATCGAGCTTGACATACCCATAGCTCCCTTGAAGCGTGGCAGTATCGAGTGCAAACACCAGCATCTCTCCTCCTTATCACAGCCGCCGTCGAGCGCAAGTCCCCACTCCTCCAGACGCAAGGCAGTTCTCCTCGTATATCCGACACCAAAAAGATATACTCCCTCCATCATATTCCAATAAACGAAGGGAGGAAGGATGCATCGATTCAGAAAAACCATGGCGTTGATTCTCAGCGGGCTGTTCCTCTCCTCGTGTCTCCACGCCGTACAGGAGACCACCTGCAAGACAAAGTTCAAGAAGAAGTACAAGTGTCCTTTCAAGGAGATCTCCATCGTGGAGGACGAGCTCGACATGGGGAACACCATCAAGCTTCGGGGCTGCGGTAGAACGGTCACCTACGATGGCACCGAGGAGATCCTGATGGAGGAGTAGGCCGATGAGCTTGCCATTGGACATTGAGACATTGAGGCGTGACGTGTCGCGGGGAACCCGGTTCGAGTACTGTTTCTTCTGGGGACATCGGCAACAGCACATCGGGGCCATCGACAAGTGCTGTTTGAGCCAGTGGTTTCCCGCTGAGTTCGAAATTGATGGTCAGGTCTACAGCTCCGCCGAGCACTTCATGATGGCGGAGAAGGCAAGGCTCTTCGGAGATGAAGCCACCCTACAGGAGATCGTCGTCGCCCCTCAACCCTCCATGGCTAAACGGCTGGGTCGGCGGGTGCAGGGGTTTGTCGAATCGGTGTGGCAGCACGAGTGCTTCGATATCGTCGTCCGCGGCAACCTGGCCAAGTTCTCTCAGAATCCCGAAATGGGCGCCTTCCTGAAGTCGACACATCACCGAATCATCGTTGAGGCCAGCCCCGTCGACCGGGTATGGGGCATCGGGATGGCGCGCGACCACGAGCATATCGAAGATCCGAACAAGTGGCGGGGACGCAACCTGCTCGGTTTCGCGTTGATGGCGGTGAGGGCGAAGTTGTCCTGACGTCGTCGGGAATGTCGAACGGGCTCGATCCGGCGTATCGTTTCAGCGGCGCCGATAGGCCTCCACCGCCGCCCGGTGTTCCGCGAGGGTGGTGGAGAAGACATGACTGCCGTCCTTTTTTGAGCTCGCCACAAAGAAGAGATAGGGCACCTCGGACGGCCGGTGGGCCGCCGACAGCGCGGCGCGACCCGGCGCACAGATGGGACCCGGTGGAAGGCCGGGGTGCTGGTAGGTGTTGTAGGGATTTTGGGGATCATCGAGCTGACGGCGCCCGAGGACACCCTTGAATGTCGCACATGACGGCGCCCTCGGATGGATGTGGGGCTGGCAGCCGTAGCTCACGGTGGGGTCTGCCTGAAGGCGCCTCGAGGCGTAATCGGGGCTGGTCCGGCGGTTGATGTAGACCCCCGCCACCACGGGCATTTCCCGTTCCAACGCCGTCTCCGCCTGAACGATGGAGGCCAGGGTGACGAGAGCCTTGAGGGCAGGCGTTCTCGAAATGCCGAGCACTTCGAGCTGATCGAGAAAGGTCTGGTGCATCTTCACGATGATCTCCCGGGGGGGTGTGTCGGGCTCGAAGTAATAGGTGTCTGGAAAGAGGTACCCCTCGAAGGTGGGGCCCGGTACCGTCAGTGACTTCACCAACGTCGGATCAGTGGCGGCGGCGATGAATTCGCTGGCTTCGAGAATCCCCACGGCCTCCAGCGCGGCGCCCATTTCGGTGAGGGTGAACCCCTCGGGGAAGACCACTTTGGTGCCCTTGTCGATCCCCCGACCGCTCAGATGCTCTAGGACAGCCGCCGGGGAGAGTCGATCCGAGAGCTCGAAGGTACCGGCCTTGATGCGGGATATGGCGCCGGTGATGCGCAGCCACACGGCGAACCGGCCGGGGCTGGAGATGACCCCGGCCGCGTGGAGCCGGTTCGCAAGCCCCTTGGGACCGACGCCCGCCGGCACCTCGACGAGATGTCGATCCCCCGGTCCGTCGTTGATTCTATTGGGGTAGAGCACCAGGAGGTCCACACCGGTGGCGGCGATGGCGAAGAGCAGGAGCAGACCGAAGAGGAGGAGCCGCGTTCTAAGTCGCATCGCCCCCCCTCGTGTCGAGGAACGACTGGAGCAGGAGGGACGCCGCCACCTTGTCCACCACCGTCTTCCGCTTGCTCCGGCGGACATTGGCGGTGACCAGCAGCCGGTCCGCCTGGGCGGTGGTGAACCGCTCGTCCACGTAGCTGACCTCGAGGTCGAGGGACTCGCCCAGCTTCTCCCCCATGGTCCGGGCGAGCCTGGCGCTCTCTCCCCGATCGTCCCCTGTGAGGGAGAGGGGGAGTCCCACCACCAGTCCCCCGACATCGTTCTCTTCGCAGATCTTCCGCATCTCCCCGAGGAGTGCCCCGAGCCCCTGCTTTGCCGACAGGGAGACGAGGGGGGAGGCGATGGTTCCGGACTCGTCCGACAAAGCCACCCCGATTCTCACCGTTCCGATATCGAGCCCCAAGTAGCGCATCTCGCGCCCGACTATGGCACAAAGCGACGGTCAATAACAGCTGGAGATCGCACGGGTCCGTTTGAAGTACCAGTAGCAATGATTCGAAAGATCACCGGGCGAAGTGGTCCCGAATCATTCCGGCGACGCGCTCCCCGCGGGTGTAGGCGAGGGTGTGCTCGCCCCCCTCGATGGTTTTGAATACGGCATTCGGCAGGTGGTCGAGGAGGTGGCGTGATTTCTCTATCGAGATGGTGGTGTCGTTGTCGCCGTGGATGATGATGGTGGGGACGGTGATGGTGGTGAGATCCGGAGGAGACGACATATCATCCGCGATAAAGAGCACCTCCTTGTAGAACGCAGGATGCTTGACGGCGAAGATCTCCATGGCCTCGGCCGATTCTCCCGTTGCTTTCTTCTTCTGGCGCTCGGCGAGCTTTCCCAGGATACACATCAAGCGGCCGTCCTCACCGCGGGTGATTCGGGCGATGGCCCGCGCCGCCCGCTTGGCCTTTTTGAGTTCCCGATCGGTTTTGACCATATCGGTGGAGATGAGGGCGAGTCCCTGTACACGGGTGGCCGGGTTCTGCTCCATATAGAACATGGCGATCTGCCCCCCCAAAGAGACACCACCGAGATAGATGTCCCGAAGCCCGAGGGCATCGATGAAGTCCTGGAGCAGTTTCGGGAAATCCTCCCGTTTTCCTTGATAAAACGGAGACTGGTGGGGCAGCTCGATCGCCACCAGCTCGAAGTGCTCGGCGAGGGGCTTGAAGTTGATGAAGGTGCGGCCATCGAGAAAGAGACCGTGTACCAGCAGAAATACCGGGGCGTCCGGTGTTCGGGAGGGCAGATGGTAGTAGCGATAGACCTCGTCTGTTGTCTTGGAGATGATCTTTTCGTAGGTCCATCCCTTGAGATTATAGCCTCGATTCTTGGTCTCCGGATCGGGGATTTGGTTATAGATCGCTCGAATCTGGCTCTCCGGGCAACGGGTGCAGGAGGAGTAGATCAGCGTTGTCAGCAGCCCCAACTTCTTGAGGCTGTTTACGATTGTTCTAAATGATCCCATTTCAACACCCCGGCTAGGTCAATGTTTGTTTTGACAAGTACTTATATCTGAGAAAGACATGTTTGTCCGCTGGAAGCCGGAGATTCACCGCGAGCGCGAGTCTCGACTGCACCGAAAAGTGATGAGGAAACTGCGCAGAGCATCTCAGTCAGGCCTCTGATCCGACAAGGCGCGAGGAGTGGACATTTTGCTGACGGGCAACGCCGGCGGAGGATGCAGCGGTTGTCAGATGGCAAGTTGATTTTAATCAGAGGCCTTACCGTTTGCGGTTGACCTCCACCTGAAATATGTCCTTGCCGTCCTTTTTTCCCTGATGCGTAAACCGCAGGATCTGCAGGCCCAGTTGTACATTCCGGCCATCGGGTTTTCTGAGGGTGATGTGATCGTCCCCGATGCGGGTCACCGTACACTCGCCGAACTGAAGGTGGTTGACGATATCCCCCCTGGTGGGCCGCAAATCCCTTCCCTCGTCACTGAAGATATCGCTGTCCCGCTGGATTCGGCTCGCCTCCTTGACGGCGTTGGCCCACCGTGATTCCGAGAGGTTCTCGACGGGCCTCGGGATCGGTTTGGGCTTCGATATGATTGCGGGGGAGGCGGCCTTCAGCTTCACGGACGGTTTTTCAACGGCATCGAGGATTGCCAATGGTGTGAACATCAGCTCTGCGAACACCACCTGGGCGTCGACCAATCGTCCCCCGAGAACCTGAATACCGTTGTCCGTCTGTCGCGACAGTGTGCACACGATGTCGATGAGGGCCATCTCTCCGGCGTTCCTCAACCGACCATTCAAAGAGAGCAGTTGAAGGGGGCCCTTCAAATAGCGGGTGTTCGCCGAGTCATCCGCGGCGAGCCGAACCCACGTGAGCTCACCGAAGCCCGAGATATCACAGAAGGGCGGCAGGGTGTCGGCAATCGTTTCTATTGAGCCGGGAAGCGCCGCGTCTGATTCCAATCGAAGTGCCAAGGGTAATAGCTGTGTCATGGGATGATAGGTAC
Organism: Polyangia bacterium; assembly: GCA_050304755.1. Lineage (GTDB taxonomy): Bacteria > Myxococcota_A > Polyangia > JAAYKL01 > JAAYKL01 > CAYWLQ01. The sequence goes on along the minus strand of JBNLED010000034.1, from coordinate 47,716 downwards.
CCTCAAGATTCTTCGGAGTCAAAGCGGAAGTGGATGGACTCGCCGTTTTAGGCGGCGTCGCGGATTTTGGGCTTGAGTTGGCCCAAGGCACGGTGATGAATCTGGCTGATTCTGGCCTCGGAGACGCCGAGGAGCCTTCCAATCTCCTTCAACCGCATACCCTTGAAGTAGTGGAGATGCAACACGAGCCTGTCGCGTGCCGGCAGCTGGTCGAGCTCCTGTTTCAAGGTCATGGCCCTCCGTTTTTCGGTGAGAGCATTCAACGGATTCGTGGCCATGGAACGATCCGCTGGGGTACGATCGGCTTCGGTACCCAAATCATCAAAGTGGATTACGGCTACCGGACGCGGAGGTCCCGCCTTCTCCGGTTGATCGGTGGAGCGTGAGCGTCTCGGAAGCCAGTCGTGGGATCGGAGCTCGTCGAAAATGGCGCCTCGGATGCGAATCCTCGTATAGCAGGCAAAGGCGCTCTCATCATCTCCCCGTCGCCTCACTACGGAATCAATGAGCCCCAGGGCGCCGGCACCAAGTAAATCATCTTGGGCAACACTTGCCGGCAGGCGTTTGGCAAAACGGCGTGCTATAATTTTAACGAGAGGCATGTGATCGTGTATCAGTTTCTCATCGGGAACACTCAACTTGTGTTGCTTCTTGTTTGTTGCCATTGTTGTTTGACCCCTTTCTTTGGTGGTTGCCTTACCACTTGGCCCATTGTCCCTAGCGATTTCCATGCCGGATTTCAGAAGGCCTCGTTATTCCTCGCTTTTGTATAAAATTTGCATAAGAATGTTAAAAGAAGGCGGGTCCAGGTTGACCTAGGTGTGATGATATACCGGAGTCCTCACAGGCTTGATATTGGGAAAACGTATACTATTTCATATTCTTAGTAATACTGCAGTGTGTTCGGGGGTGGATATGACCCGGTGGGTCATATCCACCCCTCTCCGGTTAAGCTGAATATAGGTTCAGCAACCCCCGAGAAACAGCTGCTAAAAATTTGACCCCGTGATTTGGGGATAAGACAATACTTTGAGGGAAGCGCCAACTATCAGGAGACATTTGTTTGATGGCTCGATCATGTAATGAATTGGAAAGCCCGAATAATCGCGTTTTTTATAGTAATAAATGTAGTAAAATTAACTGTGATTTATATATAATTTTTTTGACATTTAGAGAAAATTAATAGAAATTATATATAGCGCGTACATTATTTTTAATTGGGGGGTACCGACTCCTTGAAAAGGGACTAAAAGAAGGTGGACTGAAGAATATGTCGAAAAGAAAAGACATGATGCAGAAAACCGAAAGTCAAGAGTGGCCCGATATACATATGCAGCGCAGGACAGGTTCAGGTAATCAGATGTTGAGTGATTCGTCCACAGAGACTGAGACATCCAAAACGAAAACGAACAGTAACGGGAAGAAGAAGGAAGATGTCGACACGGGTTCACCGGAGATCGAGAGCAAAGATGCGAATTCAATAGATACCTCGAAGCAGATCAAGAACAAGCTTCGCGAGTTTCGTATAGAGCAGATGATGAGTAAAGCGGAGTTGGCCCGTAAGGCCGGGTTGTCTGTGTTGACCATCGACCGAATTGAAAAGGGGTTTGGCTGCCGAATGGATACGAAGCGAAAGATCCTCAAAGCACTGGGGCTGAAACTATCGGATAGACGAAAGCTGTTTCAGGAAGAATAGCTCATGGCCTTCGAAGGGAAGAATCTCGTCGGTGTGGACATCGGAACTTCCGCGGTCAAGGTCGTCCAAGTCCGTGAGTCCAGGAGGGGCGTACATCTCATGAAGTACGGCCTCGAGCCCCTTCCACCACAATCCATCGTCGACGGTAACGTGATGAACCCCGATGCCGTCAAGGATGCGGTGAGCAAGGTGTTCAAGGATCTCAAGATCAGCCAGAGCGATATCGCTCTCTCCATCTCGGGACATTCCGTCATTATCAAGAAGCTCAATCTTCCGCTGATGAAGCAGGACGATCTGGAAGAGCAGATTCAGTGGGAGGCGGAGCAGCACATCCCCTTCGATATCTCGGAGGTCGAGGTCGACTACAATATCCTCTCCGAGAACCCCGATGTGGGTCAGATGGATGTCCTGTTGGTGGCGGCGAAGAAGGACGAGATTCAGGATCTGGTCGACGCCGTAAAGGCCTCCAAGCTGAAACCCTGGGTGGTGGATATCGATGCTTTCGCCATCCAGAACGCCTATGAGCTGAACTACGGGTACAACGAGGGTGAGGTCGTGGCGCTGCTTAACGTGGGTGCCTCCGTGACGAATGTCAACATCCTCAACGGCTCCATCTCTCATTTTACAAGGGATATTACCAATGGCGGTGCGTCGATAACGGAGGAGATCCAGAAGCAGCTTCAAGTGAGCTTCGAGGAGGCGGAGGCCTACAAGGCCGGTGGCGGCGTGGATTCGGCGGAGGTGGTTCCCCAGGAGGTGGACGGCATCATCTCCAACGTGGTGGATTCCCTCGCCTCCGAGATCCAACGTTCCCTCGATTTCTTTATGGCCACGACGAGTCAGGGGGAGGTGAGCCAGATCTATCTCACAGGGGGAACCTCCAAAATCTCATACTTGAGAACGGCCATCGAAAAGCGATCGCGGATCCCCGTTACGCAGCTCGATCCGTTCAGGCGCGTGCTCTTTGACGAGCGCCGGTTCAACCCGGATCTCTTGAGGTTGCAGGCGCCGCAGGCCACGGTATGTCTCGGGTTGGCGCTCAGAAAGCAAAAGGAGAAGATCTGATGATCAGAATCAACCTTTTGCCGATCAAGCAGGACCGCAGGAGAGAGGCCGCCCGCAACCAGATCATCATCGGCGTCGCCGTGTTGTTGTTGGAGCTCGCGATCTTCATGGCGATGTTTATGTCGATCGATTCCGAAATCGATGTTCAGGAAAATATCAACAGCAATATCTCCGCCGAGGTGACGCGTATCAAGGCGCAGATAAAGGACCATCAGGCCATTCTGAAGGAGATAGCGGACTACGAGAAGCGCCAGGCGGCGATCGAAGATCTGCAGAAGGCGCGGACAGGACCGGTGTATGTCATGCTGGAGCTCTCGAAGATCATCAGTCAGAACGGCCGTCCCAATATCGATGAAGTCAAATACCAGGAGCTCATTCGAGTCGATCCGACGGCGGGCTATGACGAAGACTGGGACTACCGGCGCATATGGATATCGGATTTCTCCGAAAAAAACCGAAGGATAACTTTAAAGGGTCAGGCGTTGTCCCACGAGGACGTGGCCGAGTTCTTGAGGCGTATCAATCTCTCTAGATTCTTTGTGACCAGTGAATTGATCTCCACTGATCTCGGCGACATCAATCTGGACATTCCCAATGTAAAACTCGATGACGCCGAACCGGTAGTGCACTTCACCGTTGAGGGTGAAGTCCGCTATCAATAAGGACGTAGACGATGAGCGCGTTAGAGCAGGTTATCAAGCTGTCTTCGAAAAAGAAAATCGGGATTCTGCTAGGCGTGGTTCTGCTTGTCGGCCTGATATTCTGGTTTCTCTTCTATTCGGATCTTAGAGACGAGCTCTCGACGCTACAGGAAAAGCATATCGCCCTCCAGCGCGAAAAGGCCGATATCAACAAGCGCAAGGCGACCTATGAGAAGGATCGGCAGCGACGGGACGAGCTGAAGAAGTCTTACGGACAACTGCTGAGGGCGCTCCCCAGTGAAACCGAAATGTCTTCTCTGGTCAACGCCCTGAACCGGCACGCCGAGCTCGTCGGGCTGGAGATAGAGTCGGTCAAACCCGGAAAGGAAGAGGCGGCTCAGTACTACGCACGAATACCCGTCGAGCTGCATCTGAAGGGGTCGTATTATCAGCTGGCCAAGTTCTTCTATCTGGTGGGGAATCTGGACAGGGTCATCAACATCGAGAATATTAAACTGCAGATATCAGAATACGAAGAGTCTTCGGCGATTCTGAGTGCGCAGGTCCTCGCAACGACTTTCCGCTCTATAAAAAAAGAGGGAAGCTCATGATAAATAGATTGGCGACGATATTTATCAGCTCTCTTTTTATCCTCGCGGGGCTCATTTCCGCCGCCTGTGAGGATGATACCCCTCAACGGCCGGCCGCCAGGAGGGGGCCAGGAATGAGCGGCCTCGCGGCAAATAAGCGGCAGGCGAAGACCGGAATGGTCGAAAAGAAGGATGGCGATTCCGAGAACAAGCTCACCCTGCCGCAGCTGACAGAGACCTCGTTTATTGATGGCCCCACCCGTCGCGATCCCTTCCTGCCTTTTATCGAGGTGGTCAAGAAGAAGGAGCGAATCATCGAGACGGTTCAAAGGAAAGTCAAACTCAAAGACTACGACATCTCGGATCTGAAGCTCATCGGAATCATCACGAACATCGGCGACCCGAGAGCGATGGTGACCACACCGGACAACACCGGATATGTCATCAAGCGGGGGGATTTCATCGGCCGGGCGGATTATGTGACCCAGGGGAGTCAGGATGAGGTGATTCAGGTCAACTGGCGGGTGGCCAGAATCCACGGAACCGGTAAAGAAGAGGAGCGCGGTGTATACTTGACCCGCGACGACCCCACCACGTCGAGGGGGGTTGATGTGACCCGATTCATTCCCCTTCACCCCGTCAACTGAAAAATTCCGATAAAAAAAAGCAGAAAATTTGGTGATGCTCTTCGGAGCATGTAGGATAGTTGTGTACAGGTAAGCACATAGTCCTACACGAGGGCTATTTCAGGCTCTGTTCGGGCAAGGAGATAGTGATGATACGGAGCGCAAACAAACCAAAGACGTGCTTGGCATGGGCCTCCATTCTCGGGATGGCACTGGTGTTTTCGGCGTCTACTCCGCGAGCGGAGACCAGCTCGACCAACAAAATCCACAACATCAAGATCGTCGAGCAGAAGGGAAAAACGGTGGTCTATGTCGAGGGGTCCGAGCGGCCGAGCTTCACCGCCTTCAAGCTCAGCTCTCCCAAGCGATTGGTCATCGATCTCGCGGACAGCCAGATCAGGGGGGTCCCATCGGTGATGGATAACCAGACCCATCTCATCGACGGTGTCGCGGTCTCCCAGTACTCGGTGAAGGGGGTCCCCGTGAGTCGGGTGATGATCAACTTCAAGGAGGATGTCGCGTATCGAATACGCGTCAAGGGAAAGAAGCTGGTCGCGTCCTTGAGTGGCTCGCCGGGGAAGAAGCAGAGCCCCAATGCCGAAAATCCTGATGCGAAGAGTGAGACGGCGATGAAGGAGCTCGCGCAGCTCAGGGATGAGAGCTCGAGGCACCAGGCCGAAGCGGAGCGCGCCAAGCAGACCGCGAAGGAGGCGCTGTCGAAGCTGAAAGCGGCGCAGAACGAAGCGGAGAAGGCGAAGACCGCGGCCAGAATCGCCGAGGCCGAGTTGCGGGCAACGCGGGACGAGGCGGCACAGGCGAAGGCCGCCGCGAAAAAAGCGGACTCCAGCCTCTCGAAATACAAGGAGCGGGCGCAGACCGCCAAAGCCCGCGCGGATCGCGTCCAGTCCAATCTCCGGTCGAGCAAGACAGAGGTAGAGAAGGCCAAGCAGGAAGCGCTGGCGGCGCAGACTGCCTTGATGAGGATGCGCAAAGAGGTGGAGAAATCGAAGCGCGATCTCGACCAGGCCGAGGCGAGGTACAAAGAAACCCAACAGGTGGCGGACACGGCGAAGCAGCAGGCCACCGCAGCCGGGCTGAAGCTGGCGGCGTTGAACGATGAGATCGAGCAGTCAAGGCGGGCCGCAGCCGCAGCGAGGTCCGACCTCCAGGCGACCCGGGCGGCGGCCAGCAAGGCGGAAAAGGAGGCGGAGGCGGCACGCCGGCAATTGTCGAAAATCAAGCAGGAGGCCGTGAGCGCCAAACAGCAGGCCCGGAAGGTGGAGTCGAACCTGACCCGATTGCGTGAGGAAGCCGCAGCGGCGAAGACCGCTGCGAAACAGGCGAAGGGGGACCTCGCGATATTGAAGAAACAGCTGGCGAAAACCCAGCAGGATGCCGATCGGGCCAAATCCAGCAGCAATTCCAAGCACCGGGAGAACCTGAAAGTCTATCAGCGGGAGATTCAGAGGGCAGAGTCCGAGATCGAGAAATACCGGGAAAAGGTCACGGCGGCGACAGCGGTCGCAGAGCGCGAAAAGAGCATCCGGGAGAAGCTGGAACGGGAGCTCGCTGTGTTGACTCACGAACGGGATAACGCCTTGACGGAGAAGGAGAGGGTCGCGCGGGAGAGGGAGGCTTTCAAGGCCTCCCAGAGTCGACTGGAGGCCGAGCTCGAGAGGTACAAGCGCGCTGCGGAGACTGCGGAGGCGGAGGCACGGAAGGCGCTGAAGGCGCAGGTCGCTGCCGCGAAGCGATACAACCGGGCCTCGAAAGGGGACCGGGAGGAGCTGCTCGAGGAGTTGAGGGCAAAGGAGCGGGAGACCGTGGTGGCGAAGAAGAAGGCCACCTCTCTCCAAGAGGACTTCAATCAGGCCAAGGTCACCATCGGGCGGATGCAGCACTCCGTCGGCAAGGCGGACCAGAAGACCCTGAAGACGATTCAGCAGAAGCTCGAGGAGGCGAACCGACGATATGAAGAGGCCCGACGCGAGGCCTCCGTGGCCGCGCGACGTGCTGACAGCGCCAAAGCCGAGCAGGAGAAGGCCGAGAAGGCCATCGCAAAAATACGCAGCGAAGCGGATGACTTCAAGACGAGGGCGGAAGCGGCCGCACAGATAAAAGTGGCCGAGGCCAAGCGACAACTCCAGGAATCGCGGGAGAAGGCGGCGGCGGCCGGCGACAAGCTGAAGCGCGCGGAGGAGAAGCTCGCCAGTTTCGTGCAGAACGCCGAGAGCGCGGAGACGCGCGCCAAGTCCCTGCAACAGGAGCTCGCCCAAGCGAAGCAGACCATATCGACTCAAGAGGAGCGGATTCAGGCGCTCGAGGGGTCCCAGAAGAGGAAGCTCACTCAGGAGGAGAAACGGCTCGCCCGACTGGAGCAGATGCGGGGGAAGAAGGGGCGCGGAAACAAGGCCACGTCGTCAACACAGAGCAAGACGGTCGCATCCCCTTCGATTAAGAATATTGAATTCGTGGACGAGGATGGTGTGCAGAAGGTGGTGATCCAGACGAGCAGCCCCCTCGAGTACGCGTTGACCTCCGATGACAACGGAAATACGAGCATCACTTTCAAGAACGCCAAGCTCTCGGCCATACTGGAACGCACGCTGGATGTGACCGACTTTGGGGGGATCATCGGCAGCGTCAGCTCATTTCAGGAAGGGAAAGACGTCAAGATCAGAATCGATGTAGAGCGACGTGCCAAGAGCACGGTGGATCGAAAGAACAACACCCTGGCGTTCGCCTTCCAAAAGTTGCCGTTGGACAAGAAGGACCAGGGACCTCTCGGAACCTCCTCGAGGACCATCGCCCGGGAGGACGACAACGCGTACACCTACCCCTTCGAGCGGACCGCCGCTTATACAGGGAAGAGCGGGAAGAAGAAGAAGCACTACACGGGCAGGCACATCGATCTGGACTTCAAGGACGCGGATATTCACAACATCCTGCGGCTGCTCTCCGATGTAGGGCATGTTAACATCATCACCGGCGATGACGTCTCCGGGACGGTGACGATTCGGATGCGGGACGTGGCCTGGGATCACGCGTTGGATATTATCCTTCAGGCCAAACAGCTGGGGATGATACGGGAGGGGAACCTCATCCGGGTGGCGCCCCTCGAGCGCCTCGAGAAGGAGCGGGAGATGGAGATCGCGAGGCGTCAGCAGCAGATCGCCCTGGAGCCCCTCGAGACGCGGTTGATCCCCATCTCCTATGCAACGGCGAACGAGCTCATGCCGAGGGCACAGGACCTCCTGTCGGAGCGGGGGAAGCTCTCGGTGGATGCACGGACGAATGTCATCATCGCTCGGGATACCAAGGATGTCCTCAATCAGATCGAGGCGCTGATCCGAAACCTGGACACCCAGACCCCGCAGGTGCTCATCGAGGGACGGATTGTCGAGGCCACCAGCATGTACGCCAGGGAGATCGGAATCCAGTGGGGCGGTGATTTCTCCGCGAGCTCGGCGACCGGTAATCCCACCGGTCTGATCTTCCCGAACACGATCGGCCTCGCGGGCGGCGCCACGGACTCCCAGACTCCCACCGCCGGCCTGACGCCGGTGGCCAACGGGCAGCCCAACCCCAACTTCGGGGTCAACATGCCGGCCCCGGTGGGCACCAACTCCGGTGGCGCCCTCGGTATCACTCTTGGATCCATCTCCAACAACGCCAACCTGAGCCTCCGGCTTTCCGCCATGGAGGAGACCGGGACGCTGCGCATCCTGTCGTCACCGAAGATCCTGACCCTGGACAATCGGGAGGCGACCATCGAGCAGGGAACGATGATCCCGTATAGCCAGATATCGGCCCAGGGGATTCAAACGGCCTTCAAGGAGGCCAAGCTCAACCTGACGGTGACCCCCCATGTCACGGCGGACGGGGCCGTGCTGCTCAAGCTTCAGGTCAACCGGGACGAGCCGGACTTCAACAACACGGGGGCTCGGGGAGATCCCACCATCCTCAAACGACAGGCCCAGACGGAGTTGCTCGTCAGCGACGGTCATACGGCGGTCATCGGCGGTATCTTCACCCGAAACGCCGGTACGAGCTTCAAGAAGGTGCCGTTCTTCGCAGACATCCCGATTATCGGTTGGCTGTTCAAGAAAAAGAGCGACTCGGACAGACGCTCCGAGATGTTGATCTTCATCACGCCGCGAATCGTCAACCGCGCGGAAAGCATCGGAAGTTAAAGGTGTAACCATGTATTCGACATGCTATAATCATTTTCGGCATCGGGGTTCGGACCTGATAATGAGAAGAAGGTGCGTCATGAGACAGTTCGTGATTTCCACCGTGCTCGTTATAGGCTTGGGGACCGCGGCGTGCGTGGACAACGAGATCAGCTTCTTTATCGAGCACGCCAAGACCCAGCCCGAGGCGCCGGCCTGTACCTGGTCGCCGAGCGATGACTTCTCCACCACCGGTCTCATCGATCTGGCATTTTCATCGTCGTATCCACAGGGGTTCCTGGTGCAGAACCAGCTCATGAGCCGGGAGGACTACGACAACCTCATCGCGGAGACCAACGGGATCTTCGTGGAGGGATACGAGGTGTCGGTGAGGCTCGCCTCCACCAACGAGGCGATCGGAGGCACGGAGGCCGCCGACGTGGAGATCTACGTCGAACCGGAATCCGTGGGGATAATCCCGGTTATCGTCCTCTCGGATTCCGTGGTGGATGATCTCGCGGACGCCGTGGGCTGCCTCCCCCTGAACTCCAGGAACTATCCTGATGAGACGGTCTACAGCAGCGGAACAGACATCAATGGCGAATGGATCTCCCGGGACCTGGGGTTCGCCAACGCCCAGGTTCGCTTTCTCGGCCATACCAACGGCGGCCTGGATGTCGAGACGCCGGAGTTCACCTTCGGCATCTACCTCTGCTGCGGCTGCCTCGTCAACTGGAACAACTGCTCCGATCGTTGCCAGCGGTATTGCGGGGAGCCCGACGAGAACAAGATGTGCACCTTGGGTGTTGCGAACGGGGAGAGTCAATTCGATTGCCGTAACCTCTACAGCGACCCCAATGCCGTTTGGGACGACCTGTCGAATGAAAACTGTGTAGAAACAAACGAACTTGGCGAGGAGGTGCCACGCTCCTGCACCTGCGCTGACTGCGCCGGATGACGCCGCCGCACCGTCGCGAATGAAGTGCGGTCATGGGCTGGGATGAACGGCGGATGGGTTTTAAACTGATTGCCAGACTTCTGTGTCTCGGGGTGGCCCTCGCCGGGGGCTGGGTGGTCTATATCAACCTACAGGAGTTGTTCGAGCGATGGGTCGCGATCTCGGCGGCCGCCGGGGTGCTCCTCTTTGTGTACAGCATCCTCTACTTTCCCCTCGCCAGACACCTCGCCGACGCCCTTTCGGATCGGTTGGCCGTTGCCCTTCACCGTGGGCGTCACATCCGCGCGGGGAGCGGTATCGACAGCGTCCCGGATGCCGCGAAGCCGCTGAACTGCGCGGTATGCGGCGGTCCGGGGGGCCCCATCTGTCCGGAGTGCGACAAGAAGATCAGCGTCCCCTCCAACCGGTTCGTTTGAATCCTTCAGGCGCGTGAATCGGCGAATAACCATAGTGTTGACGTTGGCGGCCTTCGGCGGTCTGGCGTGGGTTTTCTGGAGCCCCTATGAGACGTCCGACGATGCGGTCGGGGGGGCGGGGCAGCCCTCATCCGACAGAGATGCCGTTGAACGCAAGCCGGCCCACGCCCCCTCTACCGGGACGCGGCAGGTAGAGGCCGACGAGACGCTCTTTCCCCTCGTTCCAGGCACCGAGTGGCGCTACCGCGTCACCGGTCCTAAGAGCACTGTACCTTCCGATCTGTGGACGCAACAGTTGGTGAGCGCTCCGTCAGGGGAAACCCCCGGTATCCTGGAGGTCGGGTTCAACGAGGAGCGGATGCAAAGCAGGCTCTTCGCCAATCACGGCGCCGTCCACTTCAGCGGGCTCCCCTTCACGGCGCCCCTCGAGGTCGAGAACACCTCCGAACCGATCACATCGGGAGAGCTCATCCCCAACCGGTTGCGGGCGGTGGAGGGGGCAGTGTGGATTATGAGAACCGAGTCCCGGATCATCCACCGCTATCGGGATAAAGACGGGATTCGACGAGATCAGGCGGCCGAGGCGGTTCAGACGGATCGGGCCATCGCGGGGCTGTACGAGGGGGTGACGGTCCCGGCGGGACAGTACAGCGCCCTCTGCGTTCGGTGGATTTCGAGGATCGCGATAAAGAACAAAGGTCGACCGGTGTTGGAGTGGCTCACCGCGGAACCCTACCGTCAGGAGACGATGTGGCTCGCGCCGGGGGTCGGTATCGTGAAGCGATCGATCGAGTACTTAAAGCCTGGGAAGAGGGCGCAGCGGGTGACTTTCGAGCTGCAGGAATTCCGCCAAGTGGCACCCACCGATTGATTTTTTTCGGGCGGCACCCCGGGATTTTGGCATACTTAGAGAGAGCGGGCTCAGCACATCAACGCAAGCGGGAGGAATCATGGATGTAACATTCGATCACATTCCATCGGGAATAAAATTCGAGAAGATACTCGCCATTTTGGTCGGGGGCGGCCCGGCGCCGGGGATCAACGGCGTCATCCGCTCCGCCGCCATTGAAGGCATCAAATCCGGGCTTAACGTTATCGGTATCTATGACGGGTACAGCTGGCTCGCCAAGGGGAGCACACGGCGGATCGAGCCCTTGACCATCGACAAAGTCTCTCGGATCCACTTTCGCGGCGGCTCGATTCTGGGCACGTCACGGGTGAACCCGACGAAGAGCGAGGCGATGATGGAGAGCGTCATCCAATCCATCACCGAGCTGGAGGTCGACTATCTGATAAGCATCGGCGGGGACGACACCGCGTTCACCGCGAGCCAGCTCGTGAAACGGGCCGGTGATCAGGTCCAGGTCGTCCATGTGCCGAAGACCATCGACAACGACCTACCGCTCCCCGGTCAGATGCCGACCTTCGGGTACGAGACCGCTCGAGAGGCCGGGGCTGCGCTGGTGAAGAACATCATGGAGGACGCGTTCACCACCAAACGGTGGTATATCGTGGTCACCATGGGACGGACCGCCGGTCACCTGGCCCTCGGCATCGGCAGCGCCGCAGGGGCCACTCTCACCATCATCGGCGAGGAGTTTCGCGAAAAGTCCATCAAGTTTTCTCACCTCTGCGATATTCTCGAGGGGGCCATCATCAAGCGGCGTCTGCTCGGCAGGGACTACGGCGTGGCGGTGCTCTCGGAGGGGATCATCAAGTCGATCAGCGAGAGCGACCTCCAGCAGGAGAACATCGAGCGGGACGCCCACGGCCATATCCGGTACGCGGAGATCGCCCTCGCCGAGATGCTGAAGGACAGCGTGCGGTCGCGACTCCAGGCGCGGGGCATCGACTGCACGCTGGTCAACAAGAATATCGGATACGAGCTTCGGTGCCAGCCCCCCAATTCGTTCGATATGGACTACACGCAGAATCTCGGCTACATCGCCACCCGTTTCCTCCTGAGCGGCGGCACGGGTGCCCTGATCGCCATCCGCGACGGGGCGCCCCACGCGATCCCCTTCGAGAAAATCATGGATCCCCAGACGGGACGGATCCGGACCCGCCACGTTGCGGTCGACAAGGATTACTACCATATGTGCCGAGAATATATGGTCCGGCTCGTACAAAGTGACTTCAACGACAACAAACGCCTCTCCCGCCTGGCGCGGGTCGCTTCCTGCACTCCGGAGGAGTTTCGCGCCCAGTTCGGCTATCTGACGGAAGAGGATCTGGGGCAGACGCTGATTCAGGAATCGACCATCGAGCGGAACGAAGGGGATGTATAGCAGATGTGCACCTTGTTTCACTTCTGTGGGGTCAAGTATGGGGATTGACCGATTGCGAAACCTCCCCAATACTTAATTTAATTAATACTGTCAGTGAATGCAGTCCCGGCGGGACAGCTCAATCGGGAAGTGAGGTGGACAACATGTCCGAACGGGTATCGCTCGAGTCCAATGTCGTCGGGGTCACGGTCTACAGGAGCGGTGCACGGGTGATCCGATCGGCGGAGCTCGTCGCGAAAGCGGAGGGTTTCCCGACGGAGGTTGTCCTCCCCGACCTTCCCCTCACGCTGGAGGACGGCTCCGTGCAGGTTCGGGTGGACGCCACCGACCCGGAGGCGCCGGTCGCGTGTGACTTCGGTGTGGTGCTGGAACCAGTGCCGGAATCGTTGGAGCCGGCGGAGAGCCTCCGACAGGCCCTCTGTGACGCCCGGAAGAATGAGTCCGCGAGCCTCCGGCGCCTCGAGCGGCTTCAGGGGTTCGCGGCGCGCCTCACCCAGGTCAAGCTCGTCCCACGGCCCAGGAACAAGTGGGGCGCGGCGCCCATCGAGTCTCCGACGGACAGCCGCCTCGCCTGGCTCGAGTTTCGGCGAAACCGGGTCGCCTCCCTCAGGTCCCGTATCGAGACCCTCGAGGAGGCGCACCGCGAACTGGTGGAGCGACGAAAGGCATTGGAGGCGGAGGTGCGGCAGTCCTCAAACGCCCGCGCCCCCCGTGCCGCCGAGTTGAGGAAGGCGCTCCACGTGGTGCTCGACGCCTCCCGATCCTCGGCGACGAGCGCTGTGCTGGTGGTGGAGTATCTGGTCCCCGGCGCGCGCTGGTCGCCGAGCTACAGCCTCTCTCTTGCGCGGAAGACCGGCGCCGTCACCCTCTTCCTCCGGGCGGTCGTCGCCCAGAAGACCGGCGAAGACTGGCGCGGGGTCGACATCGCCCTATCCACCGCCCTCCCCCAGCGCTTCTCCGCCCTGCCGGAGCTCAAGGCCCTCAAGGTGGGGAAACGACAGCTCGTCCCCCCGCAAAGCCTCCGCCCGGCCCCGAGCCCGGAGGACCTGTATGCCGACTACGACGCCGTGCTGGCCGCCGAGCCTATGCCGGAGGAGGAGATCGACATCGAGGCGGCCGCGGATTCCTTCACGGGAGGGGAGCTCGCGGAGCCGCCGGAGGTTGAAAGGCCGATTCCGCTCATCCCGGGACCTCTCGCCGGCGCGCCGGCACCGGCAATGGCCGTGGCCTCGTCGCCGGTGTCCGATTTTATCATGGGGGCCGCGTCGAAGCAGAAGCGGGGCGGGCTCGCCAGGAGCGCGCCGACTCAGGAGATCACCGATGAGCCTCCGGAGCCGACGATCGCGTCGGAGCTCATGGACTACGGGAATCTCCGCATGCCGCCGCCGGGCGCGCCCTCCCGGGGGCGAGTGGCGCCGCTCTCGGCGGCCGCCCGGTATCTCGAGCTCTGGGCCCGGCAGGAGACGGCGATAACAATCGACGTGACCCAGATGATCCACCTGGCGGTGGAGGAGGCCCGGACGGTCGAGGCGATCCCCCTCCCGACCTCCCACAGGGAACCGACGCGCCCGGTGGGCTTCGACTACACGTACCGCGGTGCTCACCATGTGGACATTCCCTCGGACGGACGCTACCACACCATCCTGCTACGGCAATCCGAGGCCTCGGCGGCGCTCCACCATGTCTGCGTGCCCCGGGAGGCCCCAGAGGTCTTCCGCTGCCTTCGGTTCGTCAACCCGTTCGACGCCCCGCTGCTGCCGGGGCCGGTGGAGGTGACCGTGGACGGACGCTACCTGACGCCTGGGGAGATCGAGGCGGCTCCCAGGGACGGCGAGGTGGAGGTGTGGATCGGCGCCGAGCAACGGATCCACGCGGCGCGCAACACGAGTTACCGGGAGGCGGTGTCCGGGCTGCTCAGGGGACACATCACCCTCGAGCACGCCATCTCCGTCGAGTTGATCAGCCATCTGGAGAAGGCCGTCGAGGTCGAGGTGCGCGAACGGATCCCGGTCCCGCGGGAAAACGACGACGAGGTCGAGGTGGAGCTCAGGGAGGTGACGCCGGAATGGCGCCCCTTTGAGCAGCCGAGCCAGCCGTTGAAGGGGGGGTATTCCTGGACCGTCACCCTCTCTCCCGGTGAGAAGCGACAGCTGAGCGCCCGCTACGCCGTGCTGATCCCCGCCAAGCACCAGCTCGTGGGCGGCAACCGAAGGGAGGCCTGACCCATGACTCAGGTATTCGAAGCCCCGGTGGTCCGGGTCCAGCTGGCCGAGGATCGGGCGGAGGTCGTCCGGTCGGGAGAGGCGATCCTTCCGGGAGGACGCCACACCCTCACCGTTCAGGCGGTGTCCCCCGTCATCGTCGACAAGACCCTTCACTGCCGGGTCGTCGCGGGTGCGGCGTCGGTGGTGGACTGCCGCGTGGAGCGATGGGCCCGGGTCATGGAGAGTCAGAAACAGGAGGCGGTGGTCCGGCTGGAGCGGGAAATCACCGAGAAGCGCACCCGGCGCGACCATCTCGATGCGGACATCGCGGTCATGGAGCAAGAGCTGCGCGATGAAGCCGAGGCCTTCTCCCTGTCCCTCGACGAGCTGGCGGAGGAGGTGGCGTGGGGACGCTTTGACAAAGACGCGTGGAACCAGAAGCTCGACGCGATTGAGTCACAAAGAGAGCCCCTCGAGCGTATCGCCCGGCTGGAGCGGACGCGGGAGGAGCTCGCCCTCGAGCTGCGGGATCTCGAGACACAGCTCATGACGATTTCGTCCGCGGATCGTCACCTGGACGCGGCCCTTCATATTGATCTGGAGGTGAAGCGTGCCCAGATGGCGGATCCGATCGCGCTGGAGGTTACGTACATAGTGCCGGGGGCGTGCTGGCGACCCCGGCATACGGCCGAGCTGCTCGACGGAACGGCGCGCGTTCGGTTTCGATGTGACGGCGTGGTCTGGCAGAACACCGGTGAGGACTGGGAGGGGGTGAAGGTGGTGTTCTCTACCGAGCGGATCTCCCTCGGGACCGCGCCGCCGCTGCTCGAGAGTGATGTGCTCCGGTCGGAGCGGGCCGGAGAGCTCGTCGAGGTGGCCGCCCGAGAGGAGACCATTCTGAAGAGCGGCCTCGGCCGCGCGGAGAGGCTGCGCGAGCTGCCCGGCATCGATGACGGCGGGACCTCGCTGACGCTCGAGGGGCGGACCCGGACCACGATCCCCTCGAGCGGACGCCCCAAGCGGGTGGAGCTCTTCGAGTTCGAGACCGAGGCGAACTGCGAGCTGCGGCTTTTTGGGGAGCTCGAAAAGAGCGTCATCCTGGTCAGTGAGCAAGCCAATCGCGCCATACATCCCCTCCTGCCGGGGCCGGTGGATCTTATCCGGGAGCGCGGCATCGTGGGGCGGGGGGAGGTCAAGTTCGTCGCGCCGGGGGAGCGCTTCGAGCTCGGCTTCGGTCCGGACGACGCGCTCCGGGTCCACCGGGAGAAGGAGATCTTGAAGCACAAGGAGCGCATCCTCAGCGCCTGGACCGAGACCCCCTATCGGGTCACCCTCTACCTCACCAACCTCGGTCCGGAGCCTCGACGCGTCATGGTGAGGGAGCGCATCCTGGTCTCCGATATCGACAAGATCAAGGTGATCCCCGACCCGGATAGGACGACGGACCGCGCCGCGCCGGACGAGAACGGTTTCGTGGACTGGCGGGTTACCGTGCCCGGCCGAGACCTGTTGAAGATCCGACTCTACTATACGATCGAGAAACACTCAAACGTGGTGGGGCTGGAGATCTAGTCTAGTGCTCCGTCAGCCCCAGAATGACGGGTGCATTTTCTTATTCCCCCCTTGAAAAGGGTTAGGGGGATATCTCCTAAGTCACTGCAAGCCTTTTTTCAGAATAATCAGTCATTTTGTTCACCTGTTTATCAACAGGTTTTCCAACGCTTCTTGGGGAGCCCCTGAGGTTATAAGGTTCAGATTTTCAGCGAGGAGCTCAGACAACGGGACAGGGGCTGAGCTTGAACGACTATTGTTTTCTGTTGTTGGTGGCCCACCTCGATGAACTCCCCGGCGATGCGCAGTCCCTGCGGGGAGAGGTCCACGAGGGTGCCAAGCACCTCGCCGTAGGTCTCGTCCTCCACCGCGACGATCTGATCGATGACGGTCCTGGCTTCTCTTCTTCGTTCTTCCATGGTCCCTCCCGCTTTCCATAATTCTACCCCCGGGACAGGGGGTTGTCCTCGAAGGGGATGCAAGATGCCAAACAGAGCTCATGGAGAGCGTCAGGTCGGGGATACCTCCCTTTGAACGAGGGTTGACACGGTTTTACCCCCGGCAGTACCTTCGGCCCCGTGGCACACGGGACGCCAGTGTTGGTCCAGGGGAGCTCGGCCGCGGCGACGGCGGCGGTTCGAGCGGGGTGCCGGTTCTTCGCCGGCTACCCCATCACCCCGGCCAACGAAGTCATGAAGTCGATGCGGGAGCGGCTGAAGGGCGCGGGGAGCTGGCTCCAGATGGAGGACGAGATCGCTGCCCTCTCCGCTGCCCTCGGCGCCGCCTGGAGCGGCGTGAAGTCGATGACCGCCACTTCCGGTCCCGGGCTCAGCCTTATGCAGGAGGGGGTGGGCTACGCCTACTTCACGGAGACCCCGGTGGTCATCGTCGATGTCCAGCGGGCCGGACCCGCCACGGGGCAGGCGACCTGCGTGGGTCAGGGGGACGTGATGCAGCTCCGCTACGGCGCACACGGGGATGTCTACCCCATCGCCCTTAGCCCCTGGTCGGTGCAGGAGCTCTACGATCTCACCATCCGCGCGTTCAACCTGTCCGAGACCTACCGGCTCCCCGTGTACGTGGCCACCGACGCGACGGTGGCGCGCATGCGGGAGAGGGCGGTGCTCCACAGCAACTTCACCGTGGTCGACCGGGATCGGGCGGGAGACGGCCCCCCCTTCGGATCCGACATCCCGGGGGGGGTCCCCCCCATGCCGGCGTTCGGAGACGGTCGGGAGCTGCTCGTCACCGGCTCGACCCATGACGCCCGCGGCTACCGCCGGGTGAACGATCCCGTGACCCACGAGGCGCTGGTCAGCCGGTTGCGGCTGAAGACCATGGCCCACCTCGAAGACATCGTCGACACCGAGGCCCGTCTCCTGGAGGACGCCGTCATCGCTTTCTTCAGCTACGGCATCTCGGCGCGGTCCGCCCTGGGCGCGGTGGAGGCGCTCCGGCGAGAGGGGTGCCGCGCCGGGCTCCTCCGCGCCAGGACCCTGTGGCCGTTTCCCGAGCGGGAGGTCCGCGCGCTGGGCGAGCGGGTCTCGAGAATCATCGTCCCCGAGTGCAACACCGGCCTGGTGGCGGAGGTGGTCCGGGGATACACCGGCGCCGAGGTGATCCCGTTTCCCCAGGCCGACGGGCATTCCATCTCCCCCGCGCGGCTCGCCGAGTTCGCGAAGGGGGTGCTCAAATGAGGTCCTATCTTCGGCAGGGGACAGATGCGACCCCGTTCTGCCCCGGGTGCGGTCACGGGATCCTGATGGGGGCCGTCCTCCGGGCGATCGACCGGTTGAAGCTCGATCCGCGACAGCTGCTGTTCGTCTCCGGGATCGGCTGCGGGGGCTGGATCCCGAGCCCCCACTTCGCCGCGGACACCCTCCACACCCTCCACGGCCGTGCCATCCCCTTCGCCACCGGGGCGAAGGTCGCCAACCCGGGGCTGACCACCCTGGTCATCTCCGGTGACGGGGATCTCGCCGCCATCGGCGGGAACCACCTCATCCACGGGGCGCGACGGAACGTGGACCTCACGGTGATCTGCGCCAACAATCAGACCTTCGGCATGACCGGCGGTCAGCCCTCCCCCACCACACCCACATCCGATCGTTTTGAGAATCTCGATGAAAACGAGCGGAGCTTCGATCTCCTCGAGCTGGTCGTCGCGGCGGGCGCCGTCTACGCGGCCCGCTTCCCGGTGACCCGGCCGGTGGCCCTGAGCCGGGCTGTGGAGCACGCCATCGAGCACCGGGGCTTCTCCTTTGTCGAGGCCGTCACCCCCTGCCCCACGCATCAGCTTCAGCGCTCCGGCGCCGCAGATCTCAACGACCTTTACGATCGCCTCGAGCAACGCTGCCGCACCGCCGAGGAGCTGGAGGAGATGCCGGACGAGGCGGCCGGAGACTACCTGCTGGTCGGGGAGTTCATCCATTGACGACGGGAACCGCAGAGGCTCGGGACTCCCGAATCATCATCGCCGGCGAGGCCGGTCAGGGGATCCGATTCGCCGGCGTGCTGCTGGCGAAGGCCGCCGCCGTGACTTATCGCCATGTCTCCGAGGCCGCGCTCTTCGGTGCCGCCGTGCGAACGGGCATGGTGACCTCTCATGTCCAGCTGTCGGAGACCTTCATCAGCTACCCCATCGTGGAGACCCCGGACTGCCTCCTGATCTCGTCCGCCAGCGCCGCCGAGCGCTACGCGGCACTCCCGGAACGTCCCGCCGTCATCATCCATGATTCATCCCTCGTCTCTCCCCCGGACGCCGGTGCCATCGGTGTCCCGGCCACCGAGTGGCTCACCCGTGAATTCGGTGACGACCGGGGGGCGGCACTCATGCTGCTCGGCGCACTGGCCGCGACCACCCGCCTCGTCACGCTCGACCGTCTGATGGAGACCGCCGCGGCGTCGGGCGCCCCCAGCCGTGAGATCAACACCATCGCCCTGGCGCAGGGGGCCCGCCTCCCGTCTCATGGCGGCGGTCATCGAGGCGGACGCAGGCTCGTCACCCTGGATCTCGAAAAGTGTGAGCGGTCCGCGCCGAAACACGATGACCGGATCTGTCGCATCTGTGAGCTGACCTGTCCCGATTTGGCCATATCGTCCTGTGTCCGGACGGGTGCGATCCAGATCGACAGCGGACGCTGCAAGACCTGTGGCCTGTGCGCCCACCTCTGCCCGCGGGACGCCATTTTATTGACCTGACGGTCGAGCTCAATCGCAGACTCGGTCTACCAGCTCCAGGACCTTCTCCACCGCGGGACGCACCGCCGCAGCCACCGCGGGGGTCATCGCGCCGCCGAGCTGGTCGAAGCAGGCCCCCTCGACACCGACGAGCACGATGCGCTTCGGGATGCGCTCCGGGTAGAGGGCGCTCCCCACGGAGATCACCTCGAGCAGGCCGATATCGTGGGAGGTGACAGGCATGCCCTCCGTGACCGCGAAATCCGATCCCTCGAGGACGTACAGCGTGCCCGGCGGCTCGCCGAACCCCACCGCGTCTACGATCACGAGGAGCTCCTCCCCGTGGAGCTCGTCGAGCAGGGCGATACCGCCCACACCGAGGCGCTTCAGCCCGACCTTCGGCGGGATCCCCCGGTCTCGTAGCGCGTCGTGGATGCGGGGACCCACGGCGTCATCCGCCACCAAATCGTTGCCGATACAGACGACGAGTGCTCTGTTCATCTGGACCGGATTTCGAGGATACAGGTGTCGCCCACCTCCCGGTCGCTGACGCGGGCCTGCCGGCCGAGGAGATGGGAGATCATCCCGGAGAGGTAGTGGTGGTACATTTTACAGAGCTTGGCGCCGGGGGGGGATCCCTGACGGGCGGACAGCTCCCGCATGATACAGTGACCCACTTCGAGGGTGGCCGCGTTTCCGTCGCAGGTCGTCTTCAGGGCGACCCCTCCCGCCAGCGTCCTCTCGAGCACCTCGAGGACCTCGGCCAAAGAGGGCCGGGAGAGGGAGACCGGCAGCTTGGCGGCCATGGCCCGGCCCGCCGAGACCCCTAGGGGGGCGGGGTTCCCGAGCACGTCCTCCACCGTGTTCGCGAGCACCTGCAAAAGAAAGCTCACCTCGGTGAAGGCATCGTCGTGGTCCTTCTCCGTCAGGGTGGTCTCGATGGGTGCGCTCATAGAAACCTCTCGAATCTGAGGCTGAAGTCCAAATCCCGATAGAAGTTTTTGACCTCGTGATACGCCTCGTGGGTGATGGCCGCGGAGGGACAGAGGTAGCTGCAGCTCAGGCACGCGATACAGTCCGCCGTCTCCCTCACGGTCGCCTTCTTCGCCGCTTCGTCGAACGCGATGACGTCCGTCGGGCAGATGTCCTCACACATCCGGCACCCCCGGCACGCCTCCTCTCTGATTGCCATGTCCATCAGGGCCTCCTTTCCATCCGTTCTACCACAACGCCGTTGTGCCGAATCGTAATGTCGAGGGGCATCCGTCCCACCGCATGGGTGGCGCAGGAGAGGCAGGGATCGTAGAGCCGGATGGCCAGCTCCACGCCGTCCTGCAGGGTGTCGTCTGCTACCCCCAGGGTACCGATGGTCTGCTCGATGGTCTTGTTGATGGCTGCGTAATTCTGCTGGGTGGCCACCAGCAGGTTGGCCGATCGAATGATACCCTCGCCGTCGATCTCGTAGTCGTGAATCAGCGTACCCCGGGGAGCCTCCACGTGGCCGATGCCCCGCCCAGCGGCGATCGTGAAGGAGACCCGGTTGTCACCGAGGAGGTCCGGATCGTTCGCCAACTCCTGGGCCTTCTCGCACGCGTATTGAAGCTCGATGAGCCGGGTGAGGAGGTGCATTCCCGTGAGGTGGCAGGGGCGCCCGTGCCGTTCCCGGAACGCTGCGAGTCGGGCGGCCGCCCCGGGGGTCTCCAGGTCATCCGCCGCGTTTAGCCGCGCCAGGTTGCTCACCCGGTAGAGGGCCCCCTCCCCGGCGCCTGCCGCGGCCCTCAGGAAGACCGGCTTGGTGTAGGACCAATCGAGGGGACGCTCCACAAGGTACTTGTCATACTCTGTCACGTCGAACTCCTTGAGGATATCGCCGTTTTCATCGACAATCCGGAGCAGGCCGTCGTAGAAGTTGACCTTGCCCTCCTTGACGGTCCCCATGTACGCGCTCGGCAGCCACAGGGCGTCGGAGGCGAGCATGGGCACCGCCTCGAGCAGCTTGTCGAGGAGCCCCTCCACCGTGGCGTGGAGAGCCTGCTCCAGAGAGACGGCCTCGTCCGCCATGGCCCGGGCCTGATCTCTGGCCGCTGCGGTCATGGGGGCGGCCATCCCGCCCACCACCGCGGTGACCGGGTGGACGCCGCGGCCGCCGACGAGCTCGTTGATCTTCTGCCCCAGGCTCCGGAGATGGAGCGCCCGCTTGGCCAGCTCCGGCTCGGCCTCCGCCAGGGCCGCGATCCCCCGCTTCTTGGCCGCAGAATCGAGCCCGAACACCAGGTCCGGGCCGGCCAGGGCGAACAGATGCACCGCGTGGGAGTGGATGAAGTGTCCCATGTAGAGCAGCTCCCGCTGCAGCGCGGCCGCGGGCGGGGGCTCGACGTGGAACGCGTTCTCGAGCGCCTTCACCGCCGCCAGGTGATGCGCCGAGGGACAGACGCCGCAGATCCGGGCGGTGATCAGGGGCATCTCCACCGCCTCCATCCCCACCAGGATGCGCTCGAACCCCCTCAGCTCGTTGATGACCATGCCCGCGAAGGACACCTCCCGGGTATCGGTCAGCTCGATGACCACCTTGGCGTGCCCTTCGATTCGGGTGACCGGATCGATGGTGATGGTTCGGGTCATGATCCCCCCTCGACGTTTTGTATCCATTTTTTTATGTGAAAGGTGGGCTTGTGGCGCACCATCCCGCTCGCCATGGCGTAGGCGTAGCGGCTCTTCGCGGTCCGCTCGATCCGGGCGACGATCGCCCCCTTAGGGATATTCGTGAGCCGCGCCATCCGCTCCGCCACCTCGGTGCGGATGTCCCGGTTGGGCTCGGTCAGGATGGGTCCCGTGGGGCCGGCGCAACCGGTGCAGGGGACGCCGTTCGCGGGACACGGGGCGAGGCATCGATCCAGGGTCACCGAGCCCATGCAGAGGTATCCCTGGCTCAGGAAGCAGAGGTCGTGATCGGGGATGCCGTGGCCGGCGCCCTGGATCTCGGCGACATCCCGTCTCTCCATGACCCGCTTGCACCGGGCGCACACGGTCTCCCGGCGGGACCGGGGCGGGCGTCCTTTGGTCAGGGAGAGCAGAGCGTCGAAGATGAACGCCGCGTGAGGGGGACAGCCGGGCAGGTAGAGATCCACCGCGATGACCTCATCGAGGGGACGCACGGCATAGCTCATCTTCGGAACCCGCCGGTGGGGAACGATCCCCGAGGTGGCGTCGGTGGATGGGCTCATCCGGTACACCCGATCCATGATCTCCTCCGAGGTGTGGGCGAGCGCCGCGCCGGGGATGCCCCCGTACACCGCGCAGGTGCCGAACGCGATGACGGTCCGGCAGGACGCCCGCATCTCCTCGGCCATCTCCCGGTCGTGGTCCGTCCGCACCGCCCCGGAGATGAGGCCGATGTCCGCCGGGGGGAACGTCTTTTCGTCCATCAGGAGCGGCGATCGTTGAATATCGATGACCGCCATGACCTCCAGGATCTTCTCGTGGAGATCCACGATGGCCACGTGGCAGCCCCCGCAGACGCTGAGCCACTCGGTATTCAGGGTGATTTTCGGTGCGTTCATCGGCGTGTCTCCTCTTCGCGTCGCTAGCCCACTGTCAGCCGCTTGAGGCAGGCGTTCTCCCCGGTGTGTAGAATCTCGAGGCTCGAGGCCTTCCCCATGATGGCCTCGAGGGCTCCCGAGAAGAAACCGTACATCATAAAGCACAGGGAGCCTTTCTGCGCGTGGCCGAACCGGAACAGGCACTGGCGGATCATGCAGTCCCTGAACACCAGCATCACCGAGCGCTTCCCGTCCTCCGCCTCCGTCATCATCTCCGACGCCGTGGACGGCTTGAACAGCTCGAAATGCCAGAAGCAACGGTTCGCCGCCAGAACCCGGCGGACCTCATCGAGGGCTTCGAACAAGTCGTCTGTTTTTTGGGCCGCCTCGGTGAGCTGCTTTCCGAGCTTGCGCCCCGCCACGTAGGTCATGCTGTTGGCGCTCCGTCCAAGGAGCTCCTCCACACCGCAGGAGAGCGCGGGGGCGAAATTCATGGCCTGTTGCAACGCCACTCTTTGCCGGGATAGGGTATTCACGGATCACTCCTTCTGCGAGACTGCCCTACAGCGCGTTCTTGATATCCGACAGGCGCTTCTTCACCTGGTACCGGATGTTTCCGAGCGTGGCGTCCGGATCGGCCACCACCGCCATGATCGCCTCTTCGTCGAGTAGGATGACCGTAATCACCCCCTTCTCGCACTCCGCCATCGTGAGGTTGATGCCCCCCAACTCGAGCCGCCGCGACATCTGCTCCGTGGATCCGATCCCCGCCGAGATGATGGCGGCCATGTACTCCATGTCGATCTGTCCGGTGCTCATCATGCCGTCGATCATGAATCCGTCCCGGTTCACAATCACGGCGGCGGAGATCCCCTCCAGATCCGTCAGCTCCTTCAAAAGACTCTTCAGGGTGCTCATGTGTCTCTCCTCGTCTTTCCCCTCCTCTATCGGTCAAGCCGGCGCGATCTTTAGCGGTCGCTCCGTTTTCCCTTCGTCACCCAACCGATCCGGCGGCGTACTCAAGGGCGTCGTTGAGCTTCCCCTCCCGGAGCAGGGCGAGGGCGTGCTCGAGCTTCATGATGGTCGCCTCGTTGCCGTTCCCCGACCGCATCTCCCGCAGTCGCTGTCCCAGGGCGATCTGGAGGGCAAGCGCCTGCTCCTCCTCGTTCTCCGCTGCGGCGAGCATCTCCCGGAAAAGCGTGGCGCGGTCTTCGTTGCTCGGCCCGTTGTCGTCCGCCCCGTCTCGCGGCGGAGGGGGCGACGAGACGGGGCGGAGGTCCTCGGGCAGGGGAATCACCGCCCGCGCCATGTCGGTGGTGACGGGCGTGTCGGTCTGTCGGCTCATCGCGATAAGCTGATCCGCCGCGGCCTTCAACCGGCGGATGCTGTCCGTCACGTTCTCGGCCAGGTAGTCGGCGATATCGTCTGGAAGAGCCGCCTCGTCAAATGACTCTCTGAGAATGCTCAGGCGCACCTCCTCGTCGCAGATCGACAGGTTCAGGACCACCCCCCCCGCCAACACGGAAACGAGGTCGGGGACCGCCAGCTGCAGACGCTCGGGGCGCTCCGTCGCGCTGATCACCAGGGTCCGATGCCGGCGGAGGAGCTGGTCCAGGATGTGCGCCAGATCCATCTGATCCGCCGGCCTCGTAGCGTATTGCACATCATCGAACAGGAGCACCTCGAAGCCCATGATGAAGCGGTAGCACTCCGCGAGGAAGCCCTGGCGTCTGGCGCTGGCGATCTCCGCCGCCAGATCCGCGACGGGGACCAGGAGCGCCCTCGGGCCGAGGGCGTGGGCGATGGCGCACAGCAGGTGGGTCTTTCCCACACCAGGAACGCCGTACAGGTAGAGGATCTCGGGCACGGGAACACCGGTCCCGTCACAGATACGCTTCACCACATCCGCGAGATATCGGTTGGTTCGACAGGAGCGGTATCTCTCGATCTCGAAGGGCGGCGGAGGGTCGGCGCCGAGGAGGAGTGGCTGCCAAGGCGCTTCGCGGACCGGTCCTTGGGCCTCCTCCGGTGACGTTTTCTCGGAGACATCGCCGGACCTCATCCCAACAACTCCTTCATTGCCGCCACCAGCTTGTTCATGGTCAGGGAGAGCGCCCCCATGGAGGTCTCCCGGGTGGCGGTCAGGATGGCCACGCTACCCCTGGCCAGCCGGCTTCCGTGGATGATGCTCTGCTGGTCCTCCAGGAAGGTCCGCGTGAGCCCCGGGCCGTAGTCCTTGTATAAGGATATCATCGACTCCCGGAGCGCCGCCAACTGCTTGGGATCCTCGTCGTCGGACACCGCTTCGGCCAGGATCGCCCCTTCGTCAGAGAAGATACAGGCCCCCTGGATGTTGGTATCGGAATGAACCACCTGCGTCAGCAGCTTCTGCACCTCCGGCTCGTCGGATTGCTCCGCCTCCTCGCGTCTCTTTCTCTCGTCCTCCGCCCGCTCGTCCCGGGTCTTGAGGGCGAACATCAGCGCCCGGTGCAGATCCATGTTGACGGTGCGCTCATCCTGGGTTGCCCCCATCCGGAACTCGAACTCACCCTCGGCCTGGGAGACCACCTCCGCCAGCGCCTCCATCCCCATCAGCTCGCCGGTTTTGACGTGCACGAGGTTTCCGTCGACGTAGTACAGACGCGCCTCGTCGTCGGAACCGACGATCACCAGCTCCCCGGTCCGCCGTCCCTTGTGAGGGAACTGGATCAAATCGACAACCCCCAAATCCGCCAGTGTTCCCTTGAGTGCCATGGTCTCTCCTTCGTTCTAGAGCTCAAACCTCTCGATGACCCGTTTCGTGATCTTCCGGATGGTCTCCATCACGCCCTTCCCCTCGGTGGCGACGGCCTCCGTCACCTCGATCCCCTCGATACCGAGCTCCTTCTCGACGATGCCGACGGGAATGGCGTCCTGGACGTCCCGCTTGTTGTACTGAAACACAATGGGGAATTGTCCGGGGTCAATCCCGTAGGAGCGGAGGTTGTCCTCCATCATCTGGTAGCTCATGACGTTGTGGTCGAGCCTGATCTGCTGGGAATCCGCGACGAACACCACGCCGTCCGCCCCGTCCAGCATGAGCCGCCGGCTCGCCTCGTAGTATATCTGGCCCGGGATGGTGTACATATTGAACCGCACCTGGTACCCCGCGATGGTGCCGAGCTCCAGGGGAAAGAAGTCGAAGAAGAGGGTGCGCTCCTCTTCCGTATCCAGGGTGACCAGCTCCCCCCTCACGGTCTCGGAGAGGGCGCTGTGAATGAATACGAGGTTGGTGGTCTTACCGCTCATCCCGGGACCGTAGTAGACAATTTTAAATGATATTTCCCGGTTCTCGTAGTTGATGTACGGCATTCACATTCCTATTTCGTCTTGAAGATTTGGTCGATGAGGTTGAGCGCGTACTCCTTGAACTGGGGGACGGACAAGTCCGAATCCTCCGTTTCACTCGGCGTGGCCAGGATCTCCCCGATCGCCTCGCCGGTCTTCCTGGCCTCGTAGCGCACCCGACCGGTGCGCTGGTTGTCCTCGTATACCACCACCATCATCGTTTCGTCGGTGACGAGGGAGATATGGATATGCCGCGTTTCCCCCTGCTGCAGGAGGATGGAGAACTGCTTCTCCCCGACCATGCGGGCGACCTCGCGGGTGGCCGAGAACATCCCCGCGATGAGGGCGGCCATGGCGGTGGTGTTCAAGGTCTTCGCTTCTCCGGCCTCGCTGATGATCGTCCCCTGTTTGGTGATGAGCAGCGCCGTCATCGCCTGGGTCTTCCCGACGAGCCTGTTCAGGAGGGTTTTCGTATTGGTCTTGACAGGTGTGGGGTCGTTCATCGGGTCCTCCGTTTCTAGGGTTCGTCCTTGTCTGTCTCGTCGAGGTTGAAATCAAACTGGGAGATGCGCACCTCCCGCGCCGGATTCATCGAGATGGTTCCGGATGTCTCGTCCTTGGTTCGCGCCGCGTCCATCAACAGAAAGTCCCCGCGGGTGTGGATGGTTCGCTTCGGGGGCTCCTCCCACGGCAGCGTCGAGAAGCTGCCCCCTCGAAATCCGAGGCAGGTGTAGAAGGCCTCCTCCCCCTCCTCCTCGCCGCACTCCGCGTGCCACGCCGTCCCCTCTTTGATGTAGATCCGTCCTGTCTGTCCGTCCGAGGAGTGAATCCGCACGAGGACCCTGCGCATGGTGTGGAAGATCAGCTGGATGTAGTCGAAGAGATCGACACCGTCAACGCTTCCCGTAAAGGAGTCCGCGTTGATGTCCGTCAGGATGAGATCGGAGAGAATCGAGGGGTCGAAGGGTTTCTCCAAGTAGAGAATGGCCCCCTTCTTTAGGACCACCTGCTGAACCGAGGGGGATCCGAAGGCGGTCATCACCACGACCCGCGTCCGGTTCCGGTTGTGGACCACCCACTCGATGAGCGCCAGTCCGCTGAGCCGGGGCATTTGAATATCCGTTATCAGGACATCGAAGGGGTTCTGCTCCATGAGGGAGACCGCCTCCGCGCCGTCGCCGCAGGTCACCACGGAGCACCCCGTGCGGGTCAGACATCGGCCGACCCCCCAGCAGATCGTCGGATCGTCATCTACCAATAGCACTCGGATTTTGTCAGTGCTCTTCATCATTAGCGGTTACCGTGGGCCTCTAATGAGTGTAGTCGCCTGGTTCAACATGTCCACGAGTCGCGGAACATACTCCGACACCATCTCCCGGACCACCGCCGGATTATCGGCCTCGGCATCCAGGTCCGCTTCGAACGCGCGGATTCCCGCCAGGATCCCCGCGAGCACATTCAATACCTTGTGGCGATCGAAGGCGACGCGGTCCCCCTTCCCCTCCTCGAGAATCTCGGCGGCGCAGGTCCTCAGCGCCCGCCCCACGATGAAGACGAGCTCCTCGGTCTCGAACGGTTTGTCCAGGACCTCGAATACCTTGCTCCCCCTGTCCACCTCGGGGGGTTCCGCGCTGGTGATGATCACCTTGGCTCCCGAAGCGATGGACAACAGCTCGTCGAGAAACTCACCACCGCCGGCCTCCCAGGGGAGCTGGCAGTCCATCACCACGACATTAGGGGGGGTGACGCTGGCTTTGCGGATCGCCTCCTCTCTGTTACATGCCGTTGATAGAGCGACCTCGGGGAACGCGGTTCCTAGGTGTCTCTGTTCCATGAGACTCAATAGTTTGTTGTCTTCAATGAGCAGCAGACTGAACATCGACACTCCGTATAGACTGGGTTAAAAATTACACATATCGACAAGATTGCAAGGCCTGGACCAATTGACAGAAATACACTTCAAGACATCGATATTTATACAAAAACAACACTTTCACCGCTTACAGATCGGGAGGTCCTGTCGTGACAGTGTGTTAAATCCACACAGTTTTGGCGAATGCTACACATACTGCGTTGATTTTGCACAATGGTGTGAATTTCGTGTGTTATATTTACACATCTGCCCACGACCCACGGTGGGATTCAGACCTTGAGTGCCTGATACAGAAAAGCCGGATCGTCGACCTTCGACAGATACCGATCGATCTCCACCGGGAAGCTGACATGGGACATCCGGGTCCCCGTAATCAACAACGCCCGTTGGATGTCGGGATGCTTCCGCCGCCAATGGATGATGAGATACTCCCCCGTGGGGGCGGCGGGGCCCAGGTTGTGATCCACCAACAGGTGGGTGATGGCGTGATCGGAGAGGATCCGCTCGGCCTCTTCCCAATCCCCGGTGGTATAGACGTCATGGAATCTCCTCGACAGGAGGCGGGCCAGCATACGCCGTATCTGCGGCTCATCATCGACGATGAGCAGCTTTTTCAAGGAGGGGGTATTTGTGTTCTCCGCCACGTCCGCTGTCTTCCGGCAATTCTCCACGATATTCTTTACATAGAAAATATAGGGTCGCAGGCCTCGGAGTCAAAAAGCGATGGGGTCATCCGTTTTCGTCCAGGAACCGCGCCGCGTCCAGGGCGGCCATGCAGCCGGTCCCCGCGGCGGTAACGGCCTGCCGGTAGATGGAGTCCTGAACGTCTCCGGCGGCGAACACCCCGGGAACACTGGTCTTGGTGGTGCCGGGCTCGGTCACCACATAGCCGTGATCATCGAGGGCGAGCTGTCCTTCCAGAAACGCCACGTTGGGCTTGTGACCGATGGCGATGAAGATTCCATCCAGAGGAACCTCCTCGGTGTCGCCGCTGCGGGGATCCTTGAGGCGGACGCCGGTGACCCCGTTGCCGTCCCCGAGCACCTCATCGACGACGCGAAACCATTTGGGGGTGATCTTGGGATTGGCGAGCACCCGATTCGCCATGATCTTCGAAGCCCTGAGCTCGTCCCGACGATGGACGAGGACGACCTCGGAGGCGTGGATGGTGAGGTAGAGGGCCTCCTCAGCGGCGGTGTCTCCCCCCCCCACCACCGCCACCTTCTTGTCGCGGAAGAAGAACCCGTCACAAGTGGCGCAGGCGGAGACCCCCCGTCCCTGGTACATCTTCTCGGACGCAATACCGAGCCACTTGGCTTCGGCGCCGGTGGCCACGATGAGGGTCTCGGCGAGGATCTCCACCCCGGAAATCCTGATCTTGAACGGCCTGGAGGACAGGTCCACGGCCTCGGCCATGTCGCTGATGATCTCGGTTCCCACCCGGTGCGCCTGGGCGCGCATCTGGGCCATGAGCTCTGGCCCCGGGAGGGGGGTCTCAAAGCCGGGGAAGTTTTCGATGTCGTTGGTGATCATCAGCTGTCCGCCGGGCTGCATCCCCTCTATCAGCAGCGGGTGGTTTCCGCCCCGGGCCGCATAAATCGCCGCGGTGTACCCCGCCGGGCCCGCGCCGATGATGACCACTCTTCTCACGTTGTCGTTTGTCATCTGGCTCTCCGTTGGTGAATGGCGTCTCAGCCTTGCAGTATCTCCTCGAGGAGGTTTTTGAACTCCGCCTTGGGGCGGGCGCCGATGAGGGTCTTCCGGAGCTCGCCGCCCCGATAGATGGCGATGGTGGGAATGGAGTTGATGTTCAGCTTTCCCGCGACTTTCTTGTGGTGGTCCACATTGATTTTCACCACCTTGACGCGACCGGCGTACTCCTCCGCCAGTTGCTCCAGGATCGGCCCCACGGCGCGGCAGGGACCGCACCAGGGCGCCCAGAAGTCCACCAGGACGGCTTCGTCGCTTTCGACCACCATTTCCTCGAAGGTCTCATCCGAACCCTGCTCTACGTAACTCATTTGTATCCTCCTTTATTCGAAGAGGTGTTTACCCGGATTTTTACGGCCGCCACGTCCTGCGACCCATTATGATCACGACGCTCTCAGTGTAAAGCGGAACAGGGGTCGATGCCAGAGCACATCTCGAAATTCCCCGCCGGCTCTCCGGCGCGATCCGCTCTCGGCCGGCGGTTACTTCGCGGGGGTCTTCCCCTCCACGATGACCAGGGTACCGGGGGTCTTATCTGTGGCGATGACCGCGTGCCAGCCGTCGGGGAGCTTGGGATGGGACCAGTTGAACAGCCACCGGGCGTCCGCCGGCGCGAGGTTGATGCACCCGTGGCTCTTGGGGCTGCCATAGCTCGAGTGCCAGAAGGAGGCATGAAGCGCCACGTTGCGGTGGATGTACTGCACCCAGGGGACATCCTGTACCAAGTAGACATCCTCGTTGTCGCCGATGGATCCCGCCATATCATCCGTCAGGTGCTTGAAGCTGACGCGGAACTTGCCCCTCGGCGTGACCGTCTCCTCGCTGTCCGGCAGACCGGTGGAGACCAGCGTGGCGTAGACGGGCATGGTGCCCTCATAGGCGACCAGGGTCTGTTGGGTCAGATTCACTCGGATCCACTGCTCATCCCCCTTGACCCCCTCGGGCGGCGGGGTCAGCTCGAAGTAGGCCACCTGGGTGGACTTGAGCCAGCGGTCTCCCTCGATTTTATAGAACGAGACCTTTTGGGATACCTTGGTCTCGTAGACGCGATAGGTCGATAGCCGCTCCACCGGTCCGATGCCCCGGAACCGCTCCTTCCGAAGGCTGAAGAAGCTTGCGTGCCGGTCGCGAACGATGGCGGCCGGGAACGGGGTTTCGCCGGTGACCTCATACCCCTTGAAGGTCGGTGGCTTGACGAGGTGAACATTCTCCGCGGGGACGAAATCCCCCTTCGTGGTCTCGTAGTAGAACCGGCGGGTGGCCTCGTCGAACCGGCGCGCGCCGACCGAGATCCAGAACCCCCGGGACATCATCTCTTTCACGTTCCGGAACTTGCGCTTGGTGTATTTGTAGTAGTCTACCCCGCCGTCCGCCTCGTCCGGGTCGTGCTCGAGGGTCTCCACCGGGGGGGGGCCGCCGTCCGGATTGTCCCCCATCTCACGAGTGGGGGCGGTCCAGATCTCCTCCTCGGCGGGAATCCGTTTGTACGCGGGGGTCCAGTCCTTCCGGATGAACCCGTGCCGGAAGGGATCGAGCTCATCGAACCGCCCCGGCGGCGGCGGGCGGGGGATGAACCGCGGTTTGGTCCCCACCAGCATCCCGCGCCCCTGACAGACGAAGCCGCCGTCCGGCAGCTGGAACCACCCCTTGGGGCAGCTCTCGGAGGAGAACTTGGGATCCCCCACCCGAATCCGCTGGCCCTTTCTGAGATACCCGAGCCTCGGGGAGTCCATGTCCGGCTTCTCGAATACATTGACCCTCATGAACCCGGCGCGGCCGTGGAGATCATAGGCGGTCACCGGGCTGGGCTTTCCGCCGATCGCCGAAGGCGTGACCCCCGCGTCGGACTCTCCGTCCTCTTTAGTCTCGGAATTGTTTACGGTTTTTGCCGATGTGTCGCCCTCCAGGCAAGGGCACTCCGGACACTCCTTACACCCCAGAACAGCGACAACCCAAAAGACGAAAGAACATCGCGACATGGCGTATTTGATAGCAGAGCCCTATTTCAGTTTCAATACAAACTGTCTTCAAACGGATGGGGACGGCAAGTTAATAATTGATTAACGTAGCGTCCGCTGTTAGTTTCCGCTTGCTGATATGCGTGAGGAGGAGAATGCATTGATTGAAAATAAGTTGATACACCTTGGCCTCTTGGGGGCCCTACTCTGCTTTTCGTTGACGGCGGCGGCTCAAGATGACCCCGAAAAAGATACGAGCGCCTCCGAAAAGGATGTCCCCTCCGCGGAACCCTCCGAAGACACGTCCGAGGAAACCCCCGACACCGAGGCGGAGAAACCGCCGACAGCCGATGACGGCTCGAGCGAGGAAGGGGAGGACGCGGAAGCGGTGGAGGCAGAGGATTCCCTCGACGCGCTGGAGAGGGAGCTCGACGAGGAGCTGGGTGAGGAGACGGGTGAGGATGCGGGTGAGGATGCGGAGACCACGAGCCCGACGACGCTTCGGTCCCCGAAGACGCCCGATCTCGATATGAAGGCCCTCGGGCAGCTCGAGGCGATGGATCCGGAGAAGGATCTCGCTGATAACGGCCCGGTGGACGAGAAGGACGCGCTCGAGGAAGAAGAGTTGACCGTGCGGAAGATGGACATCCTGGAGCTCCACGGCTACTTCCGGGTGCGGCCCGAGTTATTTCACCGGTTCAACGTGCGCGCGGATGACGCCGTGTACAACCGCACCATCGCCCAGCACTATCGCTATCAAAATTACAAGAACGGTACCCTGGCGGGGGCCAACATGCGGTTCCGCCTGGATCCGAGCCTCAATATCAGCGAGAATATCCGGGTGAAATCCCAGATCGACTTTCTCGACAATGTCATGCTCGGTTCCACCCCCCGATACTGGCAGGGGTACAACATATCCGACCCCGCCACCGTTGAGATCGGCCGGGTGCAGGGGTGGGACATGGGCCCCCCCTCCGCCTCCCAGATGGTGGTGGTGCGCCGGGCCTGGGCCGAGGTCCTGACCCCCCTGGGACAGCTCCGCTTCGGACGGATGGGAGACCATTGGGGCACCGGGATGCTCCACAACTCGGGAAACGGCATCTACGACGATTTTGGCGATACAGTGGATCGCATCACCTTCGCCGCGAAGATCAACAACTGGCTCATCGCGCCGGCGTTCGATTTTCCCAGCGAGGGGATGTCCACCGTGAGCGCCTCCGGAAGACCCCTCGACATCAGCCAGCTGGACGACGCCTATCGGCTGGTGGGGGTCTTCGGCTATATTCACGATGAGGAAGACGAGAAGGATATCCTGAAGCTCGGCGACTGGCTCATCAACACCGGGCTCTACTTCTCCTATCGCTGGCAGGTGCTCTCCTTCGAGAACAGCACCCAGTCGGACGGGGACTACGACGACTCCCTGAACGCCGCCACGGCGGACGACGAGGACACGACAGAGGCCACGGACTACTACGAGTTTTACAAACGGGAGCTCTGGACCATCACCCCGGATCTCTGGTTCCAGCTGTTGTACGGCACCTTCCACCTCGAGCTCGAGGCGGCGCTCATCGTCGGGAAGCTCGGAAATCCCAGCAGGACGGAGACCGACGAGCTGAGCGATCTCTCCCTGCTCCAGTGGGGCGGCGTGCTCCAGATCGATTACGGCATGCTGGACGACGCCCTCCGCATCGGCCTGGAGTTCGGCTACGCCAATGGCGACAAGGAGGTGGAATCCCTCCGGGCCCCCGCCAACTTCGATCAGCGGGACGACAACAGCCGGTTCACGGCCTTCTCCTTCAATCCGGCCTACAACACCGACCTGATTCTCCACCGCCACGTGCTCGGATCCGTCTCCCAGAGCTTCTATTTGAAGGCGCGTCTGAAGTACGACTTCCTGAAGAACGACAAGGGCCACAGCAAGCTCAGCCTTCAGGGGAATGTGCTCTACAGCCGGGCGATCTTCGACGAATCGGTGATCGGTTCCTCCGCCAACCTCGGGGTCGAGCTCAACGCCCAGATCCGGTATCTCTCTGACGATGGCTTCATGGCATCCCTCGGCTACGGCGTTCTCTTTCCCCTCGGGGCGTTCAAGGGAGATCCCGACGGTCCGGAGGGGGATCGCTATGTCAACAGTAATGATCTCACGGTGCCCCAGACCATTCAGACGATGCTCGGCATCGTGTTCTAGACCCCGGATTCCGCAACACCCTTCGGCCGATATGCGAGTGATTTGCGTTTTGTGGCACAACGGCACATCGTCTTTCCAATCTGGCCGATGGTAACGTCACGAAATGACTCCCCCCCTTGGAAGACTTGACCAGCGGAATGCAAATTGCATAGTGTTGTCATCGAAAACCTCTGGAGGGTACATGGGGATACGATTCATTCTTGCTGTAATGTTGGCGGTCTGTATCTGGGGCTGCCAAGAGGCATCTTTTGTCTATCCAACGGATTCCGATAGCGTCGAGGAGACCGACGGGACCGGCACCGGCCGGAACACCGAAACGGACGGGACCGACGGGGTTGATACCGAGACCATTGAGACGGACACCGGCACCGGCGCCGCGGCGGAGATGCCGTGCTACGAGCTCGGGGAGTCCCCCGAGGGCAAGGCCTTCCCCTGCGACTGGGTCACCCTCGAGGGGGGGAGCTACATGATGGGCGCCCCCGAAGGGACGGCCCAGGAGGTGAGAGAGTACCCCCAGCACCTCGTCGACGTGCCGACCTTCCGGCTCTGGCGGACCGAGAACACCGTCGACAATTATTTGGCCTGCATGAACGCCGGTGCTTGCGAGCCGCCGGTGGTCACCGACGACTATTTCTGCAATATCGGGTATCCGGGTCGGGGGGATTACCCCGCCAACTGCATCGACTGGCCCCAGGCGGACAACTTCTGCCGCTGGCTCGGGGGGCGCCTCCCCAGCGAGGCCGAGTGGGAGTTCGCCGCCCGAAGCCGCGGCCGGGATATCATCTATCCTTGGGGAGACGAGAAGCCCGACTGCGACCGGGCGATCATCGATGTCTCCTACATCGACGCGGGAACCGGGGCCGGTGGCTGCGACGATATCCGCAGCACCCGGGCGGCGTGCTCCAAGCCCCTCGGCAACAGCGATCAGGGGCTCTGCGATTTCGTCGGCAATGTCTACGAGTGGGTGGAGGACTTCTTCCACGAGGCCTATTTATACGAGCGAAACGGCGTCACCTACACCGCCCCCACGGACGGCAGCGCCTGGATGGACCCCCCCGACCCCTATGATTTCCGCGTCATGAAGGGGGGGGGCATCGGCAGCCCCGAGGTCAACCGCCCCTCGGCCCGCCAGTTCCACGGCGGGGAGTTCGCCTATGGCGGCCTCGGCGTCCGCTGCGCGCAGGATCTCTAGAACCAAGACCTCGCCGTAGGCTCGCGGAGGCGGGCATGTCATTGAAACGCTACATCACCATCCGGATGGGGATGGGCATGAAACAGAGCACGAACAGGGCCAGACAGACGTAACCCATGGCGGTGTGTCCCAAAGAGAGGGTGTCGTCATCGGTCGGGGGATGGTGCAGCCCCTTCCCCCCTTTCCGGCCGAACACAACCAGCAGGAGGGCGCCGAGCACCACCCAGTTCATCCCGGTGAGCACGTGGGAGACGTAGGCCTCCCCCTCGAGCCCGAGCCCCGCCGCCTCCCACCACGAATAGCCCGTCACGCCGAGCCCGAGCGCGAAGAGACCGCCGAGGAACAGCTTCGAGACCTTGCGGTGCAGGTTGCCGAAGAGCGCGTAGAAGATATGGCCGCCGTCCAGCTGGCCGATGGGCAGGAGGTTCAGCATGGTGACCAGGAGCCCGATCCAGCCGGCCCAGGCCATGGGGTGGAGCATCACGTCCTGCCCTTCGGGGATGGGCCCGACGGCGATCCACTTCAGGAACATGTAGAGCAGCGACTGGCCTTCGATGATCGCCGCCTCGGGGATGGGGGCCACCTCGGAGAGGGAGAGGCCGACCAGGATCACCGGGAGGGCCACCGCCATCCCGGCCAGAGGCCCCGCGGCCCCCACCTCCATCAGCGCGTTCCTGGAGCGGATGCGACCCCGCATGACGATAACCGCCCCCAAAGTGCCGAAGAGCAGAAAGGGCATGGGGATGAAGTAGGGCAGCGAGGCGTTCACCCGGTTGCGGCGGGCCATGACGTAGTGGCCCATCTCGTGGGTGAGCAGGATGGCCATGATCGAGCCCATGTAGTAGAGCCCGTTGAGGGAGAGCTCCTCGAAGAGATCCGCGACGGTCGAATCGACGAGGGACGCAAGCCACACCTCGACGATGCCGACCCCCCCGGCCCCGGCGAACCAGGTGGTGAACAGGGTGACCGCGAACAGGAAGAGGTGGATGCCCAGCCCCCGGGGGGCGTCGGGCTTCGGGGCGGGCTCAGGTGTTGTCATCTTCTCCGTCTTTCATGGCCTCTTCGAAACATTCGAGAGCCGTTTTCAAGGTGGCGTCCACCGACTCCCCGCCCGCGACGATGACGCAACCCGCGCGCCCCACGGTCTCATCGTTTGTACAGCTGAACCCGCACTCCGCCGCCAGCCGCTCGACTTCGCATCGGATCCGATCCTCGGGGTGCACCCGGACGACGGCGTCGGTCAGGCCCTGGGCGGCCTCGAGGGCGCGGCGATAGATGGCCTCGAGGGCGGCATCGTCGCGGGAGACCTCCCGCAGGACGATCTGCTCGGCGATGTGAAGGGAGAGCTCGATGACCTGCTGCCGGGCGGACCGGGCGATCCCCGCCGCCGCCCGTCTCGCCCGGATCACCAGCCGGGCCGCGGCCCTCGCCTCATCGCTCTGGAGGGGGATCAGGGCGGAACGGTCGACCCCCGCCGCCTTTACGATTCGTCCCATCTCAACTCCCGCATCCGCCGCTTCAATTCGCCCCTTGTCTTGGAGGGCTCCCCCGCCGAGACCGTGGCCTGGGCGAGCCGCGCCCGCCGCAGGACCGTTCGG
This sequence comes from Polyangia bacterium, assembly GCA_050304755.1. Taxonomy (GTDB): domain Bacteria; phylum Myxococcota_A; class Polyangia; order JAAYKL01; family JAAYKL01; genus CAYWLQ01. The sequence continues at coordinate 10,944 of JBNLED010000034.1, read as the reverse complement.
GCGTCCCCCTCCGGCAGATGCCCGGCCAACGCCCGCAGGGAGTCCTGGCTGCGACAGAAGGCCACCGCCAGGGCGGCGAGCCCAATCGAATGCTCATCCAACGATGGGGTCTCGGAGGGGAGCGCGGCCCGGATGAGGCGCTGATCAATATCCTTTCCGAGCAGAGCGATCGATTCCGGATGTTCGGTGAGGGGGAGCGCCCACTTCGGGACCGCGGTCACCGGCTCGTCGGTCATGGCCTTCTGAACCGCCACGGTGAGGAGCTCCGGCGCGACGCCGCCCTCGAGGACCAGGAGCACCTGCTCGGCCGCGGCGATCATCTGCGGACAGAGCGCGTACCAGCGGTCCCTGGCCGCCCGCCGTCCCCGGGCGCGGGCCGTCGCGGCCAGGGTCAGCATGGCTCCCCCTCGCCCCAGAAGTCCCCTGGCTGTTTGATCGTCAGCCATCTGATGATTGATGGTATTCATCTTACTTAAGGCCGAATACCACACCCCGCTCGGTTCACGAAAGTGAAACAGAGAATTACCTCCCAAAAGGTCGCCACATCCCGCTGCCGTCTTCTGATTTTTTTGGAATTCCGGAGTACTGCAGAACACAGAAGTATTGCGTTTGGAGTGTAAAAACTTGGTGTAGTTTTTCTAGATGGGTTTGTGATACCCTCCGCCGCAGTAGCGAGCGAGGCTCCGGACATGAGCGGACCCCATCGCTCCATCGGAACCGCGAGCAAGGAGGGTGCTTTTGGCCAGCGCGACAACCAAAAACGGCAGTGAACGACTCAAGAGGCTCGAGCAGAAGGTCGCGGAGAACCCCGGAGCGCCGCTGCTCCGGGTCAGGCTCGGAACGGCGCTCCTCGGCGTGGGCGCCTCCAAACGGGCCGAGGTCGAGCTCAAGAAGGCGCTGGAGCTCGACCCGGGGTGTGTGCCGGCCCTCGTCAACCTCGGGGGGATCTACCTCAACCGCTGGGACTTCGCCGGCTGCGTCGAGGTGAACCGGCGGGCCCAGGAGATCGCGGAGGAGACCTTGGAGGCCCACTACAACGAGGGGCTCGGCCACCTCTACCTCAACGAGCCCGAGCAGATGGTGGATTGTTTCCGGCGCGTGATCGCTCTGGACGAAACCCACGGGGGAGGGCATTATCACCTGGCGGTCGGACTTTTGGCCCTCGGCGACCGGGAAGAGGCAAAAAAGGAATTGTCCAACGCCATGAAGCTGGGGTACAAACCAGAACCGACCTTTCTTAAGGCCCTTGATAAGGAGAAAGCTGCTTCCAAGGGAGGCAACTCGCATAGACATTGAGAGACACTTTCAGGAGTGACAGGAGGAAACCATGAGCGATCTAAAAGTTGGAGACAAGACCCTGACCCTCGACGAGGATGGATTCATCCAGGAGCCCAACCTGTGGGACAACGATGTTGCCTTGGCCTTGGCCCAGACCGAGGGCGTCGATGAGCTGACGGACGATCACTGGAAGGTCGTCAACTACCTTCGGGAGTATTACCTCGAGTACGAGGTGGCCCCCATGATCCGCAAGCTCTGCAAGGGGACGGGCTTCAAGCTCAAACAAATCTACGACCTGTTCCCGTCCGGACCGGCCAAGGGCGCCTGTAAAGTGGCCGGGCTTCCCAAGCCGACGGGCTGCGTCTAGAGCACCTGATAAACCTTGCGTTGACGCGCTACTCCTAAGAGAGGCCGGGAGCGATCTTGGACCCTCGACAGTAATGATGAACCGAAAACTGGTGGGCTCGCCGATATGACGACGCTGAGAGAATTGATCGAACCGCACAAACGCCGGATTACCGCGCTCTGGCTCGACAAGAGCCTCGAGGTGTACCCCGTCGATTCGCGGAAGTTCTTCGGTGAGCGGAAGGATCGGTTCGCCAATCCCGTGGGGACGGCCCTCAAGCGGGGCATCGAATCCTTTGTGGAGGGGCTCCTACGAGATGAGCCCCCGGCGGCCCTCGCCGCGCACCTCGAGGAGATCGTGCAGATCCGGTCCGTACAGCAGCTCGAGCCCTCGAAGGCCCTCGGGTTCGTGATGGTCCTCAAGGACATCGTCCGCGAGGTCCTCTCCGGGGAGAGACCAGGGGCCGAAGCGGCGATCGACCGGACGGCGGCTGCGATCGATGCGGCATGCCTCGAGACGTTCGACTTGTACGTCAAGTATCGCGAGCGGCTGTTCGATGTCCGCGTCAGCGATGTCAAGAGACAGGTCTCTCACCTATTGAAAAGAACTTCGTTTTTCAATATTGACGACGAGGAGCCGGAGACCGGCTCCAAGAGTGTAACCCCTGAGCCCGGCGATGACAGGCCGCCGGGACGATAAGCGAGGCGGTGGTTGATGAATGTCATAATGTCCCTCGTCGCGGTGGTCGTGATCATGGCCGTTGCCTTCCTCGGAGTGGAGAAGGCGGGACTGCAGGTGGTCTTCGGGACCGTGCTCCCCTACGTCGGTCTGGCGCTGTTCGTGGCCGGCATGATCTACCGGGTGGTGTACTGGGCCAGGTCCCCGGTGCCCTTCCGGATTACGACGACCTGCGGACAGCAGAAATCTCTTCCGTGGATTAAGCAGAGCAAGGTAGAGAACCCCTCGACGACCTTCGGCGTCATCGCGCGGATGGTGCTCGAGGTGCTCTTCTTCAGGTCCCTGTTCCGGAACACCCAGCTCCAGCTGATACGGGACGGGAAGAAATCCCGGCTGGCGTACGCCTCGGCCTACGGGCTCTGGTTCTTCAGCCTGCTCTTCCACTGGTCCTTCTTCTTCATCTTCCTTCGACACCTGCGCTTTTTCACCGATCCGGTGCTCCCGGGCATCCTGGTGCTGCAGCAGATCGACGGGTTCATGCAGATCGGCGTACCCCTGCTCTACCTCACGGGGGTGTTCCTGCTCCTCGGCGGGACCTATCTGCTCTTCAGGAGGCTCCTCTCGCCGCAGCTCCGGTACATCTCCCTCGGCTCGGACTACTTCCCCCTGTTCCTCATCCTGGCCATCGGCGCCACCGGCGTCCTCCTCCGCTACTTCATCAAGACCGACGTGGTGGGGGTCAAGGAGCTGGCCATGGGGCTCGTGACCTTCAAGCCGATGAGCCCCGAGGGGGTGAGCAGCCTGTTCTACATGCACCTCTTCCTGGTGACCTGTCTCTTCGCCTATTTCCCGTTCAGCAAGCTCGTGCACGGCGCCGGCGTGCTCTTCAGCCCGACGCGGAACATGACCGCCAACTCCCGAGAGAAGCGGCACATCAACCCCTGGAACGACCCCAACATCAAGCCCCACAGCTACGAGGACTACGAAGACGAGTTCCGGGAGAAGATGGTCAAGGCCGGTATCCCCGTGGACAAGGAGTAACCATGGCAGATCCAACCCCTGACACTATGGAATTCTACGAGCAGGAGAAGCTCGTCGATATCGATTACGCACCCCCCAAGGAGGACTGGCGGAAGGTCAAGGCCGACTTTCGTCCCGGCAGCTGGATCTACCCCACCAAGCCCAAGCACCTGGAGTACCTCGGCATGCCGAACCCCAGGGAGTGGTCTCCGGCGGACGAGGACTGGAAGCTCCCGGACGACTGGAAGGAGATCATCTTCAAAGGGATGCGGGAGCGGCTGGACAAGTTCCGCTCCTTCAAGGTGTTCATGGACTGCTGCGTCCGGTGCGGCGCCTGCTCGGACAAGTGCCACTTCTTCATCGGCGGCGGGGACCCCAAGAACATGCCGGTGCTCCGCGCCGAGCTCATCCGCTCGGTGTACCGTAACGACTTCACCCTGTTCGGCAAGCTCCTCAAGGGCTTCACCGGCTCCCGGGAGCTCACCATTGATGTCATCAAGGAGTGGTTCTACTACTTCTACCAGTGCACCGAGTGCCGGCGCTGCTCGGTCTTCTGCCCCTACGGCATCGACACCGCCGAGATCACCATGATGGGCCGGGAGCTGTTGCACCTGTTGGGGCTCGGGGTCAACTGGGTGATGGAGCCGGTGGCCAACTGCGACCGCACGGGGAACCACCTGGGCATCCGGCCCCACGGCCTCAAGGACACCCTGGAGTTCTTCGCCGAGGACATCGAGGACGCCACGGGCATCAGCGTGGACATCCCCATGAACAAGAAGGGGGCGGAGATCCTCTTCGTCACCCCCTCCGGTGACTTCCTGGCGGAGCCCGGGACCTTCACCTGCATGGGGTACATGCTGCTCTTCCACGAGCTGGGGCTCGACTACACCTGGAGCACCTACGCCTCCGAGGGCGGCAACTTCGGGCTCTTCACCTCCAACGAGATCATGAAGAAGCTCAACGCCAAGATCTACGCCGAGGCCAAGCGACTCGGGGTCAAGTGGATCCTGGGGGGCGAGTGCGGCCACATGTGGCGGGTGCTCCACCAGTACATGGACACCATGAACGGCCCCGCCGACTTCCTGGAGGTGCCCAAGTCCCCCATCACCGGCACGGTGTTCGAGAACGCCGCGTCCACCAAGATGGTGCACATCACCGAGTTCACCGCCGACCTCATCAAGCACGGCAAGCTCAAGCTCGACCCGAGCCGGAACGACCACCTCCGCGTGACCTTCCACGATTCGTGCAACCCGGCGCGGGCCATGGGGATCCTCGAGGAGCCCCGCTACATCCTGAAGAACGTGTGCAACAACTTTTTCGAGATGCCCGAGAACACCATCCGCGAGCAGACCTTCTGCTGCGGCGGGGGCGCGGGGCTCGGCACGGACGAGAACATGGAGATGCGGCTCCGCGGCGGGATGCCCCGGGGCAACGCGGTCAAGCACGTCCACGAGAAGCACGGGGTCAACCAACTCGCCTGCATGTGCGCCATCGACCGGGCGACCCTGTCCACGGTGTGCGAGTACTGGGCGCCGGAGGTGACGGTCACCGGCATCCACGAGCTGGTGGCGAACGCCATGGTCTTCGAGGGGGAGAAGAAGCGGGTGGAGAACCTCCGGCTCGAGCCCATCCCGGGCGCCGAGGACGATGACGACGAATCGGACGCCCCGTCCGAGGGCGACAAGGAGGAGAGCGATGTATGACGCCCCGAAGGTAATAGCGTTCCTCGTCGCGTTCATGGCGGTTGTGCTGTTGCCGTTTTTGTACGGCGCGAAGGCGGGCGACGGGATGCCCGAGCTCCCCAAGCCGGCGGGCGAGTCCGAGTGCGTCGAGTCCAAGGACTTCATGCGGGCCTGGCACATGGACATGCTCAACCAATGGCGGGACGATGTGGTGCGGCGGGGGGATCGCAGCTACACCGCCCAGGACGGCGATAAGCATGAGAAGAGCCTCACCATGACCTGCCTCAAGTGCCACGAGAGTGAGGAGAAGTTCTGCGGCGAATGCCACAACTACGCGGGCGTGGAGCCATACTGCTGGACCTGCCATGTCAAACCCGGGAAGGAATAGACGATGAAGAAGTCGAGGAGAGGTTTTCTCGCCATCGCCGGGGGCTCGTTGCTCGGGGCGCCGCTCTTGAAAGGAGCGCTGGCCCAGGGCGGTGGCGACGGGGCGCCCCAGGAGGGGTGCATCTCCAACCGGTGGGCGATGGTCGTCGATATAAAGAAGTGCAAGGCGGACTGCACGGCGTGCCAGACCGCCTGCCACGAGACCCACAACGTGCCCAAGATCGAAGATCCCGAAGAGGAGATCAAGTGGATCTGGAAGGAGGGCTACTGCAACGCCTTCGCCGACCGGTGCCACGAGTTCATGAACGAACGGATCAAGGAGAAGTCCATCCCGGTGCTCTGCAACCACTGCGAGTATCCCCCCTGCGTCAAGGTGTGCCCCACCAAGGCCACCTGGAAGCGGGAGAGCGACGGCATCGTGATGATGGACATGCACCGCTGCATCGGCTGCCGGTACTGCGTGGTGGGCTGTCCCTACGGCTCGAGGAGCTTCAACTGGAGCGATCCGAGGCCCCACATCGCGACCATCCGGAAGGAGTTCCCCACCCGGGAGAAGGGGGTGGTGGAGAAGTGCAACTTCTGCGCGGAGCGGCTCGCCAAGGGCATCGAGCCCGCGTGCGTGGAGGCGGCCCGGAAGGAGGGGTGCCGGGCGCTCACCTTCGGGGATCTCCTGGATCCGGAGTCCGAGGTGGTGAAGCTGCTCAAGCGAAACAACACCATCCGTCGTAAACCAGAGCTCGGCACCAGTCCGATGGTCTATTACATCGTGTGAGGTCACTATGCTCGAAAAAGCGCTAAAAGGCGGTCCCCGGTACTTTGGGCTCATTGGTCTGTTCGCCGTCATCTTCGCCGTCGGGGCGGTGACGTACATCCGTCAGTTCACCGAGGGGTTGACCATCACCGGGATGTCCAGGGATGTCCCCTGGGGGTTCTACATCGCCCAGTTTACGTTCCTCGTCGGCGTGGCCGCGTCCGCGGTCATGGTGGTGCTCCCGTACTACCTGCACCACTACAAGACTTTCGGAAAGATCGTCATCTTCGGTGAGTTCCTGGCCATCCCCGCGGTGGTGATGTGTATGTTCTTCATCTTCGTGGACATGGGCCAGCCCACCCGGGTGCTGAACGTGATGCTCCACCCCACTCCCAACTCCCCCATGTTCTGGGACATGCTGTCGGTGTTCGGGTACCTGTTCATCAACCTCATCGTGGGCTTCACCAGCCTCGACGCCTATCGGCGGAACGCGCCGCCGCCCAAGTGGATCAAGCCCGTCATCTACCTGTCGGTGCCCTGGGCCTTCTCGATCCATACGGTCACGGCGTTCCTCTACTGCGGCCTCCAGGCGCGCCACTTCTGGCTCAGCGCCATCATGGCCCCCCGGTTCCTCGCCTCCGCCTTCGCGGCCGGACCGAGCATCCTCATCATGCTCCTCCTCATCCTCAAGCGGTTCGCCGGCTTCGATCCGGGCACCCAGGCGATCCGGAAGCTCGGGCAGATCGTGGCCTACGGCATGATCGCCAACGTGTTCTTCCTGCTGCTCGAGTTTTTCACGGCGCTCTACAGCGACATCCCGGCCCACGTCCATCACTTCGAGTATCTCTACCTCGGCCACGACGGCCACGGCGTGCTGACCCCGTTCATCACCCTCTCGTCGGTGCTGGCGGTGGTCGCGTTGCTCCTGCTGCTCTTCCCCCAGATCCGGAACAACACCAAGGGGCTCGTGGCCGCCTGCATCGCGGTGGTGGTCTCCCTGTGGCTCGACAAGGGGCTCGGCATGGTGGTGGCGGGGTTCATCCCCAATCCCCTCGGGCACTACAACGAGTATCTGCCCACCGGCGCCGAGCTGACCATCGCGGCCGGCATCTTCGCCCTCGGCGGGTTGATCCTCACCATCCTCTACAAAATCGCTCTCGGCGTCATCGAAGAGCGGGAGGCCCAGAACGCGGCGCCCCCGGTCGAGGAAAAAGACGCTGCGTAGGACTATCTAATGTATCCCATCAGCCTGAGTTTGACGGGCCGTCCCTGCCTGGTGGTGGGGGGCGGCGGCGTGGCGCTCCGAAAGGTACAGGGTCTCGTCGCGGACGGCGCAACAGTCACCGTGGTGGCGCCCGAGGTCGCGGCGGCCATCGAATCCCTCGGAGCGAACAACAGCATCACCGTTCATCACAGAGCGTATGTCGCGGGGGAGGCGGCGGGCTACAGCCTGGTCTTCGCCGCCACCGACGACCGGGCGGTGAACCGGCGGGTCTTCGAGGACGCCACCAAGGACAACGTGTGGGTGAACGTGGCGGACGACCCGGAGCTCTGTACGTTCCACCTCCCCTCCCGGATCCGGCGAAAGGCCCTGCAGATCGCCATCTCGTCCCGAGGGGACGCCCCCTTCGTCACCCGGAGGCTCCGCCAGGTGATGGAGCGCCGCATCGACGACGCCTGGGGGGAGTGGGCTGAGGCCGCGGCGAGGTTCCGGACGCGGGTCAAGGCGCTGGGCGTTTCAAGGGACGAGGAGGAGGCGCTCTTCGACGTGTTCTTCAATTCGACCCTGGACGAGGGAGCACTCACTGTGAGGGTGCCGACCGCGGACCAAGAAAACACCTGGCTCAGCAAGCACCGACGGTCCGATCGGTCCGATCGGTCCGATCCGACAGTCGACACCAGGCACCCCAAGAAAACGGGGCTGGTCTCCCTGGTCGGGGCCGGTCCCGGAGACCCCGGACTCATGACCCTCCGGGGGCGGGAGCGCCTGCTTCGGGCCGACGCCGTGGTGTGCGACCGGCTGGCCGTCCCGGCGCTTCCCTGCGATCTGCCCCCCCGGGCGGAGCTCTATTTCGTGGGCAAGCAGGCGGGCAACCACCCGGTGCCGCAGGGGGAGATCAACGCGCTCCTGGTGCGCCTCTCCAAGGCGGGGAAGCGGGTGGTGCGGCTCAAGGGGGGCGATCCCTACGTGTTCGGCCGCGGCGGTGAGGAGGCCACGGAGCTGGTGAAGGCCGGGGTGCCCTTCGAGGTGGTGCCCTGCGTCACCGCGGCGGTGGCCGTGCCGGCCTACGCGGGGATCCCCGTGACCTACCGAAAAGAGGTGGTCCGGGTCACCATGGTCACCGCCCACGAGGCCATCAAGCGGGCCGGTCCCCAGGTGCGGTGGGATCTCCTGGCCGGGGATCCCCACGCCATGATTCTCGGCTACATGGGGGTCACGACCCTTCCCAAGGTCATCGAGAAGCTCCTCGAGGCGGGGCTCGATCCCGAGACTCCGGCGGCCCTCATCGAGCGGGGCACCACCCCCATGCAGCGACAGGTCCTCAGCACGGTCAGGCGCCTGGAGGCCGATATCGAGAAGGCCGGCCTCGGTCCGCCAGCGCTCTTCGCCATCGGCCCCACCATCCGTCACGCGGAGCTGCTGGACTGGTTCGGCAAGCGACCCCTCGTGGGGCAGCGGCTCGTCATGTTCGCGCCGAGGGCCGACCTCGTGGAGACGCTGCAGCTGGCCGGCGCCGAGCTGCTCGGCCTCCCGAACCCCGTCACCCCGGCCGCCCACATGGTCATGGACTGCATGCCCATCACCGGCTGCATCTTCGCCGGCCCCGATGACGTGGACTCCATGGAGGAGGAGCGCCATCGGGGGAGCTGGGTCCCGTCCCCCCGCACCTGGTGCCTCACCGGGGCCGCCGCCGAACGCGCCCGGGAGATGCGGTGGCAGGGCATCAGTGAGGTCGCGGGGCCCGAGGCGCTGCTCCAGGCGATGATCTCGGAGGGTCAATCTCGATGTGAATAAGGAACGGCTTTTACCGTAAAACCATCGATGATATGTAAAAGGTCTCTATTTCGAGGCGGCGGCCCGATCGGTCGGAATCGCTGAAATGGACCGGGATATCGGACAATGGCTGACGAGACCACACTGAAGGATCGGCTCAGGCGCGCCCGGTGGCGGCTGGTGCTGGGGGAGGGGGCCGATGAGGCGTTCGGTGGAGATATTCTCGACGCCGAGGGACGGGCGCAGGACATGGCCCTGACGTTTCTCTACAGTCGGGAGTACGGGCAGGGGGGGGGCCGCAACGTCCGCCACGCCGCGGCGGGGGGCATGGAGGGGTCCCGGCTCACCATCCCGGAGTGGATCAACGCGGTGCACCGGCTGTTCCCCAAGAAGACCATCGAGCGCCTGGAGCGGGACGCCCTCGAGCGGTACGAGATCCAGGAGATGGTCACCAACCCGGAGCTGCTGAAGCGGGCTCAGCCCAACCTGACGCTGCTCAAGGCGATCCTGCACACCAAGCACCTCATGAACCAGGAGGTGCTGAACATGGCCCGGGAGATCGCCCGCCGGGTGATCCGGGAGCTCCTGGAGAAGCTCGAGCGGCCGGTCCGCAGCCCCTTCCAGGGGGCGATCAACCGGGCGGAGCGGAGCCCCCTGAAGGTGGCCCACAACTTTGACGCCAAGGAGACCATCCGCCGGAACCTGAAGCACTATGACGCCGGGGCGAGGCGGCTGGTCATCGAGCAGCCGATCTTCTTCTCGAAAGTCCGGCGCCATCTGGACAAGTGGCAGCTCATCATCGTGGTGGACCAGTCCGGCAGCATGCTCGACAGCGTCATCTACTCCGCGGTCTGCGCCTCCATCTTCTGGGGGCTCCGGGCCCTCAAGACCCACCTTTTGGCCTTCGACACCAACATCGTGGACCTCACCGAGAGCTGTCACGATCCCCTGGAGACGCTGATGAAGGTCCAGCTGGGGGGGGGCACGGATATCGGCCGGGCCCTCGCCTACGCTGCCGGGCTGGTGGAGCACCCGCGGCGCACCATTCTTTTGCTGATATCCGATTTCTACGAGGGAGCGGCGACGGGGCGGCTGCTCCACACCGCCCAGGGCCTCGTCGAGAGCGGGGTTCACCTGCTCGGGCTCGCCGCCCTCGATGATCGGGCGGAGCCGGTATACAATCACGAGCTCGCGCAGAAGCTGGTCAACCTGGGGGCCCATGTGGGGGCCATGACGCCTGGGGAGCTGGCGAGCTGGGTCGCGGAGAAGCTGGGGTAGCGGATGGCGCGGAGGGATCTCCTGAGCATGACCGATCAGGACCTGGAGGGGTTCAGCAACCGGGGCACCGTAAAGCGGGTCCGGCGGCAGCTCGACGAGACCGCGGCGGAGGCGACCTTGGAGGAGACCGCGGAAGGCGTCACCTGCAGCTTTCCGGACGGCGCCGTCGCCACCTTGGCCGGGGATGCCCCCCTCGATGACGCCCGGTGCACCTGCCCCGCCGCGGGGGCCTGCCGCCACCAGGTGGCGATGGTCCTCCTGTACCAGCGGATCCACACCGACGCTGATGAGGCGCCCCCCCCACGAGCGCCCTGGGATCCCGGCGCCATCTCCGACGAAGCTTTGGAGGCGGTGCTGGGGGCCCGGGTGATGGGGCGGGCCCGAAAGCGGTTCGAGACCGGTCTCCTCGTCGAGCTGGTGCGGAGCCCCAAGCCCCTCGCCGTGTTCCACGGCCTGGGGGTGACTGCCCGGTTTCTCGTGGCCGGCGACCCCCGCTACGTGCAGACCGACGCCAAGGGGGCGGCGGCGG
>JBNLED010000033.1:0-15644 GCA_050304755.1 Polyangia bacterium | reverse complement strand
GTGGGGCCGCGGGAACTCCCCATCGGTACCGGTATGGATATATCTTCTTCGATGCAAACCGTGGCGCTCCCACCGCTTCTTGTGTATCATCCCCGGCTCGAGCGGTTGCGAAAGGATTGACATGACCGACCCCCCCTCATTCGGCGATACGTTTCCCGAAGGCCAGTGCCAGGGGTGCGAGGACTTCCAGCGAGTCAACGACCTGGGGCTCTGCGCGGAGTGCGCCGAGAAGCTGGATCGGGACCTGATCCGCCAGCGGGACTGGGAGTACTCCGTCACCGCCTTTGGCGTGGCGCGGGACCGGCGGGAGGATCTGCGGAACCACATCATCAAGACCTACGGCCGCGCCATGGAGCTCATCGCGGCGGACCCCCCCGAGGAGAAGAAGACCGCCGCGGAGAAGCGAAAGCAGAAGAAGGCCAAGCGGCGAAAGGCCCGGCGTCGTGCCCCGAAATGAGTCACCACTCCGGGCAGCCCTCCACCGTGTACTTCTGAACCACGCCGCATACCTCGTTCTTGAAGACCCTCGATTTACCCGGTTGAAGTGGTTCGCAAAGAGTGACGGAGACGGCGCCTCTGACCCGCTTCCCGGCTTGCGTTTGCCACGCCATCTCGTTAGAACATCAGTGGAGTTGATTTCAGCGACGATTCTCGAATAGGCGCGAGGAATTCCCCCTGGGACAACCGCTCGAGAACCATTGGTAGTCATCGGTTCCCCCCCCGGAACCCCATGACAAGGAGAACGCGAAATGAACAGCGCAGTCATCGCCCTCATCGGGACGGCCTGGCTCGTCGCGGCGTATCGCCTGTACGGCCGCTTCATCGAGCGGAAGCTGATCCGCCCCGACGACACCGATCGCACGCCGGCCCACACCATGAAGGACGGGGTGGACTACTCCCCAGCCAAGCCCCTGGTCCTGTTCGGCCACCACTTCTCCTCCATCGCCGGGGCCGGCCCCATCATCGGTCCCATCATGGCGGCCTATGCGTTCGGGTTCGCCCCTTCCCTTCTCTGGATCCTCGTGGGCTCGGTATTCATCGGCGCGGTGCACGACTACACCACCCTCATGATCTCGGTCCGCAGCCGGGGTCAATCCATCCCCGAGGTCACCCGCCAGCTCCTGGGGAACGGCGCCCGGGTGTCGTTCCAGGTCTTCGTGCTCATCGCCCTCGTCTTCATCAACGCGGTGTTCGCCATCGCCGCGGCCAAGTCCTTCGTCTCGGACGGCCGGGTGGTCATCCCCGCCTTCGGCCTGATCCCCCTGGCGATGGTCTTCGGCTGGATGGTCAACCGGCGGGGGCTCTCCCTCGTCCCCGCCACCCTCGGGGCCGTGGTCCTCATCGCCGCCCTCTTCGCCCTCGGCATGGCATTCCCCGTGAGCCTCCCCTTCGCCGACGCGAAGCTCACCCTGCAGGTTTGGATCGGCCTCCTGATGCTCTACGGCACCGTCGCGGCGGTGCTCCCCGTGTGGATCCTGCTGCAGCCGAGGGACTACATCGCCTCCTGGATCCTCGGCTTCGGCATGGCCGCGGGGCTCATCGGCATATTGGTCACCCACAAGCCCGTGACCGCCCCCATGGTCACCACCCTCTCCTCCCCCGCCCAGGGGCCCATGTGGCCCATGCTGTTCATCCTCATCGCCTGCGGCGCGGTCTCCGGGTTCCACTCCCTGGTCTCCTCCGGGACCACCGCCAAGCAGCTCTCCCGGGAGTCCGACGGCCGCATCGTCGGCTTCGGCTCGATGATCACCGAAGGGGGGCTGGCCCTGCTGGCGCTCCTCGCGGTCACAGCGGGGCTGGCCTACGGCGGCGGCCCGCAGACCGGGCTCCCCACCCTCTCGTCATTCCTCGGCAAGGGCGGCGCCGGCCCCATCATGGCCTTTGCCACGGGCTTCGGTGCGTTCACCGAGCCCTTCATGAAGGGGGCGGGGGTGGTGTTCGGCATGATGATGCTCAACGCCTTCGTCCTCACCACCCTGGACACCTCGGTGAGGCTCTCCCGCTTCATCACCGTGGAGCTCTTCGGACCGGTGGCCGCCCCGATGAAAAACCGATACCTCGCCACCCTGCTCCCGGTGCTGGCGGCCTACGCCCTGGCCGCCTCCGGGAGCCAGGGCACCCTGTGGCCCATGTTCGGCGCGGCCAACCAGCTGGTGGCGGCCCTCGCCATGATCGTCGCCACGGCGTACTTCGTCAAGAAAGGGAGGCCCGCCGTCTACACCCTGGTCCCGGCCGTCTTCATGCTCGTCACCACCTGCGGCGCCCTGATCTGGAAGGGCTACAAGCACCTCACCGACGCGGCGCCCGACTACCCCCTCGCCGCGGCATCGGCGGTGCTCCTCGGCCTCGCCGTCTTCGTGGGGGTCCAGGGGTTCAACGCCATCCGCAAGGGGCTGGGGGGCGCGGCGAAAGAGTAACTCAAAGGTATCGCGCCCACCACGGCCGCCACCCGCTGAAGGGTCGGGGGGGCCCCGTCGAAATGGAAGAGGAACTTCGAGAACCCCAGCTCCTCCGGATGCTTCCGGGCTAACCGCTGGGAGGTCTTCTCCATGGCGTGGAAGCTCGTGTATACGCCGAGATCCCCGACGCACAACAGATGGCGCAAGGTCTTTCCGGCGGGGAGTCCATACCTTTCTGGAGCCTGACCACTGAGTCGACTCCCCCCTTCGTTTCTTCATTTCCCTTCAATCGCGTCCACCAGGAGCCTCTCGGTCTCCTCGTTCGCGGACGGCGAGAAGGTCACCCGCAGGGAGCGCTCTCCCAGAATCCCCTGAACGACGTAGCGGCGTGCCCTGTCGACCCGGAAATAGGGCCTGGGGAAATGAGGGTAGTACCTCAGCTCACCGTCCGCGGCGACGGCATGCATGATATCTTCGTCGAGGGCTTCATCGATCGTGACGCGCTTCACGGTCGAGCTGTCGAGGCAGGTCTCGAGCAGCTCCGAGGAGATGACCCGGGTCATCGTCCGATGACCTCTCGCAACGCGTGGACGAGACGGGGCACCTCATCGACGCGATTGAAAGGTCCCACGCTCAGTCGGAGCGTCCCGAGGGGCGAGGAGCCCAGCGCGTCGTGGATCAACGGCGCGCAGTGCAGCCCCGCCCGCGCGATGATGCCGAAAGCCTCGTACAGGGTGAAGGCCAGCTCGCGGGGATCGACGCCGGCGGCCGTCACGGAGACGACTCCGGCCCGTCCGTCCTGCGCCGGCAGCGGACTGAGGGAGAGCGACGGAAGCGCCTCCAGCTGGCGACGCATCTCCCGGACGAGTGCGTTCCGATAGGCGCCCAGCTTGTCGACGCCCTGCTTCAAGACGAAATGGACTCCGGCGGAGAGGCCCGCGATCCCCGGGGTATTGGGGGTTCCCGCCTCATGTCGCAGCGGCAGGGAGGAGGGATGGCGGGGACTCTCGCTGCGGATCCCCGTCCCGCCGAACACGGTCTGCTTGAGGGAGGCGTCCGGAACGATGAGCCCCCCGGTACCGGGGGGACCGAGGAGCCCCTTGTGGCCGGCGAACGCCACATAGACCCTGCCGGGGAGGCGACCGGTGTTCAAGGGGATCGCGCCCGCGCTCTGTGCCGCGTCCAAGAGCAGCGGGATCCGGTGCTCCGCCGCGACCGCCGCCAGCGTCTCGACGGGCTGCACCGCGCCGGTGACGTTCGACGCGTGGGTTACCGCGATGAGCCGGGTGTCCGGACGGATTCGGCGGCGGACCGCGTCGGGATCGATTCGGCCGCTCCCGCAGACCGGAACGAGGGTCACACGAGCGCCGCGCTCGTCGGCCATGTGTTTCAACGGACGCAGCACCGAGTTGTGCTCCAGCGCGGTGGCTATCGCGTGCCCGCCGTCCATGAGCAGACCGCAGACGACGGAATTCAGGGCGTGGGTACAGGAGGGCAGCAGGCAGACCCTCGCCGGGTCCGACACCCCGAACAGGTCCGCGAGCCCCTCCCGGCATCTTTGGACGGGGTCATCACCTCCCGCGCCCCGACCGGGCTCGGCCATCGGGTTGGACATCGCACCCGACACGGCATCGATGACCGAGGCGGGTTTGGGAAACGAGGTCGCGGCGTTATTGAAATAGTGGATCTCCAACCTATCGGCTACTTTTGGTCGACGATGAATTCCCCGAATGTGTCCCCCTCTTCGATCCCGGCGGTTTGGGTACACTCGAAGGTGTTCATCCCATCAGGGTAGGGCTTCGCGTAGGCCAGCTCGAAGAAGGCCGCGCTGACCCCCCTGATCATGTAGGCCCGCATCCCGGCGCCGCCGCTGTCCTGCTCATAGTAGTCCACGGCCCTCACCACCATCCTTTCTCTGGGCTTGATCTGTACGATACCGGACTTGGCCCATCCCCACGCGGTAAACACGGCGTACGCCCCCCTGAGCACGTCCTTCTCGGCGTCGGTGACCATCGGTAACACCACGGCCTTGAACTCCTCGGAGTTGATGATGCCGTATCCGGTGTGGTACCCGCATTCGTACGCGCAGTTTACGAGGGCCGCTTCGACCTCCGATTTTCTGTCGTCCTCGACGGCGGCCGTCATCCGCTCGGCGAAGGTATTCCAAAAGGCGGTGGGCAGCTGGTTCACCAGCACGCCGAAGGCCGGGATCAATCCGTCTTCGTTTCCCTTGACCTCCAACTCCGCCAACGCGTTGACGACCTGATCACGCATCACAACCATTGTTCGCGCTCCTTTCCTTTACGCCATCGAGACGGCGATCACCGATTTTTCATCCCCCATGGCGATCGAGGCGATCTCTTCGGCCAGGTAGCTTCTCGCGGGTTTGTCGAACGCCGCGGAAAAAACCGCCGCGACGAATCCGCAGGAAAAATGATTGACGAACTGTTCGCTCTTCCCCCATTTCTTGACCCACCCCTCGTCCACGTGGGAGTGTTCGAGGATCGCCTTACCGGACTTCCCGTCCCCGGATATCCGCATGAGGCCCATCCCCATCACCGCGTAGTATTCGGCGCCGAGCTCCAGCCGTTTCTCAGGAGAGGAGATCGCGTTCTCCTCGAAGTAGCTGTCCAGAAGCGGCCGGACGCTGTCCTCCGCGCTCTCCCGAAGGATCCGGACCCCGCCGATGTCCTTGAAGTCCTCCGCCAGCTTCGTCGTGAGGCTCATGTAATGGTGACAATGGAGCACGGACTCGTGACCGTTCATCGCATGGCGATAGGTCTTTTTGTTAAAAGTGAATTTGGTTTTTAACATCACGTGTTACTCCTGATTTTTATTTTAGAAGAAATCCTCCAACTCCTTGACATAGCCTTTTACCTTGTGTCGGATGATGCCCAAGGTGGAGGCGTTGGGTGAGACCAGCGAGACGATCGCATCCCCCACCGGTCGCGACAGGATCACGGCGTCTCCGTATTCGACGAACATGTCCCGGTAGCGGTCGATGTCCATCTCCTTTCCCATGTCTTCGATGCTGTTGATGGCGGTGGCGAGACAAGCCCCCAATGTATCGATTTCAACCCCCTGTCGGTTTCCCATGGATTCGATGACGAATCCGTCGCGCCCGACGATTACTGCGGCGTCGATTCCCGGAATATCCAGGATGTCTTTCAACACCTCTGAGGAACCTCTTGAGTTCTTTGGCATGGCAAAACTCCTCGGAAAAATGACTCCGCGCATGGCCCACGGCACCACGCAACGCGGTCACGCGCAATCATTACGGTTCATCCCTGTTTTCCTTGTTTAGACTCTACTGGGAGTATGAAAGCTTTTTCTCCCCCGTCAACTTCCAAAGGAAATGAATTCGTCAATTTAAAGTCCAGTCATTCGCTGGTGATTCCAGCTCGGCGAAGGCAACCGAGCAGTGCTGTATAAATTGTGGCTCAGAGCCGATTCACTGTCGATTTGGATGCCATGATGTACCTCCTCAAAAAGGGTGAGAAAACCCGCGGCAAGACCAGCCGAGGTCAATCACCAGAACCAACAGAACAGCCCCACAGGCATAAAATCGCCCCGCTGGCCCAACCGCACAGGTCGAATTTTTTCAAAAAAAGGCTGGTTGATTGGAAACTTTTTGACGGGAACGTCCGAGGAGTAGGGCAGTGCCACTGAAGGCATCGGGCGCTGATGACAAACAGCTGTCATCGAAAGGAGGATTATAAAATGAGTAATAAAAGGAGTTCAATTGAGGTCCGCCGCTTTCACATCGCGGCGGCCTTGGTAGCGGCCGGCTTTTGCCTCGCGCCGAAGTGCAGTCAGGACGATGAAACAGAGCGTCCGGAAAAGGCGACCCCGAAGGTGAACGCGCCGACAACGGAGAAAGCCGCCGCCGCTCCGGACGTCGTCACTCCCAAGCCCGCAGAGCAGCGGATGGGCGAGCTCGAGCTCCGCGTTCGCAAGCTCGTCAAACGCAACCGTACCCGCCCGGCCGCGCTGGAGCTGGGTGAGGAGGCGGTGCCCATCCTGTTGTCGATTATCGGAGATGACCAGGACGCATTGTATTTTGAAAACGCAATCGGCATACTCGGACATATCGGCAGTGAACGGGCGCTGGACCCGCTGATGGATCTGCTCGAGAAATCGAGTGGAGAATTGTCTTGGATCAAGTGCAAATACTTTATGCGCGTCCCTTTGGCGATAGGTGATATCGCAAGAAAAGGGAGCGCCAGAGCGTTCGACTATTTGAAACAGCGGGTTCGCGACGAGGACTGGAAGGGAATGACGTGGACGTGCGAGCGCGGTCCGGCCCCCGAAGAGCTCCGCCGGATCTATGCCGAACGGTCGATTATAGGGCTGGCCCTCACCGGATCGGACGAAGCGGAAAGAATACTGCACGAGCTCATGGAGGAAGCCCGGCAACGACCGGAATCGATCTTCAAGGAAAGAAGAATCAGTCTAATCGAGGGAGCGCTCCAGAATCTTCATCGAATGAAGGAGCTCGGCGAAGACAAATACTATGCCCCCCGACCGTACAGACGTCCCAAAACAGATCGCTGAGCAGGAGGAACATTACAATGAAGAGACAATGGACATCCTACGTGTCTATAACGGGATTCGTACTGTTTGCCGTCCCGGTGAACGCTCATGTTCCCACGGTAGAATTCACCGTGGCAAAGCATGTCGACGTCGCTGACATAGAATACGATGAAGCCTATTTCAACGAAAAGATAATGGAGGCCATGGAGAGGGTCGGTCTCTACGATGACCAGTGCGCCGGCACTGCAATGGACGACCACCCCTGCGCCATTGAGTTCAAGATGAACGGCGGCATGACCACATTCGGAAGTTCCGGTGACGGTCTGAATATTGTCGATACACCTGCGAAAGAGAATGCCGTCTTCGCCCAACCTGCGGATATTGTAATTGTAAATCAATTGGAGTTCTGTGACGGACAACACAATCCTGATACGCTCGGTTGCGGATATATTGGCAGGCGCAAGTTCGTCGTGGAGTGCAGCGCTTGGGCCGATGTCTATGTCCACGAGTACGGGCACAACGTCGGGCTGGAGCATCAGAATCAGGGATGTGACTACGCGATTATGTACTCTGAGACTGATGGAGAAAACGACGCGCTGACAAGAGACGAGTGCGTCGCGATGAACGGACAACCCTTTGAAGAGCTGCCGCCCGACGCACACGACGGCGCGAACGACAGAATACCGTTAAACTATGACGACGGGCCGTACTGGGGGGTAACTGATATCACGGTGCCCGCGGGACAGACGTTGACGATCGAACCTGGTACAGAAGTGCAGTTCAAGCCGGGGGTGTCTATCAAAGGGAAGGTCACGGCCAATGGCCGCATCGGACCGATCAGGCTCTATTCGAGCTGCGGCATGAAACACCCATGTCCGAGAACCTACTATTGATATCCAAGACCTGGACCATCGCCCAAGCTCCACGACCTGCGGATCCATTCAGCCGAGAGCGGGCGACTGCGGTGCATTTAACGTCCAGATATGGTTTTCCGAAGAAGACAAAGGTTCTTATTGATGGAGGGGCTGATATAGGTGCTAAGGACAGCCACAAAAATACTGCTCTCCACCCTGCCGTACAGGGATCTCCCGTTTCATCAGTTATTTATAGTGAACAAGGTACAGCATCACTGTCAATACCGCGTAGCTCAGAGGATGTCGTCGACCTGATTCTTCAGGCCGGATCAGATGTCAACGCCAAAAACGACGACGGACAGACTCCTCTACACCTCGCTGCGAAGACACAGCAGAAGAAAAACATAGAAGTCCTTTTAGATAGCGGTGCTGACCCGAATATCAGCGATAGTACCGGAAACTATCCGTTGCATTATGCGGTACAGGGAGTGAAGATGTCAGGACATTTGACAACAGAGACCTCGGGATATTGGGATATGCGAGAAGCATGGGCAATATTCTGCAATAAAGACGTCACTCGACTGCTGGTCCGGAATGGAGCCGACGTTAATGTGAAAAACTCAAAGAACGAAAGACCGATTGAGTTAATCAGTCAAGAATGTAACAATGTTGGAGTGAATGCGACAACTCTGGATGCCCTGTGACGCTGTTACCTTGGATATATCAAATGGTTAAATGACTTTTGATAAGTCAATTCTTGGGTTCCGATGCCGGTGTCTGTCGTCTCTGTGTCACCGGGAAGCATCTCGTCATCCCAGAATTCCGCATAGGCGTTCAACTCTTCCTCACAGATGTCCTCTGTCAGTTGATCGTCCATTTCTTCCATACACGTGGTGTATTCTTCGACCTCGGCCTGACAAACATCTGAAGTCGAGGCCGACTCCGTGTCGGCGTTGGAGACGAAGCCGTTCATTAAATTGTCGAGATCGTTGCAATTATCTATGGTATAGAAGCAGTCGAAGTAAGCCTTGTACGCGACTTGGCACGCCGGTGAGTAGTAGCCGTAGAGGCAGCGCATCAAGTCGACCGAAAGGGGACACATCTCTGCGCACATATCCGTCGTAGCGTCGATGTCGGCCATCAAACCACACTCGAATTCGAATTCACAGGAGGCAATGCAGGTTTCAATGGTTATAAAGCTTCCCTCCGAGGGAGCGACATTCTGATCATCACTTTCAGAATCGTTTTCATTTTCACCGTCGCCGTTTGCGTTGTCGGTATTTTTGTCTCTATCGTAGCACGCTGCGGCGAGTAGTGAGACAAATAGAGTGTAAATAAGATTTTTGATAACAGTCACTTGTTATTCCTTTGAATGTAACTTGTTTGGTTGTTTGAGGGGGAATGTAAATTATAACAGGCTAAGTTTCAATCCGGTTTCGGCCGTTGTGTTTGGCGCGGTAGAGATTCTGGTCCACTTTCCGGAACAGCTCCTCCACCGTGAGGCCGTGTTTGGGGTACGAGCGCTTGATGTTGCACAGGTATCGCGCAGTGCCGTTGGCGGCGGCAAAGTTCGTTGGCGTTCCGCATTGCTCGCGATAATCGCGCCGTTCTCGTTTTCATGGACTGATGCCACCCCGTCCCGAGTGGAAAAGAGTTGCTCGGGGCTCTGGACGACGGGCTGCGGTTCGGCGGTTAGGAAATCGTCCTGCTGGAGGTTATCATCGGAGTCGTCGCCTTCGTCCTCGAGCTCTATTTCGACATCGGCCCTGGCCTGCTTTCGCATGACGGAGAGCTTCGGGTACCGGGCCGGCTTGGTTTCGTCGCCCCGAAACAGCGCGCCGGCGGTGGCCCGGAGGGCGTCAATGCCCCGGAAGAGGTACTCCCGTTATCGGCGGACTCGGAGGAGGAGGGCGCTCTGGGCAGAGACGGCGCTCATCTGGCTCATCTCCTCGATCGTTCCCGAGATCTGAGTAATGGTGGTGGATTGCTCCGCCACGGTGTTGGAGGACTGGGTGGCGGTGTTCGTGATGGTCGTCGCGCTCTCGAGCAGCCGATCGGTCTCCCCCCGGATGGGGTGGATAATCGATCGGGATATCCGCCATGAGATGATCGCCCCCATCAGCGTCAGCAGAACCAGCAATTCCACCAACGCGCCGCTCGCCACTTTCACGACGAACCCCGCCAGCTCTCCCGTGCCGAGGGAGAACCGCGCGGGGTATTCGAGGACCGCGACGCTCTCTTCATGCCACTCCGCAATGCGCCGCTCCCGCTCCTCCGGGGACATGTCGAAGAGGCGGGAGGTTTCGTCCCTGTAAGCGCCCAACGCGAGTTGGCCTTCCTCGGCGATCGTGACGAGGGTCTCGACCTGGGGCAGCCACCCCAGCCAGCCGACCCGGTTGACGATGATCTCACTCGTCTCTCGGTTGAACTCGGTAAACTGATCGTCCAGCATCGATGCCACCTCGTCGGCGTCCTTCTCGTCGTTGAGCCGGGGGAGGCCGCCGAACATCTTGCCCCTGGCCTGAGCCATCGATTCCGGTTTTCAAGACACAGCATTCTGTTATTCTATCGTTGAAGAGGGGCGTCGGAGCAGCGATCAATCGTTCGCCTACTCGGAAGGAGGATGTGATGGCACGTTACCCGCGCATTGCCATGTCGGTCCTGGCATCCTGTTGTATCACCGCCTGTGGATGCGGATGTCGGAGCAGTGTCGATTCCAAGGCTCTCCCCGGGGTCAAGGCGGAGGATGAACGTCTTGCCCTTCAAGCGCCAGCCGAGGACGAGGATTCGGAATGCCACCCCCTTCAGGCGTCGACCGACAACATGATTCCGGCGAGCCCCCGGATCGCCGCGGCCCTCTCGAAAGGGGCTCCGGAGCCGAAGGATGACGGTCTCGGGGATACGGCCTATCGAACGGTTCTAGGGGGGGACTGGTCCGATGACGCCACGTGGAATCAGAAGGGCATCCCGCGAGACGGGGATACCGTCGTCATCGCACACGACGTAATCATCAGTCAAAACACCACCGTGGGGCACAGCCCCGGCACCGGCGACAGCGTCGCGGCCGTCCATATCAAGGGCAGCGCTACGCTGACGATACGCAAGGGCAAGCGGCTGCGATGTCGCGGGGATCTCCGTCTCGCGCCGGGCTTTCTTGTTTTGGAGAGCGGCGCCGTCTTGATGATGGACGCCAGCCTGAACACAAACGCGATCTACGATATAGAGATTCGTCCCGACGAGGGCGACTACAACGCGCTCCTCACGGCGAAGGGCACCGACCACGGCCCGAACCAAACACACATCCTCTCCCATCCGGAGGGTCACGCCCGTATCACCACGGGCAACCGGGCCAACGGAGGTCGCATCATCGCCGACCACACCCGCTTCGAGGGGCTAGGAACCGCCGACACCCCTGCGTGGGTTTATGACTCCGACACCGCGAACGCAAAGATCGCGGTCAAGAATTCGCTCTTCGAGGGATGCGGACAGGTCGCCTCCGCGGGCATCTCGGCGGATGGCCACGTGGTATTCCAGCGCTGTCTCTGGCGCGACACCGTCTCGGACGTCGCGTTCGTCTCGGGCGTGGAGCACAACGCGCGAGAGAGCGTGGTGGCTCGAATCGTCGGATGCAGCTTCGACAAGAAGGTCTTACTCAAGCAGTTCTTCTACTACAGCGTCGAGGACACTGTGTTCAAGAGTGGATTCCTCTCTCGCGGGGAGTGCTGGGTGCCGCCGGACGACAACGCCACCTACCATTGGAAATCGTTCAGGGGCAACGTCGTTGTCTGGCAAGAACCGGATCACCAGTGGTTCATCCCGTACGGCAACAAGGTCGAGGACAGCCTCTTCATCAAAGATGTTGATCACTTCAACCCCCACTTCGTCGTTATCGCGTGGGCGAAGGGGGAGACGGTCCTGCGGGGAAACATCTTCTGGCTCACCGCGAAAAACCAGAATTCCCCAGAAGGGGATGTCGATGTCTTTACGCCCATGGCCGGCCCCCCAGCGGAGGAGAACCGCGTCATCATCGAACGGAATATATTTCTGCCCAACGGGAACGGCCCGGACGGCCCCAGCAACCTCTCCGCGTCCGGGTTCACGTGCCACATGAACTGGAAGACGACGAACGGAAACCGCCGGATTGAATTCCGGCGCAATACCATGTTCGTCGGGACGTACGGGACCTCGGTGGGCGAGACCGAAAAGACGTACCCCGGCACCGTCGCCTATTTCAAATCGAATCTGTTCTACGGATCCGTGGAAAACGGGAGGCCGGTCGGAGGAAAGATCACCGGCTACGAAGGGGCCGAGGTGGACGCCCTGCCGCCCGGCAACGCGGACTACAACGGGAGCTACAGGTTGGAGAACGGCTCCTGCTATGACAAGAAGCTCACCCGCGCCAAGGGGTATAACATCCCCATCTCCTCCGGCGGGAGCACGCCGAAGATCGGCCCCCACGACGTGGACGATGTAGATCCCCGGTTCGTCGACAAGAACCGCACCCCCGCCACCTGGAACCCCGGTTGCGTGTCAAAGGACAAGCTGTCGTTGAAGGCCACGCTGGCCCATCTCAGCCCTGAAGGGAGCTACTCGATAGAGCAGCTGATGGCGTACCTCAGGGAGGGCTTCCGGCCCCAGGCACAAGAGTATCGCGGTGCCGGAGATCCCGCCGAGGGGAGCCCCGACATCGGCGCGGTGGACATGAAATGAGCCGATGAGACCGCCCCCGACGGCCCGCGGTTACAGCAACTCCAGCCGGTGCCAGAGCTTGGCGTCCGGCGTCCCGACGTGGTTGATCTCGATGACTGTGATCATCAGCTGCCCGCCCAGCACCCGATCGGTGGACTTGTGAGAGGAGACGATGAGCGGTATCCCGTTCTTGTTCCACCAGATACCGTACTCATGCTCGTGGCCGAACAGCAGCAGCTCGCAGTTTTCCTTGAGGGCTTTCATCAGCCGGTCCGCGCCGTTCAGCTTCGTGAACAGCCCGTCCGTGAAGGGATGGTGGTGAAGAAAGGCGATTCGGGTCTTTCCCGCATATTCCTGCAGGGAGACCCTCAGGGCGTCCGCGAGATTCTTGCTGATGTATCCCCTGGCGGACACCACCTTGTCATTGGGGTCCCCTGAATCGATGCCGAAGAAGGCACACTTCGGCGTGGTCCAGACCCCGAGACCGTCGATGCCCACGGGCTCACAGTCGACCCCCATCCAGGCCGGTCGTTTCTGGGGCCATCCCAGGGGTTCGCCGAGGATCTGCACCCAGTGCTTCCATCCCTCGTCGCGGATGACGTTCCCCTTCCATGCGTAGTCGTGGTTGCCGGGGACGACGAGGACGGGGTTGGTAACGGCCAACCGATCGAGCGCCGCGCGGGCTTCTTGCATCTGCGCCACGGTCGCGGAGTCGGTCAAATCGCCGGTGACGATCACCGTGCTCTTCGGGTAGTTCTTGGCAATGGCATCGACCAGCCGGGTCATCCGATCCCGCTCGGTCTTCCTCCCCTGCAGATGCAAATCACTCAAGAGTATAATGCGCTGTCTGGCCATCGACGTCCTCCTCAACGGGGTTTTCTCGGCAACGTATGCAGTTTATCATAACTTTCCACAAATGCCCACAAACGTCGTCCGAAGGACCGAGAGGAAACCGGTTGCACCCTCCCCCTACTATTAGTTACAGAAGAGAGCATGAGTGATGGTTTTGACAGGCGCGGCGATCATGACGGAATATGATGTCATCGTTATCGGTGGGGGTATCAGCGGGCTCAGCGCGGCCTGGCACGCGGCCCGGGACGGCCGAAGGGTCCTGGTGCTGGAGCAAAGCAGCGCACCGGGGGGCTGCCTCTCTACCCGCCGGGAGGAGAGCGGGTTCTGGTTCGAGATGGGGGCCCACACCACCTACAACAGCTACGGCGGTATGGTGGCGCTCATCCGCGGCGTCGGGCTGGAGGACGCGGTGGTCCAGCGAGGCCCCGCCCGCATCCACTTTGGCCTCCTCGAAGACGGCCGGTACACCTGGCTCACCCCGTACAAGGTGCTGCTCCGGCTCGGCTGGCTCGAGGCGGCGTGGCGATTCCCGCTCCGCATCTGGAGCGGCAAGTCGGGCC
The DNA here is from genome assembly GCA_050304755.1 of Polyangia bacterium. Classification (GTDB taxonomy): domain Bacteria; phylum Myxococcota_A; class Polyangia; order JAAYKL01; family JAAYKL01; genus CAYWLQ01. The sequence goes on along the minus strand of JBNLED010000033.1, from coordinate 1,757 downwards.
GCACCGTAGCGGACTACTACTCCCGGCTCCTCGGTCCCCGCAACTTCCGACGGGTGCTGGCGCCGTTCTTCGCGGCGGTGCCCTCCCAGCCGGCGGACGCGTTCCCGGTGGAGGGGCAGGGATCCCTCTTCAAGAAGCGGCCGCGGTGCACGGAGCTGCCGAGGAGCTTCGGCCTCGAAGGGGGATTGCAGACGCTGTGCGACGCCCTCGCCGAGGCGTCCGGAATCGAGACCCGCCTCAATGCCGGGGTCACCCGGATCTCGCGCGACGGACAGCGGCTTCGGATAACGCTCGGCTCGGGGGAAACGCTGGAAGCACCCCGCGGCATCCTGGCGACGCCGCTGCCGGTCACCCGGGCGCTCCTCGCGGCGTCCTTCCCGAAGATCGCCGAGGCCCTGGAGCCCCTCGACACGGTGGAAATCGAAAGCCTCGGGGTGAGCCTGGACAAGGAGGCCTGCCCGCTGCCGGAGTGCGCCTTCGTGGTCCCCGTAGACGACCTCTTCTACTCCATGGTGACCCGGGATCCCTTCCCCGATCCCGACCGCCGGGGGTTCTGCTTTCACTTTCAGGCCGGCGTCCCCCGGGAACAGCAGCTCGCCCGGATGAGCGACGTCCTGCAGATCCCCGCCGAGACCCTCGGCTCCCCGGCCGTGCGCCGGACCCCTCTCCCGTCGCCGCGGGTCGGTCACGCCGACATCGTGGCGAGGATTGACGCCGCCCTCGAAGGAGAGCCGCTGGGGGTGACCGGTAACTTCTTCGCCGGGCTCGCCATCGAAGACTGCATCTCCCGGTCGGTCTCGGAGTGGTGTCGGCTTGCACGGGAGGCGTGAGCTTCTCAATTCGTGTGTGAATGCGGCCCGGGGCCTTGTTCAAACGGCCACCCGTTGGGTGGATCCGCCGTGACGGTCACGGGTTCCCGCCGGACAGGGTGATCGAAGGTGATGCTTTGGGCATACAGGGCGATGCGACCGGGGACGTAGGGGATCCGGGAGCCGTACTTGCGATCGCCGACGATGGGGTGGCCGATGGCCGAGAGCTGGGCCCGGATCTGATGCGAAAGGCCGGTGATGAGCTCCACCTCCAGGAGGCTCCTGTCGTCCCTCGTCTCGAGCACGCGATAGCGGAGCTCGGCGGGCTTGCCCTCCCCCTCCCCGACCACCCGGGTGATCCGGGCCGCTCGATCCTTCTTCAACCGGTGCCTCAGGGGGGCCTCCGCCGGCGTTGGACACCCTGAAACGACCGTGCGGTAAATCTTCCGGGTCCGCCGCTCTCGGAACTGGCCGGAGAGCCTTCCCGCGGCCTTGGAGGTCTTGGCCACCACCATCACCCCCCCCACTGGGCGATCGAGCCGGTGCACCAGGCCGAGGAACACATTGCCGGGCTTGCGATCCCGGGTCTTGATGATCTCCCGGGCCAGGGTGAGCACGTCCAGATCGCCGGTGAGATCCCCCTGGCTCAGCATGCCCGCGGGCTTCTCGACCACCAGCACGTGGTTGTCCTCGAATAGAATGCGGAGGGAGGGAATCATCGGCGCCTCGCTACTGGCGGAGCACCTTCCACTCGGTGCCGGAGGGGGTGTCCCGGATCTCGACGCCCATCTCGTGGAGCTCGTCCCGGAGCCGGTCCGAGGCGGCCCACTCCTTATCGGCCCGCGCCGCCTCCCGCGCGGCGATCTTGGACTCGATGGCGTCCCGGTCCAGCCCCCGGCTCGAGACCGCGAAGTCCCGGAGCGCCTCGAGTGCCTCGCCGGAGGGGGA
>JBNLED010000032.1:0-48348 GCA_050304755.1 Polyangia bacterium | reverse complement strand
AGCGGCGCCACCCCCTCCCGGGTCGCCCTGATGCGCCGGGGGGACAACCTGAAGGGCAAGAAGGTGGTCATCTGGGTATTCGCCGCGAGGGAGCTCACCGAGAGCCGGACCGGGTGGGCGAGGATCCCGGTGATCCGGTAGCCCCCCTACTCCTCCTCCAGATCCCCGGTCAGCAGGTCCTCGCCCCCGGGCGCCTCCACCGGCGCGGCCTCGACCGGATCCATCATGTGGCTCTGCCCCTCGAAGATGGCGCCCCGCTCAATCTGGAACACTGGAGCGATGACCTCGCCCCTGAGGTGTCCCCCCGGATGAATCTCGACCGCCTCCTTGGCCTTGACCGTGCCGTCCACGAGACCTCCGGTGATGATGAGGGTCCCCACGTTGATCTCGCCGCGGACCTCGCCGCCGTCCGCCACCACCAACGTGTCGTCGGAGAGGACCTCTCCCTCCATCTTCCCCTCGATGCGAACGGTTCCGAGGAAGGTCAGCTTTCCGGAGAACGCGCTGCCCTGACCGAGCAGCGAGCCCATGTCTCGCTTGTCGTTCATCGTCACTCCTCGAACCCCTGTGTGATTCCGGCTAGATGGACGAGGCTACGATTCGGTTGCGCCCCTCTTCCTTGGCCCGGTAGAGGTTCTTGTCAGCAACCGATACCACAGCTTCGGGCTCGGCCTCAACTCCTCCGGGAACGGTGACCACGCCGAAGCTGGCGGTGACCTGGAACTCCTCGCCGCTGTCGTCCAGGGCGCAGATGGTCTCGCCGGCGATCCGCACACGGATTCGTTCGGCCAGCGCCTCCCCGCCGGCGAGGTGGGTGCCGAGGGCGAGGACGGCGAACTCCTCACCCCCGTAGCGCGTTAGGACATCCTCGGCGCGGATGGTCTGCTGGATGCTCTCCGTCACCGTCACCAGCGCCACGTCTCCGGTACGATGGCCGTAGGTATCATTGACTTTCTTAAAGAAATCGATGTCCAGCATGATGAGGGTGAAGGGAATCCGGTGGCGTTTGGCAAAGGAGATGTCGGCGACGATTTTTTGGGCGAAATACTTTCGGTTGTAGGTCTTGGTGAGGGCATCCTTGGTCGTCGATTCATACATCTGCAGCTGATAGGACTGCTCGATCTCGTCCTGGAGGGCGTACTTCAATATGGTGCGGCGGCCGAGGAGGACCTTGTCGCCGTTGTTGAGGACGGTGTGCTCCACCCGCTCCCCGTCCACGAAGATCCCGTTGGTGCTGTTCAGGTCCTTGATGAAGAGCCGGTTCCCCCCGACCCGCTTGGCCTCGACGTGCCGCCTGGAAATGCCGTCATCCCTGAGCACCAGATCGCAGGAGGCATCCCGTCCCACGACAATCAGGGGCTTCTCGATCAGGAAGATGCTGCCGAGATCCATCCCGCCGAGGATGACGAAGCAGGATCGTTTGTTCGCCGCCGTGTTCACACGCCGGATATTCTGCTCCAGGGTCTTGCTGTCCAACTCCATCGTCATTTCCGGATGTCCGTTCTGAGACTTCGGCATTCCTCTTGGCCTCCCGAGCTGGTGTTCCCGTTTATCCGTCAAATAAACACTAATGTCTTATACGTCGCGGGAAGTTTTTAATTAACCCTTGAGCGGAAATTGAAAAGAAGTATCAGGAGATCCGGTCACCGGGGAGGAGGTCGCCTTCGAATGTGGCCACGACCAGGCGCTCGGTCCCCTCCCCGACGCCCGCGAGCACCATGCCCTCGGAGAGGCCGAACTTCATCTTCCGGGGCTTCAGGTTGGCCACGACGATGACCTTCTTCCCCACGAGGGTCTCCGGCTCCGGATAGGCCTTGCGGATCCCGGCGAACACCTGTCGAAACCGCCCCTCGCCCAGGTCGACGGCCAGCCGAACGAGCTTGTCCGCCCCCTTGACGAGGCTCGCCTCCCGGATAACCGCCACCCTGAGATCCAGCTTCCCGAAGTCGTCGATGGTGATCTGGTCGCCGCTCGGCCCGGTCTCCCCGGCCGGCTTCCGCGTCTTCTCGGGGCGCTTCTTGGGGGCCGCGGCCTGGGACCGCTCGATCCTCGCCCACTTGTCCCGAAGGGAGACGGTCCGGTTGAACACCAGCGATCCCCCGGCGTCCTTGTCCACGCAGAAGTACCCCAACCGCTCGAACTGGAACCGGCTCCCGGGGGTCGCGGCGGCGAGGCTCGGCTCGACCTTGCACCCCTTCACCACCTGGAGGGAGTCCGGATTGAGGTGATCCAGGAAGGACGAGCCGTCCTTGTTGTCGAGTGGATTCTCTTGCGTGAACAGGCGGTCGTAGAGCCGGATCTCCACGTCGAGGGCGTGCCGGGCCGAGACGAAGTGGGAGGTCCCCCGGACCTTCCGGCCGTCCGGCGACTTGCCCCCGAGGGACTCCGGGTCCCACGTACAATGTACCTCGAGGATCTCCCCCTTCTTTTCGTCCTTGACCACGTCGACGCAGGTGATGAGGCACGCGTAGCGAAGCCGAATCTCCCGTCCCGGGGCCAGGCGGTGCCACTTCCGCGGCGGATCCTCCCGGAAGTCCTCCCGCTCGATGTAGACCACCTTCGACAGCGGGACCTTGCGGGTTCCCATGGCGGGATCCTCGGGGTGATAGGGGGCGTCGAAGAGCTCCTCGGCGTCCTCCGGAAAGTTGTCGATGACCACCTTCAGCGGGTTCAGCACCCCCATGACCCGGGGAGCGGTGTCGTTGAGATCGTCCCGCACCGCGTGCTCCAGCAGGGTGACGTCCACCGTGCTGTCCCGCTTGGCCACGCCGATGCGCTCCGAAAAGTTGCGGAGGGCCGCCGGGGTGTACCCCCGCCGACGCATCCCGGAGATGGTGGGCATCCGGGGATCGTCCCACCCCTCGACGTGCTTCTCCTCGACGAGTTGGAGGAGCTTCCGCTTGCTCATGACGGTGTAGGTCAGGTTGAGGCGGGCGAACTCGATCTGCTGGGGATGGCCGATCCCGTCCAGCTGATCCAGGAACCAGTCGTAAAGGGGCCGGTGATCCTCGAACTCCAGCGTGCAGATCGAGTGGGTGATCCCTTCGATGGCGTCCTCGAGCCCGTGGGCCCAGTCGTACATCGGGTAGATACACCACTTGTCACCGGTCCGGTGGTGGTGGGCCTTCTTGATGCGATACATCAAAGGATCCCGGAGGTTCATGTTGGGAGAGGCCATATCTATCTTGGCCCGAAGAACCTGGGTGCCGTCCGCGAACTCCCCCCGCCGCATCCGCTCGAACATGTCGAGGTTCTGCCCTACGGTGCGGTTCCGGTAGGGGCTGTCCGTGCCGGGGATGTTGTAGTTCCCCCGCCGCTCCCGGATCTCCGCCATGGTCGAGCTGTCCACGTAGGCCTTGCCCTTTTCGATGAGCTGGACGGCGAACCGGTGCAGGTCGTCGAAATAGTCTGACGCGAAGTAGAGCCGCTCCCCCCAGTCGAAGCCGAGCCAGCGGACGTCCTCCTTGATGGATTCAACGTACTCCACGTCCTCGGTGATGGGGTTGGTGTCGTCGAACCGGAGGTTGCAGGTGCCACCGAAGGTCTCCGCCAACCCGAAGTTGAGGCAGATGGACTTGGCGTGCCCGATATGAAGATATCCGTTCGGCTCCGGAGGGAATCGGGTCGCCACCCGCCCGTCGTTCTTGCCGTTTTCGAGGTCCTCTGCGATGCGCTCCCGGATGAAATTGGTCGAGGGAGCGCCGTCGATGGTGTGCTTCTCGTCTGTCATGATGTGGACTTCTCGGTTGTGAGCGGTTATTCCGCGCGTTTGAGGATGTGGAACTCCACCCGCCGGTTCTTGGCCCGGCCGGTGGCGGTGATGTTGGGCGCGCGGGGTTTGTCCGGACCGAAGCCCTTGGCCTCGAGACGGGAGCCCTCCACGCCCGCCTCGACGAGATATCGGCGGACCGATTCCGCCCGCTGCTGGCTGAGATCGACATTGTGGGCCCGCTTGCCCTTGTTGTCGGTGTGGCCCTGAATCTCCACCAGCTGAACCTCGTTGTGGGTCATCAGCACGTCGGCGACCTCGTCGAGCAGCATGAAGGACTGGCTCTTGATGTCCGCCGAGTTGGTCTCGAAGTGAATCTTCTTCTTGATGGTGATCCGCTTGTTGGTGATCTCCACACTCGATACAAGGGGCTTCGCGTTCAAGGGCATCTTCACCTTGACGGTGGTGCCCAGCCCCACCTCCACGGTCTTGGTCCGTCTGAAGAAGCCCGCCTTCTCGGCGATGATGTTGTAGGATCCCGACGCCAACTCCAGGGTGAAGTCCCCGGCCTCGTTCGTGGTGCCGGAGGCCGTCGCGGGGCCCTCGATCTTCACCGTGGCGCCGGGGACAGGCGCGTCCTTGTCATCAACGGCCCGGACCAGCAGTGAGCCCTTCTTGGGCTTGGCCTTCAAGGGGCAGTCCAGAGAGACCACCATCTGGTCCCCCTCCATCACGATGTTGGGCTGCGCCGGGGTCTCGGCGGGGGCCTCGGCGGGGGCCTCGGTGGCGGCATCCCCCGCGGCAGGGGCCGCGCCCGCCGGCGGCGTCTCACCGGGCGCGCCCTCGGGGGGCATCCCCGCTCCCGGCGCGGGCTCACCCGCCGAGCCGGTCGTATCGCCGTACATCCCCCCGTCGCCGGGGGCCATGTTGGGATCCGGAATATCCACCTCGAAGGTGGCGCTCTCGTACCCCTCCGCGGCGACCTCGATAACCGTCCTGCCGGAGGGCATGGGGTAGGAGCGGAACCGGCCGTTCGCGTCCGTAATCTGCGCGTTGATCTCCAGACCGACGTAGGTGACGGTGGCCTGGGGAACGGCGGTCTCCGGGGCGTTCGCGTCGTGGACGAACCCAGCCACGATGGGCTGGGGGGGCACGGCGGGCGCGGGCAGCGCGGCGGGGCACGGGACCGCAATCGGCTCCGGCGCGTCCACGAAGGGATCGAAGTCATACGCCAGGCCGAAGACGATGCGATAGGGCGCCTGGGGCGCGAGCTCCTGCACTGACGGCGCATACCCCGCGAGCCCCCAATCCACGCCGAAATCCAACGCCAGGTTGGGCATCGGGGGCAGCACCCGGACCCCGAAGGTCAACCACTGCCGCATCCCCTTGAAGCCCTCTTTGCTCATGCAGGAGTCCGAGGTGTTGTTGGGTCCCTCGGTGGGACAGCTGAACCCCTGGCGGTTCACGGGAATATCCAGGTTGTACTCGATGATGGGGCTGACATAGGGGACCGAGGCGTCCAGGCCGATGCCGATGCGGAATTGGTCGGTCCGATCGATGTCGAGCCCCACCCGCTCCACCGAGTTCAGGCACCCGTCGAACTCCGGGTCCTCGTCGTCGTCCATATTCTTGTTGCACCCTCCCCGTCGATCCTCGACCTCCTGGACGAGCTTGGCCGTGTTGTCGAACCGGTAGATGAAGTTGAAGTGGGCCCTCAGGGGGATCTTCTCGTTGAACTTCTTGAAATCAAGGGTGGTCAGCAGGCCGAGGGGGAAGCTCGTTCCCTTGAACGAGAAGTCCACCTCACCCACCGGATTCTTGAACTCCGCGGCGAAGATCCCGCCCACGGCGAAGCCGGGAATCGGATCGTAGAACCCCTTGATACCCAGACTGAAATCGCCGAGCGCCTGAAAGAGGGTCGGCCTCACATCGGTGTTGTAGTTGGCCCGGCTCTCGAGCCCCAGAAAGATCTCCAGATACTTGATGGGGGTGACCCTCAGGTTGAGCCCCGCCCACATGTTGACATTCTCATCGTGAAAATAAACATAATTTTTATACTTGAAGTAGGCGCCGTGAAGGCCCAGGCCGAAGGTGCCCGCGGCGGCCGAGCCGGCCTCGATAATGTAAAAACCACCGGTGGGACCGGTGAGGTTCGAGAAGTGACGCTCCCCTCCGAAGTCCCACGCGTCGACATCCGATGAAGAAGACTTCGGTTTCTCCTCCGCTTCCTCGACATCGACGGCGCCGGAGCCCGCCGCATCGATCCCCGCGGCCGAGTCGACCCCGACCTCCCCCTCTACGGTGGCCCCGGACTCGATCCCGGGCGCGCCCGCGGCCGTCTCGTCGCTGTAGTCGAGGGGCCCCGCGGCTTCCTCATCGCTGTAGTCCAGATCGCCTGCCGCCTCATCGTTGTAGTTGTACTGGGCATTCGCAGTCGCGCCGCACAATAAGAAGATTATCGCTAACCATGCTGTTCTCATCGATGAATTTCCCATCCATCCACTCCTTTTTTCTCTCCAATATCCTAAGAAGATATATGAAATAGTACAAAAAACTAACCGTTTTTCTTCGAGGGATGAATAATTTTTGTGGTTTTATGGAGAATTATGGCAAGTGCGCTCTAAACTTCGAGCGCCCAGGATCAGTTCTGAAAGTTCTTGAGTTTCTGCCGGACGCCGCTCGGCAGGCTCGGGAGCATCGCGGCCCCCTTCTTCTGATCGGCCTTCGGACGCATTCGGATGACGATGAAGTAGCTGTCCCCCCGGGGCTCGTACCCCTCAATAAAAACCTGCTCCCCGTCGCCGGTCTCCATGACCCGAGGGAGGATGCGGACCGCCGGCCGCACCATCAGCGACATCCCCCCCACCGTGGCCTGGCACCCGGAGAGGCTCACCGCCGTAATCAGCAGAACGACCGCCCATGCTGTGAACCGCTTCGCCACTCCGGTCCCCTTTCCGCGTCCGGATTCCATCGTCGCATTAAGAGGGTAACACCGGATCGGCGTTCTTCAACAACTAGTGCCTTGTCAGGCCTACGTCTTCGGGTAGAGGCTGAGGCATTTTCGCTTCGTTTCTTCAGGAATTATTCGGGCTGCAGGCAGCGATATCCGTCGCCGCACTCCTCGTCGCCGAGGCATCCCGTGTAGTAGCACTTATCATTGACGCACGCGTAGTTGTCCTCGTCCTTGGCGGGATCATCGAGGGAGAGAACGCAGTTGGTGACATCGGCGCCGGCGCACCTGGGGAAGCAGCCGGAGATGCCGGTCCCGATGGGATCCTGACAGCTGTAGAGGGCACCGTAGCTGTTCACGCACTCCTGATCCATGTTGCACCCCAGGTGAACGCAGGCCCCCTCGTCGCAGCGGTAATTGTCCTCATCGTATTCATAAAAATCGAGGGCACAGTCCGCGACGGCATCGCACGGCGGCACGCAGCCGGTCTCGTGACACACATATCCGAGGCCCGGGTGGGCCTCGTCGCACTCCGCGTCACTCCGGCATCCGAGGTAGGTGCAGAAGCCCCCGCCGCACTCGAAGTTGTCCGCGTCGTGGATGGCGTCTGCTCTCGCTTCGACGCAATCCTCGGGGGCGTCACAGGTCTTGACACAAGTGGCGACGGCGATGTCCACCCCCGTGTCACGCCCGGATCCGGTGTCTCCGACAGATTCCGACTCGGTGGTTGTATCCGTCTCTATATCTGAATTGACATCCGTGTCCGCGTCTGTGTCCGTATCCGTGTCTGTGTCCGTATCCGTGTCTGTGTCTGTGTCTGTATCTGTGTCTGTGTCCGTATCTGTGTCTATGTCCGTATCCGTGTCTGTATCCGTATCCGTGTCTGTGTCCGTGTCCGTGTCTGTGTCGGCATCCGCATCCGTATCCGTGTCTGTGTCTGTGTCGGTGTCCGCATCCGTGTCGGCGTCCGCATCCGTGTCTGTGTCTGTGTCTGTGTCGACGTCCGCATCCGTGTCCGCATCAGCGTCAGTATCGGTGTCTGTATCAGTATCCGTGTCCGCATCTCCTCCGGACGTGTCATCTCCACCTCTCGGCGAAGCTGTCTTCGACGATTCACCGCAGCTCGCGATGATCAGGGCAAAAATGAAAATATGTCGTATCGTTCTGTTTATCATTTTCCTACTTTTCTGTAATCCCGAGCTTCTTTAGCTTCCGAAACAGCGTGGACTTGTGAATCCCGAGACGGCGCGCCGCCTCTATCCGGCTACCGCCGGTCTCCTCTAAAACCGCTCGGAGATAGTGGGCCTCCAGCTCCTCAAGGCTGGTGATGGCGCTGAGCGCCCGGACGGACACCGCCTCTCCCTTGGCGGCCAGCTCCTCCGGCAGGTGAGCCAGCTGGAGCTCCCCCTCTGTACAGAACACGAAGGCGTGCTCGATGACGTTCTCCAGCTCGCGGACGTTTCCCTTGAAATCGTGCACCATGAGCCGATCGAGGGCCGCCGGGGAGATCCCCTCCAACGAGCGGTTGTACCGCCGGTTGAACCGCTGGATGAAGTGGTCCACGAGCAGGGGGATATCCATCCGGCGATCCCGGAGGGGGGGCAGCTTCACCTTCAGGACGTTCATCCGATAGAACAGGTCCTCCCGAAACCGCCCCTCCGCCACCATCTCCTCCAGGTTCCGGTGGGTGGCGACGACGATCCGGACGTCAGCCTTGAAAGACTTCACCCCCCCCAGGGGCTCGTAGGTCTTCTCCTGGAGCACCCGGAGGAGCTTGACCTGCATGGCGGGGGAGATGTCGCCGATCTCGTCCAGAAAGAGCACCCCCCCCTCGGCCAGGGCGAACTTCCCCGGCTTGTCCCGCTTGGCATCGGTGAACGCCCCCGCCTTGTACCCGAAGAGCTCGGACTCCAGGAGGTTGTCCGGGAGCGCGCTGCAGTTAATCGCCACGAAGGGCTTGCGTTTCCTCGGGCTGAGCTGGTGGAGCGCCCGCGCGATGAGCTCCTTGCCCGTCCCGCTCTCCCCGGAGATCAGGACCGTGGTGGGGGTCACCGCCACCTGGGGCAGGATATCGAAGATCCGCTTCATCTCCGGGCTCCGGCTCACCATGTTGCTGAAGGTGAAGTTCTCCCGGACCTCCTCCTTGAGGTTTTTGACGAGCTCCCGGGCCTTCTTGGCCGCCACCCGCGCCTCCTCGAGCCTTGCCTCCTCGGCGGCGCGCCGCTCGGTGACGTCCTGGACCTGGGCGAGCAACAAGCTCTTGCCGCCCTCCTTGAAGGCCAGGTGGCTGAGGTGCCACTCGAGGTACCGACTCCCGCGGTCGTCTGATCCGAGATCGAACTCTCCGCTGAACCGCGCCACGCCGCCGTCGCTCAAGCTGTTCCGATCGGCCTCCGAGAGGGGGAGCAGCTCGAACAGGGGGGCCAGCCTATCCGTGAGGGGCCCCTCCGCCAGGTCGAACATCGTCCGGAACGCCCGATTCCCGTCCAGCAGTTGGCCTTCCGGACTGAAGAGAGCGATGCCGATGGGGGACTCCCGGAAGATCCGCCGGAAGCGCTGCTCGCTCGCCTGGAGCTCCGCCACGGCCTGCTTCCGCTCGCTGATATCGAAGATGCAGGTGCGGATCCCCACGACATTCTCACCGTCGTACATGGGCGCGGAGTTGATCTGGTACTCCGACATGGACCCGTCGTTGTGCAGCAGGCGGTACTCCTGGGGGCCTACGCTCTCTCCGTCAAGGAGGCGGTGGATGTTTCCCGAGGCCCGATCCCGATCGTCCGGATGGATGAGCTGCCGGAGGTTGACCCCGTCTTCGATGTCCTGCCGGTTGTACTTGAATGCCTTGAAAGCAAATTCATTGGCATAGGTGACCCGCAGATCCAGATCGCCCTCGCAGATGATACCGGGCAACAGATCCGCCGTCTCCCTGAACCGCTTTTCCCAAACCGTGGAGTTTCTATTTTCAGACATGGCCAAAACCATACCATGAAATCTTCAATAATTTCCATCGTGGTTCTACGTGATGTCGGATTGCGCGGCGTCGGAGTCTTCGCCTCCTTTGCGCGATGCCGGTGGGTCATGAAACGGCTTTTACCGGCGGCGACGCGAGTATAAGATGCGGGGGCGTGGCGATAGCGCCGGCGGAAAGGACACCCAGTGAGCGGGAGGGACAGGTTCGACATCGCGGTTATCGGAGGAGGCATCGTGGGATCGGCGGTCGCCATGTCGGCGGCCGAGCGCTTCGGCGGGCGGGTGGCGATCATCGAAAAGGAGGCGACCCTCGCGGCCCATCAGACCGGACACAACAGCGGGGTGATCCACTCCGGCCTGTACTACAAGCCCGGGTCCCTCAAGGCCGCGAACTGCACCGCCGGACGCCGGGCGCTCTACCGGTTCTGCGCCGAGGAGGGGATCGCCCACGAGAACTGCGGCAAGATCGTGGTGGCCACGAGGGAGGCGGAGCTCGGCCCCCTGGCGACCCTCGAGGCCCGGGGGCGGGCCAACGGGCTCATCGGGCTCCGGCGTATCGGGCCGGAGGAGATCCGGGAGCGGGAGCCCCACATCGACGGCATCGCCGGGCTGGTGGTCCCGGAAACCGGTATCGTCGACTTCATCGGCGTCACCGCGACCTACGGCCGGCGCCTGGCCGCCGCGGGGGGAGAGCTGTGCTTCAATACCCGGCTCACCGCCTGCCGGAGGGAGACGGACGAGCTGATCCTGGAGACCACCCGCGGCGTCCTGCGCACGAAGTATCTGATCAACTGCGCCGGGCTCTCCTGTGACCGGGTGGCCCGGCGCTGCGGCGTCGATCCCGGCCTCCGCATCGTCCCCTTCCGCGGCGAGTACTACGAGCTCGCGGCGAACCGGCGGCACCTCGTCAACCACCTGATCTACCCGGTCCCGGATCCCCGCTACCCCTTCCTCGGCGTGCACTTCACCCGAATGGTCGCGGGGGGCGTGGAGGCGGGGCCCAACGCGGTGCTGGCGCTCCGCCGGGAGGGGTACCGCTGGCGGGACGTCTCGCCGCGGGATATCGCCTCGTATCTCTTCTATCCCGGGTTCTGGCGGATGGCCCTCAGATACTGGCGGACCGGTCTAGCCGAGGTGTACCGATCGCGCAGCAAACGGGCCTTCGTCAAGGCCCTGAGACGCCTCCTGCCGGAGCTCGAAAGATCGGATGTGCACCGGGCCGGCGCCGGCGTTCGGGCCCAGGCGCTGCTCCCCACAGGCGCCCTCGCGGACGACTTCCGCATCGTCGAGGGGGACCGCATGATTCACGTGCTCAACGCGCCGTCTCCCGCGGCCACCGCCTCCTTGAGCATCGGCCGCGCCGTGGCCGATCTGGCGGGCGGACACTTCGGGTTGCGGGCGCGGGACCCGGCGTCGCCGCAGTAGAGCCGGCGTCATCCCGCTGCGGTTTGTATTGACCTGCGGGCGTCCCTCTGATAGGCATTCGCCGGTTCTTTTTCAACCTTTTCGGCGCCGTATGAGCAGGGATGGAATTCCCCATCCCGGGAAGCCGGTGAGATTCCGGCGCGGCCCCCGCCACTGTAACCGGTGACGAAAGCGGAAATTACCACTGGGCGAGACGCCCGGGAAGGCCCGTGAGTAGAGCGATCCGGAAGCCAGGAGACCTGCTCTGCGGCCCCTCGAGCCTGCGGGGCAGAAGGCGAAGAGAGGTTCCCCACCACATTCGATAGTGAAAAGCCTCCCCCCCGACGACTCGGGGTGATATCGCGATCCCTCCACGGTGACGGGGGAGGGATAAACGCATTTCGGGGAACCCGACAAGAGGTGATGGGATGAGACAATTCGCAATTCTACTGGGGCTACTGGGGCTGCTGGGGATGGCGTCGGCATGCGGAGACGGTGCCGCCGAGGATTCACCGGCGAGCGGTGACGGGGACGCGGACGGAGACGCGGACGGGGACGCGGACGGAGACGCGGACGGAGACGCGGACGGAGACGCGGACGGAGACACAGACGCCGACACCGATGCGGATACGGACGCCGATACCGATGCGGATACGGACGCCGACGCGGACGGGCTGGAGATCGCGGGGACCTACACCACCGAGTGGCAGACGATCACCATCTCCGACGATGCGTGGATCGACGATTCAGGGGATATCGGCGTGTTCGAATACGCGATTTCAACCTATGACAACGACCGGGATTATCTCATCGCGCAGGACGAGGGCGACGATCTCTGGGACCGGTTCGAGTGGACGGTCCTCTCGGAAGCGCTCTACTACTGCCAGATTATCTACGACGCAGATTCCGAGACGGACGCCGAAGCCGAGGAGAACCTGGCCGACGCGGACGATCTCGAAACGGGATGCAGCGGCTTCCCGTGGACCGAGCTCGTCCCCGCCGACTGATCCCATCCGAATGAAGCGCCGACTTTTCTGAGACTTATCGATCGTGATAAGGTCGGCGCATGGCGGATAATCCAGAAAACGGAGACTGGGAAGAAGAGATCGTGGCGCTCCCCATCGATGGGGTGCTGGACCTCCATACCTTCCGGCCCGGCGAGGTCAAGGCGCTGGTGGCGGACTACATCGACGAGTGCCGCAAAGCCGGGATCACGGAGCTTCGGATCATCCACGGCAAGGGCAAGGGGACCCTCCGCCGGATCGTCCACTCGGTTCTGGAGAAGCACGACGCCGTCAGGTCGTACCGGTTAGGGGGACACGGCGAGGGGAGCTGGGGGGCGACCCTGGCGGATCTGCTCCCTCTGGAGTCATAAACGAGGGCTACTCGGCTTCTTCGACGACAGGCTCTTCGCCGACTTCGAGAACCTTGGCTTCGATGTGGATGGTCTTCCCGGCGAGGGGGTGAATGAGCCGGACCACCACCTCGTCGGCGAGGTTCTCGGTGACGACGAACTTCACGGTCTGATCGGAGTTCGGCATGGTGCCCTCGAAAGAGGCGCCGACCTTGACCTCTGTATCTCCGGGGAAGGCGTTCTTCGGCAGCTTCATCGTCGGACCGGAGTCCACCGTACCGAAGGCCTTCTCCGGCGGCACATCAAAGGACTTCTCATCATTCTCTTCGAGGCCCTCGAGGGACTCCGTCACCCCCGCCGGCAAGCCGCAGTCGCTGCCGAAGATAAATGTGAGGGGCTGCCCCCTTCCGATCGACGACTCGATGAGCTCCCCCTGCTCGGTCGTGATCGTATATTCGAGAGTTATCAGTTTTCCTTCTTCCACCTTCATCTTCGCCTCCAAGTAATTGGCAATGATATGGATTTTTTTTTCAAAGTAACTATAACATTCGCCTCGTCTCCGTGCAAAAACGCATTGAGACTTAAGAGCGGTCTTAGTTTAGGCGGAAACAACCGATGAAGCTACACCCTATTTTCGACAAAACGCACCTCCGGCTGGGTGGATGTATCGCGCTCTCATCGCTGCTGCTCTTCGTCGGGCTCGGCAGCTTCGGCATCTGGGAGCCCCATGAGATCAACTACACGGAGAGAGCCGAAAAGATTCTCGCGGGAACCCCCCTCAATGACCACGGGACGCACATCGAGGAGCGAATGGCCGCCGCCGGATGGTCGCTCATCGGCAGATCGGAGCTGGGCGCCCGCCTCCCCGTGGCCCTGCTGGCGCTGGTGGCGGTGATCGTCCTGTTCCTCCTCCTCCACCCCCTCGCCTCCCCGCGCCAGGTTCTGCTGGCGACCCTCTTTTTCGCCGGTTCCCCCCTGCTGCTCTACAACGGACGGCAGCTCTCCGGCGGCATGCCCCCCCTGATGGCGGATATTCTCGCGCTGGGGGGGCTCTCCCTCGTCCTGTTCGGCCGGTCGCGGGCGGCATCCGCCGCGGGGGGGCTCTCGGCCCTGCTCGGCCTCGGGCTCGGGCTGGTGTCCCGCGGCGCGCTCATCGGGGTCGCGTCGCCCCTCCTGGTCGTGGCCCTGTCGCTGCTGTTCTCGGGACACGGGGGCTCCTTCTTCACGCCTGACGGGACCGCCGGACGGCGGCGGGGGATCGCGGCCCTCGTCACCGGGGTCACGGCGCTCCTCGTGGCCGGCGGATACCTGGCGGTGGCGCTCTCCAAATCTGATATGGTGTTCATCACCGGCGGCGCCCTCAAACCCACCAATTACAAGATGACCTTCGACTTCCCCCTGGAGCAGATCGCCTACAGCTGGTTTCCCTGGAGCGCCCTCGTCCCCATCTCCGTGCTCGGGTACTTCACGACCGACACCGGGGACCGGCGGACGCTCTACCTCAGGGCCCTCTCCATCACCGGAATCCTCATCGGATACCTCTCCCAGGCCGTCTCCCTGGAGCTCATCGGGGTCACCCCCACGGCGGTGGTCGTCCCCATGGCCCTCGGGGCCGCCTTCGCGGTGGACGACATGCTCACGGCCGAACACCCGATGCGCCTCATGGTCTTCCTCGGGGTCGCCATGTTCGCCCTGATGCTCCGGGACTTCTTCCAGAATCCGGAGACCCTGCTCTACGGCCTCGGCTTCGAAGGGGTCCCCATCCCTGAAAAAGACTACAAACCCATCATCCGGGTGGGCTTCTTCGCCCTCCCCGCCGGTCTGCTCATCGCCACGGGCTTCCTCGCTGCGGGATCGTGGCGAAGGTGGCAGTTCCGCGTGCTCACCCTCCTCGCGCCCCTGGTGTTCGGCGCGGGCCTCTCGTTCTACCTCGTCCCGTACTACTCGGTGCACCTCTCCGCCAAGCACGCCGTCGAGGCCTATCAGAAGTACCGCACCGGCGACGAGCCCCTCGGGGTGTTCGGCTCCGGGCAGTTCCTGTCCGACGCGAAGGAGCTGTCCACCCGGAAAGAGACCGTGGCGTGGCTCTCCAGAAAAGACCGGGTGTTCGCCCTCTTCCCCCCCAAGCACCTCCCCGACCTCGACCAGATGACGCGGGAGAAGACCGGGCACCACCTGTTCGTGCTGGACGCGGAGAGCGACCGGTTCGCGGTGGCCACCTCGAAGCTCCTCCCGAAGGAGAAGAACCGGAACCCCCTCATCGGGTTCACGAGCTCCAAGCCCTTCGTCCCCGGCCCGTCACATCCCATGACAGTCAATTTCGACGACAAGCTCACCTTCCTCGGCTGGCGTCTCGAGAGCGACGGCGCCGCCGATCGGCTGGTGCAGGGCAAGGAGATGGTGTTCACCTCCTACTGGCGGGTGGACAAGAAGGTCAACGGCGACTTCAAGTTCTTCATGCACATCGACGGCCCCGGCGGCCGCATCCACGGCGACCACGAGCCCTTCGACAACAAGTTCCCCACCAGCAAATGGGCGGAGGGGGACTATATCCGGGAGGCGTACCGAATGAAGATTCCGCTCTACCAGGCCTCGGGGGACTACTCGATCCGAATGGGGCTCTACCGGGGC
Source organism: Polyangia bacterium (assembly GCA_050304755.1). Classification (GTDB taxonomy): domain Bacteria; phylum Myxococcota_A; class Polyangia; order JAAYKL01; family JAAYKL01; genus CAYWLQ01. Next base: position 33,330 of record JBNLED010000032.1, on the reverse strand, counting down.
TCCGGGCGAATGACCATCAAAGACGATTCGAAAGCCAAAGACAACGCGATCCAAGTCGCTGAGATCATGCTAGACTAATCCGGAGATGAGCTCGAACCGCCAATCCACCGACCCGGACCGTCGCGGAAAAACCCGTTACGACGTCAAGCTCGATGTGAACTACCGCCACGGTGACGTCTACCTCTACTCCCGCGCCAGCAACGCGTCCGAGTTCGGCATCTTCCTGGTCTCCGACACGCCCCTCCCGAGGGGGAGCACCCTGGAGCTGGAGTTCCGGATCCCCCACACCCGGGAGCCCCTCACCGTCTCCGGCGAGGTGCGGTGGGTGGAGGACGGCGCCGGGGGACAGGAGCCCGGTATGGGGATCCAGTTCACGAACCTCGATCCGGAGACGCAGCGGCGCATCCGGAGCCTTATCCGCGTCGTGGCCTGCATCGATTGACTCCGCGCCGAAATTGGCCTACATCCAACGGTGAAGCGGACTCCGTCAACGGAGCCGCTATCCGCGAGCTCCGTGAGCTCGAGACGACGAGTGCCGGCAAGAGCGGCGTACATTCCACAAGGAGGAAGCGCGACCCATGAACGCCAAGAAAAAGATCACCGTTCCGTCCCTCACATCCCTGAAACGCAAGGACAAGAAAATCGTCATGGTGACGGCCTATGACGCCACCTTCGCCCGGCTCATCGACGAGGCGGGGGTGGACATGGTGCTGGTGGGGGACTCCCTCGGCATGGTGGTGCAGGGGCTGGACAACACCCTCGGGGTGACCCTTGACGATGTCATCTACCACCTCCGGGCGGTCTCCCGCGGGATCACCCGGGCCCACCTCTCCGGGGACCTGCCCTTCATGACCTACAAGGTCTCCCCGGAGCAGGCCCTCCAGTCCGCCGCCCGGCTGGTTCAGGAGGGGCGGGCCGAGTCCGTCAAGCTGGAGGGGGGGCTCGAGATGGCCGATACCATCGCCCGGATCGTGCAGGCGGGGATCCCCGTGGTGGGCCACGTGGGGCTCACCCCCCAGTCCGTGCACGCCATGGGGGGCCATCGGATCCAGGGCAGGAAGGGCATCGATCGGGTGCGCATCATCGAGGACGCCAAGGCCGTCGCGGAGGCGGGGGCGTTCTGTGTGGTGCTGGAGGGGATCCCCCTGGAGCTGGCCGAGGCCATCACCGACGAGGTGCCCGTCCCCACCATCGGCATCGGCGCGGGCCCCTGTTGCGACGGTCAGGTGCTGGTCATCTACGACCTCCTCGGGATGAACGAGGCGTTCCGGCCGAGGTTCCTCAAGCGCTACGCCGAGGTGGGGCGCACGATCCGGGAGGCCGTCACCGAGTACGCGAGCGACGTCCGGGAAGGCCGCTTCCCCACCAAGGAGCACACCGTCACCGTCAAGACCTCGGGAACCGCGCCGGAGCTGAGCTACAAGCCCGACGCCAAGACCATCACCCACCACTGATGCCCGAGATCATCCGAACCCCCGAGGAGATGTCCGATTGGTGTGAGGCCCAGCGAGGCGCGCGAAAAAGGGTGGGGTTCGTGCCTACCATGGGCTGTCTCCACAAGGGGCACCTCTCCCTGGTGCGGATCGCGACGCGAGTATCCGACGTGGTCGCGGTGAGCATCTTCGTCAACCCCAAGCAGTTCGGTCCCAACGAGGACTTCGACCGATATCCCCGGGTGTTCGACGAGGACGTGGCGAAGCTCCGCCGGCTCTCCGTGGCCGCCGTGTTCGCCCCCGCTCCCGAAGCCATGTACCCCGACGGCTTCGATACGGAGATCGCGGTGGGGGGGTTGACCGAGACGTTGTGCGGGGCCCACCGGCCGGGGCACTTCAACGGCGTCACCACCGTGGTGGCGAAGCTCTTCAACATCGTCGGCCGCTCGGCCGCGGTGTTCGGCCGCAAGGACTACCAGCAGCTCAAGGTCATCGAGCGGCTGGTCCGGGACCTGAACCTCCCCATCGAAATCGTCCCGGCCCCCATCGTCCGGGAGCCGGACGGGCTGGCCATGAGCTCGCGCAACGCCTACCTCTCCGCTGGGGAACGGGGGCGCGCCCTGGCCTTCTACGAGGGGCTGCAGAGGGCCCGGCGGCGGTTCGACGAGGGGGAGCGGCGGGCCGGAGTGCTGCGAAACTGCGCGGCGGAGCTCATCGCAGCCGCCGCGGACCGCATCGACTACGTGGAGATCGCCGACCCGGAGCGCCTCACTCCCATCGATCCAGACGCGGTGATCGAGGGGAAGGCCCTCCTCGCCGCGGCCGCCAGGATCGGGAAGACCCGCCTCATCGACAATACGGTTTTGGGAGAGGCCTGGTAACTCGCGCTCGTCCAGAAACCCGTCGACAAAGGCGGCGATGGTGTCCGCGTCCAGACACCTCTCAACGGAACGCGCGTCAATCACAGTCGTGCTCGAGCGCGACCCCCCGCTCGATCAATGCGGTAATGTCGTCGAGGACGTCCTCACAGACAAGGGGGTTGTCGGTGATATCGACGTCGTCCCCGCTGCCAATCCCGTCGTTGGCCACCAACGCGGAGATGTCCGTGATTTCGTTGCGCGCTACGTCGACTTTGATGAGATTGGACAGCGACTCGAGGGCGCTGATATCGACAATGTTGTTGGATCCGAGCGTCAGATATTGGAGTTTGGTGAGGGATGAAAGGGGGCTGATATCCGTAACGAAGACGAAGGATAGGTTGAGCATCGTCAGATTCGTCAGGGACCGGAGGGGAGAAATATCCGGAAGGTTGTTGTTGTTGGCCATGAGGCCAATAAGCCCTGTCAGACACCCAATCCCTGTGAGATCGGAAATTTCTCCGTTCAATAAATTCAATTCTTGGATGTCCTTCACATCATCAAAGTGAATATCACCACTTGGCAGCGCCGCCGCCCCCCGAACGGCCGCCTCGAGGTTGGCGTCGGGAAAGGCGATGGCTCCGTCGCATCCCGGCGGAGGGGCGCCGTTCTCTTCCTGATTCGTCCCATCCCCTCCGGACGTCGTGTCATTTCCGTCTCCGTCGTCACAGCCGCTCGACATCAGTACGGAACCAAAAGCGATCGCCGCGAGCAACGCCGCGATGGACCCAAGTTCGCATCTCATTTTCATCTCTTCCTCCGAATGGGTTGATGGATTGTCATACACCGCTGTTCCCCGATGGGTGAGAAAAGAGAACCGCGTAAAAGATGGGCAGCTCACTTTTTGGCAGGGCCTCGGAGGAGAATTATCACCGGCGGGTTCTCTTTCGAGCGCCGCGAAGGAACAACCGAGTAAATCCAAAGCTGGCTGGAAGGACTTTATCGTAACGGCTAAACCAAAAGGAGGCATGAAATGCAGAGAATACTTTGCTCATTTGCTTTGATAGGACTCTTTTTCCGTTTTCCGGTGTTGAGCTGTGACGGGCCCGGGCCGGATCCGGGAGAGAATGACACCGACACCGAGGCGGCATCCGACGACGGAACCGACACCGGTGGGGAATTCGAGACAGGCTCTGAGATTGGTACGAGCCCTGAGGACACGTCCGACACCGCAGCGCCTGATTCCGAAACGCCGATCGATACGGGCATCCCCGAGGACACGTCGGTCGATACATCGCATCCCACCGACACCGGGGAGGTCGATACGGGGTCTCTCGTCGACACGGCCACAGAAACCGACGAGGACACGGCCTTTGAGACCGACATTTTACCGGACACGGAAACGACCATACCGGACACGGAAACGACGCAACAGGGCGATACAATCACCCTTATTGGCCGCGTCCGATCCTTTGCGGACGGCGCGCCGATTACCGGGGCCGCGGTGGTCACCTTGGCAGAGGAGACCTCCACCGATGCTGACGGCAACTTCTCTCTCACCGTTCCTCGCATCTTCGCCGACGATTACCTCAGAGTGACGGTTGAGGGGTTTGCCCCGTATCAACAATCACTCTCTATCTACTCGCCTCCCACGGCGACCACGAGCATCCGGTTGCTGCCCGTGGACACCGAAGCGGTCATCGACCCCGGTCTCGAAACGGGCAACACCATCACCACCCCGGACGGGGCCTCGGTTCATTTCCCGCCACTGGACGGTATCACCGAAAACCTCGTCGTCGCCATTACGAGCTACAACGTCAACACACACGAGATCACATGCGTACCCGGTGACTTCAGCGCGTTGGACAGCAACGGCGAAGACGTCCACATCGTGAGCCAGGGGATGATGGACGTCACGATCGTAGGCGAAACCTCCGCAGAAACATACTCCCTGGAGGGCATGGGGGAATACACCATCACCATGCCCATCACCGGCGACGCGGCGCCCGCCCCGGATACCATCCCCTCTTGGTACTTCGATACCGACATCTCCAAATGGATCGAATTCGGCACCCTCACCAAAACCGCGAACGGCCGCTTCTACACGGGCACGGTGACCCATTTCACCACATGGAACGCGGACTTCAAACTTGAAAGTCTCATCTGCATCCAGGGGCAGGTCGACAATGACGGCGGCGACTACGAAATCGTCGTCACGGGACAGGGATTCACCAAGCGGTTCACAGACAACGAGCCCACCTTCGAGGTCATCAACCTGCCGCCGGGACAAGAGATGTCAGTGACGATAACCGCGTCGGACCCAGTGCAGGTCTCGTCAGAGTCATTCAGTACAAACAGCAGTCCTAACTGCCTAGATTTAGGCCTTTTTACCTTCAATGAGGTTATCGGTCTGCAAATCAACGTACTGGACGCCGATGGTGATGGGAAAGAGAATGACGTGAGGATCATCTGGGAGAGCGATCCCATGATCGATGGATTCGTTCGGGCGGAGATAGTCTACAGACCGTTGGGGGATGAGGACAACTGGTCGGACCCGATTTCAGTTGAGCCTGGCGTTCGACAGGTCCTAATATCCGACTTAGCTGACTGGATCTACGAGTTCGAAGTCAAATCTGTCTTTATGGAAAATGGGGGTTTAAATTACTCAAACGGACTCAACGATATAAAAAGTATCGAGGATTATTACATCTTAACCGTGGTTATCGAAGAGGCGATAAGTGAATTCTACGCCGATCTAGAAGTATTCGTCGAACGGAGCGACCTCATGATGGAGACACTCTATACCGAACCTGTTTTCTCAAAATCGGACACGGTTTTCAATTTGAGATACTCGCCCCCGGATTATCCCCTAACTTGGATGTGGCCGGGCGGTAGCTCGGGCCAAGACCAGGTGCAGGTGTCGTTCCTCGACAGCGGCGACACCGTCGACGACTTGACCGTCAACCTCGGCTATGTGGCGCCCTCTTGTGGGACGGTGGACGACTGCGAGGAAGAGGTATGGCCCTCCTGGGAAGTGGGCTGCGGCCCTGATGATGGTGAGTGGCGGTGTGTCCTTGATTTATCAAGTGGAGTGTTCGGTCTAGTCTGTCAGGCGACGTGCGCCTGCGTCGACTACCTCGACTGCGAGACCATGTCGCCCCCTGTGGTCGTCGACTGCGGTGGTGCTGGATACTGGGATTGCATTGACAGTCTCTGTGTGGAATCTTGCCACGATGATTGCGTGGATGTCGATGACTGCTTCTCTCGGGAGTGGGAGGAAGCGTGCCAGGGACACTGGGCCTGCAACAGGCAGCTCTGCGAACCAGTATGCGATGATCCCGACATTGTCTGCGGTGACGCGACCTGCGATGCCGTTGGCGGGGAAACCGAGTACACCTGCCCCGAGGATTGCATGCGGTGCGCGGTACCTGAAGATTGCGTCTCGTTAAGTAACTGGACGCTTCCTTGTGATGGGGTTTGGCTTTGTGAAGATGAGCGCTGTACCGAGTTCTGCGCCTACGGGGACGGCGCCTGCGACGACGGTTATTGCGACCGCGAGAACGGTGAAGGCCAGGCTAGCTGCGTGTATGATTGCTTCGAGTCCTGCGAGCAGCCATCAGATTGCATTGAGCAGGAGTGGAATCCCGAGGGCAACTGCCCCTATGGCGGGTACTGGAATTGCGATTTCAATAATCAATGCTACGAAGTCTGTCCGACCATACCCATTGGCTGCGGTAACGATATATGCGATGCCGTTGAGACCGCCGATTCCTGTCAACCGGACTGTCTGGGAGGCCGCTGCGAGCAGGTCCTGGACTGCGTCGGGCATCCCTGGGATGTCTCGTGCGACGGCCATTGGGAGTGTCTCCCCGGGAGGAACGCCTGCGATGCGGTCTGCGATAACGACAACACCTGCCCGGACGACACCTGCGATCCGCTGAACGGTGAAACCCCCGAGAGTTGCCCCGCGGACTGCACAGATTTCACCTGCGAGCTCTCGGGTGATTGCGACAATCTCCCGATCCCGGATGGCTGCACGGAGTGGATGTGCCTGAAACGGGTGTGCATTCCGATCTGTGATTGACCCGGCAGCTCGTCTGAAGGAGAGCGTGATCGACAAATGGTACGAGAGCGAGGTGAAACCGAGAATGCGAGGCCGGTCGAGTCTAGTGCTCCGTCAACCCCAGAATGACGGGGGCAATTTCTTATTCCCCCTTGAAAAGGGGGTTAGGGGGATTCTTCAAAAAATGGGGTTATTTCTCAGAAATTCTTTGTTAGGACCGTCCTTAATCGTTCTTAGCGAGGTGAGCATCATCAAAGAGCTGGCACCGTACTGACAGGTGTGAGGCCCACCATGTTAGTTTTCAGGAGCCATATTTTTCCTTTGGTGGCGGAATTCGCGGAGACTTTGTACCAGTAGGAACGGCCCGCCTTGATCGTGCTTCTGAGCTTGTACTTCACACCGGCGACTTCGAGGAAGACGCCGGTGACGCTGTTGGCCAAAGCTTTGTCCTTGACGTAGATATACGCGAAAAAATATTTGTTCAATAGAAACAGAGCGCATGTGGGGCAAGTCTCGGGTGACGGTTGGGGGACGAGCCAAGGCGTCGAGGCGAGGTTGGTTGCCAGCTCAAAACCGCAGGGCTCTCCCGCGGCTCCGCAGATATCTTCCTCGGTCAACTGAGCAACCTCATCTTCGGGCTGGGGGGAGAGGGTGACCGCCGGGGGCTCGACGTCGTGACACTCGAAGGTGTCCTGGGGCGGGCAATTGTCAAAAGGATGCTGAGCACAAGAACGGGCCAGGACGCTGCAGAAGTGGATTCTGTGTTGGTGTCTGCACTGGGTCGGATCGACGGGATCGCGCTCAGAAACGTGACAAAAATCGGCGCGTCGGTCGATTTCCGATCCATATGTATACGTCATCTCGATGAGCTCTCTGGCGGTCGCTTCGGGATGGAACTTGGCCAGCGCGCCGATGAGCGCCGCCAGCTCGATGGACGCCACGGAGGTGCCCGTTAGAGCTTGATAGGGCTCGGCGATGAAGCGATCCGACACCAGGGCCTGTTCGGCAAACAGCACGCGCGATGGTTGGCCGCCGAATGGCGTATTGACCAGCGGATCGTCATTCTCTCCCACGCCTCCCGCGGCAACCAAGAGTGGCGTGTTGCCGTCGGGATCAATGTCTCCATTTTCGGGATCACCTGCGTAGTCGTCGATACAGATGTTTGAATTCGGAGCGGACCGAACCTCGAATCCTCCGGGAAGCAGCGGCCCGGACCTCGGGGTCGGTGCGAAAATGTCGTTGCCGGCCGCTGCTACGTGAATGATGCGGTGGCACGTCCCAAACTCCAGGGCCCGCACCAACATTTCGACCGCGAGGGGCATGTCGTGAAGGGCCAGGTCGGGATCGAGCAACCCCAACGCCCCGCGGTATTGCGGGTCAAACCCCACTGAGTAGTTGAATATCCACCGGTCCAAGGGAGCGTCGTTTCGTTTCACTTGGGTTTCCGCGAGCACGGAGAGGATGAGGTCGACCAAGGTCCCGACGTGGCCGCCATTTTCGGGGGCCACCGAGCCCGCGGGGTTCTCTTCCTCGATCTGGGACCAGGGCGTGACGAGGTTGGTCGATGTCGAAAGCAGGCAGTCGTACGATGGGTTGTCGGGATCGCAATAGAGGGAGAGGGCGATATTGGTGAGCATGTTGCCGTGGGCGTTCGTGCCCACGGCGAGCTCCGGGAAGCCGGTCCAAGGTAGCGTGGGCGAGGTGTCGAAGAGTTTTACCTTTACGAACGGTTCGAAATTCCATCGAAGGGGGGCGCTCCAGCCGTAGCTTGACAGGGCACCTGCCTGGTTGGCCAGTCGCGCGCTCAAATGCTCCCAAATGCCCCGAATCCAGTCGGGATCGTCGGAACCCTGGGGCGCGATGACAGCGCAATCCCGTTCGAGCTGAACGAGACCTTCGTTGGGATGGTCGACGAGCTCCCAAAGTCTATCGATGGCGCTCGGGTCCCAGATCAGGTCCGGAAAATTATATTCATAGACGCACAACCTGGAGAACGCCGGTACGTCCGGCAAGGGGCGCGTGACTCGCCACTCGTTCGGTGGATCCGGGGTCGGGCAATCGTCGACCCCACTTTGGGCGATCCAGCGCCAATCGAGGCATCCGGGAAGGCGGTGCGGGGCCGCAAGAGAAACCGCGGCGCTCAGCTCAACAGGCTCCTTTCCCCGCGTCTCTCTATCCTGCACGTGTTCCATGGGCGCCTCGCAACCCAGATAAAGGGTCCAAGAGACCAACAACGCCAACGAGGGGTGCTTAAAAATTGAGTTTGTCATGTTGCTTTCCTTTCCCCGCAGCCAATGGCCGCGGTCTGGTCCGAACTATGGAATGATCAATCTCAAGCTGGCCCAGTCCTGATGCGGAAAGCCTCTCCGCAGGGCGTTCTGGGCTTGGTGAAAGGCCGCGTCAACAGCCTCGGTTTCGCCGTCCGCCTCGGCGAGATCGAGCGCGCTGTAGAAAAGTGTTGTAAACCGCGCGGCCAATCGGTCCTCCAAGGGGCGAGTCGCCGCAATCACGGCTTCGCTTCCGATGAGAATGAACGCTTCGGCGAGGCCGATCCCGGTCGCGGGGACGGGTCGCGTCTCCGCGGTCTCGCAACCCAGTAGCACAACGTACCGCGGCGCGCGACTCAAGGTCAGGAGATCACCGATGGTCAATTCGCCCCTGCCGAGCATCAACGCTCGGTCCCATCCCCCGTTTCCCCTGGTGACGCTGTGGCCCGAGAAGTGAAACAGCTCCGCGTCAACGAGGCCTCTTCGCAGAGTTTCTCGGGTTGTGCCAGGGCCTATTGAGGTCGATACGGTCCAGTCGCCCGGGGCGTTGGACAGCGCACGGGTGATCGCGTGGGAATTCCGGCGGGCTTCGGGAAGATCCGATAACGGATCAACGACCACGAGGGCGCTCCGTTGCCGCCGCGTTGTTTGACGGGGCGTGCCCAAGCGCGGCGGGAGATCAACACGATACGAGACGTTCCGCGCCGTCATGAGCGGTTTGCCTTTCCAGGGGAGGGCGTGAAAATCGATCTGGTTGAGACGCCCGATCGGGAAGAACACGATGCGACGGGCGCGATCGATTTGGTCGGCGAACGGAGAGAGCAATTGCATCGAGAGCGTGTCGCTCGTGAGGTGTTCGGGCAGTTGACCCATGTCTCGACTGGTCAGACCTTCTCGATCCCAACCGAAACCAATCCACGCGTCGGGCAGCGGAAAGTAGAATAAAAACAGCTCGTCGGCCTCTGGGGTTCTCCATTCTTTCCGACTGACGCTCTGGACCCCGCTGCGAGTGAGGGCGGTGTCGACAAGTTCAATGAGTGTGTCGACCTTGATCGCGTTTCTCTCTTCGAGTGAGCGCAGCTCATCGGCGGGAAGCTCCCAGCTCCGCGCGCGTTTGTCCTCGATATCCTTTCGCATGCGCGAGTATTCGCTGAGCGTTTCATCCCAAACGGCCCTTTGCGCGGCGTCGAATCGGGAGATGCTGTCGGAGCGCCAAAGGGAGTTGATGACCCGGCTGCGCGCACGGCGGGCAACGTCCAGGGCGTCGTGTACCCGCTCGTCGTCGATCAGAAGCTCCATCTGCTCGGCAATGGCGAGGCGACTGTGGGACAGATACGAGACACGGTCCCGATTCAGGGCGACCATCAGCAGGGCGTTGTCCAATAGGACCTCGGCCCGAGAGTACGCGTCGAGTGCCCGGCGGATTTTGCCCTTTCGATGATAAACCCGCGCCTCGCCGATCGCGGCGCGCCATTGGAGTCCGAAATCCCCGGTCGTTCGGGCGATGGCGTCGAGACGATTGAAGTAAACGAGCGCGTCCTTGAATCGCCCCTTGGCCGCGGCAATGCGCCCTTCGAGCAAGAACACCCATTGCTCGAAGAGGTAGTCGCGGTCGGAAATGTGGTGTTGTGCCATCGTGAGCCAGCGGTCGGCGTCTTTGGCGTCATCTCGGGTCATCGCTCCGAAGGCCAGGTTAATGAGGATGTTGCGCTTTCCATGGGGGAATTTGGGGCAGGTGTGTGTATTCACCAACTCGAGCGCCCGGCGAAGCGGAACGCGGGGATCGATGCTGTCGGCGGTGCTTTCCCCTGAAAAATGGGAGGCGCCGCCCTCGGCTTGCTCTATCAGGGACCATCCCACCGCGTCGAGACGGACGGCGCGCTCGCAACCGGTGAGGGTTCCCCCGTCTGACTCGAATAGCGCGGTCGCGTCTCGGTAGCGTCCCAGCTTGCTCAACACATTGTACATGTTGGTTGCAGCGAACCACTTGAGTTTCGCCAAATCCAGGCGCTCGGCCTGATGTATCGCGGCCCGGTATCGCGCTAGGGCGGTGCGGAAGTCTCCTCTCCTCTCCGCGGAAAGTCCCTCGCTGTTCGCGATATAAAAGTTGGAATCACCGTGCCCGCGAGCCAGGGGGCGCAGTTGTTCGAGCGCGGCGTCCATGTCCAAAAAGCGCCTGCCGGTCTTGCTCCACAAGTAGACGAGCGCGGTGGTATCTTCGATGACCCGAGACGGTCGACCCCATCGCCGGTGGTTTTCAATGGCCTTCAAAAACATCTGTTCGGAGCGAACCGGGTCATCTCGCCCGAGGGCGATACGCGCGGCCAAGCTCCAACCTAGCCCTTTTTGGGACTCGGGCGCGTTGTCGATTGACTGCCGAAGGCGCCTCTTGGCCGCATCGACGTCTCCCAGGTCGAGTAATTCTTGAACGCTCGCGATCCAGGAAAGCGGTGCTTCTCGCCTGATTCCCAATCTGAACGCGGTGACGTGGGGCCCCGAACCCGCGGTGACGATGATCTCCTTCGCCTCACCGCGCGCATGCACGACATGCCGCCATCCGCCCTGCACGGGCGCACGGTGACCGCCCTTCTCCTCCGTGCCCGCTTGTCGAATCGCGTAGACCGTATCGGATGGCTCGACCGAAACCCAGAGGCCGAGCTCGCTTTGTTCTCCCAGAACGCAGGTCGGACCGCGGCCAACCTCCCGACACCCGGTGAACTCAACCGTCAACCGAGGTGTCTTTCCAGATGGCGTGACGGTTCGTGGATCCTCATCCCGTGGCGCACAGCTAGAGCCCCAAACAGTTTGAACGCCTAATACAATCGCGAACTTCCACGCCGCTAGCAGTCTTTTAAATCTATTTTGGCGGGTGAGCGTTGCCACTCCCCCTTGAAAAGGGGCCCGGGGGGATTTCGTCATAGCGAGCCGTACGTTTGGAGATATCCCCCTAACCCCCTTGATCAGGGGGGAATAAGATTTGTACCCGTCATTCTTGGGTTGACAGAGCACTAGCGGCTTACGTCCTCGCGACCTCGGTCGGCTTAGGTCCAACCTCGCTTCGATACCTGGGAGCACCACCGTCAAGATCGCCTGAGTGCTCGTCATGCGTTTCATTGGGGCGCCTCGATTCTCACCTCGGCCGATACGAGGCGATACGGGAGGGTGTCCGGATTGCCCTTCGCCATGAGATCGCGCTCGATTTGCGCGGTCGAGGGGAAGCGGTCGGGAGGCGCGATGACGAGGTGGAGCGTCGTGTCACCGCGGGGGAGGTTTGGTGTTCGACCGACGTTCACGCGTAATTGCACCGCCCCCTTTGGGGAAACGGTCAAGGGGAGGTCGAGGCGCTGAAGACCGTCCGCGGTGTCGGCGAACACGTTCGCGACCAGCTCACGGTCGGGGTTTTTCGATGGACGGGCGATGAGAGACAATATCGACTCTGTGTTGAACACGGCCCGTTTTCGTTGCGTCGGGGTCTCTTTGGAGCCCGTGCGCAGCTGCTTGACCTGTCCGCTCACCGTGAGCTCGTATTCGGGTATGACGGGGCGGTGTTCACCGACCAGCGGGAGGTAGACGAGCGAGGCAATCGCGGCTGCCGCGGCCACGATCGCGGCCGCAAGGACGGGCCCTCGCCGCGATGGCGTGGACGCCGATTGTCTACTCGAACGGGAATATAGAGGAGCGACGCTATTGTGTCCCTGGGTCACCTGGTCGGCGACGCGGTCGAGAAAACGGACATCCAAGGGCTCGTGCAGGGCAAGGGCGCGTGCGAAATCTTCGTCGTCACTCGCCAGGCGCCGCAGTTCGTCCCGTTCTCGCTCGGAGAGCTCATTGGCGGCCAGAGAAGCCAGTCGCCGTGTCGTGGCGGATTCATCTCTCTTTGCCTCATCGCGGGCCATTTTCGCCACCGCTTTCAGTAGTGTGTCGTCGTTCATTTTGTCCCCACGCCCTTAGGTATTGGGTTTGTCATCCCGAATCCTGACTTGGGCTCGCTCAAAATTTGCCGCGCTCGCTTACCCAGGCGGCTGCGCCACGCCCAAACCGCCTCGGGCGTCATTTTCATCTCTGCGCAGACTTCTTGGGCCGACCACCCGTGGACATACAACAGTTCAAACAGTCGGCGACCCACGGGGCTGAGATCCTCTTTGAGCCGTTGCCAGAGATACTGGAGCGCCTGGCGCGACAGGAGCCGAGCTTCCTCCGTGCCATCGCCATCGGGCGAGAGTCCCTCTGCCGGGCTTCCGCTTTGTCCGTGTCGGATTGAGTTGATCTCGAGGTCGTTCATCTCTGCGGGGCTTTCTCGCCAGGGGTTGCGTTTACCCGTCCGCAAGGTCGCGCCGGTCTGTCGCTCCGCCACCAGTCCGACGAAGTTGGCGAGGGAGAGCCCGCGATCCTTGTCCCAGGAACGCAGGATTGCCGAGTCGTCGGCAAAGAGGGCGACAAAGACGTCCTGGACGAGATCCTCCATCTCCTGGCGTAACTCGGATATCGCCTTTTTATGGTGCCAACGCAACAGCGTTCGCGCGATTCGAGTCTGCACAACCGGTGTAAGTTCGTCGATCAGGTGACGAATGGAAACGCTATTTCCCTGGATCGCCTTGGTGAGCAGCTCGTCTTGGTGCTTTTTTAGTGTCATCATATCTATTCGCGAAAAAACAGTGTCGTTGCATTTGAATTTGAATGACAAACTATGGCGTTTCGCCCCCGCGCGTCAAAGCGAAAAAAAATGAAATTTCCCACCGGCTCGGGCGGCGTTCTTCAAAGAGAGCAAAAAAGGGACAATCGCATTTTTTCGGTCAGGATTCTCTTACTCCTCGCAAATGCCAAAACACCGAGCAGTGATCACCGCCGGACCGAAGCAAAACTGGATTTTTGAACGTCGGCACAACTGGGCGCTCCCCCGTTGCCGAGCAGAGAAAGGATTACGAGATGACGAAAAAAAACGGTATCAAACCCCGCGCGTCGTTCGGCACGGGTCGCATGAACCCCTCGCGATGGCTTCTGCCATGGCTCGCCGCCAACACGGTGTTCCTGTTTGTCTCCGCTGCCAGCGCGTGGTACGCGCCGGTGGACCTGGATATAGACGGAGACAACAACGATGGCCACAACGAGCCGGCGCGAGACGCAATAGAAGAAGAGCTTGAAGATGTTCTCGGGCTGCCCGGCCGGATCGTCGTCAGTAATGATGAGGACAACGACGGGGACCAAGTCCCCGGATTCGCCGATGGTTTCGACCTTGACGGGATCCCGGACACGGAAGACGACATCATGGAGTCTGAACAACAGTTCGTACCGCTGATACTCGAGCTGGATCCCGAGGTCGACCTGGATCGGGCCCGCATTACGTTCTTCTATGATAGCTCGGATCCCGCCGGTGTGGAGGTGTACGAAGAAAATCCGAGGCAGTACGTACCCGCCGAGGGAACGTTGCGGATTTGGACTCAAGGGGAGGACATTCCCCGATACATGGACCATGTGAGCAGCGGCGGGGATTTTCTGGCGCCGTTCGAACCCCTTCGTCCGGCCGAGCTGGGTATGGAGGAGGATATTCGCACCGTCGTGCTATTCGTCGAGGCTGTCCGGCCCAGCTCGGGTTTGGCTGATCAGGAGATCGTGGTCGAGGTGGACCCTTTTGGCAACGGCCGCGGGATGAACAATGACGTGGTCCACCTGACCGCAGTCGATCTGCAGTTCATGACCGAGGGGCCAGGCGGCGAAATGACCAACCAGAGCTTTACGTACAATTCCGTTCCGGCGCCGGAAATCGAGATCATGGAACCGGACTGCTGGTTCGACGGCAACGGCAACGCCAACCTGAACCTCAACGGCACGGTGCGCGATCGAACGACCGGCGCTATCGGCAATGGTAACGGTAATGTTAATGGCAATGGTAATGGAAACGGTAACGGTAACGGCAACCTCAATCTCTCCATCTCGAATCACGGGGAGGTCCTGCAGGAGATGACGCTCGAAAGCGTGGCCGAGCCCGAGCCGCCCTTTCAGGCCTACCGCTTCGAGGCGCCGTTCGAGGCGGGAATCGTACTCCCCATGGAAGAGGACTTCGCCGAGGTGCTGGTCACCGTGAGCACGTCGGAGAACGCGGCCGGAATCTCAGCGCAAAGCGACGTGGTGATAATCCGCAACGGCGATGAGTTGTCCTGTAGCGCGGGAACGGGGATCGATCCCGGAACCTATCTGCCGACCATTTTACGGGTGGATGCGCCGGAAGGAACCTTTGCGGAGGGTGAGGACGCCATTCGATGTCTGGATTTCGAATGGAACATGCAACGCCGAGACATGGGCGATGGCCCCATGTACTACGCCATGGAAGAGGCGGGTGCCGAGGCTCAGATTGCCGTGCTGCTGCCGGCACTGTATCCCACGGGCGTCGTCAACCAGGTCGCGAGGCTCAACGAGGATTTGTTGGCCCAGCTGGTGGTGGGGGGCAGCAATCTATCCTTTCGTCAGGTCGCCAAGATCGAAGGATTGATCGTCGACAACGGTGACGTCACCTCGGAGCTTGGCCAAATCACCAACTACAGCTACCAGGTTTACAACTGGGGCAGCGACAAGAAACACGTCTACCGCCCGCGCCCCGGCTGGGCCGGTCACTCCGACAGCACCTTGGACACCGAGATCAAGTGGCGTTTCATCAACCTGGGCGACACTATCATCGACTTCTCGTCCAAAAACGCCTTTATGGCGGACCTGATTCACCGCAAAAAAGTCGTCGCCACCGCCAATTCCTCATCCCTCCTGTTCGGCCCTCCGATCTTCAACCCCGTTTACTGGGACAGCGCGACCAAGGTCAAAGCGGGCAAGACAGCGTCCGCCGCCGTGAAGGATATCTTTGCCGGGACGTTCCAGTACCAGATGGCCTGCTATTTGGCGGCGCTGTACGTGGTGTCCCGCGGGGCCGTCGACGCACTGGGACCTGGGACTTACGATTGGCGCGTGGGATTGTACCCGTACTATTATCGCGGAAACGTGCTGAGGCGCACCATGGTTCAGGGCAGCGCTCCTTCGGTGCACGCCAAATGGATCCCCGGTGACTGGGGGTATATTGAAAACGCCGATCAGTCTCCGAGCCTTTATTACGAGGGTGAGAACATCATCTACGTCGGCGGGAGCTTTGATCTGGACGTGAACAGTTTCCGCAACAGCAGCACGTTTTGGGGCCACGGCGGCGGAAGCAGGTCGTTGCAAGATTGGGTGAATACAGTTGCTGGTTGGTCATCTGTCGGGGTGAAGATCCGCACCCATCGAGATCGGCTGCGGTAGCGGAGCAGAGGGGGGGATGCGACGATGCGACCGCGGAGTTGGTCAGGGCGTCTCGGGTCGAAGGCACAGCGTATTCCGCAGGTCATCCTTGGATTCAGCGGTGACAATGCCTCTTTTCTACCAGCGTCGCGAACCGGAGAAGGAGGTGCTCTACCAGGCCATCGCCGACGACTTGGAGACCTTTTTGGAACGGCTTCGAGTTGAGGGGCACGAGCTTCCCGGGTACGTCGTTCAAGAATTCTACAGATACCTTGACTGCGGAATTTTAAACCGAGGTTTCGCACGCTGCGCATGTGAATCGTGTGGCAAGAACTCGAGTACTGACCCAACCGCGCTGTCGTAAAACGAACCCCTCCAGGGGCCATGGGTACGTGTATCTCTCGATCTGATCTAGCGGTAAACATATATTGGGGATTGCAGATAGCCCAGCCCTTCCCCAGCGATGAGAGCATCGGTATTCGGTTTCACGTAGAGCAGTATCAGCACTTTGACTTTTACCTGGATGACATTTTTCTGTTGAGATGATGGGGGTTAAAAGTTGGTTGGATGGCAGGACCTGTAATCGCTATTCGGTATTCACCGACATGCAGAGCCCGTCTTCGTTAATTTGGGCGCACTCGGCCTGGCGTGTTTTGCTGTTATCCAATGTCGGCTTTGTCCCGTTGTCAGCAGCGATTTTCGCTTCTTCGGTCGAAATATGTTCGTCTGATCCGGTCGTCCCAGACAAATCCCTCGATTTACGCCGACCACCAGTGCGGTATGTGCGCTGTTTCGATGCGAAATCAGGTTTGTTTTTTTCGGTAACAGGGGCTTTGCCCTCCAGTCGCCCCCGCTCCGCCCCCTGCGCTTGAGACGGTTTGGCACGCTCCGTTGATAATATGGCGTTTCCCAAAGCGCCGTCCGATCCACTGGTCGGGGGGGAATCCTGTGATAGCCCCTCATCCACTGTCGAAGCCGGCGGCGTCTTCCTCGAAGCGGGGACATTAGGCGACGCGTTGTTCGTTCTCTTCTCAATCGTGACGTCGCTGGTGATAGGTATGGGATCCTCTGCTCTCCCACCCCATTTCCAGAGAAGTCCTCCAAGGGCCAGAAATAGAGCAAAACCGGCAGCCGCACCCCACCGACGAAACTTATTCGAAGCCGATGGCGCGGCTCCATCATGCCGAGGAGAGGTTTCCGCCCGAGTGACCTCGACATCGTTTGAATCATCCAATTTTGACGACTCGAGCCGTTCAGCTGCGGACGTTAGAGCGGTGAGCATCTCTCGAGCGGTCGCGTAACGTTTCAACGGATCGAGGGACATAGCCGTCATGACGACCTGCTCCAGACGCCTGGGTATCGACGGATTAATGTAACGCGGTGCTTTATAGGGATCATTTAAAATCTTGTAAACCACTTCATTGTAAGATTCTCCCTCAAACGGGAGGCGTCCTACCATCGCCTCGTAGAGAATGACCCCCATCGCATAGATGTCGACCCGATGGTCTATCGCCCGATGTCCCTTTGCCTGCTCGGGTGCTAAGTAGTAGGCGGTTCCGAGCACCATGCCTGTCGACGTGAGCATGGCGGATGCGCTCTTTTCCAAAACCTTCGATATACCAAAATCCAAGAGACTGACCTTGTCCTCGGATTCACAGGATAAAATAAAAATATTGTCCGGTTTTAGATCGCGATGCACGATTTTATTTCTGTGCGCAGACTCCAGGGCATCCAACACTTGGACGGCGATATGAATAATGCGGGATAACGGCAGCGGCTTGTGCTCTTTTAAAAGTTTCGAAAAAGAGCATCCCTCCAGAAGGGGCATGACCAAGTAGTGAACACCGTCGGTTGTGCAACCATGGTCAAAGGCGCTACAGATATTGGGATGGTCGAGGGCCTTTGTGAGAGATGCCTCCTGATAGAAACGCCGGGTAATTTTGGACGAGCTCTCATACTTCGGGTGGAGGAGCTTGATGGCGACAGGCGACTCGTTTTTTATATCGACAGCTGCGTACACCGCCCCCATCCCGCCCGCCCCCAAAAGGCGACGGATATGATATTTCCCATCGATAACTTCAGACCTCCTGACATGGGGCGACACAAGTCCACGGAAATGCTGAGATCGTGATCGCGGGGGGTGCGGACCCAAACCTGTCCGCTTTTTTCACGCCAAACGGCCGGGATTCTGCCACGCTCGCGGCATGGCGACAGATACAAATCAGAGTGTCCTGTTCGACGACCCCTATGGCGGTCGAAGCGATACTGTCCACATCAACGGCCGATGCCGGATCAGCACACAGGACGGTTTCAGGGTCGTGAGTATTTCCGGGATTCCGCTCTATCACTACGCGGAGGGCGACCGTATGGCTGAAGCCCACGCTATGGTGTCTCTCATCGAGCAGGGGGTCGCCAAGCAGACGGAGGTAGCGAGAGCCTTCTGTTGCACGACGCGTACGGTACGGCGATATCAAGAACGGTTCGCAGAAGGCGGGCTTTCGGCGCTGGGACGAAGCGCCGGCTACCCCAAGGGAAAGCCGCGGCTACGGGCCGCCCGGTCGCGGCTCGTGAGTGATCTCAGGAGCAAGGGGGTGTCGGTACGGAAGATCGCGGCGCGCATCGGCGTGAGCGAGAAGGCGGTGCGCAAGCAGCTCCGGCGTCTCGGGTGGCAACCGGCCGATTCGAAGCAGCTGAGCTTGCCCATTCCTGGCGAATCGGGTGCGGACCCAAACCTGTCCGCTTTCACCTGCGGCGACGGCCGAGGGCGCCGTTGTTGCCGAGGGGACTCCATCCTTGTCGCCGGGCGAGCCTGCGGACCCAAACCTGTCCGCTTCTCCGCCGGCCGATGACGACGAAAGCGCATGGCCTTCTCTCGACCCGGACCCGGCCGACCGATGCGTTGACCGGCTGATGGCTCACTTGGGGCTGCTCATGGATGCGCGTCCCATCTTTCGAAACGGCGCGCGTATACCCGGCGCCGGCGTCCTGCTCGCCATCCCGGCCATCGTGCAAAGCGGCGTCATCGCCTCCGCCAAGGAGACCTACGGTGGCATCGGCCCCGCTTTCTACGGGCTGCGCACTACCATCGTCTTCCTGGTCGTGATGGCGCTCCTGCGCATCAAGCGACCCGAGGGGCTCAAGGAGCGGTCGCCCGGTGACCTCGGTCGCATCATCGGGCTCGACCGCTCGCCCGAGGTGAAGACCATCCGGCGCAAGCTGTCCCGCCTCGCCATGTGGGGTCGCGCCGTGGATTTCGGTCGCTCGCTGGCGAGAAGGCGAGTACAGGCGGTCGGCTCGGCGCTGGGATTCCTCTACGTCGATGGCCACGTGCGGGTCTACCATGGCAAGCAGTCGATTCCGAAGGCCCACGTCGCCAGGATGCGCCTCCCCATGCCCTCCACCACCGATTACTGGGTCAACGACGCAACCGGCGACCCGCTGTTCGTTGTCACCGCCCAGGCCAATGCCGGGATGGTGGCGATGCTGCCGAAGCTCCTCTTTGAGGTGCGTTCCCTCGTCGGCGAGCGGCGCACGACAATCGTCTTCGACCGCGGCGGGTGGAGCCCCAAGCTCTTCTTCGACCTCATCGCCCAGGGATTCGACATCCTCACCTATCGCAAGGGCAAGAGGCGGAAATTGTCCCGTCGCCGATTCCAGTTGCACAAGGCCGTCCTCGACGGCCGCGAGGTCGAGTACATGCTCGCGGACCAGGAGGCGCTGTTTCTCAAACGCACGCGCCGTCTCCGCCAGGTGACCCTCCTCACGGAGCTGCGACCACCTCAACCGAACCGCCGCGTGCTTCCCGGGTACGAAAATGCGGCTCCGGTACTCTGTCGCCAGCCCGGAACGCCCTGAAACCGGACAATTTGCATGAGCCCTATGTCAGGAGGTCTGGATTTACTCTCGGAGAGCTCTTTGACAAGGGAAATGGCGAGATCGATCCCATCGGTGTAGACCACGCGGCTTTCTCGGTGACGCGCTCCGCTTGGGGCCGTCCGCGGACAAGTCCCCCCTGAAAGTTCCCTGTTTGTCATTCCTTCGTGTAATAGAATATGAACAAGAAGAAGGAGATAACGATGTTTGCGAGTATGAAAAGACTGATAGCTCTTCTTTTCCTTATCGGGCGCCTCATGCCGGGTTGCAGCAAAAGCCGGATCGCCTCTGAAGAGACAGACAGCCAAACCGAGCCGGAGGGGACCGGGGACACCGGCACGGACGCCGATACCGACGCCGACACGGACGGCGACACGGACGGCGACACGGACGGCGACACGGATGCCGACACGGACGGCGACACGGATGCCGACACGGACGGCGACACGGATGCCGACACAGACGGCGACACTGATGCGGATACCGATACCGATACCGACGCCGACACTGATACGAACACGCTTCATGACGTATGCCCTGCTCCTCCTGGTGTCGAATATTTGGGATTCCGCTCCCTAGATGTGCCCGAATCTGATTTCCAGGCTACCGTCACTGCGGTGGAAGCGGACAAGGTTTCACTGGCGCTCGAGGACGGCGCCCTTGGGGAGTTCTTCTGGTACGGTCCTCATCCGAATCTGGTTCTCTCGGTCGGTGACGCCGTGACCCGAAAATTGTACGGGTCGGAGGTCACCACCGCCGGCGGGTTGGAGGTGCTCATGCTCGGCGGGGATGTGGCGCTCGCCGTGACCCGATACGACTCTTTCACTATCGCGTTTCCCGATCTCTCCGTGATCGATGTCGCCCTCCAATCCAAAGAGGACTGCGTCTCCAACGACTATCACGGATACAGCGTAACCTTCACCGCGGATGGGGTTACCAGTGACGACATCAGAATCGGATCCACCGGCCGGGCCGGGCTCTGGAGCGGGTCCTTGGTCGACGCGACCCAGTGGACCCCCCGATCCGACGGTGAAATCGACAGCGAATGGCGTGGGACATTTATCATGACGTTTCTTTATAGAGCCGGCGCCAAGGACGATACCGGCGGGAACACCGACACCGATGGCAATACCGATGCGGGCATCGATGCAGACGAAGGATGAGTCATAAGTTCCCCTGCAGCCCAGAGGTCTTTCTGCGGTTTTCTGCGGTTAGTACAGCAGAGGTTTGCATCTCGTGGTTGTGGTCAATTGTGCGGGCCGGTACGCCGATAGAGAATGTAAGCTGCCTCCCGGCGCGACAATAGGGGAAGCACCTCCATGGGAAGGTCCGGGAAGGTCCGCTACGGTTCGAGGGGCCCTGGAACGATGACCTCGAAGGCGTCGGCGGAGACATCCTTCAGCTGCTGCTCGTCGCCGTTCCAGCCGGGATTCGTCTCCGCCTGGAAATAGAAAGCGCTGCCGTTGTCCGCGAGGATCATCCCGTAGCGCTTCATGGCCGTCAGGATCACCCGCGACGTCTCATTGAACTCGGAGATGTCGAAGTCCGACCGCAGCCGTACGCGCATCCCCATGGGCGGGGATGACGGATCGTCCGAGCACCCGTCGGGGACGGCGTAGTGGGAGGCGGGCGCCACGTAGGCGCTCCGCGTGCAGGGCATGGTGAAGCGGATGGCGTGGTTGATCTCGCCGGCGACGACCTCGTCGTACCGGATGAGCCCCGCGGCGATGGAGAGGCCGGCCGCGTCCGCGGAGGTCCAGCCCATGGGGCGCTGACCGTAGCTGTTTTGGCTCATATCGAACACGGCCCCCACGGCGCAATGCCACGCGTCCCCCTCGAATGAACAATTACCGGACTCGTACAGCATGCAGGTCCCCTCCTGGACCGTGAGCAGGTGGCAATCGCCGCTGCAGGAGTAGGCGTCTCCCCCCTCGACCCGCGCATCCTCCGGCGCGGGGAACGGATAGGGCCCCGGATCGCTCTCCTCGGGCCACCATTCGAAGACCATGTCGTACATCGTCTGGTCCTCCGGCACGATGTTGATGGGAATGCCCCACTCCCGATCGTCCCAGTTACCGAAGTCCGGGTGCAGATTCACGCCGCCGGCCATGTCCAGTACATCGGCCGTCCACGCCGCGTCCACCGGGTCCTCTGAAATATCCCGGTTCCACTCGTCGTCCTCCGTGAAAACAGCGCATCCGGCGATGACGGGAAGGTTCCCCTCGACAGCGCTATCCGTGTCCGCGTCCGTATCCGCGTCCGTATCTCCGTCCGTGTCCGCATCGGTGTCTCCGTCCGTGTCCGCATCGGTGTCTCCGTCCGCGTCCGCATCGGTGTCTCCGTCCACGTCCGTATCAGTATCTCCGTCCGCGTCCGCATCAGTGTCTCCGTCCACGTCCGTATCAGTATCTCCGTCTGCGTCCGCATCAGTATCTCCGTCTGCGTCCGCATCGGTATCTCCGTCCGTATCCGCGTCGGTATCGGCGTCCGTGTCCGCGTCGGTATCGGCGTCCGTATCGGCGTCCGTATCAGCGTCAGTGTCCGCGTCCGTATCAGCGTCCGTGTCCGCATCGGTATCGGCGTCCCCGTCCGTGCTCCCCTCATCACCTGTTCCCGTGTCCTCTTCTCCGGAATCGCTTCCGTTACACGCCACCGGGGCGAGCCCGCACAGCAGAATCGACAGCAAGAAACGTTTCATAGACTTCCTCCTGAAGTTCCGGGCGTGCCCGGCTCGGCACGCTCCGACCCGAGTTTTCCGAAGCTCCATAGTACTATTTTACACCGAGGGAGGCCAAACCGAAAAAATTCGATTTTCACTGTACTCAATCCCCGGACAGGGGCGGGATCAGGCCGAAAACGGCTTCATTACAACGCACTGCGATGTAATCCGATCCGTAACCGCCCTTCCCGCTGACCCAACACGTCCCCCGAACCCAACTGGTCCCTCAAGACCTCAAACAGATGTCGTCGCCAACGGGTCTTTTGGAGCTATGAATAAGGACGGAAAACCAGACAAAGGGTAAACCCAAAATTGAAAATTTATTCCGAGGCGCTATCCAGGGGACATCCGGTGGTCATCGATAGCTGTGAAGCGAGCCGGATTTTCACGTCCTGATCGCGTCGCTTGTCGGAGCTGCGGAGATTTCCTGTCTTGCTGTGCTTGGTCCGTTCAGGGCTCCCGCTTCACCCGGGAGGCCGACAGGGGGATGCGGAACGTTACGACCTCGCTCTGGGGGGGGAAGCGAGTGGACTCGGAGACATCGACCAGGCAGCTACCGAGGGCCGTGTTGCGCATGGACCTCGGGGAGAGGTCCGCCTTCTGGACCTTGCCGGACTTCTCCACGTGGAACAGGACGGACACCTTGGTGCCCTGCTCGATGTCTTCGGGGTGCTGTCGGAAGCATCCCTGGACCGCGCCCTTCCGTTTCTTGAACGCTGCGGTCAGGGCAGCGGGATCGGGTTTTCCCGTTGGCTTCAGCTTCCGGATCTTCTTTGTTTTCTCGGGGGGGATCTCGGGTCTGTCGGGCGCCGGCGGGGTCTTTGCTCCGCTTGGATCGGTCGCCTTCTCTTCCCCCCCCTCGGAAGGGGCGGTATCGTCTTCCGCCGGCGTATCCTTGGGGACATCGGGGACATCATTCTGGACCAGGATGAACCGCCGCTCCTCCTTCGGGGGCCTCGTACCGAAGTACACCGCCACCGCCACGGCGGCGATCACCACCAGCCCGCCGGCCGCCAGGAGGAGGCGGTTGGTCTTCCGGGGCGGGGCCGGTACGGGAGGCGTCTCGATGGGCCTCAGATCTTCGGACTCCGCCCCGTCGGGTTTGGGTTTGAACGGGATGGTCACCCTGGGGTGTCGGTTTCTCCCCTTGACGCTGAGAGTATCATCGATGACCTTCGGCTGTCTCTCGTCGTCGGACCGACCCTCGTGCTGGTCCGGCATCATGGAGGGAGAGCGCCACGCCCGCTCCCGGCTGGTCAGCGCCTCCACGCCCAGGAAGTCGGACATGTCATGGGAGAAGTCCACGCGAACGAGCTCGGTCAGGTGGGCCAGGGATTTGTGCTCCGGCATGGTGACGATATCCCGGAGCGCCGAAGCGAATTCGCCCGCGCTCCGGTACCGGTGCGCGGGCTTCTTGGCCATGGCCTTCCATATCACATCGTCGATCTGGTCCGGCGCATCATCCCGCACGGAATGAATCGAGGTGGGGACATGGTTGAGCACCGCCTGGATGATGCTCGCGTGGTCATTCAGGTTGTACTCGTTCCGGCCGAACAGGAGCTCGTGGAGCGTCACGCCTGCGGCGTAGACATCACTCCTCACGGAGGCCTTCTGATTGGCGAACAGCTCCGGGGCCGAGTACGGAAGCTTGCCCTTGAAGGATTTGTTGGTGGTCTTGTAGCCCTCGTCAGCTGTCTCGGCGAACGCGATGCCGAAGTCTACCAGCTTCACGTGACCCTCCGTGTCCAACATGATGTTGCTGGGGGAGATGTCCCGGTGGATGATCTTCATGGGCTCGCCCTTGTGGTTCTTGAGCGTGTGGGCATAGTGGAGGGCGTCGAGGATGTTGATCATGATCTGGATGACCACCGCGGTGGGAATCATCCGATCCTTGGAGGCGAGGAACCGCCGCCACTGCCCCAGCTGAAACCCGTGGACATATTCGAGGACCATCACGTTCGCGTCCTGCTCCGCCGCGAAATCGATGGCGCCGACGATGCCGGGATGCTGAAGGTTCGCGAGGAGCTTGGCCTCGCGCTCGAACATCCCCGAGAACTCCTCGTTCGAGGCGAGCAGCGGTAGGATGAGCTTGACCACCACCGGCTTGACAAAACCGGCGGCCCCCTCGAGCCGCGCCAGGTAGACCACCCCCATCCCCCCGGTCGCGAGCCGCCGCACGATGCGGTACTTGCCGAGGAGCATCTTCCCGGTCATATCGTCCTTGAAAGGGTTGATGGTATCGCTTTCTTCCATGAGTCGGCTATATCCTCACTGGATCTCTATTGTCCGCTCGCCCGGCGGAGGTAGTAGTGAATCCCGCGGCTCTTGTGAGTGAGGCGCAGGGATATGGCCCGATACTTTCTGGCATGGACCACCACCCCCTTGAATCGGTGGGCCGCGTCCATTTCGACTTGCCCACCCGTGACGGAGACATTCCAATCCATCACCGCGACTCCGGAGACGGTCACCCGACTCCCCGGCGCGAAGCTCCCCTCTTTGGGCTCCAGGATGCTGGCCTTGGGCGCGGCGTTGTCGAAACGGATGTCCAAGGTCGTGGTCTTCGAGGTTCGGGCGAGCGATCCCACGGCCTCGAACTTGAGCTGATGGTTTCCTTCCGAGAGCTCCCTCGAGGGGAACGTGTGCTCCGCGCGCTGGGTCCGGATATTCCGAGTCCCCTTCTTGGAGGAGACATGGAGCACGTACTTCTGCCCCTTGGGCGCCCGCGGCCACCGCACGGTGATATTGGGAATCCGCGTCTGGTACATAATCTTGTAGCGCCGGCCGTCGGTGTCGACGAAAGAGGACGCGGCGCTCTTGGGGAGGCGGGTGGCGCCGGAATCTCTCAGCACCAGGATGCTCCCCTTGGAGACCGCCTCCTTCTCGGGATGCCCCTCTTGGTCGAGACATCGAATTCGATACACTTGACGACCGGGTTTGAGGAGCACGTTGGCGCTGCCGGTCCCCTTCGAAACCAGCTTCTTCTTGATCTCCACCGCGGCGCCATCGCTGCACTGACCGTCAAACCGGAGCTCCACGACCGCCGGCGGTTTCGCCACGTGGAGGATGAACGATTCCCCCGCCGTCGCGTAGAAGTCCGCAACCGCCGGCCCCTCGCCGATGCTCACCGGCTTGTGGTTCTCTGAACCGGATGGCCGGCGGTGATTCTCGACGGGCGCCTCTGTGTCCGGCGGCTCCTCGTCGGTCTCGACCTCGGGGGTGTCCGCGACCTCGGCGGTTGGTTGAGTATCGGCCTCCAGCGCCTCGGCGAACCGCTCGAGGATGGCCGCCCCGATATCCACCAGGATCCCCTCGCCCTCCTTGATGACGTTGGGGGTGTTGTCCTTGTCATAGAATGTCGCCTGGCCGATCCGTACCCGCATCTCCATGCCGGTGTCCGACTTCTTGAGGTTGATCCGGGTCCCGGCCTCGAGGGTAGCCATCCCCATACCGGTGAAGAGCACCACCTCGCTGTCCCCCACCACCATCTCGGCCTCGCCGGTCTCGACATCGATGCCGTGCGACATCTTGTCATCTTTCTTGTTCTCGACCTCCAGAAACCGGATGACGCTCTCGGGCGTGAGGCGGACATAGGAATCGCCGCTCAGCTTCAGCACCGCCTCGGAGGCCTTCTTCGAGCGGATGCCGTCCCCGAGCCGGAACTCGGCGCCGGTCTTCGCGGTCTCCCAGCTCCCCAGCTCGGCGGCGAAGTCCCGCTGGATGCTCCCCTTCAGCTCTATGAGCTCCGCCAGAATATCGGCATCGCTGCACTGGCAACCGGGAATTCCCGCGAGGATGAGCAGGAGCGGCAGAAGGAGTGAAGCCTCCCGGATTCTTCCCCCTCGACATGGTGAAGAAACCGCTGTTGCCATTTGCATCTTGTTTCTTTGGTTCAACATACAGTATTTTCCATGACTAACATAATTTTAAATCGGAAATGAATCAAGTTCCTTAATATGATCCGTATATTTTACATAAGTCGAGTAATTTGTACAAAACCCTGACACTTGTAAAATAAGGATGGTACAGAAAGTAACGGTAACCCATGAAAGTCTCGAGAACAACATGAAGGTGCTGGTGGCAGAGGATGACGCCCTGATCCGCGGCGGCCTCTCGGAAATTTTGAAGAAGGAAGGGTATACCCCCATCGAGGCCGAGGACGGTGAGGAAGCGCTGGAGCGCTTCTTCGCCGATCGCCCGGGGTTCGTCTGTCTGGACGTCATGATGCCGAAGATGAGCGGTTATGATGTGCTCCGGGAGATTCGAAAAAAGAACGCCAAGGTTCCCGTCATCTTCATCAGCGCCAAATCCGAAGAGATCGACAAGGTGTTGGGGCTGGAGCTCGGCGCGGATGACTTCATCGTAAAACCGTTCGGCGTAAACGAAGTGGTGGCCCGAATCCGGGCGGTGACCCGTCGCTGTTTCGTCGAGAAGGCTCCCCCGAAGGCGGAGCCCTTCACCCTGGGAGATCTCGAGGTGCGGCCGGCCGAGCTGCGGGCCGTCAGAGAGAGAACCGTCATCGAGCTCTCCCTCCGCGAAGTCCGCCTCCTGGAGCTGTTCGGGGACCACAAAGGCGAGGTGCTCTCCCGGGATCAGATCTTCACCCACTGTTGGGACGAGAGCTTCTTTCCATCGAGCCGGACCCTCGATCAGCACATCGTCAGGCTCCGGAAACGGATCGAGAGGGATCCCGGAAACCCGAGGATCATCAAGACGGTGCACGGCGTCGGCTACCGTTACGACGGTTAGGGGCCGCGCTCGGGATACCCGCCACCCAATCGATCGGTCCGACCGTAAAGGCAATCAATGCGCAGTTTCGGGAAGGATGAGTGAAGATGAAAGGGAACGGTTTTTAGAAGGGGATGCTGAGGGAGTCGCAGGATCGCGGCACCTCGCAGGTGGCCTCGATCTCGCAGGTCGCTTCAATCTCGCAGGTGGCTTCTATCTCACAGGAGCTCGGTACCTGGCAGGTCTTGGGCTCGTCGCTGCAGAGGCCGGTCCACCCGATGAGGATATCACAGACCGTGTCCCAGCCACACTGGAGGCCGTCCGTCACGGTGTCGAAGCCGCACTGGGCGCCGTCCGTCACGTATTCGAACCCGCACTGGACACCATCCGTCACGACCTCGAAGCCGCACTCCGCGCCATCGGTCACGTATTCGAAGCCACACTCCACGCCGCTTCGGATGAGCTCGAGGCCGCACTCCGCGCCCTCCACGTGGAACCCGCCGGCGTCGATGCGGACGGTGATGTCGACGGCGTTGAAGTCCATGATCCGGCAGGCGCCTCTGAGCTCCACGTACCACGCCGAGGGATCCTCTCCGAAGTAGAGGGTGACCGACGCGTCGGCCCCGAAGGAGATGAGCTGGGGCAGGTCGACGGCGGCCTCGAGGGCGCCGGTGAGGTAGAAGCCGTCCCGGTCGATGGTGAGCAGGGAGTCCGCTGCGAGGATATCCGAGAGGGGCAGGCCGGAGAGCCGGCCCAGCCCGTCGCCGTTGATGGTGAAGTTGCCGGCGATGTCGATGAAAGACTCGTCGAGATCCGAGCTGAGGTAGCCGGCGGCCTGGTTGCCGTAGCCGAGGGTCAGGGGCAGGAACTCCGGGAGGAGGGACTCCAGGGGATCCACCTCGCCGCTGATGTAGGCCTCCTGGACGGAGGGGCTCAGGGTCATGGCCGCGCTGGCCGCGCCCAGGGTGAGCTCGAAGGAGAGGGTGGAGAGGAAGTCGGCGGTGACCTTGAGCTCGCCGTTGACCCCGGCCTGCAGGCCCGAGACGGACCCGAGCCCGCCGCCGTCGTTCTCCGGATCGATGTCGATGACCGTCTCCCCGGAGATGGCCAGGGGGAGCTCCGGCAGCGCGAACTCACCCGCCAGGTAGAGGTGCCCGTAGAAGTCGCCGATCTCCTGGTCGTCGAGCCCCCAGGTGTGCTCCGGGGTGAACGGGATGAACCCCTGGGCGCTCAGGCCGATGGAGACATCCTCGGCCTTGCCGATCTCGTCCAGCCCCAGCAGGTCCCCCCGGACGAAGAGGTAGGGATCCGCCACGTCGATGATGAAGGTGGCATCGTGGTTGAGGGGGGTCTCGAGGGTGATGGGGCCGATGGTGGCCTCCAGCCCCACGGAGAGATCGAAGTAGAGGTAGCGGCGGTTCTCGTTCACCGGGGCCTCCAGATCCGCGAGCTCCGAACCAAGCGCCAGCCCCACGCGGGCGAGCACCGGGGAGGTGGGGACGAGGCCGTCCAGCACGCCGAGGGAGGGGAGCGGCACCTCGGCGGTGCCCATGATGCTCATCAGACCGTCCCCGGGGTTCGGTCCGTAGGTGAGCGCTATCTCGGCTTGGGCGATGGTGAGGTCGCCGAGGGCGGTCTCGAGGACCACGGCCCCGGAGATGCTGTAGCCGTTCTCGATCTCAGTGACGTTCGACTGCAGCGCGTGGAAGACGTGGGGCTGCTCTCCGAAGGGATCCAGGACGAACATCATCATCTCCCCGTCGATGACGGGCTCGTCGAAGATAGTCTCTTCGTCATCGTCGTCCTCGGTGACCTCCTCGTCGTCTTCGGTTACCCCCTCGTCGTCTTCGGTGATCTCCTCGTCGTCTTCGGTGACCTCTTCGTCGCCTTCGGTGATCTCCTCGTCGCCTTCGGTGACCTCCTCGTCGCCTTCGGTGACCTCCTCATCATCCTCGGTCACTTCATCGTCGTCCTCGGTCACTTCATCGTCGTCCTCGGTGACCTCTTCATCGCCAGTCCTCTCATCTGCTGCCTCCGCGCCGGTGCCCTGCGCGGTGTCCCCGTTCTCGATCTCCGTCGACAGCTCGCCGGCGTCTCCGCCCTCCCCTGCATCGGACTCGCATCCTGTATAGAGTAACAGGAACATGCCCATGACCACTTTGATCCCCGTTCCTCTAATCTCCCGTTTCATATTGATCCTCCTTGGTTGGTGTTGCCAAAATCAGTGATTGCATGAGGGAATTGCGAGAGGTGTGCCAACCCCCGATTCCCCTTTTTCGATACAGGTGACACCCGGGATAACCGTCTGTTTAGAACCGGTTAGCGATGTTGGGGGTATATGCTTCGTTGGCCGATGCAAAAGTTACCTGCGTCCCCTCCGAGGTAACTTTTGGAGGGTGGGGGGATATCGTGTAGATTCAGCTTCTCGATTGGAGGAGCCACACCGTGCTGAACCGCTTGATGACCCGCTGGGCCGATATTGTCTACCGCTTTCCGAAGACCATCCTGATGATCGCCCTGGTGATCACCGCGGGGGGCGGCTATCTAGCCTCGAACATTAAAATCAAGAGCAACTTCGCGACCTTGCTGCCGGACAACTCCCCGGCGGTGATCGATCTCCAGAAGATCAGCAAGCGCACCGGGGGGATGGGGGAGCTCATCATCAGCGTGGAGGGGGCGGACCTGAAGGCGATGGAGCGGTTCGCCGACGATCTCGCGAAGCGGCTCGGCGCCTACCCCAAGGACGAGGTGCTGTTCATCGATTACAAGATTGATAAGCAGAAGGCGTTCTTCGAGCACAACAAGACCCTCTACCTGAGCCTCGACGAGATCAAAGAGGTGCACCAGGAGCTGGACCAGCGCATCAGGAAGGCCAAGGCCAAGGCCAACCCGTTCCTCATCGACCTCGGCGGGGAGGACGAGAAGGAGGAGAAGCCCCTGGACTTCAAGGCACGCCGGGAGAAGTACGAGAAACACCTCAAGCGCTTCGACAAGTACCGGGACGGCTACCTGACCAACAAAGAAGGCACCCAGCTCCTGCTGGTGATGAAGACCCCGGGGGACGCCACCGGCGTGGACTTCGCCATCCGGCTGGTGGACAAGGTGCAGGCGGATATCGACGCCCTCGGCCCCAAAAAGTACCACAAGAGCCTCGAGGTCAGCCTCACCGGCGGCCTCAAGACCCTGCCGGAGGAGTACTACGCCCTCCGGGACGACATCATCGTGGTCTCCAACATCTGCGTCTTCATGGTGCTCCTGGCGGTGGCCCTCTATTACCGCTCCATCCGCACCACCCTCATCCTGAGCATGGGGCTCCTGGCCGGGGTGCTCACCACCTTCGGCATCACCTATCTTCGGATCGGCTACCTCACCGCGGCCACCGCCTTCCTCGGGCCCATCGTGGCCGGGAACGGCATCAACTTCGGCATCTACTTCCTCGCCCGCTATCGGGAGGAGCGGCGGGAGGGCCGTGACGTGCGGGCGGCCCTGGCCCGGGGGATGACCGGCACGGTGGCCTCGGTGGCCACGGCGGCGTTCGCTGCGGGGGCCTCCTACGCCTCCCTCATGGCCACCCAATTCAAGGGGTTCAACCAGTTCGGCTTTATCGGCGGCGTGGGCATGGTCGTCTGCCTGCTCTTCGCCCTCACCCTGGATCCGGCCCTCTGCGTATTGACCGAGCGGTTCAGCCCCATCAAGCCGGGCTCCCGGGAGAAGGGGCGCGTCTTCTCCCGCGGTGCGGCGTGGCTGGTGGAGCGCCACGCCCGGGCCATCCTCGTGGTCGGGGGCCTCGCGGTGGTGGCCTCCGCCGTGATCCTGGCGCTCTTTCTCCGGGACCCCTTCGAGTACAACTACCGGAACCTGCGGAACCAGCAGTCCCAGAAGCACGGCTCCGGACAGAAGAGCGGCGCCGCCCGCAAGATCCTCGGAGAGCGGAGCTCGCCCCACATCATCCTGGCGGAGCGGTTCGACCAGGTGCCCAAGATCAAGGCGGCGTTGGAGCAATTCACCGGCAAGAACCCGGACCCGAAAAAGCGGGTCATCAAGAACATCAAGACACTTCACGACTACCTGCCCGGTACCCCGAAGGAGCAGGAGGAGAAGATCGCGCTGCTCGGGGAGGTCCGCCGCCTGCTCGCCAAGCTCCCGAAGAAGAAGCTCTCGGCGGCGGAGCGGGAGGATCTGAAGCAGCTCACCCCCCCCGAGGATCTGAAGGTCATCACCATCGACGACCTGCCCGGCGAGCTGGTCCGCCCCTTCATCGAGCTGGACGGCACCCGCGGCACCCTGGTGCTGGTCTACATGGCGGACGGCATGAGCGTGTGGCAGGGGCGGGACCTCAAGCGGTTCGCGGATGTGGTGCGGGAGGTGAAGCTCGCGGACGGAAAGACCGTCCGCTCCAGCGGCAAGGCGGTGATCTACAGCGACATGCTCAAGTATGTGGCGGACGAGGGTCCCTGGGCCACCGGCGGGGCGTTCCTGATGGTGCTCCTGGTCATCATCGTGGCCTTCCGGCGGGCGCGGCACGTGGTGGTGATGGGGGGCGCCATGCTCATCGGGGTGGTGCTCATGATGGGGGTCGCCGTGATTTTAGGGCAGAAGATCAACTTCCTTAACTTCATCGCCGTGCCCATCCAGTTCGGCATCGGCGTGGACTACAGCGTCAACATCTACTCCCGGTACCTGGAGGAGGGGCCGGGATCCATCGGCCGGGTGCTCCGGAGCACCGGCGGCGCCGTGATGATCACCAGCACCACCACCATCATCGGCTACAGCGCCCTCTGGTTCTCCATCAACGGCGCCATCAACAGCCTGGGCACCCTGGCCAACATCGGCGAGGTCACCTGCCTGGTGGCCGCGGTGCTCGTCATGCCCGCCTACCTCGCGGTGTTCCGGGGGCCCCGGGTCTGACGATTTCCGTTGTCTGTCATCGGGTATTGATGTCGGCGACGAATTCGGGACCGGAACCACCCGAGTGGTTAGACTCGTAAGAGAGACGTTTGGTGACTTTGGTCGAGGAGAGAGAGATGCTGAACGAATCCATTGCCAAGCTCGTACCCTATTTACCGAAGCGAATCGTCAGACGGGTGGCCAAGCGGTACATCGCCGGAGAATCCGAGGCGGAGGCGGTGGCGCTGGCCGGCCGGCTGCGGGCGAGGGGCTTCACCACCACCATCGACATCCTGGGGGAGGACACCACCTCCGTGACGCAGGCGCGGGCGGCGAGCGAGGCCTATATCGCCCTGATGTCGGCTCTGGTCGCCGCCGAGGTGGAGCGGAACGTCTCCCTGAAGCTCACCCAGTTCGGCCTGAGGGTGGACGAGGCCGAGGCCTTCTCGGCGCTCACCCGGGTCCTCGACAAGGCCCGGGAGGAGGACTTTTTCGTACGGATCGATATGGAGGACAGCTCGGTCACGGATCGCACCCTGGCCTTCCACCGCCGGGCGCGGGAGCTCTGGCCGAAGGTGGGGGTGGTGCTGCAGGCCCGCCTGAAGCGCACCCTCCGGGACGCCGAGCGCCTTGCGACCCAGGGGGTCAACGTCCGATTGTGTCAGGGGGTCTACAAGGAGCCCCCGGAGATCGCCCACGTCAGAAAGCGGGATATCCGCAACGCGTTCATGGAGACCTTCCGGATCCTCGCCCGGGGGGACGGGGTCATCGCCGTGGCCACCCACGATCTCCGCCTCATCCAGCGCATCCTTCAGGAGATCGAGGCCGCCCGCATCCCCCGGGAGCGGGTCGAGTTCCAGTCCCTGCTCGGCGTGCCCATCCGATCCGCCCTCGAGAATCTTCGGGACCGGGGCTACAAAGTTCGGTTATATGTTCCCTTTGGAAGCGCCTGGCTCGCGTACAGCCTGCGTCGCCTGCAGGAGAACCCGGACATGGCCATGGCCATCGTGCGGGGGCTCTTTCGGCGGGGCCGGATGGACGCCGCCCGGTTATGATTTCAAAGGAGCAGACCATGACCACACGCATCGAGAAAGACACCATGGGGAGCGTGTCCGTCCCGTCAGGGATGCTGTACGGCGCCCAGACCGCCCGCGCCGTCGATAACTTCCCCATCTCCCGCCGCCCCATCGGCCGGGAGATGATCCGCGCCCTCGGTTGGATCAAGCGGGCCGCCGCCGAGGTGAACCGG
>JBNLED010000031.1:0-56950 GCA_050304755.1 Polyangia bacterium | reverse complement strand
GGTCGACACCACCGGCGCGGGGGACGTGTTCCACGGCGCCTTCGCCGGATGCCTCGCCCAGGGCCGGCCGTGGCCCGAGACCCTCCGGTACGCCGGCGCGGCGGCGGCCCTCGGCTGCACCCG
Source organism: Polyangia bacterium (assembly GCA_050304755.1). Classification (GTDB taxonomy): domain Bacteria; phylum Myxococcota_A; class Polyangia; order JAAYKL01; family JAAYKL01; genus CAYWLQ01. The sequence continues at coordinate 56,827 of JBNLED010000031.1, read as the reverse complement.
GATCGGCGCGCGGACCGGGATCCCCACGGGGGAAGAGGTCACCGCGTTTCTGAAGGCCCGTTCCTGAGCGCCCGCAGGCGTCATGAGGAGGTGTGAATTGCAAACCAAACCCCACGCGATCGCGGTCGTCCGGGCCGCGCTCCTTCTCAGCTTCGCCGGGTGCGGGGCGCCGTCCACCGCCCCGCGGATCCCCCCGGCGGCGCCCGTCGCCGAGCCAAAGGCGCCGGCGCCGGCCTGCGCAGAGACCGCCGGCCTCGAGGTGCTCCTGCAGCGGTGGGCCGACTGCGGCCGGGTCCGGGCGGCGAGCCGGGACGGCCGGTTCGTCGCCCTCCGGGAGTTCGGGCCGGGGTGCGTGGCGGATCTGGAGCGGGGGGCCATCGTCGCGGTGGCGGAGAAGGCCCCGGACAATTATATCGCGATGAGCCCCGTGGGGGATCGGGTGGTGTTCTCCGGCAACGACGGGTTCATCCTCGACGTGGCGGAGGGCGCCAGGACGCCCCTCAAGGAGGCGGCCTGCCTGGTGGTCCCCCGGTTCAGCGCGGACGGGAGCATCCTCTACTTCGGCCGGATCACCCCTGAGAGGACCTGCGACCCCATGGCGCGGGATCTGGCCACCGGAGAGGAGCGCTCCCTCATCCTCCGGCAGCCCGCCCGGCCGGGCTTCTTCGCGGGAGCGCCGGAAGACCTGGTCTGGGCGGTGAGCGACGACGGGCGGTTCCGGGTCAGCCAGCGCTCGGGGCGCCTGCTGGTCTGGGACGGGGATCGCGCGGATGTCGGGCCCCACCTCGAGATCCCCCTGCCGCAGGGGAAGCTCGAGGGCGGCGGCCACATCCGGGTCATGGGCTTCGCCCCGGGGGGCCATCTCCTGGCGGCGGGGTGGAGCGGGATCACCTCCGCCTTCGACCTGCCGACAGTCGAGCCGGTCTGGCAGCAGGACTACGTCACCTTCCGTATGGCCTTCGATCGTCGGGGCGGGCGCCTGGTCCTGGCCGGTCGCAGCGAGTCCCGGGAGGAGATCCTGCGGGTGGTGGCCCCGGCCACCGGCGTGGTGATCCGGGAGGTGTCGGCGTCCAACTGCCTGGACCCCGCCTTCAGCACCGACGGGGAGCTGGTGGCGTGCGGCAGGCCCCATCGCACCGCCGTCGATCTGAGGACCGGGGAATGGGTCGACAAGCGAATCGCCGAGGGATTCTGGGACACGGAGGGGCGGGCGCTGGTGGTGAAAGGGGGGCGCTTCGAGATCCGCGAACAGGGCACCGGGGAGCTGCTCCGGGGCTTCGACATCTCCGCCGCCCGGCGCCAGCCCATCAGCGAGCTCAAGATCTACGACGGGGCTTCGTCCCTGTACACCATCGTTAACGCCGGGTCGTGGTACGATTCGACCCTGATGACCGCCTGGAGCCCGGAGACCCTCGAGCCCCGCTGGACCCACCGTCCCCGAGGGGAGCGGCTGGCGCTCACCGACCGGGGGCCGGCGGTGCGCAAGCATCCGGAGAAGGCCTATCGCGTGCTCGACCCGGAGACGGGGAATCTCCTCGAGACCGTCATCGAATCGGGGACGTCGGGCGGCCCGCCCCGCTCCACCCGGCGGGTCTCCTACCTGCCGGATGCCGAGGCCTCCTGGCAGGGCTACCAACTGACCGTGACCTATCAGGGGGCGGAGAAGGTCTTTCCGGTCAACCTCAAGGGGGGGGAGCGGGACTCGGCCCGCCTCATCGCCACGGACATCCCCGGCCTGCTGGTCGCGGAGCTCTACAAGGCGGGCCCCAAGCCGGAGTGCTGGGAGATGGACAAGGGCTACGACTGCTCCCCCGGAGATCCCCGCGGCGGTCCGGACGAGGGCCCGCACCTCTTCCGCATCGACTGGCGCAACGGAAAATCCAGTGAGATCGTCTGCCAGCGCTCCCCCCTGCAGCTCATCGGGCGCCGGATGCTGGTGGGGACGAGCGCGGCGTGGCCCGAGCTCTATGAGGAGGGGAGCCCCCGCGTCCCCGCCCTCGAGCTGTACGACTTCACCACGGGGGAGCGGTTGACCCCCGTCGACGTGGAACAGTACTCGGACGCGGAGCTGCGCCCGGCAAGCGGGACCGTGGCCCTCTGCACCCCGGGCGCGCGCCGGGAGCCGCGGCTGCTCGTCCTCGACACCGGGAGTGATCGCCGCCTGATGGACGAGGGGATGCCCTGCGACCGGGTCGAGTGGATCGCCGGGGGGCGGATCCTCCAGGTGACGGGGGGCGGGAGCGTCCGGCTCATCAATATAGACCGTGGGGAGGGCCTCCTCATCGAGCAGTACGCGCTGGGCGGCGACAAGGCGCCCTCCCCGGCCCTCCTGGTGCGGCGTCCGGACGGCCGGTTCGACGCGCCGCCGCTCCTCGACGGCCTCATGGGGTATCGGGAGCGGAAGCCGGATTGCGGGGAGCGGGTTGTCGTCGGCGAGGCGGCGGACGCCCTCGGCCGGGTGGACGGGATGCTGAGGGAGTTCCTCGAAGAGTAGCTACGCCTCCGGCCCCTCCTGCGCTCCGATTCTGGCCTGCAGCTCCGTCATGTACCGGTCCAACATCTCCGCGTCCATGGCGTTCAGCAGATCGTCCTTCAGGTCCGCGGGGTCCACCTCGAGGCCCATCAGGTCGCCGGTCCAGTTGGTCCCGGCCAGGACCTCGTCCTCCTCCATGCCGGCGAGCCATCGGAACAGAAAGTCGAAGAGGGTCATGGAGCAAAGCTCCAGGTCGTCGAACTCGGCCTGCTGCGCCCTTCTCGCGTACGCCTCGTCCGACCAGAACAGGAGCACGGAGGTCTCCTCGTATTCATTGGACTCGCAGCTCCCCACGCCGCTCTCGCCGTCCAGGTACCAGACGGTCTCCTGCTCGATGGCCCGCTTCATGAAGCGCGCGTGGTTCTCCTTGAGGGTCGCTTCGTCTCGTAACATGGTGGCCTCCTCATTTCACCAGTCTGAAGCACTTATGCACCGACCGGTTCCGGAAATCCGGGGGGATGGTCTCCTCGGAGATGTCGGAGATCTCCCGGCACCCCAGCTCCCCCGCGGTCAGCCGGAACCGCTTGAGGTTGCTCGAGAAGTATACCACACCGCCGGGGGTGATCCGCTCGAGCACGCGGCCGAGGAGGAGGGGGTGATCCCGCTGGACGTCGAAGGGCCGGGCCATGGCCTTGCTGCGGGAGACCGTCGGGGGATCGATCACCGCCAGATCGTAGCGCCCCTCCACCCGCCGCGCCTCGAGGGCGCCGAGGATATCGTCCCGGACGAACCGGTGGCGGTCCCCCTCGAAGCCGTTGAGCCGCAGGTTCTCCCGGGCCCAGTCGAGGTAGGTGTTGGAGAGGTCGACGCTGGTGGTCTCGGCGGCGCCCCCCGCGGCGGCGTGCACCGTGAACGAGCCCGTGTAGGCGAAGAGGTTGAGGAACCGCTTGCCGTCCGCCTCCCCCCGGACCCGCCGGCGGGTGGGGCGGTGATCGAGGAAGAGCCCCGTGTCCAGGTAGTCCGAGAGGTTGACGAGGAACCGGAGGCCGTCCTCCGCCACCTCGACGCGCCGGCCCGAGGCGCCGAGGGGGGTGTACTGGGTGCCCCCCTTGCCCCGGACCCGCTGCTTGATGAAGACCTCCCGGGGGGAGACGCCGAGCCCCTCGGCCAGCCCGCGGACCACCGCCCGGGTCTGCTCCGGGCCGAAGCCCGCGTCGTCCCGCCGGCCCAGCCGGGCCACGTGGAGCCGCCCGTCGTACCAGTCCACGATGAGCGGGATCTCGGGGATGTCCCGGTCGTACAGCCGGTAGCAGGTGACCCCCTCCTGCCGAAGCCAGGAGCGCAGCCGCCGCCGGTTCTTCTCGACGCGGTTGAGGAGCATCTCGGCTCGGGCCTGGTGCGGGGTCGTGTCCATCGGTCGATGCTTACCAGATTTCGTCCGCCGGGGCGAAAGGGTTATCGCTGTTTTTTACGTCAAGCGCTGTGATACCATAACGACCATGTCCCCCAGGAGACTCATGACGGTGTGCTGCCTCGCGGGCCTGGTCGCCGCGATGGGATGCAGCCAGAAGGCCAAGAACGGAACCTCTGAGACGGGTGGGGAGACCGCCCGTCCACAGTCGACCGACGACGGGACGGACAGCGACGCCGAGGACACGGACACGACCGTTGATACCGCCGGCGCCGAACGGCTGTACGCGGGGCCGTGCCGGGTGGAGAGCAAGTCGACCTTCGAGGATCAGGTCCGGATGCACAAGGTGCATCTCTACTACTACGACGACCACGAGAACCTCCTTCGCATCGACTCCTCGAATGAGCTCACCGGGACGACGCGGCACCACACCTATGAGTACGACGAGGACGACCGGCTGATATCGGAGGTCTACGACTGGGAGTATCCCGGCGTCATCAACACCCTCATCGAGTATACCTACACCGCCGAGGGAACACTGGAGACCCGGGACGAGTACCGCGACGAGGACGAGATCGGCGAGTGGAGCTACCACCAGCGCACCACGTACGACGCTGACGGGAACGTCCTCGCCGTCGAGACGGATCGCATCGAGGTGGGGAGCGGCGATGTGGCCATCGACGGGGTCTGGAACAACACCGACCGCTACACGTACGACGACGACGGCCACCTCCTGGTATGGGAGCAGGACAACGACGCCGACGGCAGGGCGGACGGGCGGACTGTCTACACCTACGACGCCGAAGGGAACCCCATCCGGGAGGAGCAGGACCGGGACGGGGACGGCGACCCCGAGGTGACGAGGGCCCACGAGTACACCTACGACGACCGCGGCAACGTTCTGACAGAACGGTACGACGACGATGCGGACGGCGTCATCGACGCCGTCACCACGAGGACCTACGACGAGGCCTCGCGGCTCCTCACCGAATCCGAGGACACCGACGCGGACGGAGCGCCGGACAACCGCACCACCAACGAGTACGATCCCGCCGGGAACCTGATCCTCCAGGAGGAGGACAGAAGGGCCGACGGAACCATCGACATAAGAATCGTCGACCAATACAACGAAGCCGGCCAGCTCCTGAGGCACACGGAGTACTACGGCTCCGAAGAGCCCGCCCTCGATATTGAGCGGGGCTACGACGACTACGGCAACCTTTTGCAGGAGACCACCCGGAATGACAGGTCGCCGGAGACAACGGTGGATCTGTATAGTTATGATTGTTGGGTGGGGGTGGGGATAGGCGGGCCCGCTCCGCGAGGTCTCGGCCGAGCCGCAGCTCCAGCTCGGCGAGGATCACCGGGCGGGTCTCGCCGTATCGCTCTTTGAAGACCCGCAGTAGATGCCTTGCGACGGCTTCCCGTTTCAGGTCGAGGTGAAGCGCGACGGCGTCGGCCAGCCGCTCGGGCGCCGCCTCGACGATACCCACGGACAGGAGGTCCGCGACGTCGGGGACGAGGGACAGAGCCGTCGCCGGAGCATCTTCCTGCGCTGATGACGCCGGCGCTCCCGCCATGAGCACTATCGCGCCGAGGATCGCCGGATATACGGAGTATGTTGAGTCTCTCACACATCGATTCTACAGTTACGCGGGGGAAATGGCTTCCTGTCCAGATCGCTGCCAGGCGTTCCGCCTCCGGTGTCGAGGTCACTGAAATTGTGTAGAGCGACGTTCCTGCATAGATTGAGGCGACAGGTAGTCCTTCAGGCGGTGGCTGTCAATACCAATCAATTTCCCGGTCCGCTCAGACATCCCCGGTCATCATCTTGAGCAGTTTCGGATGGCGGATGAGCTTGTGCGCACAGCGGACAAACAGCTTGGTGAACATCCACCCCTGCTGGGCGGGCGAGCCGAAGAGCATGGTGGGGTAGTTGACGTGCTGCATGACGTCGAAGAACTGAACCATCTCCTGCTTCGACACCTTGAGGGGCATGGCCTTGAAGTGGCCGTTGAGCTCGGTCGCCTTCACCAGCTTGTCGGTGATGAAGTCAGCGGCAGGGGCAAGCGCTCGCGCCGAGACGTCGCCGTTTTCGAGGGCGCGGTGCGCCACCTCACCCACGTGCACGCCGTGAGCCAATGACGGGACATTGCCGAGCTCGCCGCCGCCCACAAAGGCGTCGCCGGCGCTGATAAAGCCGTCTCGCACGATGTCCCGGTTGGTTGCGCGAAAAACCGCCCGGCATCCGTTGAGCATCAGAGGCGATTGTTTCTCGAGGCGATCGCCGACGAGCGCCTTGAGACGGGAATCAGTCTCGATGAAGCAATTGAGGTAGTGGTCCAAGGGCTTTGGCGCGGTGTAGTACTTGTTCTTGAACAGGGTTACCAGCAGCACGTGCATCCTGTTGGACACCACCGCGCCGGCCATGCCAGGGGGCATGCCTTCCGCTTCGGGCATGTCGCCGTTCAGGTAGTACAACCCCTGGGGGATGTCCGGCTGCGGGCCGTACTCGTAGGCCAACACCGCGGCGTAGACCCGCTCTCCCTTTGGAAACTCGAGCTTTGCCTTGCGGCTCAGCTTGCGGTGAACGCCGTCCGCAGCAATGACAATGCGCGCGTTGACCGTCTCTCCTCCGTGGAGACGCACTCCCCGAAACGCGTCGCCCTCTTTGAGCAAGTCCGAAACCTTGGCGTTGAACCAGACTGTTGCGCCGGCTGCTTCGGCGCGACCGACCAATGCCTCTACGAAGCGATCTTTGTCGCTCATGACCCCCGGCGCTACCCCGGCCGGAAACGCATCACCGGTCTTCATTCCCCGAGGACCCCAGAGACCGAGACGATCGAGCAGCGAAATGCCGCCGGTCTCTCCCAAGTCGATGTCCAGCTCCGGAAACCGCACCGCATTCCCGTCCACATCAATGGCCGGCAGGCCCGGCATGGTCATCAACACCCCCCCGTCGGTGTGGTGGCTCAGCTTTCGATTGGGAAGCCGTTCGCAGACCAGCACGGAACGACCGGCACGAGCGCACGCAATGGCCGCCCCGAGCCCGGTGGGACCGGCCCCGACCACGACCACATCGTATTCCGGCAAGAGATTGGGTTTCGGCTCCACCTCGGGCGCCTCTTCCGCTGACGACGATCGCAACACCCGAAACGCGCCGGTATGACACTCGTCCTCACACCCGAAACACCCCATGCACCGCTCCGGCTCAGTCACCCGGACGCGCTTTTCTTCCAGAACGAGAATCTGCTGGGGACAAACTTTCGTGCATACCCCGCAGGCGTCGCAACGTGTGTCGTCGTATAGGAGTTTCATGGGACAAGTATGAAACAGCAGGGAGAGGCTGTAAAGCCTTTGGGGTGTCACGGAGGGGGGGCTCACCCCACGGTCAGGTCGCTGAGGCGGGTTCCAATCGCGTTGATGTCGGAGATGCTTTGCTCCAAGCCGCGGGCGGCATCAGCCGAGACTATTGGGGACACTACCTAATGCCCCCGGGAACCGACTCGAGATCTACAGCGCCGGGATATGGCAGTCCTGCACAGCCCCGCCGGTGCCGAACAATTACCTGACCGCCTGCACCGCCGGAGGCAGGCCGAAGCGGAGTGGACGGGGGTGCTTGAGCGACCGCAGGGAGCGGATCTTCCGTCCGATCGATTTCCAAATTCTTACTTTCGATTGACAACGCGGCCCACATGTCTGATTCAACTGGCTGAGGGCGGCGATCAAAAACGAAGATGCCGTGACCGCGGTGGAGGTGGCGAAGCAGCTCTCGCCGCTCCTGGGCCAGATCCGGATAGAGGCCGAGCCTCCCGTGTTTTACTACCGCGACGACAAGGAGACCCGCTCCCAATGCACGGCCATGTCCATCCACCGCCTGGTCATCGGCCAAGAGCCCGTCGGCGAGTGGATCCGCCAATCCATCGGCGGCCCGGGCCTGGACCTGAATCACCCGGACGCCTGGTCGGCGGTGGCGGTCGATCCCTCGCTCAGTCGGTACGATCTGGTCATCAGGCCGATGCTGGCGGTTTGGGGGCTGGAGGACCATGCGCCATCGATCCCTGCGCCGGATTAAAAACGACATCTTCCGCAGGGCCTGGCCTAGCCCGCTTCATCCAATGAGGAGACCGAGCCTGACCCAGCCTGCTGCGTCGAAGGTGGGCAGGGAGCGGATCTTCCGTCCGATCGTCTTCCTTAAGTGAATCCGTTATTTCCACGAAACCTGCACCTGGTCACATTCCTGGATCAAGTGGTCAGGGGAGATGATGTGCAGATTATGAGTCATGGCAGAAGCGACGATGATACGATCGCATGGGTCGGCATGGGCGACGCGCATTCCAGGTGCGAGGGCGGCGATCTCCGCGGAGATGGGAATCACTTTGAACTTGTAGAAGAGCATCGCCTGCTGAAACCATGGCCAGGGATCGACCGGCAGCTCCAGTTTTTCTTCTTGTGCTTAATGGCGATTTCGAAAGCGGAGATAGCGGAGACGGATAGGTGCTTTTTGTTTTCTTTGATGATGCGTCGTGCAGTTTCCGACAGCTTCTTTGGATCAGAAACCATCCATAGCAGAACGCACGTATCAAGGATTAGGGGCGTCATCTTCGTCGGGCCAGTCTTCCGGGTCGAGAGGCAGGGATGGGTCTTCGTTAAAGATGATGCGTCCCAGCACGGGGTGGGCAGCGTCGAGGGAAAAGTCTGACTCAGTATCGCTTGTTTCTTGGAGCGTTAATCGGTATCGATGATTCTCCTTCAGGCCGACAGCAGAGAGCGGCTTGAGCACGCCGTTTTCATAAATGGCTTCGATCGAGTCTGTCATGGTGGCTCCTTTCAATAAGAGCTATTCCCTATTCTATCCCGGTTGCAAGCGCTTTGAGCTTATTTTTGGCGACGATGGCTACAAAGTACGCACGCTCCTCGGCCGCATGCCCATCCGCCGTGGGGTACCAGCCCACGCTGGCCACACCAAGGGGAAGTACCTCTGAGACCCTGTAAGTCGAGTACCCGGCTGGATCCCAACGATTGAACAGGACTTTCACTCCGGCCGCCCCATGAACCTGATCGTTCCACCTTCCACCGCCCAGATTCCCGTCTCTGTCAACACCATGAGGGGCTTGTTGTGCAGCAGACTGAGATAGACGTGTGTGGGTGACGGGATGGGAGAGACCAGATGGGTGACCATCATCGCCTGGAGGGTCGCCCCCTCAGGGAGGTCCTGACCGGTGCTGTCGAGGTCGAGACAACTCTTCGAATAGGGCATCACCTCCTCGACGTTCTCCCCGTTGTGGGAGACGGTAACCCGGCTGTGTCCACCCACTACGATTTTTCCGTGCTTTGTAGTGGCGGCGAGCACGTACACGTGATACTTGCCGGCAGGGCCAGGCAGCACCACGGTGTTGAATCGATTCGAGCAACCGTTTATTCCGGCCTGGAGGGCGACGGTGCGTGCTTTAATAATAGCGATCTCCTCCGGCGTTGGCGTGCGCTCCGGGGTCATCGCCATTTGGGGCGCCTGGCGGTTGACGAAAACGATGTCCGCCAAGACGCGCAGGGATTCGAGCTCACCGTGATAATACGATGCGGTGTACCCGTTCGCATTGTCGTGCACCAGCCAGCCCTTGAAGTCCGGGAACCGGTTGAACGCCCCCTCTTTGAGCAGCATGTCCGAAGAGATCGCAGCGATCTTGTCCTTCTCGAAAATCTTCCTGCCGATCGCCGACGTCGTCGATACTGCGGACTGGATCTTCGGCGGCAGCTGCGCTGTACGAGGCGGCTCACGCCGTTGTTGTCGCGGACCGGGCTTTTGCGAACCAGCGCACGCCACACACAAAAGCCCCACGATTGAAATAACAGCTTTCATCGATATACCCTTTATCAGAGAGACAAGCTTATCCGAGAAAATGATACTACCATACTCGAACGAAACGAGCAGTAGTCGCTGTTTTTTGCGTCAAGCGCTGTGATACCATAACGACCATCCCTCAGGAGCCCGCCCTCGATATTGAGCGGGGCTACGACGACTACGGCTTTTCTCCAACAAGCTGTCGGCGGATAGGTCGATCTCGGCAAGGGGCGGGGACCACGCCGCTTTCTTCGGTGAGCAGGGGACGGCCGCAGGGGCGCGAGCGATGTGATGTTTTCCCCTTTCCTTCCCGGTCAAATGCCATAAGATTGAGTCATGTCAATCGGGTACGAGCAGATATGGGACCTCGACGATCCGGGATTGGTCTCGGCTTTGGACGAGACCCCGATCTGGTCCGCGCCGTTCGGCCAGGTGCTCCTCGACGCGGTTCTGCTGAAACCGAACCTGACCGTCCTCGACATCGGCAGCGGTCTCGGCTTCCCGATGCTCGAGCTCGCCCAGCGGCTCGGGCCCTCCGCCGCGGTGTTAGGGCTCGATCCCTGGCGGGCGGGCCTTTGCCGGATCCGGTCGAAGGTCGAGATCATCGGCGCGACGGGCTGCGGCGTCGTCCAGGGGAGCGCGGAGGCGATGCCCTTCTCGGACGGCGCCTTCGACCTCATCACCTCCAACAACGGTCTGAACAACGTCGGGAACCGCGCCCTGGCGCTCCGGGAGTGCCACCGGGTCGCCCGCGCCGGCGCCTCCCTCATCGCCACGGAGAACACCCCGGAGAGCATGAAGACCTTCTACGATACCTACGCGGAGACGCTGACCGCCCTCGGGAAGGAGGAGCGCGTCGCGGCCATGCGCGAACAGATCCGCGAGAAACGCCTCCCCCCCGAAGAGACCGCCGCCCTTATGCGCGACGCCGGGTTCGAGATACAGGGGATGACCCGTCACGGTTTCGTCTACCGGTTCTTGAACGGCACCGCCATGTTGCGCCATTTCACCATCCGCCTCGCCTTCCTCCCCGGGTTCCTGAGCATCCTCGAACCGTCCGAGCGAGCGCGCGTGCTGGGCAGCGTCGAAGCCCGGCTCAATGAAAAGGCGGAGCGGGAGGGCGGGCTCTCGCTGTCGATCCCCTTCGTCTGCATCCGCGGTGTGAAACCCTGAAATCCCAGTGCCTCTGCAGACAGGACCAATTCCCACCCGACTTAGTATTTACGGCGAAGCGAAAACCCGTAATTCGTACAAAGCCGATACGGCGTGGTGAGCAGGACCACAATCCATATTGTAGATGGCCCCTGATCCCGTTTTTTGCCCTCCCGATCCCCTCAATGCTACAATCCCCTACATGTTTCGCTTTTCCGCAATTTCCTCGCTTATCGTCCTGCTCCTCGCGACGGGGTGCAAGGACGGCCCCTCCCGCAAGCCCAGATCCCAGAAGCAGGCGACCGCCATCGCACCCCGGTCCGGCGCCTCGAATATCTCCAGGAATTCCGACGTGGCCGAGCGGACCCGCGCGGTCACCCGGAAACGCCAGGGGGCCTGGAGCCTCACGTCGGACAAGGTCAGGGATGTCTCCCGACTCGTCGCGGAGAACGCCGGGACCTACGATCTTTCAGAAGATCTCATCTACGGTATCATCTGGGTGGAGTCCCGCTTCAACCCCCGGGCGGTCTCGCCGGTGGGGGCCAAGGGGCTGATGCAGCTCATGCCCATGACGGCCCGGTATCTCGCGGATTGCATCGACTGGTCCGGCCGCCGGAGCGCCTTCAATCCCGAGTTCAATATCGCCGCCGGGAGCTACTACATCGCCCGCCTGATCAAGGAGTTCAACGGCGACGAGGACATGGCGCTGGCGGCCTACAACGCCGGCCCCGCCAAGGTCCGGCGCTGGATGCGGGAGGGGGGGCTCCCCAAGGTCTCCATCGAGTACGCCACCATGGTGCAGACCGCGCGGACCTTCTTCCGCGACCACGCGAGCCCGCCGGCCGATCCCCGGCGATCCCCCGGTATCCAGCCGGGGAGTCCCCGGAGCGCCCCGGAGATCACCGACGAGGATCTGGACCGGCTCGGCCTCACCATCCTCATCGCCGGCCTGAGCAACAAGCGGTTTGGCACCGATCGAGAGGACTCGGCCGACCCCTTCGACACCCGGACAGTGGATTAAAAGTTCAGAAATCGACCCATGCGGGGTTTATCCCTCGGCGCCACTTGGATAGACTGTCGCCTCGAGCGACCTCCCGCACCGGAGGCGCCGGGACAACTGATTCAAGGAGCCCTAATGGAAGACAAATATCGCGGCGAGAGGATCCTGGTCTTCGAGAGAGCCCTCTTCGAGGATCTCGGGGTCTTTCAGGGAACCACGACGGAATACCAGCGCTACCTGGACACCATCCTGGACAAGCAGAACAACCGGTTTCACCTCCGGATCGAGGCGGAGCAGGATGAATCCCTCAAGCAGATCATCCCCTATGTGCTCTTTGTCAATGACGGTCAGGTGTTCTCCTATGTCCGCGGCAAACAGGCCGGGGAGTCGCGCCTGGTGGGCAACCGATCGGTGGGGATCGGGGGGCACATCAACCCGCAGGACGAGACGCTCTTCTCCGGCGCCGCCGTGGCCTCCGATCGCGCGACCTACCTCGAGGCGGTTCGGCGGGAGATCGACGAGGAGGTCATCGTTGACGGCGAATACACCCCTGAAATCGTCGCCCTCATCAACGACGACTCGAACCCGGTGGGACGGGTCCACCTCGGGGTGGTCCACGTATGTCGGCTCTCCCATCAGGGAGTGCGGAAGCGGGAGCAGCAGATCACCCAGGCCGGCTTTATTCCTATAGAAGAGCTGAAGGGGCCTCGCCGGGAGGAGTTGGAGACCTGGTCCGCCCTGGCGATAGACCTGCTCGATGCGTTATAAAGCCGCTTTGGGTTCCCGCCAATTTGTTCCCCATGAAATCGTCCAGCGATGAGGATCAAAGGACATCCGCTGGAATTCATCGCGGTCGCCCCTGTGAAAAAAATTAACTTTCATTGGAACAACTTCAAAGGCAGAATGTCTGAGTCAGGACAAATGATTTTGTTCCGGGATATTTTATGAATTGGAGAGGAGAGGCCATTGGGCGACAAGGTTCGTCTCAGAGCATTCGGACGGGTTGACCTCGACGGCACCCACCGGGCGGTCATCGAAGCGGATTCACCAGAGCTCGAGTTTCTCAAGCGGGAGGGGCCGCCCCCGCTGCTCAAGATAGAGACCGGTTCCGCCTGTTGCGGCTGCATGCTCACCGAGCTCTCCGTCAATTCAAGCAATCACATCTATCTGGATCGCTACAAGATGCGACACCTCGGCCTGAGCGACGGGGATCCCGTCTCCCTCAGCGAGCTCGATATCATCGAGGCCGAGGCCGCCGCCTTTGTCGTCCCCAAGGACTTCACCAAGGGGGATTTCATCCGGTTCATCGGTAAGCCCCTCACCTCCGGCGAGAAGACGGCGCTCTTCTCCTTCAGCGGCGAGGTGCGGGAGTTCCAGGTCCGGGAGACGACGCCCGGAGGCATCGTGCTCATCAAGACCGCCACGAACCTCCAGGTGGCCGCGGATCGGAGCGACGGGGGGACGATCGCCTATGAGGATATCGGCGGGCTGGACCAGGAGATAAAGCGGATCCGGGAGATCGCGGAGTACCCGTTCCGGTTCCCCGAGGTCTTCAGGCACCTCGGGGTGTCCCAGCCTCAAGGCATCATTCTCCACGGCCCGCCGGGCACCGGCAAGACATTGATCGCCAAGGCTCTGGCCAACGAGACCGGCGCCCATTTTTACTCGGTGAGCGGTCCCGAGATCTACTCCAAGTGGTACGGCAAGTCCGAGGAGAGCCTTCGAAACGTATTCGACGAGGCCGTCCGGAACGCCCCCTCCATCGTGGTCATCGACGAGCTGGACGCCCTGGTACCGCGGCGGGAGCAGACCCATGGGGATCAGGAGCAGCGCATCGTGGCCACGTTCCTCACCCAGATGGACGGCCTCAGGCAGCTCAAGGACGTGGTGGTCATCGGTACCACCAACCGCATCGACGCCATCGATTCGGCCCTTCGGCGGGGCGGGCGGTTCGAGTGCGAGATCTACATCGGTCCCCCCAACCAGACGGGTCGGGAGGAGATCCTCAATATCCACACCCGGGGCATGCCCGTGGCGTCGGACGTGGACTACGCGCACCTGGCCGCGGGCATGGTGGGGTTTGTGGGGGCGGACATCGCCTCGTTCTGCCGGGAGGCGGCCTACAACGCCCTCAGACGCTCCTTCTCCGAAGAGGATTTGGAGAACCGGAACATCTCTATCGAAAACCTCGACATCGGGAAGGCGGACTTCGAGCTCGCTCTGAAAGTCATCGAGCCCTCAGGGGTCAAGGGGTTCCCGGTGGAGATCCCGCCGGTGACCTGGGACGAGATCGGCGGCCTCGATGATATCAAGCAGGTGCTCGTGGAGAACATCGCCTACGCCATCGAGAAGCGAGAGGCCTTCGAACGGGTGGGCATCAAGCCGGCCCGGGGTATCCTGCTCTACGGCTCACCGGGTACCGGAAAGACCCTCCTGGCCCGGGCAGTGGCCACGGAGTGCGGGGCAAACTTCTTCGCGGTCAAGGGGGGCACGCTTCGCTCGAGGTGGCTCGGCGAGGCCGAGGAGCAGATACATCTGCTCTTCACCAAGGCGCGGATGGTGGCGCCCACGGTGATCTTCATCGACGAGATCGACGCCGCCGTGCCCAGGCGGGGTGCGGATGTGGGGGGGAACGTGGACGCGGTGGTCAACCAGATCCTGGCGGAGATGGACGGCATCGACAGCGGCGCCAATGTATACGTCATCGGCGCCACCAACCGGCTGGAGCTCCTCGACCCGGCCGTGCTCAGGCCCGGACGGTTCGACTTCCACATCGAGGTGCCGGTGCCGGACCAGGCGTCTAGGCAGAAGATCTTCGAGGTTCACCTGCGCACCAAACCCGCGGAAGCGGGACTGGATATCGAACGGCTCGCCGCGTCCGCAAAGGGCTTCTCCGGAGCGGATATCAAGGAGGTGTGTCGGGACGCCGCGTGGAGCGCGCTCCGGGAGGCGGAGTTCGTAGCGGAAGAGGTGCGGATCGATCAGCGCCAACTCGAAGGGGCAATAGAGAAGCTGAGGAAGATGAGAAGGCCCAAGTGATGCGTGTGTCAATGAAAAGTATGGTCGTCGGGGGGCTGGTGACCGTGGCCTGTTTCGGGGCGATCGCCGAGGGGACACTGGGGCCGGAAAAGCCCAGGAACACAGCGGCGAAGCCGGGGGAGTCCAAAGCGGCAACCGAACCGGGGGCGGTGGAGAAGGAGATCTGGGATGTGGTGCTGCTGGTGGACGGCTCCTCGGAGATGGCGCCCCTCAGCCGGAAGTCGGCCCACGTGGTGACCGAGGCCATGACCGACGCCCACCGGCTCGCCATCATGACCTTCGGGGAGGAGGTGCGGGTGCTCCAGACCCTGAGCCGCATCGCCACCATCGACGAGAAGGCCGCGGCGCTCAGGACCCTCACGGAAGCCGCCTTCGACGCAGGAACCGTGAGCCTCAGACTGGGGCTCACCGAGGCCCTCGCCCATCTCGAGAAGCGGAGCACGAAGGTGGCCCACAAGGTGGTGGTGCTGCTCTCCGGCGCCCAGGCCGAGGGGGGGGACGCCGCCGCCGATATCGAGGCGGTCAAGTCGGAGATAGCGCCCCTGTACTTATCGAAGGGGGTGGTGCTCCACGTCGTGACCCTGCCGAGCCCCCAGGTGGATCTGCTCCAGGCCGCGGCCAGCCTCACCGAGGGCAAGTGCCTCGCGGCTGTCAACGCCTCCACTATGACCGACGCCCTCGATGTCATCGTCGACCGTCTCAAACCGCCGGAGACGGTGGTGATCACCCAGGAGGTGCCGGTCATCGTCAAGGGCGCGGCGGCGGCCAAGAAGGGGCCGTCCCCGGAGAAACGGCTGGAGAGCATCAAGCGGGACACCAAGTCCTACTTCATCACGGGCAGCTTCGCGGCGGTGATCATCCTGCTGCTGGTGGTGGTGCTGTTCCAGCTACAGGCGCTCAAGCGGGGGGCGCCGTCCAGGGCCGATGACGACAAGACCGAAAAGAAGCGCGAGGACAAATCCGGCTTCGCCAAGCTGCGGGATATGGCCAACTCCCTCAGCAACCTCATCGTGGACGCCAAGGAGATGTCCGAGGCCCTCAACCTGGATCTCGAGGACTTCGGGGTGGAGACCTGGAAGGAGAAGAAGGCCCAGAGCGAGAAGTACCGGGAGCTCGCCAAGAGCATCTTCCTGGTCATCGACCATCTGGAAGTGCAGTCCGAGGGGAGAGGGGAGGGGGCCCGTTGGGTGGCGGAGAAGCTGATGCGGATCCTCGATGAGGAGGGGATTGAGGAGATCCCGGTGGCCGAGGGGGACACCTTCGACGGCCTCTTCCATAAACACACGGAGGAGCGGGACTCCGATCTCAAGCCGGGGGTGGTCCTCGATGTGATGCGGAAGGGGTATCTCAAGCGGGGCTCCGACAAGCCGGATGACGTGATGGTGCTCCGGCAGGCGGAGGTGGCGGTGAGCCGGGGAACGAACAAAGCGGCCGAGGCCGCGTCAAAGGGCAAGGAGGCATAAATGTCGCGCGCGATCGGCATCGATTTGGGGACCTACAACTCGGCGGCGGCGGTGGCCCTCGGCAGGACCCGGGTGGCCATGATCGAGAGCAAGCACGGGAAGACCCTCTACGGCAAGAGCTTCCCGTCATTCGTGCTCTTCGACCACTACGGCCGCAAGCAGCTGGTGGGCCAGCGGGCCAAGGAGGAGCTGCGGCTCAACCCGGAGCTGGTGGTGTGGGGGGCCAAGCGGCTGGTGGGGCTCTCCTATAGGGCGGCCCTGGAGCAGGGGGAGTTCCGGCGGTTCCAGTACGGCATCGAGGAGGGCCCCCAGGGGGATATCCTCATCAAGGTGGGGGAGGAGCGGTTCACCCCGAGCCATATCCTGGAGATCATCCTTCGGGAAATCAAAGAGGATGCGGAGAACCCCAAGGTCAACCCGCTCCTCGGGGGCATCGTGGAGCGGGCCATCATCAGCATCCCGGCATATTACAAGGCCATCCGCACCGCCCCCATCGTCGAGGCGGCTATCCGGGCGGGGTTCGAGGAGGTGGACACCATCGCCGAGCCCACGGCGGCGGCGGTGCACTACAGCCTGGAGGTGGAGCTGGAGGCCAACATCATGGCCTTCGACATCGGCGCCGGCACCCTGGACGTCACGGTGATGATGGTGGTGAACGAGGGGGGCGAGCTGGTCCCCGGCGAGCTCTGTACCTCGGGGCACGAGTCCCTCGGGGGCATCGACATGGACGACGCGCTCATCTCGTACATCGCCGACCGGCACAACATCCGGACGCTGGACACGGACGCGGCGGTCAAGGCGATCCTGAAGGAGGAGGTGGAGAAGGCCAAGATTCGCCTCTCGGCCCGGGACACCACCATCCTGGATCTGCCCGGCGGTGAGACCGCGGCGCTCACCCGCAACGAGCTCGAGGACGTGCTCCGGCCGCTCCTCGAGAAGTGCCGGGGCCCCATCCGGGTGGCTCTGCAGCAGGCCGGGGTGGACGCGGAGAGCCTCGACCACGTGCTGTTCATCGGCGGGCCCACCCATATGCCCTGCGTGCGGGATCTGGTGCGCCAGGAGCTCACGTCCCTCGGCGCCAGGCCCAAGCTTTTCGACTGGCTCGACGACGGGGAGGAGAAGCTCCCGGTGGATCCCATGGAGTGCGTGGCCAAGGGGGCCTCCCTCAAGGCCGGCCGGGTGGTGGAGCCGGTGGGCAAGGTGATCTCCGAGGGGTACGGCACCATGTACGGCCCGGTGGAGGGCAAGGACAACTACTACGCCCCCATCATCGGCGAGAACTCCCACTACCCAATCTCCGCGCGGGGCGCGTTGATGCACGCGGACGCAAAGGTCCTGGAGATCCCGGTACCCCTCATCGCCAAGCGCCCGGACGTGGAGAAGTCCACCGCGGAGAACCTGGTGTACAAGTACGAGTACCTCGGGGACTACACCCTCAGCATCACCCCCACCGGCCGGATGCCGTCGGTGGATATCCAGCTGCAGGTGACCGACGACAAGCGCATCGTGGCCACCATCGTCCACGCTCACAACCGGCAGCAGGTGCGCTTCGAGGGGCTCGATCTCATGAAGGGGCAGGAGATATCCCTGCAGGAGACCACCCCGCCCGGCGGGTTGAAGGAGCCCGAGGCGGACGTGCTGCAGGACTCGGTGAAGTACAAGAAGGGGGGGTGGACCGTGGCCCATCTGGAGCACCACCTCCACGTGGCCCGGGAGGCCCTCGATCTGGTGGGGGAGGTGGATCACCCCAAGGTCAACCGAGCCGCAGAAGAGGTGGAGAGCGCTATCCGAAAGGCCGTGGCCTCGGAGCTGGAGAGCCCCAATATCGACTGCCCCAACCTCTCGAACCGGGTCAAGGAGCTGCTCGACGCCCTGCGGCAGCCGGAGGTGAACCAGATCACCGTCGAGGAGTTCCACCACCACATGAACCAGCTCATTCAAGTGGCGAAGATGGTCTGAAAAGATGGTGATTCCGGAGAGACTCATGATAAGAGACTGCGTCCTGAGCGGTCGCTATGAAGAGGCCCTCTCGGTCACGATCCACTCCGGCCGGGCCGCCGTGAACCGGGCCCACATCAGGATGCTCTCGAGATATCGGGGCTGCGCCGAGACCCGGGAGCTGCTCAACCTGGCCAAGAGCCGCATTACCAGCGAGACCGCCGTCGAGCGGGGCCGTCGCCTCATCCGTATCGGTCAGAAGGAGGAGGCCCTGGCGTGTCTGATCCCCGCCCTGGAGGCGCGGGAGAACGGAGATCCCGATGACTATCTGGTGGTGGGCCAGACCCTGGAGCAGGATTGGCGCCTCGATGCCGCGCTCCCCTATTTCGAGCGGGTGGTGGCGCTTCGGGGCAACGCCTACGACCGTCTCTGGCTCGGCACCGTGCTCGAGCGCCTGGACCGTCACGACGACGCCATCGCGCAGTACGAGAAGGCCGTAGAGCTCGGCGGCTCCGCGGACGATTACCGCGCCCTCGGCAGCGCCCTGCTGAAGAAGCGCCGCCTAGATGAGGCCGAAGCCCACCTCCTGAGAGCCGTGGAGCTCGGCGATGACCTCTCCAGCCCCCACCTCCTGCAGATCCTGAAGGCCGAGAGGAACCGGGCGAAGATGAGGCGTTTCCTGGAACGGCTGGGCGCCCTCTTCAAGGCGTCGGCCAAGGACTGCGCCGACGAGAAGCGGCCCGCCAAGGAGCGCACTTCGAAGTAACCTGTCTGAACCGGTTCGCTCGCTGTCCGGTCACCCTTGCGTGTTGTTGTCCGGCAGCGTGGGGACCAAGTCCCGGAGCCGTCCCTTGGCGACGCCGATGGCAGTGTCGGCGGCGCCGTAGTACACCAGAATTTCGTCGTCCGGTCCCACCACCTCCCGGTCCGCGGCGGGGACCGCTCCGCAGGTGAACACCACCCGGGGCACCCAGAAGTCCCCCCCCTGGGTGCGGCCGATCTCGAAGTCGTACGCGGGCTCCAGGACGGGGTTCGGCGATCGGTAGATCACCTTGGAGGGATCCCGCTTGTCCATGAAGAGCACCCCGAGCCGGTAGGTGTGCTCGTAGTCCACCCCGTGATATATATTGAGCCACCCATGGGTGGTCTCGATGGGCTGCGCGCCGGCGCCGATCTTGATCCCGTCCCACATCATACCGGGGCGGGGGCCGACCACGATCTTCTGGCCGGTGCGGGGCCAGGGACACGAGAGATCATCGAGGTACGAGATATACATGTTGGGATCGATGCGGTGGTACACCACGTAACGCCCCTTGAACCGCTTGGGGTAGAGCACCGCGTCCTTGTTCGACAGCCCCGGAAACCCGAGCCCGTGCCGTTCCCATCGGTCGAAGTGCCGCTCCAGGAATTCGTCGATGCCGATGGAGGCCATCGCGATCTGGGGCAGCCGGCCGTCATAGGCGGTGTAGAGCATGACCAGCCGATCCTCGACGACGATGACCCGGGGATCCTCGCACCCCCCCTTCTCGGTGTCGAGCCCCTCTGGCCCGAACACCGGCGCGTCCAGCCGTCCGTCGATGTGGACGCCGTCCTGGGTCCAGGCCAGCCCCACCCGAGAGATGTGATCCTCGCCGAAGGCGCGGTAGAGGATGTGGATGGTCCCGTTTAGGCGCACCGCCGCTGCGTTCAGGACGTACCGCGACTCCCACGGATGTTCGGGGACGGGCTCGAGGATGGGGCCCACCACGGGGCGCTCGAGCTTTCGGGCCAGCGGCGGCGATGCGTACCGGGTCTGGGTGATGATGAGATCCTCCGCCTCGGTCTCCACGCCGAAGAGGTGCTCGTCGAGGCTGTCCGACTCCCGGCCCTTGCCGATGAGGGCCGCGATCTTCTTGTCGATGGTGTCGCTGTCCCCGCGGCCGGTCCGGGTCAGGTACTCGGTGAGGAAGTCCCGGGTGGCCCAGTCCCTCTCCACCAGGGACGAGAGGGGGGTGGGAACCCCCAGCCCGCCCCGGGCGCTGTAGCTGGCCCAGGTCCACGCCGACAGGGGCACGAAGGTGGCGTCCGGGAGCGTGATGGAGAGGTGGTAGACGTCGGCCATGGCCCGCAGCAGGTCCGCGGCGTTCCGCCGGTTCGGGCTCTCCTCCGCGAGGTCGTCGGCGAAGGTCCTGATGCGGCGGACCACCTCCCGCTGCTGCTGGTTCTCGAAGGCGTTGTGGCCGCTCAACACCAGCCGTCCCCAGTGTCCCCGGATGGAGGCCACCATGCGATCCCCGAACTCGGGGCTGCTTCGGGCGAACCGCTGCCAGTGGGCCGAGAAGGCCTCCGACCCCACGATGCTCTTGAGGAGCTTCAGGTAGAACCAGAGGGTGGGGAACTCTCCCTTGCCTCCCTTAGGCAGGCTGCCGGTCACCAGGCGTCCGGCCAGGCGGCAGAGGGCGGAGGTCCCCCTGAGCTCCACCGCGCGAGACGAATACTCCGGGTCGACGATGACCGGCTTGAGGGGGGCCATGTGGAACCACTCCGGCGTGGCGTCGCTGCCGATGACGTCGAGCACCCGCTTCAGATACTCCTCCTTGTCGGTCCATGCGGCCATGCCGAGGGCGTCGAGGGGGTCGAACCGTTCCAGGAGCTCGCTCAGGCTCTTGCACCCCAGTCGTCCGATCAAGCGCCGCGGGGAGGTGCGCTTCAGGATCAGCCGCGCGCTCTCGGAGGTCAGCTGGAACGTTTCGTTGGGCGCGGAGCGCTCGAACACCCGCTCCACCATCTTCCGCGCGCCCGCCGCGCCGGTGAGATCGAAGGGGAAGACATCCATGTCCAGGGTCCAGTTGACCTGACTCATGAAGCGGCGGAGGCGCCCGAGCACCTCCGCTGAGTCGGTCACCCGATCGATGCCCAGGCGGGCGGAGATGAACCGGGTGAACTCCTCCCGGTATCGGTCGAGGAGCTTCTGGTAGACCTCCGCCGCCAGGACCGGGTTGCCGTGAACATCCCGGAGCTCCTGGGGAAGCATGACCTCCACGTGGGGGACGAACTCCCAGGCGCAGAGCCGCGGCAGATAGGGGGCCTGGGCGGTCATCCGCTCCCGCCAGGTTCGCTTGAACGCCCCCCAGTTGTCGATGAACAGGTGGGCCTGCTTCTCGACGATGAGCTCCGCCCCCTGGCGCACCAGGATCTTGGCGATATCCGAATCGATGGCCCCTTCCCCCGCGTTGATCACCTTCTCCAGGCTGCGGACCTCGTCGATGAAGGTGGAGAGGCGGGCCAGGAAGAAGGGAAAGAGGCCGTCCACGATGTCGTCCGGGTGGAAGCGGGTCTCGAACTTGTGGGCGAGGACGAACTCCCGGAGGACCTTGATCCACTCCACCATGGTGATCCCGACGTGATCGGCGCCGCTGTCCGCCATCTGCTCCATCCGGCTCCTCAGCTCGTCCGGCACGATCTCCCGGAAGAGGGTGTCGTCGAAGTGGTCGAACTCCAGCTTGAACCGCCGGATGAGCTCGTCCGGCTCCAGCTCGAAGGACATCGGCGGCATCTCGATGTTGCTGCCGGAGACGAGGGGGGTGGCCAACGGCTCGATGCGATCCAACCACCAGCTGCTGTGCCGGTCCACCTGATCGAGCATCGAGTGCATCACCTGCCGGAAGACGAGCTTCAGCCGTCCCACGTCATGGTGGAACGCCGCGGTTCCGAGGGGCACCTCGCAGATGGAGAGCCCCTCGGTGACGATCCGCGCCACGATCCACGGCTCCACGCCGAAGGCGCCGGTCTGGCTCGGCCACACCTCGGTGTCCGCCACGCAAGCGCAGATGGCGTTGTGGGACATGGCGTAGATCCCCGGGGTTGGCTGGCGGAGCTGGATGCCGAAGACCCCGGACATGATGGGGTAGGCGAGGAGCGACTCCACCACGTTGGCCATGGGAAATCGCTTGTACCGCGCCAGGCAGAGATCCTGCTCGTTCTCCTGTACCGGCCGGAGCATCCGCAGTATCCATGACGGGGCGAACCCGCCGGCCGCCTCGTCGGCGCCGTCCGACTGGGGGATGAGCTCCGGCGGGATGATCAGGAGCGCGCTCCCCTTTCGCGACGCGGACTCCAGGAGGGCCCGGATGCCCCATCCGCGTCCCTGGAGCTCCCGGTCGAGCAGAAATCCGAAGACCGGGGGCGCCCCGGCGGGCGCGGTGACGGCGTCGAGATCGGCCTCCCGCCCGGCCGGTCCCACCACCAGCACCGCCGATTGATTTGCGAGCCCCGCCTGCTCCAGCCCGGCTTGCGCCGTCCGGACCACCGCCTGCAGGAGGTGTCCCTCGTCGACAAAGGGAATACCGACGATGACCGCCAGCCGCCCGTAGGCCTCGAACAGCCGCGTCCCCTGTCCCACCTCCCGGTCGAACAGATCGATGAGCTGACGATCGACCGATCCCTTCGCTTGTTGTGTGTCTTGCGCCATTGGACCGCACCTCGCCTTTCGATATCGGGAATGACCCCGCGGATCCATTGTGTCCATCGAGAATTTAGGGTCTTTTACGGATCAGTTCAAACAGGAAAATGGCGGATTCAGACGTTCCGGTAGAGTCCCACGACCACCCCGAGGATCTGGGTGGGGCGGAAGTCTTCCTTCCGGACGATGATGGGAGCATAGGCGTCGTTCGCCGGCTGGAACCGGACGAAGTCCCGCTCGGGCTGGAAGTACTTCACGGTGGCCTCGTCACCGATGAGGACCACCACGATCTGGTTGCGCTCCGCGTGGAGCTGCTTGCGGACGAAGAGGGTGTCCCCCTCGTGAATCCCCGCG
The DNA here is from genome assembly GCA_050304755.1 of Polyangia bacterium. Taxonomy (GTDB): domain Bacteria; phylum Myxococcota_A; class Polyangia; order JAAYKL01; family JAAYKL01; genus CAYWLQ01. Next base: position 33,714 of record JBNLED010000031.1, on the reverse strand, counting down.
TCGATCATGGAATCGCCGCGGACTTTCAGCGCGAAGACATCCTTGTGACGGCCGATGAGGAGGCGATCGACGGAGATGGTCTCTTCGATATTCTGCACGGCGAGCACCGGCTCTCCCGCGGCCACGCGTCCCACGATCGGAATCTCCACCACCTCGCTCTCCTGGGAGGGGACCGCCTCGAGGTTCACCGGTCGGAGGGCCCGCGACTTCATGTCTTCCCGCTTCAGATACCCCTTGCGTTCGAGCGCCCGCAGGTGGTCGTTGACCCCGTTGGTGGAGCGGATGCCCATGTACGACCCGATCTCCCGGAGGGTCGGCGGATATCCTCGATTGCTGATCGACTGGGTAATGAAATCGAGTACCATCTCCTGGCGTTTTGTGAGTCCTTGCATAAATGCTCCTTGTTTTAAGAAGATACCGATCAGCGGAAAATCACTAAAAGCATCATACTGAACAGCGGTTTACCCGTCAAATTTTTCAAGGCAACTTTTAACGGCCGGTCCTCTGGTTGTTCCTTAATATGGAAGAGGATTCGTGGCGCAAAGTTTACGGTTGCCGTTCGGGGTCAATCCCCGCGCCGCAAATCGCCTTGATTTCACCCACAGCGAAATACCACCTCCGTGCTTGAATTTCCCGGTCATCGCGATATAAAAGGCCCGATGAAAGGAGCTACCTACCCTAGCTGATCTTACTCTTATTGTTCCCGCACAGGAGGTTTATTATGAAAAGAGCAATGCTCATCATTGCGCTGTTCATGTTTAACAGCAGCTTCATCAACGCGGATATTGATCCGCAGGAACAGACCACGCCGATCGATCCCCTCATGGTGGAGTCCGCGGAGTGGCCGCAGACCGTCCATCAGGACAGCAAGGCCACCTCGCTTCCCCTGGACGACGTCCGCATTGTGGGACGCCTCTCCCGGGGCATCGTCGACAACTGGGTCAACCAGAGAAACCGAGGACTCTGGTTCGAGTGCGGCATCCAGTACGACACCGAGGAGGAGAAGAAGGAGGCCGCCACGGCCTGGGCATTCCACATCACCCGCGCGGCGCGGAAGAACAAAGTCAACCCCTGGGGGCTCGCCGGTACCATCGCCAACGAGAGCAACTTCGACCGGTGCGCCATCGGCTACCACCCCCGGAACTGGGCGGTGAAGAAACAGATGCTCCCCAAGAAGCGCCGCACCATCTCGTACAGCGCGGACGAGGTCATCGCCGCCTACCGCTCCATCGCCGCCAAGGTGGCCTGGAAGACCACCGGCTGGGACGTGGGCCCCTGTCAGATGCTCTCCAAATACTACCCCGGCGACATCAAGGACATGTTCACCCTGCTCCCTGGCGTCGACATCTGCGCGATGGAGATGCACTCCCGCGGTGAGATGTATCGGACCAAGCGGGGGTGGCGCTGGTGGCGCGGGGCCGAGACCTCCTGGTACGACGCTCGGATCACGCGGCACGCGAGGCGGCTGGGGGCACGGAAGGACGAAATCTGACGAGCACGAGCCCCCGGCGAGTTTTTTCGGTCCTTGAAATTACTCGATCGGGTCGTCCGCCGTTGGTAGAAACCGGCTGCCCCGACCGGTGTGGGTCAGGACGAGTCGGTGCATGGCGCGGGTACAGGCCACGTAGAGCAGATTGCGATCCATCTTCGTGGCGTATCCCTTTTCGGTCACCCCGGGGACGTGCACCGCGTCGAACTCCAGCCCCTTGGCCAGGTGGGCGCAGCAGACCACCGCCCCCTGCTCGAAGGCGGTGCTCTCAGAGGTCAGGAGCTGGATGGCGTCATCCCGGAGCTCCTGGTGGAGCTTCTCCGCCTGCGGCTGGGTCTTGCAGACGATCCCGAGGGTCCGGTAGCCGCTCGTACGGAAGGCCCGGAGGGTTTGTCGGATGAGGTCCGTCTCCTCCCCCTTGCTCCGGCACGCCGCCACCCGAGGCGCCTCGCCGTGGCGCTCGATGGCGACCAGATCCTCGCTCGGCGAGATCTGCTGGGCGAACCGGGTGATCTCGAAAGAGGAGCGGTAGCTCTTGGTGAGCGCCACACACTCGGCCTGCCGGAACACCGCACCGATGGTGTCCGCGGTGGACGATGTGTACGGGTTGACGGCCTGCCGGGCGTCCCCGAGGATGGTCTTCTCGCAGGTGAAGAGGCGGGCGAGGACGGCGTACTGCACCGGGGTGTAGTCCTGCATCTCGTCGATGACCAGGTGCTTTATCTCCTTGTAGGGGCTGTCGATGCCCTCGAGCCGCATCTTCAGATAGATGAGGGGGAACACGTCGGCGTACTCGAGCTTCGAGCCCGCCTTGAAGAGCTCCGGTCGCCCCATCCAGGCGAAGAGCGCCTTGTAGGTGGCGCGGAGGGTGGCGTTCCGGTACATCTTCTTGAGCGCGGCCTTGAGCGCGGCCCGCTCCTTGGCGGTGATCTCGTATCGGTACTCGGTCCAGATCTCCTGCTCGAGGATCTCGCCGGCGAAGCGCAGGCGCTCGGCGACCGGGAGATCCCCCCGCCGGGTGAACGCCTCCTGGACGACGAACTCCGGCACCAGGCGGCCGGCGATCCAGATGTCGGCCGGGGTGAAGCGGGTCTCCTCGACATGGGTGACATACGCGTCGAGGGTCTTCAGGAAGGCGAGGGAGGATTTCTCCCGCATCCGCAGGCGCATGGCCTCGTCGTCCCGCTTCAGCAGGAGCTGGGCCTGTTCGAAGGCGGTCTGAAACGCGACCTTCTGGTCCAGCAGCTCCCGGGCCAGCCCCTCCATCTCCTTCTCGGCGATGGGCTCCTCCCCCAGCTCCGGGAGCACGTCGGAGATGAAGTCCCCGAACACCTTGTTGGGGGAGATGATGAGGATGTCCCGCGAGCTGAGGCTCTCCTTGTACCGGTAGAGCAAAAAGGCGATCCGGTGGAGGGCGATGGAGGTCTTCCCCGAGCCGGCCACCCCCTGGATAATCAGCGTCCTGGCGTCCTCGTTGCGGATGATGGCGTTCTGATCCCGCTGGATGGTGGCGACGATGGTCTTCATCCGATCATCCGAGGCGCGGCTCAGCTCCTCCTGCAGCACGTCGTCGAGGATGTTGAGGCCGCTCTCCAGCATGAACTGCATCTCCCCGTCCCGGACGCGGAACTGCCGCTTGAGGAGCACCTCGCCGGTGACGGGGCCCGAGGGGGAGGCGTAGCGGGCCGGGCCGAGCTCGTAGTCGTAGAACACGGTGGAGACGGGCGCCCGCCAGTCGAAGACGAGGTTCCGGTTCTCGGCGTCATCGGTGAAGGCGTGGACGCCGACATAGACCGGCAGCGCCTCCTGCGCGTCGTCCCGGCGGAAATCCACGCGGCCGAAGTAGGGGGACCGCAGCAGCTTCTCCACGCGATCCCGGGAGGCGAGCACGGCCTCACCGCTCCTGATGGTCTGCAGGGCGGCCTGCCGGGCCGACACCTTCTCCGCGTGATCCATGTCCGAGCGGCTCTCCCACAGGTACGCCTTCTCCGCCCGGGCCTCTTGGGCGTACCGGCGCACCCGGTCATCGAGCCGCGACAGCGCCTCGCCGAGCTTCTGCCGGATTCGCTTCAGATAGTCCCTCTCGTCTGCTTCCGTTCTATTGATCATCGCGATGTATCCATTGGGGTCGGTTGGGTCTCTGTCGAGCGGGGGTCACATCCGCATCCGCGCCGGATATGCGGCTTCACAGTTGATTCGATCGGATGGACGAAACAGGGGGAAAAGACTACTCGGCCTCACTCGCCGCGGGCGCGGCCTCGGGTTTCGGCTCAGGCTTGGCCTCCGGCTCGGGCTTGGCTTCCGGTTTGGCCTCCGGCTCGGGCTTGGCTTCCGGCTCGGGCTTGGCCTCCGGCTCCTCCGCGGCGGCCTTGGCCTTCGCGGGCTTCGGTTTGGCGGCCTTGGCGGCTTTGGCGGCTTTGGCGGCCTTGGGCTTCTCAGCGGCCTCCAACCCCGGCGGGGCCGGTGCCTCGGCGGCGATCCCGTCGGGAAGCGCCTTGGCCTCGGCGGCCTCATTGACGGCCTCGTCCTTGGCGGTATCTTTGGCGTCCGCCCCGGTGTCCGCCGTCGCGGCCTTGGCGCCGGCATCGGGCGCCGCCGGCGCCTTCTCCTCCTCCTTGGGCGCGGAGTCCTCAGACTTCTCGATGTCGACACTCTCGGTCTTCTCGGCGTTGAGGTTTTCCAACGCCTCGACCTTGGCCGCCACCCGCCCCGACTTGGAGGTGGACTGGTAGGCCAGGATGATGGAGGTCAGCATGAAGAGCGCCGCCACCGTCCCGGTCACCTTTCCGATGAAGGAGCCCGCGCCCCGGGGGCCGAAGACTGTCTGGCTGCCGCCCCCGAAGGCCGCGCCGATACCCGCACCCTTTCCGGTCTGGAGAAGGATCACCAGAATCAGAAAGACACAAAAAATGACGTGTAAAACGATAAATAGCGTAAACATGGCACGCTTTTCTACTTTCGCTATATGTACTTGTCAAGCAGGCGTCGTAATTATTTTGCGGCGTTGATAATTCCCAGAAACTGCTCCGGCGTGAGGGAGGCTCCCCCCACGAGCGCGCCGTCTACATTCTCCTGTCCGGTGAGCTCCGCGGCGTTGCCCGGTTTCACGCTCCCGCCGTACTGGATGCGCATGGCGTCGGCCACCTGCTGATTGAACAGATTGGCGACGAGCTTCCGGACGAACACGTGGGCTTCCTCGGCCTGTGCCGTGGTGGCGGTGACGCCGGTGCCGATGGCCCACACGGGCTCGTAGGCGATGGTCACCTTCTTGATCTGGGCCTCGCTGAGGTCCGAGAGCCCGGCGCGGACCTGGATCTCCAGGCGCTCCTCGGTTTTCCCTGCGTTCCGCTCCTCGATGAGCTCGCCGATGCAGAGGATCACGTCGAGATCCGCCGCCAGCAGGGCGTCGAGCTTCTTGCGGATAATCTCGTCGGTCTCGCCGATCACGTGACGCCGCTCGGAGTGTCCGACGAGCCCGAAGGTGCAGCCCGCGTCCTTGAGCATCTCCGGCGACACCTCGCCCGTGAAGGCGCCCGACTTCTCGTAGAAGACGTCCTGGGCGCCGACCTGGACCGCCGTCCCCTTGAGGGCCTCGGCCACCGCCGGCACGGCGAAGAACTGGGGAATCACGGCCACGTCGCACGCGGGCTGACGCCCGATCCCCTCCGCTACGGCCTTGGCCAGGGCCACGGACTCCGCGATGGTCATGTTCATCTTCCAATTGCCTGCAATGTAGGTTTTACGCATGATAATGATCTCCTTGTCATTTACTTGGCCACCAGAGACTGTAGCCCCGGAAGCACCCGACCCTCGAGCATCTCGAGGGCGGCCTCGCCGCCGGTGGACATATGGTTGAATCCTTTTTCCATTCCTGATTGCCGGACCGCGATCCGGGCCTCGTCCCCGATGACGACGGAAAACGCCGCGCTGCCGGCGATGGCCTTGGCCAGGGCGACGGACCCCTCTCGGGAACTCCCCTGATCGAGCTGGCCTATGGGGCCCTTCCAGAGCACCGTGTTGGCCCGGCTGACAGCGTCCTTGTAGAGCGCCCGGGTCTTCACGCCGACATCGACGATGACGCCCTCGGCCGGGATATCCTCGAGGAGGACCTCGGCCGTGCCGTCGCCGGGGCTCTGGGTGACCACATCCACGGGGAGCACGACGCGGGCCTCCGCCTCGCTGATCTGCCGGAGGAGATCCCGGGCGTGGGCCAGCTTGTCCCGCTCCACCGTCGAGCGACCGACGTTGTGACGCCGCGCCGCGAGGAAGGTGTTGGCGATATCGCCCCCCAGCACCAGGACATCCAACCGGCTCATGAGGCTCTGAATCAGGGGGACGTTCTCCGAGAACCCGCCCCCGAACACCGCCACGAAGGGGTGCTCGACCTTCGTCAACAGCCTATCGAGGGCCGTCACCTCCTGTCGGACGAGGAGGCCTGCGGCCCGCTTGCTCATGAGGCGAGGGAGGCCGGCGATGGACGCGTGCCGGTGGTGGATGACACCGAAAGCATCGTTGACGTAGATGTCGCCAAGGGCGGCCAGGCCGCGGGAGAACTTGTCGTCGTTTCGGGTCTCTCCCGCGTGAAATCGCAGGTTCTCCAGCACGGCCACCTGTCCGTCCCTGAGATCCAGGGAGACCCGACGGGCGCCATCCCCCACCGGGGAATCCGTGAGGAAGACCTCCCCGGAGGTCAACAGCTCCGCCAGGCGGACGGCGACAGGCTCCATGCTGAGCGCCGGAACGACTCTCCCGGAGGGCTCCCCCAGGTGGGCCATCACGACGACACGGGCGTTGCGCGCTGTCAGGTACTCGATGGTCGGCAGCGTCGCGCGGATGCGCGTATCGTCCGCGACGGCCCCGTCCTCGATGGGCACGTCGAGATCGAGCCGCACCAACACCCGCTGGCCGCCAACGTCCAGGCCCTCGATCGTTGGAATGGCTGACACATCCATAGCAAAGCCCTCTCTTCCGGCCCACGGGAGCCGGTTTCGATTGAGGAGATATATTCGTCCCCCCTTTCGACGTCAAGGCGGCATCGCTTTTTCCCCTCAGTCCGGCTGGAAATAGGCCGTCCCGGCGCCCCTCGGAGAGAATTGAGGTATTCGGTCGAACGTAATCGCGCCGAAGAGGTTGACCACCAGCGCGAAGACCGCGAGGGCGTAGAAGAGCCTGCCGAACCGCCGATCGGAGAGGGCGAGCATCAGGATGAGGAACGGCATGTAGTCAAGGGCGAAGCGGTATCCGAACTGCACCCAGCCCGTGTTCTGGTAGAGCAGGTTCGGCACGGCGATGGTGAGGGCGGTCAGCGCGAGGGCGGTGTAGTAGCGGGTCCGTTGCCTGGGGAAGAGCACGTAGAGCAGCACCGGCGTGGTGAACCATACGGCGAGCCCGTGGTGGCTGATGGAGATGAACGGGCTGGTGCCGGATATCCACGGCAGCAGCGTCAGCGAGGCGGTCAGGTTCCGCGAGAGGTAGTGGTAGTGGAAGAGCCCCCACTTGAGGATGCGCCCGGTCCAGCGGACCTGCAGGTGCTTGTGGCCGAACTCGAAGGGGCTCTCGAAGCGGAGCCAGTTCATCACCATGACGCCCCCGATGATGAGTATGACGGGGAGGCCGAAGCGGAGGGTCTTTCTGGCCAGCGGCCCGACCCCCGTCTCCCGCGCGGCGACCGCCACCGAGGGCCAGAAGGCCTTCCGGTCATCCGGCAGGCGGCGGCGCAGGAGCTCGTAGAAGAAGAACGGGAACGCCATGAACATGGTCGGTCGGCACGCGAAGGCCATCCCGATGAAGAGCCCCGCGAGCAGTGGTCGGCGCCCGTCCAGGGCGGCGAGGAGGAAGGCCAGGAGGAAGACGCTCCCCACCATGTGGGCGGTGTACCAGACCGATCCCTGGACCGCCGCGAAGTAGTAGACCGTCCCGAGGCCGTACACCGCGGTGAGGACCGCCAGATCCCGCGCGGGGCGGGCGATGGTCCCCCGCCGCCTGAGCGCCGAGAGGAGGAGGAAGAGCAGCGCCGGACCGGCCGCCGCGAAGAGGAGCGTGAACACCCGGTCGTTGAACCGGAGGCCGGCCGCCGCGACCCCCGGGATCATCAGCACCGCCGGCGCCGGCGGGAAGGAGACATACCACTTCCCGTCGTATTTGGCCCAGTCGTTCATGTGGGGGGGGCGCCCCTCGATATGGAGCCGGCCGTGCAGCATCGCGTCCGCGAGGTAGACGTAGTGGTTGTCGCGGGAGGGCTCGAGCAGCCTGTCCGCGGAGGTGGCGCCGAAGATCAGCAGCCCCAGGAGGTAGATCACCGCCGGCCACTTCAGGGCGCGGAGGATGCCTCTCTTCTCTTCCCGGTTCATGGCGTCGCGGCTCCTTCTGCCGTGTCAGCGGTAGTCGACACCGCTCCCCTCCCGCTCGAAGTACTTCCGGAACACCCGATCCACCCGCTTCAGCTCCCACCGTTCCCGCGGCGTCAGATCCTTCTGATCGAGCCGCGCCATGCGCCGCCGCACCCCGAGGACGCGCCCCTTCATCACCCCGTCCACTGCGCGGGAGCGGCTGAACAGGGTCGGGGTCATCTCGACGCCTGCGGGGGTGACCACCCGCTTCCCGGAATCATCGATCCCCGTGGTCAGCGAAACCTTCACCATCGCCCCGAGCCGCTGGACGGGGAAGATGAGCCCTTTGGAAGTGAAGTTGCCCAGGGAGTAGAACACCAGAGCGTCCCGGCCGTCCCGGGTCTTGTATCGCTCCACCGGCCCCAGCACGTGGGTGTGGTGACCGATGACGAGGTCGATGCCCGCGTCGAGGAGGTCATGGGTCCGCCGCACGATGCGCGGCGGCGGATAGAACTCGAGATCCATGCCCCAGTGGTGACAGGAGATGATGTAGTCCGCGCCGCGTTGCTTGGCGACCGCGATGTGCCTCAGGATCATCTCGTTCGAGTAATCCTCGTCCTTGAGGGCGTTGAAACGGACCACATTCGTCCCGAACTCCCGCCCCTCGTCGAAGGGGATGCCGTTGGTGGAGAAGGAGTAGGCGAGGATGGCGATCTTCGCCCCCTGCCGCTCGACGATTAGAATATCGTCCCGCTCCGCCGCCGTTCGGTTGGCCCCGGTGTGGTGGATCCCCTCGGCGTCGAGGAAGTCGCAGGTCTGGACGATCCCCTTGTGAAAGCTGTCGTTGATGTGATTGTTGGCGAGGCAGAGGGCGTCGAACCGGCCGTACCGGTCGTCCCCGAGGAGGGGGGTCGCGAAATGGAACGGTACGGAGAACCTGAGGAGTTTATGGTAGTAGGTGTCCGGGTTCACCGGGAACTCCAGGTTGCCGATGCTCAGATCGGTGGAGAAGAGCGCCGCGCCGATATCGTCGAAGAGTTGGTCCCCCCCCCGGCCCACCAGGTCCTTGCGGCACATGATGTCCCCCACCGCGCCGACGGTGAAGGCGCTCTTTTCTCTCAACGCGGGGGGCTCGAAGTGGAAGTCCATCCCGCGGAAGTGCCCTTCGAGACCGGAGCCCTTCGCCGCCCGGCGCTTGGGGCGGAGATACTTGTGGGAGTAGTAGATCTGCCACCACGGGCTTCGGTGGTAGGTGTAGTCGCTCTCGGTCGCGGACGGATAGGGGAGCGGGAGGACCAGATAGATCCCGAGGGCGAGCGTGACGACGCCGAACAGGATGGCTAGCGCGAGTAAGAGGAGAACCACAATTTCCACGGGACCTCAGCTCCTTGCAGTCGATGTTGCGTTGTATATGACACACAACGCGGCGGAGGTAAACCGGACGCAGCTCAAGACGCGGTCCGCGCCTTCCGCGCCCGGAACCGGATGACGAGAGAGCGGGTGACGAAGTAGGTGGGGATGCCGAAGACCACCGCCAGGATGGTGGCCCCGGTCCACATGGGAATGAGAATGTCGGCGCCGAGGTGGAGGATTCGCATCATGCTCGCGGTCACCTCGGTCCAGCGCCAGTCGCTCGCCTCGATAATCTCCACGAACTGATCCCAGGCGAGCGCCCGCGAGGGGAAGAACAACAGCCCGAATTTGTAGTAGCCCCAGTACATGGGCAGGAAGGTGATGGGGTTCGATATCCAGACGCCGGCGATGGCGGCCTTCAGGTTCCCCCGGAGGGGTAGGGCGATGAGGGTCACCACCGTCATTTGGATGCCCATGATGGGCAGAATGCCGATGAAGATCCCGAGGGCCATGCCGAGGCCGATGCGGTGGGGGGTATCTTTCTGACGGAAGATGGCGATCAGCTTGGTAGCGGCGCGCCGGGGGAGGGATTTCTTGGGAGCAGGAGGAACAATCGCTTCTGGGTCGGTCATTGTACTTCTCGGTTCAAATAAAGCTCCGCGCATCACTACTATCATCGCCTTCTTCTTTAAAGGCAAGGCAGTTTGCCACAAACCCGCGTGATATCTCAATAGATCAAAACACTTTTCACGGGGTCTGCCAGAGCGTCCCGAAATTCAGATTCAAGAACAGCAGGCCGTTGTTCCCGCGGAGGCGGGACCCCATGGGGAATCGCAGATTCTTCCTCCCCTCTCCGCTTATCGGAGAGGGGCCGGGGGTGAGGCTCTTTGCAGAGGGCCGGCAGGTTTCAGACAGGCAACCGTGGAACGGGAAATGAATTGCGGCCTTGGTGGGAATCCGAGCCTACGCCAGGATGGCGATGGCCTCTATCTCGATGAGCGCGCCCAGGGGCAGGGCCGAAACGGCATACGCCGCCCGCGCCGGCGGATCCGTCTTGAAGTATTCCCCATACACTTCGTTGATAGTCTTGAAATCACCAATGTCCTTGAGGAGCACCGTGGTCTTCACGACATTTTCCAATGAGATGCCGGCGGCGGAGACGATCGCCGAGATATTGGACAGGGCCTGCTCGGCTTGTGCCTTCACCCCACCGCCGACCATCTCTCCCGACTCCGGCAGGAGCCCCAGCTGCCCGGAGACGAAAAGGAAATCCCCGAGTCGAACCGCCTGAGAATAGGGCCCTACCGCCTTCGGGGCCAGCTTGGTACAGATGATGGTTCGGGATGTCATGAGATCCTCCTATCGCTCAGGCGATCATCTCCTCGGGCAGCCCGCGGCGCTCGCTTTTCGCTTCTGGGTCGGTTTGATCCGGCCAGATGCGCACCACTTCGGCAGCCTCGAGCCCGCGTTCATTTAAAGTATACACAAAATATGCAAGCTGCGTAGTCGGATCGCCGGTGTTATTGGAAGCCGACGGAACTCCGATCACATCCATCGAGCCGATCCGACGCCTCGAGCAGACGTGCAGGTGGCCGTGAACCACCGTGGCGGCCCGGTCGCCGACCACCTCGAGAAAATCTTTATAGTTATCGAGACCGGTGCGGTAGTGGCGGAGGGTGGCGTTCCCCCGGTGAAACGGCGGATGGTGCAGGGCGATGAAGGGCCACCGTTCACCGCAGCCCTCGAGCGCCGTCCGGAGCCGTTCGAGCTGGACCGCGTCGATCCGGCCGGCGGCCCGAACGGGGTTTCGCCACACCGCCGTATCGAGGGCCATCAACCGGACGGGACCGATGTCCCGCACCATCGGATATCCCGTCGCGCGGTGGAAAGACGCCGGCATCCACGCGGCCATGCCGGCCTCGAAGGCGTCCAGCTTGTCGGCGAGGAAGGTATACCGATCGTGATTCCCCGGTATGATGACAGTGTTTTGGGGCGAGAGACCGTTCTCCCGGAACAGCCCGTCGATGTTCTCGAATTCGAAGCCTAACGCCAGGCTGGTAAAATCACCGGTCACGATGACCAGGTCGCACGCCTCCGCGACCACCCTTCCAAGCAGCTCGTGGAGGTGTTCTTTTTTGTGCGTCCGCCCCCGGTTGAGCGTCAGGTTTGCAAACCCGAGGGCCCGCTTGCCGAGGAGCGTCCAGGGCGGTACCGTTCTTTCCGGCAGAAGGTGCAGATCCGAAAAATGACCTATCCGTATCGATCGGCACGGTTTCTTCATCTCGGAACTATGCCTTCGGAATGAACATGACACAAGTGTTTCTGTCGGCCTCCCGTCTCCTGATGTCCCTGATGCCGGCGCATCCATCCGGCAACCATCGAATTTATGAACATTTTTCAAGAATTGCCCCGGCTGATGAAAAGTGATCCCGGGGCACGTTCCGATAAAGCACATTCAAAACGGAGGACACGGGAGGCGATCTTTGTCCGTTGTCCGGCCCCCCTGAAATAGGGTATGGGGAAGGGGTATTTCTCGAACTCGAGACTCTCGGAGGCAGAATGGATACCGCGCTTCTCTCGAAATACGCTGATTTGTTGCTGGAGATGGGGGTCGCCCTGAAGGCCGGACAGAACCTCAAAATCGCCTGCGAGCCGATCCACTGGGACTTCGTCAACCTGCTGGTGGCGCGGGCCTATGAGGCCGGCGCCCGTTATGTGGAACCGCGGCTCGTCCATCCGCTGGTGAGCGTCCATCGGGCCAACCGCTCGAGGGAGGCGTATCTCGGCTATGTTTCTGGAACGATAGCCGGTGAAGTGTCCGCCATGGTGTCAGAGGAGTGGGCCTTCCTCCGGTTGGAGGGTAAGGAGAATCCGAACGTTTTCAAAGATTTGAACCAAACGAGGCACGCGGTGATCACCAGGGCCTCCAGCGAGATCGGCAAGCCCCTCAAGAACGCCATCCTGGCGCGGGAGAAGAGCTGGTGCGTGGCCCCCTTCCCGACCCCCCGGTGGGCCTCCCAGGTGCTGAACGCCGACCCCTCGGAGGAGACCTTCGACGAATTCTGGCGGCTGCTGGTCTCCATCCTCCGGCTCGACAGCGATGATCCTTCCGCGGCCTGGAAGATCCAGGGCGACATGCTCCAGCGCCGCTGTGAGCGCCTCGACGATTTCGCGCTTCAATATCTCAGGCTTCAGGCGCCGGATACCGACCTCACCGTCCACCTCATTCCGAACACCCGCTGGCTCGGGGGTCCTCTGACCACCCGGGACGGCCGGACCCACTTCCCGAACCTCCCCACCGAGGAGGTGTTCATCACACCGGACTACCGGAAGACCTCGGGCCGCGCCCGGACGACCCGCCCCGTGACCGTGCTCGGGGAGCAGGTACACGGCGCGTGGTTCGAGTTCAGGGACGGGGAGGTGGTGGCGTTCGGCGCCGATTCCGGAGCGTCACTGCTCGAAAAGTACTTCGAAATCGATCCCAAGCACCGGTATCTCGGCGAGATCGCCCTAGTGGACCAGAGCTCCCCCATCGCCCAAGCCAATCGGGTCTTCCACACGATCCTCATCGATGAAAACGCCGCCTGCCACCTCGCCCTCGGCAGCGGGTACCCCGCCGCGCTTCCGGATATCGCCGGGCTCACGGATGACCAGCTCGATGAGCGGGGGTGCAACAAGGCGCTCCTCCATATCGACTTCATGATCGGCTCCGCGGACATGAGCATCCAGGGGGGCGTCAGCGGCGGTGGGGAGGTCCGGATCATGGAAAACGGCGTCTTCTGTATTTGATTTACGCAATCGTCTGAACCGTTCTCGACCAGGCAACGGGTCAAATTTTCAATGCCAAGGAAGTATTTCGGTATTATCGTAAATATTTATACGGAGGAGAATGACATGAAATATATCAAAGGTCTTTGGATACTGTCACTCGCCCTGTGGATGAACGCCTGCCGGGGAGACGATTCGGACGGAAACTTCGTCGACATGGACAGCGACGGGATCGAGGATTCGAAGGATGATTTCATCGATATGGACAGCGATGGCGTCAATGATGTCTTCATCGACATGGACAGCGACGGCGTCCCGGACAACCTCTGCGGCGAGGGAGACGTGGAGTTCGGGATGGAGATTCCGACGGTGATCCTCCTCCTCGATCGATCCGGCAGCATGGAGGACCCGTTCGGGAGTACCAATCGATGGGACGCGGTCTACGAGACGCTGTTCGACGCGGATGACGGGGTGGTGGCCCAGCTCGAGTCCCAGGTGCGGTTCGGCATGCAGCTCTACACCGGCAACGCGCCGGAGACCTGCCCTGATCTCATCGGCGTGCCGGCGGAGATGAACAACTACGAGGCGATGAGCGCGGCCTATCGGGACACCCGGCCGGATCGGGACACCCCCACCGGCGCGTCCCTCGACGCCGTGGTGGAGCTGCTGCTCGACGACACCGAAGCGGGGCGGAAGATCATCGTCCTCGCCACGGACGGGCTCCCGGACAGCTGCGAGATCCCCAACCCGGCGAACCGGGACGAGTCCGACATCACCGAGGGGGAGGCCATCGCCGCGGCCCAGAACGCCTATTCGAACGGCGTTCCGGTCTACGTCATCAGCGTCGGTGACGATGTGGGGGACGCCCACCTGTCCGAGATGGCCAACGCGGGCCAGGGCTTCGACCTCGATGATCCGGACGGCGCGGAGTACTATATGGGGCTTGATCCCGACTCCCTCGCGGAGGCGTTCCAGGATATCATCAGCGGCGTCCGGAACTGCGTGCTCGCCCTAGACGGCGAGGTGGTGGAGTCGTTGGCGGATCAGTGTCAGGTGACGGTGGACGGCGAGGCCCTGGAGTACGAGGCCGAGAACGGCTGGCGGCTCAACACCCCCGGTGAGATAGAGGTCGTCGGCGAGACCTGCGACGCCATCCTCGACGGCACCATCTCCAACCTCTCGGTGGCCTGCCCCTGCGACGCCTTCGCGCGACCGGTGTAACGGTGTACCGGCGGAGCTACGCGGCGCTTTCGGTGTTTGACCGATCCAGCTCCTCCCGAACCGCCCTGGCCAGGGTATTCAGTCGATAGGGCTTGCGAACATAGGCGCCGGCGCCGAGCTTCTGGGCCTGCTTGACGCGATCGCTCTCGGAGTAACCGCTGGTGATGATGGCCCGCTGGTTCGGTGAGATATCGAGGAGCTTTTTATAGGTGTCGAGGCCGTCCATCCCCGGCGACATCACCATGTCCAGGATCACGAGATCCACGGGCGACGCCTTGAGCCTATCCACGGCCTCCTCTCCGCTCGCTGCGACGATGACCTCATAGCCGAGCTTGGAGAGGAGCTGTTGGGCCAGCTCCCGCTGCTCCGGGAGATCGTCCACGACGAGAATCGTCTCGTTGTTCCGGCTGACAAAGTCATCTATCGTCTGCCGCAGGGGGCGTTTCGAAGGCGCCCCGTCGGCCACGGGAAACCGCAACGTGAAAGTGGTCCCCTCTCCCTCCCTGCTCGACACCGCGATGTCGCCGCCGTGATCCGTCACCGTCCCCCACACCACCGCCATCCCCAGCCCGGTCCCGCTCTGGCCGAGCTTCTTCCGGGAATAGAACGGCTCGAAGATGTGCTCCAGTACCGCCTCCGACATTCCGATGCCGTTATCGGAGATCTCCACCCCCACGGAGCGCCCGTCCATCCTCTCACCGGCGCTCTCCCGGAAGGTCCTGATGGAGATGATCCCCCCCGCGGGCATGGCCTCGGCGGCGTTGAGCATCAGGTTCATCAGACACTTCTGGAGATGGACGGGGGAGCCGGTCATGTTCTCGAGGTCCGACGCCAGATGCGAGACCACCTGTACCGTCGGGTGCCGTTTCCTCAGGGTGTCCAGCTCTATGGACATCAGGTAGGAGGAGACCAGATCGTTGAGGTTCACGATCTCCTTAATCGAGATCCCTCTGCGGGAGAGGGTCAGGAGATCCTGTACGATTTCTGCGGCCTTCATCCCCGACTTGCGAATGGTGTCGAGGGGCGCGTACAGCGGGTCATTCCTGTCCATTTCCTCGATGAGGAAGTCCGGATAGCTCACCAGGCCGCTCAAGATATTGTTGAGATCGTGCGCCACGCCGCCGGCCAGCCGTCCGATGGCCTCCATCTTCTGGGCCTGGCGGAGATCCGTCTCGAGATGCCGGACCTCCTCTTCGATCTGCTCCTTGATGCCGATGAGGCGCTCCTCGGCGGCTCGCCGGACCTCGATCTCCGACTGGAGCTCGTGGATGAGCTCCGTATTCTCGAACTTGAGCGCCAGGATCTCCTTGAAGCGCTCACTCAGGCGCTTGACGACGATGGTCATGAGGATCAGGAACAGCGTCGAGAGGATTCCCATGGCCACCCGAAGGCGGTCGCCGTGGCTCATGAAGGCCGCCGCGATCGGAATCCCCGCGGGCAGGCTGAAGGCCGCGAAGGCGGAGAAACAGGCCGAGTAGATCCCGACGGCGCCGGCGATCAAGCCTCCGAACACGAAGCCGACGAAGAGATGAAGGACCAAGGTGGGATCGCGAACGAGGAGCAGGGCGATGCTTCCCCAGACGGCGCCGGTGAGTCCCACTATCCAGAAGTACCGATGTTGCCACGCCCGGACCTCGGGTCCCTTCGGAGAGCTCTTTCGGAACCTCGCCTGAAGGATAACGCGAGCGATGAAGACCAAGACCAATGCCGCCAACCATAACGCGAGGTAGCCCCTGTTCCCCTGTTCCCAGAACAGCACGGCGATCATCAGGGCGCATAAGCCGCTCCCGGCAAACCCCAGCGCGTTCTGTCGATAGAGATGCCGCGTCTGCTCCCGCAGTATAAAATCTCTCTTTTCGTCCACTTGCAGCCCTTTTATTCGGCTATTCTTTTCCTACCACCTCGACCGCCTCATGGCATTTATACCCACTCAATGGTATTTATTCGAGAAAATGTACCAAACACAGAGAATCGGCAATCAGTGTCGTCGACCCAAGCGGCCATCCATCCCGCCGGAGGGGGTACAGAAAAGGCCTATTGGGATGACAACGCGAAATCTCATTTAAGCATTGATGTTTCTACTTTATTTGAGTAATGGTACGCTTCGTTCTATCAATTCATTATTTACTTTCAACGCATGCCCGAGTCGATGGAGAGATAATTGAAAGAAAAAAAAGCGGCTTCCATGGAATTTTCGCTGGTGATGCCATGCCTCAATGAATCCGAGACTATCGCAATCTGTATCGGCAAGGCCCTGGGGGCTCTCGAGGATCTGGGAATCTCGGGGGAGGTGGTTGTCGCGGACAACGGCAGCACCGATGACTCCGTCGAGAAGGCGACGACAGCGGGCGCGCGGGTCGTCCCGGTGTCGACAAAGGGGTACGGGAGCGCGCTCATGGGGGGGATCACGAACGCCCGGGGGGAGTACGTCATCATGGCCGATGCGGACAACAGCTATGACTGGGCGGCGCTGGGCGGTTTCGTCGACACCCTGCGGGCGGGGGCGGATTTCGTGATGGGGTGCCGCCTTCCCTCCGGCGGCGGCACCATCGAGGCGGGGGCCATGCCCCTCCTCAACCGGTGGCTGGGCAACCCGGTCCTGAGCGCCATCGGCCGCATCCTCTTCCGGTGTCCGATCACCGATTTCCACTGCGGGATGCGGGCCTTCAGAAGGCAGTCGATTTTAAATCTGGGCCTCCGAACCACGGGGATGGAGTTCGCCTCCGAGATGGTGATCAAGGCCCACCTGGCCGGCCTGCGGATCGAGGAGGTGCCGATCACCCTGCATCCCGACGGCAGGTCCCGTCCGCCCCACCTGCGCCCCTTCCGGGACGGGTGGCGTCATCTGCGGTTCATGTTGTCCTATGGCCTCACGGAAAAATGGCCGAATCGGCCCGACGGACGGAACGCGTGCTCATCGTAATTCCGTCCGCTTCCGTTTCTTGCCCTCCTTGATGATGGAGTATCGGGTCGACGCGGGGAACCGGTTGTAGCTCACCTTCCCATCGGTGGAGTACTCCCTGGAGACCCCCTTCTCCTTCGCGTACCCCAGGATCACCAGCGAAAAGGGAATCAGGTTATGGGGCAGATTGAGGAGGGTCGACAGGCCCTCCACGCGCTCCTTGATGGGATAGACGCCGGTCCACGTGGCGCCGAGCCCTTCACTGTAGGCCATCAGCAGGATGTTCTGGGTGACCGCCGCGCAGCCCTGACTCCAGAAGCCCTTTTTGTGGCGGTCGGTGTCGGTACAGACCAGGATCGCCACGGGGGCCCGCTTGCCCCAGTAGGCGTCCAGGTTCGTCCGGCAGGCCTGGGCGATGAGCTCCGGGTCGTCCAACACCACGAAGTGCCACGGCTGAAGATTGGCGGAAGAGGGGGCGTTGACGGCGATGGTGAGGATGTAGTTTATCTTCTCCCGCTCCACCTTGCGTTTAAGGAAGGTGCGCACACTATGTCGACCGGCGATGGCGTCCTTCAGTTTCATAAAGCTAACTTTTTGACATGTATCGTGAAAGTCAAGCCGACAACTTTTTTTAAGTGCGATACTGACGGGCGGGCGTCGATTTTTTTTTGCGCCACGATGAAAATGGATCCACAACTTGACACTTGTCCGAGACTCATTAACACTTCGCGTATGATGAAAAAATCCATAGCTCTATCCCTGGTGGGGATGGCGGCAATCGTGGCATTCCAGTCGGGTTGCGCCCCCCGGATTATCAACGTGAAGACCTACAACTCCACCAAGGACGCCATCCTCGAGCTGAAGGGCGGCGCCGTGAACGCGGTGGTCGGGGACTACGCGGTGATGGCGTACGAGGCCCGCGAGTCCGCCGGTGCGCTCGAGGTGGCCGGCGAGCAGTTCGAGCGCCAGACCCTCGGCATCGGCGTGAACAAGGAGGCGACCCAGCTCAAGGCCGCGGTCACGGACGCCCTGCGGAAGATCATGGAGGACAAGACCTACGGCCGGACCCTGGTCACCTGGGCGGTGGCCTCGGGCAAGGTGGATCCCCCCGCAGCGCCGGACGCCGTCCCCGAGGCGAGCGCCGTTCCCGAGCTGGCGGACGGGGCGCTCAACATCGGCGTGGAGCTCAAGTACCCGCCCATGGAATTCTTCGACAAGGAGTTCAACAAGGAGGCCGGAGTGGACGTGGAGATCGCCGCCGGTATCGCCCGGGTGCTGGGGGTGGAGGCGGTCTTTGTGGACATGCCCTTCGACGACCTCATCGAGGCCGCGGCCACCGGGAAGGTGGACGTGGTCATCTCCGCCATCGCCGTCACCGACGACCGCGCCGCGCGCATCGATTTCGTCCCCTACCTCTCCATGGGCTCCGGCATCCTGGTCCAGTCGGACAACCCCATGGGCATCAACGCCATCCCGGACATGTGCGGCCGCACCGTCGGGGCTCAGGAGGGGATGGCGCAAATCGACATCGTCAAAGCACACACCTGCGAATAGGTGGGCCGTCCGAGCCATCCCTGGTTGAGCCGGTGGCTGGAGAGCGCCTTCGGCATCCGGCCCAGGGAGTTTCAGCGGGTCCAGGCGTTCTTCCTCTTTTTTGTCGGCATCGGTATGTTCTACACCGTGGGGGTGACCGTCGGGGACACCCTCTTCCTGTCGAACCTCCCACCGGATCGCATCCCGACCACGCTGCCGTGGGTCTATGTGGGCATCGCGGTGTCGGGGTTCGCGGCGGTGATGCTCTACGACGCGGTCCAGATCCGCCTCCCCCGCCACCTCACCATCGCGGGCACCCAGCTGGTCCTGGCCCTGAGCCTGCTCGGGTTCAGGTGGCTCGTCGACCTGGACGCGGAGTGGCTCTACTTCCTCCTGATGGTCTGGCTCGAGGTCGCGGCCCTGTTGTCGATCACCGTGTTCTTCTCCTTCGCCGGGGACTACTTCAGCTCACGGGACGCGCGGCGCCTCTACCCATTCATCGTAGGGGGAATGGCCCTCGGGACCCTCATCGCGGGGTACGCCACGAGCGTCGTCGTCCTGTTCATCGGCCCGCGGAACCTCCTGTTCGTCTGCGTGGGGCTGCTCGTGATGAACGCCGGCATCGCCCGGTTCATCTCCCGCCGCACCACCCCGCTGCCGGAGCAACGGGAGACCGGCGGGGACGAGCGGGCCCCCCTCGCGACCCTCTTCAGCCGCCCCTACGTGCGGCTCATCGCCCTGATGATCGCCCTCACCCTCATCATGTCGATCATCGTCGACTTCCAGATGAAGTGGGCGGCCAGCGAAAAGAGCGAGGCCGAGCTCGCCCGGTTCTTCGGCGCGTTCTACGGTTGGGTGGGGGTGGCCCAGATCCTGTTCCAGTTCCTGGTGGTCCCCCAGCTGCTCCGGCGGCTCGGCATCATCAACTCCCTCATCGTCTTCCCCCTCATCGTGGGGCTGCTCTCCGTCCTTCTCCTCGCCGCCGCCGCCTGGGGCTACCTCGGCGTTGGTATCCTCGGGTTCTCGGCCGCGGTCAACTTTGCCCGCATCACCCTGGCGGAGACCCTCGATCTCCCGTCCAAGGAGCTCCTCTTCCTGCCCCTGCCCACCCGGATCAGGGTGCGCGCCCAGCCCTTCATGAACGGCGCCCTGGCCGCCGCCACCCGCGGGGTCGCCGGGCTGATCCTGCTCCTTCTCGTCACGGTGCGGGTGGGCGTGGAGCGGCTCTCGGTGCTGGCCGCGGCGGGGGCGGCGGTCATCGTCATCCTCCTGCTCCGGCTGAGGCCGAGGTACCGGGAGACCCTGGCGGAGACCCTCCGGTCCGGCGAGGGCGCGGGCCTGGATCTGAACCAGCTCTCCCGGCGGACTGCCGGGGAGCCGGTTTTCGAGGCGCTGCTCGCCTCCGACGACGAGGCGGTGGTGAAGTTCACCCTGCGGCTCCTGCGGGACCGCTCCACGGAGCGGCTCACCGACACCCTCCGTCGCTTGGTGGAGGCCGAGGAGTCCAGCATCGTGGTGGAGGCCCTCGGCGCCCTCGGACCGGACGCCGCGGCGCTGATGCCTCGAATCCGGGAGCGGCTCGGGGACGAGCGGGAGGCGGTTCGGGAGGCGGCGGTGCTCGCCATGGGACGGGTCGCGGGGCGCGCCGCGGGGGCCGAGCTCGCCGGTCTCCTGGGATCGCCGGACCGCCGGATGGAGGACGCGGCCATCCTCGCCCTCTCCAGGTACGGCGGCGACCGGGAACAGGCGCGGGTGACTCCGCGCATCGAGCAGCTCGCCGCGCGGACGGAGGCATGCTCCCGGGAGCGCGCCGCGCGGCTCGTCGGCGCCGTCGCGCGACCGGGATACGGAAGCGTTCTGAAGAACCTGCTCTCGGATCGCTCCCCCGAGGTCCGCGTCGCGGCCGCGGACGCCGTCGGACATTGCAGGGAGGCGGCCCTGATCCCGGAGATGCTCTCCCGGCTCGACGACACCGAGCTCCGCCCCGCCGCCCTCCGGGCCCTCGCCGCCATGGCCCCCGACCAGCTGGCCCCCCTCGAGGCGTATATCACCGACGAGACTCGGCCCGCGACGAACCGGAGGGCGCTGCTCCGGGTGGTCTCCTCGATAGGGGGACCGGATGCCGCCCGTCTACTCTGGGATATCGTCGGGACGTTCCACCGCGACCTGATGACCGCGGCTGCAGCCGCCGACGGGCTCCGGGAGCTCCGGGTGAGGGAGGGGCTGTTCCACCTCCCCCTCCGGGGATTCAAGTATCGCCAACGACAGCTGGGCGACCTCATCTCCCTTCTCAACCGGGCCAGGGGGGCGACGGGCGATCAGCCGTTCGTCGCCGGCATCTTCGCGGAGCACGCCCGGGCCGGGGTGAGGTTGCTCCTCTCCATGGCCGCCCTTCGACACCACGCCCGCCAGATGGAGCGGGTCCTCTTCAACCTTTTCGCGGACTCCTCCGCCCTGCGGGCCCGGGCCGTGGAGCTGCTGGACGAGGTGCTCCCCCGGGCCATGACGCTCGAGATCTCCGCGCTCCTCGGCCCCCTGTTGGACGAGACGCCGCAGTATGGAGAGACGCTCTCTTCGGAGATCCTCGAGGCGCTCTCGGGGGGCGAGCCGTGGATCCGCGCGGTGACCCACTTCGCCGTGATGCGGGCGCAGGGCGACGCGCGACGCATCCCCCTGACCGCAGAGGAGCAGGGCATGGCCGGCCGGTTGGGGATGGTGTCCTATCTGAAGGGGGTGCCCCTGTTCTCCGGTGTCCCGGCGCACCAGCTGTTGACCCACGTGGAGATCATCGAGTGGGTGGCCAAGCGCGCCGGGACGCGGCTCTTCGCTCAAGGGGATGACGGGGACGCCTGCTTCATCCTCACCGAGGGCGAAGCGGCGGTCATCGTGGACGGCGAGGAGGTGGCGAGGGTCGGGGTCGGGGAGTGCCTCGGCGAGATGTCCCTCCTGGAACGCGCCCCCCGCTCCGCCACGGTGGAGATGGTTTCGGACGGACGGCTGATGAAGATCGCGACGGATCGGTTCCGGGAGCTCGTCACCCTGGAGCCCGAGGTGGCGAGGGCGCTGCTTCGGACCCTCGATCGGCGGATCCGGGACACCCAACGCAGGATCCCGCGGGGGGCGGTCACCTCGGAGGCTCCCCCGCCGGTGATCATGAGCGCGGTGCGCCGGATGACGACCCCCAATCTGCAACATATCATCCCCACCCTCTCCGCCCTGTGCCGGGTGGAGCTCTTCCGGGAGCTCCCCCTGGAGAGCCTGACCCGGATCGCGGAGCTCGTACAGGAGGTGTCTCTCGGAAAGGACGAGGTGCTCTTCAGGCAGGGAGACGCGGGAGACGCCATGTATCTGATCATCGCCGGCGGCGTCGAGATCATCGTGGACGATACCCCGGTGGCGACGCTGGGGCCGAACGCCTATACCGGCGAGATGGCCCTCGTCGGCTCCCGGTCCCGGTCCGCCACGGTGCGGATCGTCGAGGAGACCCGGCTCCTCCGGCTCTGGTCCGATGACTTCACCCAGCTGCTCAACACGACCCCCGAGGTCTCCCGTGCCCTGTTGAAGGCCCTCTCGGCGAGACTGCGGGCCGTGTCCCAGTCATCTCCCTGACCCCTGCGTTGTTTCAGATCATTGTCTTCCGACGCGCACCCGCGTATAACTCAAGAGGTATGAGGAGTTGACATGACACAGAATATCATTTCGTTTTTAATCATTATTTATCTCTTGTGCCTTTCGGGATGCGACGACGAAGCGGCAGAAGACACCAATTCCCCGGTCGATAAACCGAACGGCGCCTGCGAGGACCTCGCCGCCACGACCGATGACGACGGCAACCGCCTCTACGTCATTACCGCGGACGCCGCCCAGAACTACGCGTTCGAGAGCACCCTGGCGGCGGAGACCATCCCGGTCCGGTCGTCGACCAATCTGCACTTCGACTGGAGCGACGTCACCACGGATATGTTGGGGCGCGATTTCGATCCCCTGTCGAGCGTGGACATGATGGAGGTGCTGCTCTGGCAGTACAACAAGGACGACCTGCTCCAGGACATCAACGACGACAACCTGGACCGGGGCAAGCTTCAGGCCATCGCGTACATCGAGACGGGAAACGAGGTGAGCGCCGGCGACTACCTGGATGTCCTCTCGCCGGGGGGGAGCCAGCAGCCCCAGGAGGTGCTGATGGAGTACCTGGACACCGAGCTCTTCCCGACCGACGAGTTCGCCTACCTCTTCATGGTGGCCGAGGGGACGGTGTTCGGGCAGGGCACCAAGATGCTGGTGTTCTTCGAGCCGGACCCGGAGGAGAGCGACACCGAGATCCGCCTGTCCGACGACTCGACGACGCTCGACTATTCGGTCGACATGTCCGACCTGACCCCCGTCTCGGTGCCGTCCGGGGAACCGAACATCGTCTTCGACTGGATAGACGAGGACGGGGCCCTCGGCACCAACGCCATGGGCTCCGAGTGGTCCCCGAACCGGATCACCGACGTCAAGATCGCCCACTACGAATCCATGACCCTGGAGGAGCTCGAGGAGAACTTCCTGGACATGGAGCTCATCGCGGACGAGATGTGGACCGTCTTCCTCTCCGCGGGGCAGAGCGTCAACCTCGGTACCCTGACCAATGAGGACAAAGACCCCTTCCCGGGCATCGACGACACCGGCACCTGGGTGCTCACCCTCAACTGCGGCAGCTGCACCCACCCGGCCCCCTGGTTCCTCACGGTACTGGAGCCCTGCGACAAGTAGGGGCGAAGCTGCACAAGGGCCGAATGACATCTCTCTCGTGCAGTTGAGGTGTTCGCCTTTAACCCTGCGGGCGCAACGGCGGCCGGCTACAAACGAAACATCTCTGCCACTCCAGCGTTGGAGTCTCGGGTGGACGAGTAATACCGCCGGCTGTCGTAGATCATGACCTCCAGTAAATTCTCCCTGAATTCTTCTTCGGAGATCCGCCTTAGCTTCAACCTCGGGTGACTCCGGTTGAGCCGATCATAGGTGCCTTGATCCCGGAGGTAGCGCCTTGGGAGGATCAACTCTTTCAAGTTGTGAATTTCGAGCAGCGGCTCGAGGTCCTCCACATCGGTGCCCCTGATGTCGAGCGTGCTGAGACGCTTCATCGATACGATGGGAGAGAGGTCGCGAACGACGGTGTTTCTGAGGCACAGCGTCTTCATCTTGATCAATGCAGAAAGCGGCGCGATATTTCGTATGTCGGTGCCCCACAAGTCGAGTCGGGTCAGGTTTTTCAGATGAGATAGCACGGACGCATCCTTGAGGTTGGTCTCCGTGAGCTCGAGCTCCTCGAGCTGCTCGAGCTCGGTCACGGCGCTGAAATCCCCGACCATCGTGTTGCTGAGACCGAGCCGGGTCAGATATTTCAACGCCACCAGGGGCTTCAAGTCTTCTACGGTCTGCGACGTGCAATCGATGTGGGTGGTGTTCAGTTGATATCGCATGCCGCAAAACTCAATGTCACCTCGGCGGTCGGTGTCGCTCTCTTTGGGCTCTCCCGGGGGAGCTGGGACGGTCTCGGAAATCCGTGCGTACCAGTCCGAGCGCTTGGCGATCTCGTAGCACTCGTCTTTGCAAAAGAGACGAAGGTTCTCAAGGAACTGAATCCCTCTGAAATCTCTCACGGGCGCCCCGGAAACGTCCAACTCGAGGAGGTGGGAAAGGCCGGAGAGCGGCGAAAGATCGGTGACCCCGGTGTCCCTCAGGCTTAGGTGGGCGAGGTTCGACAAGCCCGCGAGGGGCGAGAGGTCGCGAAGGCTCGCTTGCCTCAGCACAAGGGTTTCCAGGTCCGGAAGGGTCGCAAGCGGGTCGAGTCGATCCGTCGGGATATACGCCATGTGCAGCGCCTCGAGCTTTTCAAAACCGCTCACAGGGGCGATATCGATCACCGCCGTGTTCGAGATATCCAAATACGCCAATTGACGGGAGTCTCTGAGAACGCCCAGGTCCCTTGTGGCCGTCCACTGCAGGTCGATGAGCGTCAGCTCCGAGAGCCCCTTCAAGGCAGAGAAGTCGACGACCATCGTGCCGCGAAGGTCCAAGGCCTTCAAGCGGGGCATCGAGCGGATGGGCGAGATGTCCGCGACGAACGACAGCCCCAGCTTGAGGACCTCCATATTCTCGGACCGATGGAGCTTTTCGATGTCTCGGATTTGGGTCATGGCGAGGTTGAGCCGTTCGAGCTGATCGGGATATCTGATGAAATCGAGGTCCTTCGCCTCGGTCCCGGAGATGTTTAACCGGGTCAGGTGTCGAAGTGATCCGATGGGCTCGAAATCGGCAATCGGGGTTTGGGAAATATGGAGCTCGGTCAGGCGCGGCAACTCGGACAGGAAATCGAGGGATTGAATGTTGGAGCGGCTCAGATCCAGTTTCGTGAGGTATTTGAGCGACCGCAAGAAGTGCCAGTCGTCGTGTTTCATATTGCGAAGGGTCAACCGCCGCAAATGAGTGAGGTGCTTTAGCTCATGCAAATCCTCAATGTAGAGAGCGCTGCTCAACTCGAGTGTCCGGAGGTTGTCGAGCCCGGTCAGCGGATAGATATGTTTGAGATCGTAAGATTGAATGGCGAGCGTCTCCAGATTCTTCAAGGAATCGATTGCATCGATGAAAAAGATCCTGCCGGACCGCCAACCGGTGGCAATGCGCAACTCTCGAAGCCGGGTCATTCCACTGATCGCTCCGATGTCGCGGACCTCGGTGTTGTTCAAATGCAGCACCTCCAGCTTGGAGAGGCGCTTCAACGGGGTCAGATTGCTGACGCGGGTATCGTCCAATATGAGCACGCGCAGGTTCTCGAGCTCGGCGAGGGGGCCGAGGTCGACCACCCGGCTGTGGCTTAAGTCCAGCACCTCAAGCTTCGCGAACTCGGCGAGGGTTCCAAAACCGGCAAAATCGATATCGCTGCACTGAATCTCTTTTACATCGGCCAGATAGGTGTCGTTGCAAAACGGAATATGGGACGGCCGTTGCCTCGCAACATGGCGCCATTTATGGGAGGGCAGCGCAACGCCGTCATCGCCGAGGGTGAGGGAGGTTCGCTTCAGCCAGCGTTTCAGAAGCTCGGCCGGAGTGCCTTCGAGGGGCGGCGTCCGGTATCCGGAGAGATCGAGAAACGTCGTCTCCAAGGGGCGATTTCGAAGACCGAGCAGGGCGCCGATATAATCCGCCCGATCCGTTGGGAAGCCGAACGTTCCGTCGAATACCCGCCCGAGGAATCGGCTCGATCGGACGGATATCTGTCTGCGAGGCACTTTGAAAGGCGATGAATCCTCCGGGAATCCGTATTGGTGCACCCAGTACGGCGTGATGACGGACAGGGTTTGATCGTCGGTCCCGATCTCGGCGGCGTAGACCGCTGAATCGTACCGGAAAGGTCCCCCCAGGCGGGCACCGGTCCGCGCGCTCCACACCCAGACCGCGTTGTCACAGGCGATGACCACCTTGCCGCCGGAGGGGCTGAAACGGTATTTGGGAAAGAGACACTCGAACGGGAGGCCCTCCCCGATCGGGGCGCCGGTGGGCACGCGCCACAGGCGGGCAGTGATGTCGCGGTATCCTTGGGTGAGAATAGTCTCTCCATCGGGGCTCAACACGGCCTTGAACACACCGCCCTCGGGGGCAATGGTGTTGATACGTTCGCCTTGTTTCGTATCCCAGATGTCGACAACGGTATCGTTCAGTCCGACCCGTGTGATCAGCCTGTTCGCGGTGGCCATCTGGTTCACGTCCGGTCCGGAAGCACAGAATTGAGCGGAAATCGGCGGAATGCGGAGCGCTCCCGTGTCCGCCTTTTGGAGATACAACCCATTCGTGGTGCAGACCAGGATGCTTTCACCGTCCGGGGTAAACCTCGCCCAGAACAAATCCGCGTAATGAAGGGGGGCGGTGATCGGGGTCCCGTCCGCGGATCGCCATACCCTGAGTTCGATGCCGTTGCTGCAAGTGACCAGCCTGTCTCCGGACGGGCTGAAGTCGACGCAATTGATGTCTCCTTTGTGGCGCATCGGGGCGCTCACGGCATGGCCGGACTCGGCATTCCAAAGTCGGGCGCTATGGTCTTTGTTCAGCGTCACCAGGGGTTCGCCGGTCGGGCCGAAGCGCGCGAATTGTACGTCGTCGTTCGCTGTCGCTTCACTAAAGGCCCGAATTGGCGCGCCGGTTCGTGTGTTCCAGAGCGAGACCGGGAAATCGTCGTCCCAGGCCACCGCTCGGTCTCCTTTCGGACTGAGCCGTACGAACCTCGCGTCCGTGGTATGGGGCGGCTCGGAGATCGTCTCGCGGGCGGCATCCCAGAGGCGGATGGTGCCGTCTTTGTCGCCGCTGATAATACGGTCTCCATAGACATCGAGCACCGCGGTGACAATCTCGCCCGGGTGTTTCAAGGGCGGGCCGAGCGGCGCGCCGGTCCGAGCGCTCCAGAGACGGACGGTCTGATCGGCGCTCCCGGTGAGCACGGTGTCGCCTTCGGGTCCAACGGCGATCGCCGTGATGCCCATGTCGTGTTTCAAAGGACGCCCTATCGGTTCGCCGGTGGTGGCGTTCCAGATGCGCGCGTTGCCCGCGATATCCCCGGTCACGACGGTTTCGCCTTCGGGACCGAGTGCCATGACAGGGACATACTTCCCGTGTCGCATCGGTTTTCCCACCGGCGCGCCGGTCTCTGCATCGAAGATGCGGACCGTATTGTCGTCGCCGAGGATGAGCACCTTTTGGCCTTTCGGCGCGAGGGCCACCTTCCGGATTCGAGTCTCCAGCGCGATAGGGGCTCCCAACGGTTGGTCCGCCTTGTCCCACAGTCGGACCTCGTTCTTGTCGGTGACCATGAGCACCGCCTCCCCCGAGGCGCTGAGCACGACCTGGGTAATGCCGTGATAAGGCCCTCGGATCGGATCGCCCACACGAGCTCCGGTCGACGCGTCCCAGAAGGTTGCGGCCACCTCGGTGGCGGTCATGACCGTCACGCCGTCCGGAGCAAATTCCACTGAGTGGACAGGGAATCCGTGCCGGAGCGGCTTCCCGATGGCGGTGCCGTTTGTCGCATCGTAGCATCGGGCGGTGTCATCCGGACAGGCGATAATGACCTTGTCTCCCCGAGGGCTAAAGGACACCGCGTTGATCCTCCCGTCATAGGCGAGGGGAGGGCCGATGGGCCGTCCGGTGCGGACGTTCCACAGCTGAGGTCTGTGATCGGTTCCGGCGACCAGAACCTTGTCGCGATCCGGGCTGAACACGACCCGTTTCCACTGAAGCAGCTTTCCCTGCCCGCGGTCGTCCCAACGCTCACTCAGCATGCGGTAAGACACCGGGCGCGCCGGAGCGGGATGGCCCGCGTTCGGATGGGTCCGCACCACACCGCGCAATCGATTCAGGTCATCGCCTATCAGATGCGTCGCGGCCCGGCGTCGATCGGACGAATCCTCGACGGCGAGGGCCTTGAGCCACATGACGAGCGCGGTGTCTCTGTCTTCGTCGCTCTCGGCGGCCTGCGCCCGCCGATCCCAAAACGCCGCCATCAACCGACGTGCCCTTTCACCTTGCCAAGGCAGCGCCCGGAGCCTTTCATACGCGTCTCGCGCCGTCGCCAAGTCGCCGGCGCCCCGAAGCGCGTTATCACAGTATTCGGCAAGAACCATGAGGGTTGCCGAACCGACGGCGATGAGCACGACAACCGTCAAGAGGCCAATTTTCTTCGACAACTTCGTCTTCATGAACGCTGATCACCAACCATAGCCGAACAGCCGCTGTTAGGCAACGAGAGTTCGACACTGCTGGAAATGGCGATGATTTCAGTGTCCGAGTGTGGTCGCCGAGGAGGGATAGATTGTAAAAAAGTCAGATCTTGCTTAGGGGCATGGTATGATGACCGCACCAATGGAGCAGGACATGACCGCTGACCCTCACCTTCCGGAACGGACAGACCCGCCGTTCATCGTTCGTGCCGCCGCGATGAGCTGGGGGGCCGTGGGGCTGACCACCCTGCTCCTCGGCGTCCAGCACCTGCTGATGCCGTGGATAGGCTGGCACCGTTACCTCGGGCTCCTCGTCCTCGCGGTGGGGCTCCTCGGCGTCGTCATCATGTACGGGCTCCTCAAGCTTCGCCGGTGGTCCCTCGCGCTTTCGACCTTCGGCGGCGGCGGCGTCCTGGTCGTCCTCATCGCGTGGGTGGTCATCTGTCTCGTCCTTTTCGGATTCTTTTCGATGATGGCGTTCTTCGCGGCGGGCGGCGCCGGCGGCGCCTTTGGGGTCACAATGGCCTCCAGACCCAGCGCGGCGGCGGTGTTGAAGGCGCGCGCCCGCCTCAAGGCGGAGGGGCTGGCCCTCGATTACTAACGGAACCTTTATTATTGTAATGTTACAGGATTGGTGTTTGAAAAGATGACCCCCCTTCTACGTGTCCCGGTTACTCCTGATATATATCGTGGTAAAATTACCCGTTCGAAAGGAGAAGATATGAGACATGCGCTTGTGATGGGGGTCGTATTCACATTGGCGATCGCCGGTTGTGAAGAGGAGTCGAAAGACGACAGCGGAAAGGATATGGTGCTGGTCACCTTCGTGATCTCGGCGGATGCCGCGCTGTTCGCGCCGGACGGTACGATCTCCGTGTCAATATTCGACCAATATCAGATGGAGACTATCGCCAACAACGAGAAGTGCTCGTACGAGTTCGATCCGCTGACCCGCGCGGAGAGCCGGCGATGTCCGAGCGGTATCACTTATGAGGAGCCAGTGCCCGAGGTGTTTCCCGTCGAGGTGGCGAGCCTGGCCGGGAACCTCCGGGTGAAGAGCACCACCGTCCGTACCACTCAGCCGTTTCGGATTACCGCGTCCGGCATGAGCGCCGACGGCTGCAACACCACCTCCTTCGTTTTGGAGGGGACGGCGTCCACCGCCACCGTCAACCTCTCCCCTTCATGGGCGACCACCCAGATGGCGTGTCAATAGAACGGGACGTGCCCGCTTCGACCGATCCCACGCCTGTGATGCCCGGGATGGTCCGCTCACCCGGCGGGAGCGTCGCGGGGCGTACTTTATACGAGGGTTTCTCCGCCATCGGTATCGTTTTTGAATCCAATTTCATGTACAAGGAGCATT
Source organism: Polyangia bacterium (assembly GCA_050304755.1). Taxonomy (GTDB): domain Bacteria; phylum Myxococcota_A; class Polyangia; order JAAYKL01; family JAAYKL01; genus CAYWLQ01. Next base: position 4,001 of record JBNLED010000031.1, on the reverse strand, counting down.
GGTCTGGAGGTAACAATGAAAAATAGTGGCTTTGTTGACTTAATGTTGATCCTGTCCTTGAGCCTGCTCGGATGCAGCGACAAGCTGGACACCATTCAATCCGATTGGCGCGATGATCGCGATACGGGAACCGACGCGGACACGGACAGCGACACCGATTCGGATACGGACACCGACACGGACACCGACACGGATACCGATACGGACGCGGACGGCGATTCGGACACCGATGCCGACACGGACACCGATGCGGACGCGGACACGGACGCGGATACGGACACGGACGCCGACACGGACACCGACGCGGACACGGACAGCGACACCGATACGGACGCGGACAGCGACACCGATACAGACGCGGACAGCGACACCGATACAGACGCGGATACGGATTCCGATGTGGACACCGATACGGACGGCGACACGGACGCGGATACGGACGCGGACACGGACGCGGATACGGACGCGGAGGTCGAGGCGCGGGTGGACGACATCATGGCGGGCCTGTCGCTGGCCCAGAAGGCCGGCCAGATGACCCAGGGGCAGTTCGAGGACGCCTCCGCCAGGGAGATCCGGGATCTCTGCCTGGGATCGGTGTTCAACGGCGGGGAGGAGCCGGTCTCCCCCAACACCCCGGACGCCTGGGCGAGCGCCCTTGACGATCTCCAACAGGGTGCACTGGACGGCTGCGGGATCCCCATCCTCTACGGCATCGACGCGGTGCACGGCAACGCCAAGGTCATCGGCTCTACGGTGTTCCCCCACGGCATCGGGCTCGGCGCCACCCGGGACGCGGACCTGGTGGCCCGGGTGGGGCAGGCGACGGGCCGGGAGTGCCGGGGCGTGGGGATCCACCTCACGTTCACACCGAGCGTCTCCGTGGTGCGGGACGAGCGCTGGGGGCGGACCTACGAGGGGTTCGGCGAGACCCCGGAGATCAACGCCGAGCTCGGCGCCGCCTACGTACGGGGACTCCAGGGGATGGGGGACCTGTCGGATCCGGGGGCCATCGCCGCCACGGCCAAGCACTACCTGGGGGACGGGGGGACCGCCAACGGGGAGAACGCCGGCGTGAACAACTTCGGCGACGCCACCATGCGCCTGATCCATCTGCCCCCTTATGAGGCGTCGGTGGATGTGGGCGTGGCCGCCATCATGCCGTCCTACCACTCCTGGAACCGGAACGGCTCGTACTATCCCATGACCACGGATTCCTACTCCCTCACCGATATCCTCAAGACCGAGCTCGGGTTCAACGGGTTCCTCCTGTCGGACTACGACGCCATCCCCTTCGCCGCCGGCGACATGTTCGCCACCTACACCCCCCAGTCGGTGGCCGCTGCGGTGAACGCCGGCCTGGACATGGCCATGATCGCCGCCCCCGGTGGGATCGGGGACTATATCAACGCCCTAACGGGCGGCGGGATCTCCGAGGAGCGCATCAACGACGCCGTGCGGCGGATCCTGCGGATCAAGGTGAAGATGGGCCTCTTCGAGAACCCGAAGTCCAACGCCTCGCTGCGGGCGCAGATCTGGTCTCCGGAGCACCAGGCCATCGCCCGGGAGGCGGTGCAGAAGTCCCTGGTGCTCCTCGAGAACAACGGCGTCCTGCCCCTCCCGGCCGCGGAGCGGGTGGTGGTGGCCGGGCCGTGGGCCGATCTCATGGGCGCCCAGTCCGGCGGGTGGACCGTGGGGTGGCAGGGGGATGCCTACTACGACACCAACGCCGTGCGGGGGGAGACCATCCGGCAGGGCATGGAGGCCGTCGGGACCAACGTGGTCTGGGACGAGCTGGCCGGGGGGGTCGCCGCCGGGGACAAGGTGGTGGTGGTGATCGGCGAGTGGCCCTACGCCGAGGGGAACGGGGATCACGGCAACGACGCGTCGGTCTACCTGCGGGACTGCCCCCACTACGATGTCCTGACCGGCGCCATCGGGAGCGGCGCCGAGGTGGTGCTGGTCATCATCTCCGGCCGGCCGATGATCCTGGACAGCGAGGTGCTCGACGGGGCCGCGGCCATCGTCGCCGCCTGGCTTCCGGGCTCCCGGGGCATCGGCGTGGCGGACGTGCTCTACGGCAACGTCCCCTTCACCGGGACGCTCTCCCACACCTGGCCGGCGAGCTTCGACCAGATCCCGGTCAACGTGAAAAACCAGCCGGACGAACCCGGCGTCGACGCCACCGCGGTGACCCCCCTCTATCCCTACGACTACGGCCTGACCTACTGATCGCGTCGCGTTTCTGGCGGGCTACACGACCTCGATTTCAATCATCTGACAACATTGCCGCTTTCCCGTCCGGGAAGGCCAAACGACCCATTTGATATAATATCCGTAAGAAATCTCCATCGGAATTTTACTTACACTTTACAAAAAACAACACATATGATCACATACCCCCACTGAAATTTTCTCTCAATGAGGAGGGTTCTCCATGTCCTGGTTCTGTTACTCCTGTCAGGCCAAAAACCCAAACAGCGCGGACACCTGCGTTAAATGCGGCGGTACGGTGGCGCTTCCCAAGAAGTTCTACGTTCAGTGGGTCTTTGGGAGCGCGGTATTCTTCATGGCGACGTTCATTCTCGGTTCGTATCTCGGCGGCATCCTGATGACGCTTTCCAATTCAGCGCTATACCAGGTGTTGATTCTCAGAATCTGGCCCGCGCTCCTCTTCGTCGTCTGCGGCATCGTCGTCGGCTTCGCCTCGGACGGTGTCACCATTCTGGAAGCGGGGCTCGGTTCGGTCCTGGGGCAGGGGCTGGCGGTGAGCGTGTTTGTCCTCTTCATGGACGACTTTCCCATCGGGTGGTTGGATTTTATCTTCGGCGCGTTGCCGGGCGCGGGCCTCGCCATCCTCGGCGCGTGGATTGGAGAGAAAATCCAACTCCGTAAAGAGCAGGCAGGCGGCATCACCGGCTAACGCGACAGCCCGAAGGCGCCGCTGATTCCGGCGAACAAGGCGGCCCGCGGGGCGGGGCTCGAGGCCGACCGCGAGACCGACGGTCGCCCCCTGGAAGGAGGCGTGATCGGTGTTTTCGAACGCCACCCGGCGTCCGAGGAACGAGTAGCCGCCTTCGGGGGCGACGAAGAGCTCGGACCTCCCGACCGCGAGGATGAGCTTCCAGAAGAGCAGGGCGCGGGCCCCGAACGTCGTTTGCGCGTCGTCCTCCCGGGAGGGGACGTCCGCGGCATCCGGCGCCGAGGAAGGGGAGCGGCCTCTGGACGGCGAAGAGGTCGACGGCGCTGCCGAGGGGGGGGCGCTCGTAGCCGATGAAGATAAAGTAGGCCCCGCCGAACGCGAAGGCGAAGCTGGTGGTCCCCACATGCCGTACGCCCTCGCCATCTTCCTCGGCGTGGCGGCCTCGGTGGTCTGCCGGTACAGCCTGCCGCTGTCGCAACGGATCCGATCCAAAGCCGGAGCGTCGGCCGAAATAATGGTTCTCCTTTTGTCCCGGGTCGGGTTTAATACAGTATAGTGTAAAAAAATAAGGAGAATCAAATGTATCCGACACTCCAACCCACCGTCACCCAGTCGGTGCGATCATTCCTTCTCGAGCAAGGGATCGCCTCCCGTCCTTGGTCCAGCCTCGACGAGACCTATGACGCACTCTATACGCTGCTCTACGAAAAGCGGGACAGCCGGGCCTTCTGGAAGCCTCTCGGGGAGCTCCTAGGTCGCCTCCAGAGCACCGAAGGCGTCCTGCCGACAGCCCAAGCCGAGCTCCTCAGCCGTTCGGAGATTGATGACTTGATGTTCGAGCTCCGGCGGGCGGTCTCCTTGGGAGAGCCGATGGCGGCCTCTGTGCTGTCAAAGCTGCAGACGCGGCTCTCCGCCACCGCCCTCGCGGGCTTCATGGCCATGGGGCTCGCCGCCGCCGGGTGCTCGGATTCCAAGACACAGGGGATCGCCGATGAACCGGATGCCGGTGCGGACACGGACACGGACGCGGATAGCGACGGCGATACGGATGCCGATACGGACGCGGATACGGATGCCGATA
>JBNLED010000030.1:0-34560 GCA_050304755.1 Polyangia bacterium | reverse complement strand
TGGACCCAGGCGACGGACACGCTCTCGACATATATCACCTACAGCTTCGAGAACGACGAGTGGTGGGATACCCCCGCCGCGCCCCGGGCCGCGGGGGAGCACGAGGCGGTGCTCCTCGGTGTGCCGGAGAAGACGGCGGTGAGATTCTCCGTCGTCACCGTATCAGAGGCCGAGGCGGCGGATGCCGGAGGGCCCGCTGACGGCGGGGTCGCGGAGAGCGAGGTGTTCCACGCCACCACGGGGGAGCTGCCCGCGCGGATGCCCCGCCCGACCCTCCTCCGATATCTACCGGATCGCACCTCCAAGGCCCGGTGGATCCTGGGCAGCGTGGAGAACACCCGATCCGAGGACAGGTACTACATGGGCCCCTTCTGGATCTACATCCTGGACCGGCAGGGGCGTATCGTCTGGTACTACGCCGATCTCATGGACAACCCCTGCATGACCTACCCGCGGCTGGCCCGGGACGGCTCCCATCTCTACATAGAGAAGCGGATGTTCTACTCGCCGGGACGGTATGACCCGCGGGTGGTCCGCATGACCCTGGATTATCGCAGGATGGAGGAGATCCCCGTTCCCGGGCTGGACGACTGCATCGACGTCACGGATGACGGCGGAATCCTCTACAACGAGTGGGCCCTGGGGACCGTCGCGCGGCTCAGGGAGCGCCGGCCGGACGGGGAGGTACGCACCATCTGGGACTGCAATGTCTGGGCCGCGAACGCCGGGGTCCTCAGGGGGGAGAGCTACTGCTACTCCAACACCGTGAGCTGGAATCCGAGGGACAATACCGTGCTCATGTCCATGCCCTATCTCAACACCGTCGTGGAGATCGATCGGGGGACCGGCCGGCTTGTGGGGCAGTACGGAGACGTCCCCGGCAGCTTCGACTTCGACCCCCCCGAATGGGAGCTCGAGTTCAACCATTTCCCCAACATTACGAAGGAGGACACCCTCCTCGTCTCCTCCCACGCCCCGGGGCACGAGGACAAGGACGAGGTCGGGGAGCACCGTTTCATCGAGTTCGAAATTGATCGGGAGAACCGGCGCCTCGTCGAACGGTGGGTATACGGAGAGGGGATGGACGAGTGGCCCAAGTTCAAAGGAGAGGCCCAAAGACTGGAGGGGGGTAACACCCTGGTGAATTACGGCACCGGCGGGGTCATCCGCGAGGTCACCCCCGACAAGGAGACCGTCTGGCACATCAAATGGGATGCGGATTTCAAGGACGATCACTTCAACAAGATGGTCGGTCACATTATCCCGTTAGATGACCTGTATACCCTCTGTCGTGGGTGGTAACTATAGTTGAATGATTTATAGTTCAATATATATTTGTGTTATAAAATTATTATATTAAAACTTGAACTTTGGGGAACACGGATGAGTGCAGAGGCAACAGCCAAGCGAGCCATTTCGGCGTTTTGTTTACAGAATCCAGCGGGTCGGATGTCGTTTAGAAAAGTGACATGGGATGTCCATTCATAAATGCCTCCTCCGGAACACGGGATCTGGGGTATCTTTTCTCTCATCACCGTCAAACATCGTTTATTGCGTTGGCTTGTTCATTGGCCCGTTCGACTTTTCACCCCCTGACTCGAATTCATTCTTCCAAACCCGATTAAACCGTGTAATATGCGGTTGAATTGACAAAAGAGGAGGAACCATGCTCGAAGAACTGACCATTAGAAAAGCCCTTGAATTTGCTGCAAAAACCGAGGAGCTCGGCAATCTCTTCTATACCCGTCTGGCCAAGAAATTCCAGGACGAGGAGGTCAGCGAAATCTTTTCCCTCCTCGCCCAGGACGAGCTCGCCCATCAGAAGCAGTTCCAGACGCTGATGGAGAAAGTCCCTGAAGATCCGAATATTTCGAGCAGAGACGAACGAATGGCGCTGCTCAAGATCATGTCCCGGTCGGAGTTCTTCATGGGACAAGACGGGCTCTATCGGAAGATCGATGAAATCGAGTCCCGGGATGACGCCCTGGAGCGGGCGGTGGGCCTGGAGAAGGCCACCCTCGGGTATTTCCAGGCCATGAAAGATGTGCTCGGAGACGACGAGATCCTGGACGCCATCATCAAAATCGAGAAGAGTCACCTCGTGAAGCTCATGGAGTACATGATCACCGGCGCCAAGATGCGGGGGCTCGGGGACAAGTTCCCGGCCAAATAACCCTTCTCCCTCTCAACACGAATTTTCTACTCTACCACCAGCCGATCCGTACCGGAACGGCCGAAGGCCTCGGGGCTGTACATCTCCTCGGCGCGGGCCGGCGGGACCACGAACTCCCCGAGAGTGGTGGCCCTCGCGAGGTAGCTGTACTCGTAGACGCCGCTCGAGAGGAGATCGGTGAAGGCCTCCGCCCGCTCGTCCCGGAGATTCTGGTGCCGGAACCAGGAAGGGGACCACCGCCCGTCGGGATCGGCGGCCCCGGGATCGCCGGGCAGGTCGCCGGTGACGGCGAGACCGGGGTTCAGGGGCTCGAGCCCGGCGGGCAGGGGATCCACCAGGGCCACGTGATATCGCCGCATGGGGGTGGCCATGGTCACTCGATCCGAGGGCCTCCAGGGGGAGTGCCTCGATGCCGGGATCCCCGATGAGGGCGCGGGCCGCATTCGCAGGGTCTTCTCCCATCTGCTCGAGGACATGCACCGCGTAGGCTCTGATGGCCCATCGGCTCTCCTTCGAGTACGCCTTCGGGAGGTGGCTCCCGATGTGCTTCAGATAGCCGATGACCTCGAGCCACATGGCCTCGGGCACCGGAGGGTCATCCGGATTCCCGGCAGCGGCGCCCCAGCGATCCCGTCGGCGTCCGCGGCTTCGAGCCCCCAGACCGCGCCGCTTGGCCGCGGCCCGCCCCCGCAGTGCAGAGAGCGGGAGAGAAGGGTCACCGGAATCCATTTCGTCGCATACCTCATGAAAACACCTCGTTGAGAAATCGGGTGAGGATAGAACAGATAGCGCGCTTTCGACAGATGGATAACTCTCTCCCTGATATCTTTTCCCATGCTCACAAGTCCTCTACAATGCGGATCGCTCGGAGGTGCGCATGCAAAAAGCCCTGTTGTTCGGAATTCTCGTCGCGTTCATCGCCGGCCCCGTAGGGGTGGGGGTCATGGGGGATTGCGGTGAGCGCCTCGCGGGGAATTCCGCCGCCGTCGACATCACCTATCCCTATGACGGCGCCCTGTTCCCCCCCGAGAGCCTCCCACCTGTCTTCACATGGTCCTCCGGTGCGGACGCCCCGGACGGGTGGCGGGTTCGCGCCGTCTTTCGGGAGGGGGCGCCCGTCGAGGCCGTGGTTCACGATATGACGTGGACGCCGGACGCGGAGACCTGGGAGGAGATCAAGGCGCGATCGTCGAAGCACCCGGCGGAAATCACGGTGCGGGCGGTCTCCACGGACGGAGCCGGGACGCGCCCCGCCGGGGACACCATCAAAATCGCCACGTCGACGGATCCGGTGGCCGCCCCCCTGTTCTACCGCGAGGTGCCGCTGCCGTTCATCGACGCCGTCAAGGATCCCTCCCGGATCCGGTGGCGGTTCGGCCCGATCGATGCACGGCCCGCGCCCCCCGTGGTGCTATCGGACCTCCCGGTGTGCGGCAACTGCCACTCGTTCTCGGCGGACGGCAAGGTGCTCGGGATGGACGTGGACTACGCCAACGACAAGGGGTCGTACATCATCACCGAGACGGCCGAGCGCATCTCCCTGTCTCGGGACAAGGTGATCACCTGGAGCGACTACGAGCGGGCGGACGGGCAACCCACCTTCGGCCTGCTCTCCCAGGTCTCGCCGGACGGCCGCTACGCCGTCAGCACGGTGAAGGACCGGTCGGTGTTCGTCCCGAAACCGGATCTGGCGTTCTCCCAGCTCTTCTTTCCGCTGAAGGGGATCCTGGCCTTCTACGACCGGGAGACCGGCGCCTTCAAGGCGCTGCCGGGCGCCGACGATCCCCGCTACGTCCACAGCAACCCGACCTGGAGCCCGGACGGCGAGTATATCGTCTTCGCGCGGAGCCGGGCGTACGAGCTCAAGCACCTGAAGGACAACACCACGGCGCTGCTCACGCCGGGGGAGTGCGAGGAGTTCCTGGAGGGGGGCAGACGGTTCCGCTTCGACCTCTACCGCATCCCGTTCAACGGGGGGAAGGGGGGACGGGCGGTGCCCCTGAAGGGCGCGTCGAGGAACGGCCGCAGCAACTTCTTTGCCCGGTACTCTCCGGACGGCCGGTGGATCGTCTACTGCCAGGCGAATAGCTTCATGCTGCTCCAGCCGGACGCGGCGCTCTACATCATCCCCGCGAAGGGGGGCAAGGCGCGGCGGCTCGCCGCCAACCTCGGCCGGATGAACTCGTGGCACAGCTTCTCCCCGAACGGCCGGTGGCTGGTCTTCTCCTCCAAGGCCAACACCCCCTACACCCAGCTCTTCCTGACCCATATCGACGAGGCCGGAAAGAGCACCCCCCCGGTGGCGCTCCTCCACCTCTCCTCGCCGGACCGGGCGGCCAATATCCCGGAGTTCGTGAACCTGCCCGGGGACGCCATCGCCGCCATCGAGGGGACCTTCGTCGACGACGAGTCCTTCATGCGGACGGCCAAGGAGAACACCAACGGCGGGGATTTCGAGGGCGCTATCCGGTTCTATCGCAAGGCGCTGGCGCTCAACCCGAAGAACGCCAAAGCCCACAGCTATCTCGGCGGCATCATGCTCAATCGCGGCCGGCTGAAGGAGGCCCGGAGGCACCTGGACCGCGCCCTCGCCCTCGATCCCGAAGACGGCGTGGCCCACTTCAACCTCGGGAACCTCCTGGCGAGAGAGAAGCGCACCGACGAGGCCCTGGCGAGATGGGAGAAAGCGCTTCAGTTTGCCCCCGACCTCATCGACGTTTACAACAACATGGGCATCGTCCTGCTCTCCGGCGGCCGGCGGCGGGCGGCCGAGAAGGTCTTCAGGCGGTGTATCGATGCGAACCCCGGGTCCGCCGAGGCGCGCTCCAATCTGGGACGCTTTCTGTACAGCGTGGGGCGAAAGGACGAGGCCCTGACGGCCTGGCGGGAGGCGGTGGCGCGGGATCCCCTGCATTTCGATTCGCACCGGATTCTGGGCGTGAGGATGATGGAGCGGAAGGAGTTCGCGAGCGCCGTCACCCATTTCAAGGCGGCGCTGCGGGTCCGGCCCAAGGACCCGCAGTGTCTGATGCGCCTGTCGGAGGCCTACGCCGGGACCGGGGACAAGCGCCGCGCCGTCGAGTCCATCGACCGCGCCCTCCGCGCGGCGAGGGAGGAGGGGGACCAGGCCCTCGAGTCGGAGTGCCAGCAGCGGCGTCTTCAGTATCTCAAATAGCGTCGACGGCAACGGCGGCGGCAACGGCGGCTATCGTATCCGAGGCGTTACTCCGGCTCGGGCGGGGATTGAACGCCGATGGTCTCGGATCCGTGCAGGCAGGTGTCGCAGTCGGGATCGTCCGGGACGATCATCTGGTATCGGGGCGCCAGCGTCTCGGCGCCGATGCGCTCCCCGTTGTAGTCCACCGTGATGGCGAGGGCGACCGGTGTGCCGTCCAGACGGAGGGTGAACTCCTCGTCTTTCGGGGTGATGCTCACCGACAGGATGTCCGTGTCTTCGACGCAGCCGAGGGATCCGTCGGCCGCGAGCGCGCATCGGACCACCACCGCCCCGTCATCGATGGTGAAGGTATACTCACCGGGGATGAAGGCCTCGGCGTCCCGCCGGGTGACGTTGAGGGTGAGAAGGTCGGCGCACTGGAACGCCCCGCAGGCGGCCGATCCGCCGGCGCCGGCGCCCTCGGACCAGCACCCCCCGAGGAGCGCGGCGGCGACCACGCCGAGGATCCGCACTACAGGCGCTCCTGGATAAAGCGGGTCACGGCGGAGAAGAGGTGGGCCCTCGTCCGCGCCCCGGCGAGCCGGTGGCCTTTACCGGGGTAGAAGAGGGTCTGCACGTGCCGCTTGGTCTCCACCATCGCCTCGAACAGCCGCGCGGAGTGAATGAACTGGACGTTCTCGTCCCCGAGACCGTGGACGAGCAGCAGCGGGGTCTTGAGGTGTCCCGCGAGGGGGACCACCGCCGCGGCGTCGTAGCCCTCGGGGTTGTCCGACGGCCGCTGCATGTACCGCTCCGTATAGGCGCTGTCGTAGAGTCGCCAATCGGTGACCGGCGCGACGGCCACCCCGAGCCCGAAGACGTCCTTGGTGCGGAGCAGCGCGTTCAGGACCATGGTGCCGCCGAAGGACCAGCCGAAGATGCCGATCCGCTCGGGATCGACGAAGGGCAGGGTCTTCAGGTAGGTCGCCCCCGCGAGCTGGTCCAGCAGCTCCACCTTGCCCAGCCGGAGCCGGACGGCGTTCTCGAAGTCCCGCCCCCGACCGAAGCTCCCGCGGCCGTCGACGCTGAACACCAGGACCCCCCGCCGGGCGAGCAGGTCGCGCCAGGGCTGGAGCGTCGGGTTGAACGCGTCCCTGGCCAGCTGTCCGCGGGGGCCCCCGTAGACGATGACCACGACGGGGTAGCGCCGGTCCTGCCGGAGGGCCTTGGGGCGGGTGAGCAGGGCGTTGAGGGTGAGCCCCTCGTCGGTGTCGAAGGGGAACAGTTGGCTCATCACCGCCGGGGCGCGGTAGTTGCCGATATCCGATTTGGCGAGGACATCCACCACCTCGCCGTCCCGCCGCTTGATCTCGGTCCTGGGGGGGCGATCCAGCGCGGAGTGGGTGTCGAGGAAGAGGGTCATGTCCGGTGAGAAGAGCGCCTCGTGGCACCCCCTCTCCGAGGAGAGCCCCTCCAGGTCACCGTCCCCGTCGAGGGGGATGCGGTACAGCTTGTAGGCCGTCGAGTCCTCGGCGTTGGCCGTGAAGATCACCGATCCCCGCGCCGCGTCGACCCCGTTGATCCGGGTGACCACCCAGGAGCCCTCCGTGAGCTGCCGCGTGGCCCCGCTCGACAGGTCGACGCGATAGATGTGGGAGTAGCCGCTCCGCTCGGAGAGCCAGAGGATCGCCGCGCCCCCGTTCACGAACACGGGGGCCGGCGGCAGGTTGACGTACCGGGGATCCCTTTCGGTCAGGACGGTGGCGCATTTTCCCTCCTTCGCCGGGCAGTCCACCAGGTCGAGGGTGGTCTGGAGCCGGTCCAGCCGGGTGACGAGCAGGCGGCTCGAGTCGGGATGCCACTGCACCCGGGGCCAGTAGTGCTCGGTGCTCCGGCTCGGGGTGAGCCACCGGGGCGGCGCGCTCACGTTCCGGAGGTCGATGACCCCCACCCTCACGACGGGGTTCGGCTCCCCCGGCCGCGGGTAGGGGATCTCGCGGGAGGCCGAAGTACCGGGGATGTCTCGAAACCGGACCTTGCCCAGGTCGGTCTGGAGGAACCAGAGGCGGGTGCTGTCGGGGGACCACCCGAACCCCTGCTCCGCGCCGAGCTCCTCTTCATACAGCCAGGTCACCTCGCCGCGGGTCAGGGTTCGGCTCCCCCCCGCGGTCAGGCGTTGCTCCTCGCCGGTCAGCAGATCGATGAAATAGAGATCATGATCGCGGACGAACGCCACCTTGGCGCCGTCCGGGGAGCCGGCGACCGACGACTCCGCGGCGGGGGTCCGGGTCAGTCGCTTCTTCTTGCCGTCGAGATCCACCTGGTAGAGCTCCCCCCCGGCCACCGCCACCGCGGTCTCGGACCCGGCCCAGGTGTACTCCTCCACGGAGGCCTCGTCCGTGAAGAACGGCCGCTCCGCCATGGTCTGCAGGTCGAAGATCCAGAGCTCCTGGCGCGGGGTATCGGAGTGCTCGTTGGCGGTCCTCAGGTAGGCCACCCTGCGGCTGTCCGGCGACCACCCGGGACGCACGGGGAGGCGGCCCACGGGAGAGCGGGGACCGAAGAGCTGGAAGAGCTCGGGATCCACCGTCCACTCCCCCGTCCGCGGGGGTGACACCGACTGGGGGCTGATGACCCGGGACTTCTCGGGCTTCCCCCCGCACGCCGCGATGGCGCCCGAGACGACAAGGGCGGCCAGCGCCGTTTTAATACCGGTTCGCATTCGTACCTCCTGGGCCCGTTCAGGGTAACGGAAACCGCCAAAAAGTTATAGACAAAGTAACCCCCCGGGCGACCGCGCGGACCGCGGACGTATTTTTTTCGATGTGTATGGTTGGCGAATATAATTGTCTTCTATATGATGCCATTAGTCGATTCAGGTGATCCGTTTATCAGTTCCAAGGTTGCGTCTTCCCTATTTCACCCGAACGGCGCGCCAAACGAGCAACGGAGGCGATGATGCGAGACGGTATTCTTGAGCTATTGCTTGTCTCAAGTATTTCGATATTTTATTGGGGATGCGGGGCGGAGCCGGACAAGTTCGAGGTGACGGATGACTCCGCCGCGGAGAATAGACGGGAGAATACCCTGGAGATGTGTCAGGACGGCGAAGACAACGACAGCGACGGCCTCACGGACTGCGACGACTACGACTGCGGATCCTTCATCGTCTGCCTGGGGAACAGCGACGGGGATGCCGACACCGATACCGACTCGGACAGCGACTCGGACAGCGACTCGGACAGTGACTCGGACGGGGACAGCGATTCGGACGGCGATTCGGATACGGACACCGATGCGGACAGCGACGGGGACAGCGATACCGACAGCGACTCGGACGGCGATTCGGACACGGATTCGGATGCCGACGTCGACGGGGACACGGATACCGACACGGATACGGACAGCGACACCGAGGTCGACACCGATACCGGGACGCGTGGGTTCAGCGACACAGACACTCTGTCGGAGGGGCAGGACGTCGCCTTCAAGGTGCGAAACCGCCCTGTCATCGACGGCGAGCTCGAACCGTCGATATGGGACATGAACACCCGGGCCACCCAGGTGATCAGCGGCGTGACGGAGAACACCGTTCGCTTCGACGCGCTCTGGGATTCCGAGAACCTCTATATCGCCATAGAAGTTCGGGACGACGACCTCTGTTCGGGAGAGTCGACCCAGAGTTACAACTACGATTCCATCGAGATCTATCTCGACCCCGACAACAGCAAGGACACCGTGTATTCGAACGGCGACGTTCAGATGATCTTCAAGTGGGTGGACGGCGGCGGCTGGATCGAGGGCTCCGTCGGACCCGGGGAGATGCTGTTCGAGATGAGCGGCGCGGAAACGGCGACCGGTTACGTCGTCGAGGTCGCCGTCCCCTGGTACGAGCTCGGGGTCACCCCGACCCCCGGGCGCTTCCTCGGTTTCGATATTGGCGTCAATGATGACGACGGGGAGTGTGGTACCCGGGACGGGAAGATCCTCTGGCACGGCAACGACAACGCCTGGGAGGACACCTCCAGCTTCGGTGAGCTGGTCCTGCTGGAGACCCTGGTGGATCCGGAGCAGGACACCGGCACCGGCATCGCCCGGGACACGGAGACGGACACGGGGATCGAGCGGTTGTCGGACATCGCGCACTTCGTGGAGACCTCTCCGGAGGTGGACGGCCACTTCGACGAGCTGTTCTGGGATCTGCAGACCTCCGCCGATCGGCTGGTCTCGGGGCAGTCCGAGAACACCGTCCGCTTCGACGCGGTGTGGGATGAGACCTACCTCTACGTGGCCATAGAAGTCGCGGACGACACCGTATGCACGGGGGACGCCGCCGGAAGCTGGAATTACGACTCGGTGGAGATCTACATCGATCCCGACATGAGCGGTGACGGAGACTGCGATCCGGAGGAGTCGGGGTGTTACGACGCCCTCGATGTCCAGACCATCATCAAATACGTCGACGACGGCTGGCGGGAGTACGGCGTGCATACCCAAAACCAGGTGGCCTACATCTCCCGCGGATGGCTCATGGGGGGCGGCTACCGCATCGAGGCGGCGTTCCCATGGGCCGGCTTCGGGATCGTTCCGACCCTGGACCTCGCTATCGGCTTCGACATCGGCGTCAACGACGACGACGCGCCCTGCACCGAGGGCGATCCGGGGAGCCGCGACGGAGAGCTCAGGTGGTCCGGCATCAGGGACAACTATCGATCCACGGATGGGTTCGGGAGGATGGTCCTCGCGGAGGCGCTGGAGATCGACACGGGGACAGGGGTGGACACGGAGACGAATACGGGCACGGGGAGCGACACGGGCACCGGGAGCGACACGGGCACGGGGAGCGACACGGGCACCGGAACCGGAACCGGGACCGGCACCGACACGGGCACCGGAAGGGATACGGGAACGGACACCGACACCGAGACCGACACCGGGACCGGCGGCGCCGACGGGGGATTGACCATTTCGGTGCGATGAGCGCCCATTCCCGAACCATGTGCTGTAGCTGAATTGCGAATTCATCGTCCGGAGTTTGACCTGTTTCGGGAGACCCCCTATCTTCCGCCCATGGGCGCGACTATAGCCTGGATGATCCTGATCGCCTGCTGTCTGATGTCGATGACCGGCCTCGCGGGGGAAAGCCCCCCTGTGCGACGGGCCGTGATCGAGGCGCGGATGACCGGGGCGGGGGATCGGCTGGCGGGGGAGGTGAGCCTCACCATCACCAACGACACAGGGGGGATGCTTCAGGAGATTCCGGTCTGGCTCTATCCCAACCGGTTCCTCGAGACCAACCCCAATCTCAACGAGGGGATGCTCCGGTGGTTCTATCCGAAGGGGGTCAGCAAAGGGGGGATGGAGATCTCCTCGCCGCGGGTCGACGGCGTTCCGTTGGGGGAGGGGCACATTGACACCAAATCGCTCTACGTGGGTGAGCGGGTGTTCGAACGGGCGATCGCCGCGGTCCGCCTCCCCGCACCGCTTCCCCCCGGACAAACCGTCGAGCTCACCCTAGGCTTTTCGGTGCGGATTCCCAAACAGCGGGGGCGCTTCGGGCGGCATCGCCGGGTGGTCTCCCTGGCCGGGGGGTGGTTTCCCCGCCCCCTGACCGATCTGACGGGACGGGACCCCTCCCTGCCGCCGGACGTCATCGAAGCGGCGGTCCGGCTCCGGCTGCCCGCGGGGCGGGGGGCGGTGATCTCCGACGCCCTCTTCTCCCCCCGGACCGCGCCGCGGGTCGTCGAGACCACCGTCCGGTCCGAGGCGGTGGCGCTGGTGGTGATGGAGCGGATGGTGGTCTCCCGGCGCGCCTTTTCTTGGGGCGAGGTGATCCACGTGCATCAGGATCCGTCGTGGCATCCCCCCACATGGGAGGAGACCCTGGACGACGAGAACGGGGGGGTCGGTCGGCTCCCCGAGCCCGGCCGCTTCAACCGATCGGAGCGACTCTTCGAGATCGTGGACAACACCGCCGGGCTGATCCGGACCCTCGCCCCGGACTGCCCGCTCAAAGACCGTATCGTCCTCGTGGACATCCCGGCGTGGGACCGCATGGTCCAGACCGGCCCAGGTCCGGTGCTGGTCTCCGACCGCCTCTGGCGCCTCCTCCCGGTGGAGGGGGCCGTCTTCTTCCACGATCTGGCGGTGGTCCGGGGGGTGGGCGCGGAGCTCGTGTGGCCCGGACCGCTGCGGCGGCAGCCCCCCCGTTACCGCTACGTGGCCGCGGACATGGTGGGCACCTTCCTCAAGGGGCGCTACTCAGAGGAGATCCACCAGAAGCAGCGCACCGTGGAGGACCTAGTGGGGATCGCCAGCATCTTCCCCACCATCGACAACCTGCTCTACGCACCGATGATCCCGTTTCGGGAGGTCTACTTCCCCTCGGTGGAGGAGCCGGATCCGTTCCGGGACGAGCCGTGGTACTTCATGAACGAGCTGCCCCGGGGCAAGCGAATCCTCGGCAAGCTCGAGGATCTGCTGGGGAAGACCGGGCGCCGGGAGGTGGTGGCCGAGCTGCTCAGAGGCGACGCCACCCTGCGGACGGTGGCGGACCGTCACCTCGGGGACGCCGGCTGGTTCTTCGAGCAGTGGTACGGCGCCTACCCCAAGGTCAACTATCGCCTGGGGGAGCTGTCCGACATCCGCCTGGCGGACGGGCGGTACCGCCACCTCGTGGAGGTGATCCGGGAGGGGGCGGTCATCCGGGAGCCCGTGCCGGTCCGGCTGGAGGACGAGGGGGGCGCGGAGGAGGAGCTCGTCTGGGACAGCGACCGGCACAAGGCGGTGCTGGAGTGGATCTCCGGCGCCCCCCTCGCGCACGCGGAGATCGATCCCGCCCACCGGCTGGTGGAGGCGGCGGAGCTCACCGGCGGGCACCCCTTCGCCGACAACACCAATCGGCTCCCCTGGCGCCCCCCCATGTTCACCCGCCTGGTGCTCTGGGGCGATCTCACCACCGGCGATCCTTACATCCAGCTGGGGTTCTGGTTCCGGCGGAAGTACGACGTCACCAACGTGTTCAGCCTGGACCTGGACTACACCCCGAGCGCCTACGGCGGACAGCTCGGCTTCTACCGGTTCTTCGGAAAGAAGCGCACGCTGAACGCCCGCTCCTGGGTGTTCGGGCCGACGATCTCGGCGATCCGCTACCGGGCGGTGGATTCGGAGACCCTCGAGATCCCGGATGAGAGCAAAGCCGCCGCCACCATGGGGTCGGTGGGCATCTCCCTGGCGCGGGACACCCGGGTCTACGGCTGGGATCCCCTCTCGGGGACCGCGGTGGGGGTCGGGGGGAGCTACGCCTTCGGCCGATCCGACGACGGACGCACCCTGCACGTGGGACGCATGGGACTCCAGACCGGCACCCTCCTCTCCCCGGGGATCCGAAACACGGTGGCCATCTACGGCGGCGCCTTCGGCGTGCTCGGGGATCCCGTGGCGGCCAACCTGGTGAGCCTCTCGGACCGGCGGCTCCTCCGGGGGTTCGAGATCGACGAGACCTACGGCCGCCTGGGGCTCTTCGCCGTGGTGGAGTACCGCCACACCCTCGCCGATGCGGCCCACGTCAAGGCCCCGGCCTACTCCTGGTTCGACCGGTTCCAGGGGGCGCTCTTCGTGGCCGGAGGCACCGCGTCCGAGCCCGGAAGCCTCGACGGCCTCTTCACGTCGCAGCGCCTCTTCACCGAAGTGGGCTACGGCCTTAGGGTGCACCTCCTCCTCTTCGGCTTCCAGCAGTACATCCTGGCCCTCGATTTCGCCTACCCCCTCACCCCCCTCACCCGCCAGCGGATCGAGATCCAATCCGACGGCACCCAGGCCCTCGTCAACCGCTCCCCGTTCAAGCTGCTCTTCGGGATCACCCAGACGTTCTGAAATTTCTAATTTAGTCTCGACCTGCCCCAGAGATAAGGGACCCACGGAAACCGAATTCTGAAGATCCAGTCCGCTGTTCTCCCCCGAAAAAAAATGAACCTCGATCCCCGAGCCCCGTATGTCCCGGTGTGTGCAAGCCACCGAGGAGGATGCGATGCGAGGATTCGGGAACGCTTCAAAGCTAAACGCCAGGGCGGTGACAGGGGGCGCGCTGCTCCTGTCATTACTGTTACTACCGGCGGTGTCGACCGCCGACCAGGGCCCCCCTGCCCACCGCGCCATCTTCGAGTGGCTGGCCCGCCGGCAGGCCGGGCTGGGATGCGCCGGAGGAGACGGGGACCAGTGCGCCTGGCCGGGATCGCTCCACCTGGAGGTCGACCGCAACGGAGGGGAAATGACCATCAACGGGTGGACCGACAGCGCGCTGATGCTCCCGTTGCCGGGAGGCGGGGCCCACTGGCCGACGGCGGTGCGGGTGAACGGCCGCCCCGCGGTGGTGCTGTCGCGAGACCATCGACCGGCGGTGACCCTCGCCAAAGGGGAGTGGGAGATCAGCGGCCGCTTCGATTGGACCGAAGTCCCCGACCGGCTGCCGGTGCCGCCGTCATACGGCGCTATCGCGGTGACGCGGGAGGGGGAGCCGCCGGTGGCGATGACGCCCACCGAGGGCGGGGAGCTGACGCTCATGGACCGGGTCGCCGCGGACGCGCCGGAGCGGCTCGACGTCAAGGTGTTCCGTAAGATCGCGGACGGGGTGCCCCCGCGGATCGAGACCCGGTTGATGCTGATGGCCGGCGGGAGCGCCCGCGACGTCGATCTGGGAAGGGTGGAGATCGGCGGCACGCGGATCTTGAACCTCTCGGCGGACACGGCGGTCCGCTTCGACGATCGGGGACACCTCATCGCGTTCGTTCCCCCCGGGGATCACCTCATCGAGGTCTCGCTCATCGCCGGCGCGACCCAGCTCGCGTTCGACGCGGGCGACCCGGGCGGCAACCGGCCGGTCCAGGAGGTCTGGACCGTGGAGTCCTCCCCCGGGCTCCGGCAGCTGAAGGTCGACGGGGCGCCCGCCATCGACGGGGGGCTCGCGGAGCTACCCGAGGCCTGGCGGGAGCTCCCGGCCTACCTGCTCCACCGGGGGGAGACGCTCACCTTGACGCCGACGAAGCCGCGGGCGGACGAGGAGCCCCGGGACGCCCTCGAGATCGATCGGACCATCATCTTCGACGAAGGCGCCGCAGCGTTCATCATCAGCGACAACATCACCGGCACGCTGCGGCATCAGGGGCGCCTCGACCTCGCGGCGGCGGGAGAGCTCGGCGGGGTGACCGTCTCCTCCTATCAGCCAGAGGGAGAAGGAGACAAAGTCGGTGATCGCTTTCTGACCCAATACCGGGACTACGCGAGTGAGCGTCAGCTCATCACCACCAACCCCGAGTCCGGGCTGCCCGGCGTGGAGATACGGGACGCCTGGGTGGACGTGACCGCCGAGTGGCGGCGGCCCGCCGGGATGCTCTCCCTCCCGGTCTCCGGCTGGACCGGAGATGTGGCCCGGACCTACGGCGCCGTAGTGCTCCCGCGGGGGTGGCGGCTGCTCTGGATGGGGGGGGTGGATCGGAGCTTCAACAGCTGGTGGCGCCACTGGACTCCGACAGCCCTCGTGTTGCTCGTCGTCATCGGCTGGGCCATGGGGCGGCTGACCCGGTGGTACCTCGGCGCGGCGCTGGCCGCGGCGATGGTCCTCGGGTACAGCGAGGTGGGGACCCCCTACGCCCTCTGGCTCCTGCCCCTCGCGGCCCTCTGGGGCCTCCGGGCGGCGAAGCGTCCTCGGAGGGTCAAGGCGGCCCGGGTGGGATTCTACATGACTTTCGGGTTCGTGCTCCTGGCGCTGATCGCCTTCGCGGCGTCCCAGCTGGAGCTCGTCCTCTCGGACGGCGGGCGGCAGCGCGGGTCCGGCCATTTCTACGAGCGCTTCTCGGAACGGCATCTCCTCGACCTGTGGAGCTACTCCGACGACAACCTGGGGCTCCGCGCCCTGGAGAGCGCCGCGCCGGATTCCCGCGCATCCGCTTTCGGCCTGGCGGACGGTCACGTGACCGCCGGGGGAGGAGACATCGTCGAGGCACGGCAGCGGCTGGCGGAGAAGGAGAAGAGCGCCGGTACCGGAGACCGGTTCAGCCCCCTCAGGTACCGGACCGGAGAGGTGATCCCGGTCGGATTCGGCGCTCCTGAAAGGCCCTCTCCGCTCGTCAAATTCGGATGCTTCGGCCCGATCACCCCCGACCGGGAGATGACCCTCTATCTCATTCCGCCCTGGGTCACCCGGCTGATCCGCCTCCTCGTCCTCGCCCTCTTCGGCCTCTCGGCGGCGGCGCTGGCCCGGGCGGCCCGGTGTGTTGCGGCGAGACCGATGCCCGGCGAGCCCGGAGACACTGATTCGAAATGCGGCATATCCAAAGCGGCGGCGGCCACCGGCGCCCTGGCGATGCTCGCCGTTTCGACGGCGCCCCGGTCCGCGGCCGCCCTGACAAACGCCGACGTGATTCCGATCATCCTCGAAGACCTGGAGCGGGAGCCCCTGTGCGGCGAGGAGTGCATCGGCACCGACTCCCTGCGCCTCCGGCTGGAGGGTAGGAGCCTCGTCGTCGACGCCGAGGTGCACGCGGGGGCGCTCACCGGGTGGCCCCTGCCCGGGCCGGCGTCGAGCTGGCGGCCCGCGCGGGTGACGGTGGACGGTCGCGCCACCCGGGCCATGGCGGTACGCGATGACGGTCTCCTATACGTACGGCTCACGCCGGGGATCCATCGGGTCCGGGCGACGGGACCGGTCGGGGAAGAGACCTTCTCCCTCGAAATGGGCGTCCCTCCACGGGACGTCGAGGTAGAGACCGCGGGGTGGCGATGTCAGGGGCTCCGAGAGGACGGCGCGGTTCCCGAACGCCTGGTGTTCGTTCCGGAAGAGGCGGGTGACGAGCCGGCCAAGAGCGAGGGAACGGTTCATTTCGATCCCTGGTTGGAAGTGGAGCGCACAGTGGAGATCGGCCTGGACTGGCGAGTGCGGACTGTCGTCAGGCGGCTCGGAGACACCGACAACCCGTTGTTCGCCGACCTCCCCCTCCTCGCCGGCGAGCAGATCATCGACGGAGAGATCGAGGTGGAGGAGGACAGGGCCAGGATCCCGTTCGCGCCGGGGGAGGCGACGGTGCGGTTTCAATCCCTCCTGACGCCCGCGCCCAAGATACGCCTCACCGCTCCCGTGGCGGCGGCGGTGACAGAGGTGTGGCGGCTCCGGTGCGGCGTGCTCTGGCAGTGTCGCGCTTCCGGGCTTGCCCCCGTGCGCCGCGCGGAGGCGGGGTGGCAGCAGCAGCTGTTCCGCCCCTGGCCCGGCGACTCCCTCGTCATCCGGCTCACACGGCCGAAGAGCGCGGGCGGCCCCGCCGAGCTGATCTGGCGCGCCGAAATGATGGTCAACGCCTCGGAGAGGCGCACGACCACGCACCTGAAGCTCGAGGTCGCGCGGGCGGAGGCGGGAACACATGAGATCGCCTTGCCTGAAGGCGCCGAGGTGCTCTCCCTGGCGGTGGACGGCGAGGAGACGCCCTTTGCACTGGAGGACGCGGTGGTGAGGCTCCCCCTCGGCCCGGGGGAAAAGGCCGTGACCCTGGCGTGGCGGGAGCCCCGGGAGGGGGGGATCGTCCACGAGACCCCGGCGGTGAACCTCGGGAGCCCGGCGGTGAACCTCACGGTCAGCTTCAAAAAGCCCCGCTCCTACGACTGGTGGGTGCTCTTTACCCTCGGCCCCCACGGCCTCCGGGACTTCGATTTCTGGTTGGCCCTCCTGTTCTGGCTCATCGCCGGAGCGCTCATCGGAAGGATCCGGGGACTGCTGCTCACCCGGGCGGACTGGATGCTGCTCGCCTTCGGCTTCGCCCTGCTGCCCGTCTTTGTCCCACCCCTCTTCGTCGCTTGGACGCTGGCCCGCCGGGGCGTTCAGCGCGGCCCTCGGGAGCCGCCGACTCGGCTCGGAGACGGTATCCGCTGGGCGAAACGGCTGGCCCTCGTCGGGTCGGGGCTCGCGCTGCTCGTCATCCTCCTCGGCGCCCTCTGGAGAACCTTGGGGTACCAGCTCCCCGGCGGCGATATCAACGACGTGGCGTGGTCCCTCGAACGCACCGCGGGTGAGGTCCCCTCGTTTACGGTCGTGAGCCTGCCCCGGCCGGCCTGGCTGGCCGCGGCGATCGCGTGGATCCTGGCCCTGCTCTGGCGCGCCCGCGCTTGGATCAGGCGCCTCCGTCCCGGGACGGCCGCATCAGAAGCCTCCTCGATTTGATTTCAGGGGTTATTCCGGCCAGTTTTTCCGTTGCGGGTTTTCCCAGGGAGCTTGACACAGGATGCAATCATCGCCGAAGAAATACGGCCTTCCGCCCTCGTCGCCGTAAATCCAATAGCGCATCCACGCCAGTATCGAAGGCCGCTCGTGGATCCCGCCGTTTTCCATGATAGTCCCATGAGAGCCGCCGGTCAGCGTGGCCAGAAAGGTGGGGACTTGAGAGGCGTCGAACGTTTGTTGCTGCAACGGCAATCCAACGGTGTCTCCTGTCGCTGATGTTTGAAACATGGTGCCATGCAGATCCGCGGTAGCGGAATGGCCGTGAATAGAAACCACCGTGGCCACAGCGGGGTCACCGCCCAGCTGTACCGCGGACGTCCCCCCCACTGAGTATCCCATGGAGATGGCGTGGTCCACCCACAGTTTGTCCTGGAACGTACCAGGAGTGCTATTTTGCTCTATAATCCAATCGAGTCCGTTCTGCATTGTGGCTAAATTGTTCGCTCCGCCTGGTCCTTCGTTGAGCGTTGGCGTACCTAGGACTACAAAGCCGTGGGACGCGAAGTTGGTAAGCATCTTAATCAATTCGGGCTCGCCTGCGAGATTTTGCCCGATGCCGGGACCAAAAACTATCGGAGCGTGCAGAAGGCCGTTTTCTCCCAAGGTCTGCGGGCGAATTATCAGATATCCGCCACCGGGTCCGACGCCGCTCTCGACAATGGTTTCAAATGGGCCGTCCGCGGAATAGTCGGTAATCGGATCCAACGTAATCCCGTCGGTGTCCGCGTCCGTGTCCGCGTCGGTGTCCGCATCAGTATCAACGTCGGTGTCCGCATCAGTGTCCGCGTCGGTATCAACGTCGGTGTCCGCATCAGTATCAACGTCGGTGTCCGCATCAGTGTCCGCGTCGGTGTCCGCATCAGTATCAGCGTCGGTGTCCGCGTCGCTATCCGTGTCCGCGTCGCTATCCGTGTCCGCGTCGCTATCCGTGTCCGCGTCGCTATCCGTGTCCGCGTCGCTGTCCGTGTCCGCGTCGTTATCCGTGTCCGCGTCGCTATCCGTATCCGCGTCGGCATCGGTATCCGCGTCGGTATCGGCGTTCGCACTGTTTTCACCAGCGTCCTGTATCCCGCCCGTTTCTTGGCAACCCAGACCAAGAAGCATGCTGACACAAAGTAGCCCCAATTTTATCATCGTACACTCCCTTTCATATATCGGATCCCTCGCTCAAAACACTTCACAATAACTGTGTCCTTCACATTCGGCAAATGGGCGGCTGCGACAAATTGTAATCTGACGTTCATATGGGATAGTTAGAAACTGAAGGGATATTTGACCCGTATCGGGGGGTCGGAGAATTTGGGGAAGGTGGCCCGCCGGACATACCGGGTGACGCAGGCGCCCAGAGGGGAGCCGGCGAGGCTCCCCGTGACCTGGGCGTTCGAGATCTTGCCGTCGTTGCTGATGGTGACGAGCACCGTCACGCTGCCCCCCCGTCCGCCGCCGCAGCTCCTGATAGCTCGTGCGACTTTGTCCATGCCCGCCTGGACCTGCCTCCGGCTGAGCGTCTTCGGCAACTTGCCCCTTCCTCTCTCGACTGTTTCGGGGTTGAGAAGCCGCTCGAGGGCCGAGTCGCCCTTCGGCGCCTCGGGATCGCGTACGGGAGGCGGTTTCACCGCGGCTCTCTCGACCTTTCGTTCGGCGGCATCTACAAGCTCACGGCGGGGCTCCCGGCGGACAGGTCTCTTTTTCTCCGGTTTCGGTGGCGTTGTCGCGATCGGCTTGGAGTCTTCCGCGACCGATGCCGGTTCGGTGCCCGGGACCGCCTCGGCGTCCACCGGTCCGGCCGGCGGAGCCGGGGGCGCCTCCGCGGCGGCATTGCGCGCCGCCAGCAACGCAGCCAGCTGGCGCTCCAGCTCGGCGACCCGCGCCCACTTGTCCGAGGTGGCCGACCGACTCAGCGCGAACGCCGCTACCGATACCAGAACCACCAGCGAAAAGAGCAGCGTCCCGATGGCGATCTTGGTTTGATAGGACCTGGAGTCCCTCCCCGGGGTGACCAGGGGTGACGGGGAGAGCCCCAAGAATCCGGGGTTAAGATTTCTTCGAGATTTCATCGCGTTCCTCCTTGCGCCTGATCCGCCTCGACTTCCTCTTCGGCGGTGTCGTGCGTCGCGCATCGTGCATCGACACCCCGACAACGTCCTTGCGACGATTTCGTTCATTTTCGTGATCTCAGAGCGCTCCAGCCGCCACCGGCGACCGTCGCTCCCCCCGAATTAGCGACTCGTCCTTCTGCTGTGTGGGGAGGTCGTGAATCCTACCAACCGATATCCGGAAACAGCCCGTCGACGACCTGCGGGCTCTGCCCCTCGAAATCAAATGTCTGCAGCAGGATGGTCAGCAGCAGGTTGCCCGAAGCGGCACCCGTGAGGCGGGACCGTGTCTCCGTCATGTCATCGGTCCTGGCCTGCGCGACGGCATCATCGTAATCGGCGCCAGCGATCCGGTGTTCCAGGAACGCCCCCGGCGCGAAATTGATATACATGTTCACCCCCACGATGCCGTTGACCGCGCCGGCGTCCTTCATGGTATCCTCTATTTGAGCCGTTTCAGAGATATCGCGATTCCGCAAACGGCATCGCCAAGGAGCCCCATGGAGATTTACGAAGCCATCGAGACGAGACAGAGCGTGAGAGCCTACCTCGACAAGCCCGTTCCCGACAGGACGTTGAACCGGATTCTGTCGGCGGCGCGTCTGGCGCCGTCCGCGAACAACCGGCAGGAGTGGCGTTTCATCGTGGTGCGGGATCCGGCGGCCCGTCAGACCCTCGCCGGGCTGGCGGGGGATCAGGCCTTCGTGGGCCAGGCACCGGTGGTGCTGGTCTGCTGCGGCATCGACAGCGGCAAGGTGATGCACTGCGGCCAGCCGGCCTACCCCATCGACGTCGCCATCGCCATCGATCACATCACCCTCGCGGCGGCCGCCGAGGGCCTCGGCACCTGCTGGATCGGCCACTTCGACGAGGCGCCGATCAAGCGCCTGCTCGGCGTCCCCCCCGAGGTGCGCGTCGTCGAGCTGCTCCCCCTCGGCTACCCCGCCGACCCCGCGCCGCGGGCGAAGCGCCGCCTCCCCCTAGAGGCGATCGTCATGTACGAGAGATGGGGCTCTCGCGGCTGATGCCCCGAGCGGTTCGCGGCCGGCCCGCCGGTTCTATTCCGATCCTGTATCGCCATCCCGGGACGGCGGGGTCCACCCGCTGTCTCAGCATCGCACACAAATCCCCCAGGGTTAAATCGGACAGCGCGGCGATATTCAACGCGGCGAGGCCGTCCGCGCCGGTTTCGCGAAACGATACGAGGTGAGTGACCTCTCTTGCTTTGGGTCCGGGGCGCGTTATGATCCCCTGCGAGGTGGACCATGCCAGCAACGACATTCAACGGATTTCCGAAGGCGTGTCTCGAGTTCTTCGAGGCGCTGGAGCAACACAACGACCGAGAGTGGTTCAAGGATCACAGAGCCGCGTTCGAATCGGCGGTCTTGGCGCCGGCGCGGCGGTATGTCGAGGCGATGGGGGAGCGGCTTCGGCGGATGGTGCCAGAAATTCACGCGGAGCCCATGGTGGACAAATCCATCTTCCGACTCCATCGGGATACGCGCTTCTCCAACGACAAGCGGCCGTTCAAGACCCATCTCGGCATCTTTCTCTGGGAAGGGGAGGGGCGAAAGCTCGACTGCCCGGGGTTCTACCTGCATCTCGAGAAGGACGGATTGCTCATCGGCGGCGGCAACCACTGCTTTTCGAAGGATCTGCTCCAGGCCTATCGAGAGGCCGTCGATGACGACGAGACGGGGCCGGCGCTCGAGCGGATCCTCGACGAGGCCGAGGCACGGTTTCCGGCCGGGATGGACGACGCCTACAAGCGGGTGCCGCGAGGCTACCCCCGGGATCACCCGCGGGCCGAGCTGCTGAAGAAGAAGGGGGTCACCCTCGGCGAGAAGACCCCCGTGCCCACCGCGCTGCACACCCGGGAGGCCATCGATTACGTCTTCGAGCGCTTCGATAAGATGGTGCCGTTACACAAATGGTTGGTGGAGATGACGACGAGGGCCTCCTGAAGGCCGCGGCGACAGGGTTATCCCTCCCACGGATCGGTGAGCCGGCAGAGCCACTCCTGACAGCTCAGGAGCTCAGGAGAGGGGATGTGTTTCGCCAGATACAAAAAACGCCGCGCGATGCCCCACCACCGGAAGCCAATTGCCTGCGGGACCAAATACCATTACACTTCACCGCTGGGCTTCTATCGGCCTATCTTCAAACCAGGGAGACCTGCAACGATGAGTGATCCAAGGAACTCGGCGGGATTTGCCGCCGCCACACATATCACGTTACACACCAATTCGCGTGAAAGCGGTGTTGAAACCGGTGAGGCCATCGTCCAAAAGATGACCGTCCCACCGCAAGCCGTTATCGTCTACATTACGCTGAATCACGATCAAGCCGCCTTCCTGAAGGGGCTGCGTGGCGTTTTGGGATCCCACGTGCCGATTGTCGGCTGTTCCGCCCAGGGCGTTTGCGGACCCGGCGTTCTTTCCGAGGAGGGGTATATCGCCGGGGCGATGGCGTTCGGCGGCACCGGACTCGAGGTCGCCGCCGCCGGCGTGGACGCCATTCACACGACCAGCCGCGACAAAGGCCGCCGCTTGGCCGGCCGCCTCAACGCGTCATTGTCGACCCCTCCGAAGATCGCTGTGATGCTCTACGATCCCCTCTGCGGTGTGGACACGGAGCCATTTCTGGAGGGGCTCGCCGACGAGCTCGGATGCCCGGTCATCGGGGGCGGCGCCGGTCACTATTTCGGGCCCATGAAGACGACCTACCAGTATTTTGACGATCGGATCGCGAGCGGCTCGGCCGCGGCGCTCGCGTTGTCCGGAGCGTTCTCCTGCACGGACGCGGTGTTTTCGGGTTGCGAACCGATGGGGATCGAGATGACCGTCACGGGGGCGGAGGCCAACACGGTGCTCACCCTCGACGATCGTCCCGCCCTCGAGGTCTGGAAAGAGATCTGCAGCTCCGGGCCGCCCAACTCCGATCACACCGCGGCGCTGGCCCTCGGTGTACCGAGCCCGGACATGTCGTCTTCCGTACCGTACCTTCTGCGGGCCGCCTTCGGCATCGACGAGAAGAGAGGGGGAGTGGTGCTCCAGACGGCGATTCAGGCAGGGAGCCGCGTCATGTTGCACCACCGGACGGTAGAATCGATGGGAAAGGGATTCGAGCACCTGGAAGCCACCCTCTCGGAGGCTCTGTCCGGGAGCGCCCTCCATGCCGTGCTCGGGTTCGAATGCGGCGCCCTGGGCCAGCCGTTCCTGGGCAAAGATGAGACCTCAGCGCTGAACCTCGCCCTGCAACGCCGCCTGGGCTCGCCCGAGAACTGGCTAGGGCTCGTGACCTGGGGGGAGATCTGCACGCTGGGGGGTGCACCGACCATACTGAACTACGCCTATCCGCTCCTCGCGATTACCGACTGAGAAAGCGATGGATCGCGACGACAATCAGAAACTGCTCGAGACGCTCAAGCGCAAGACCACGCTGCTCCTCAAACGCGAACGGGAGCTGTTTGCGCACCGGCAGCTCCAGAGTCTCACACAGGCGTGGCACGACGTGTTCAAGAAACTGTCCGCCCAGCTCAACCACACGAACGCCAACGACCTGATGAACCAATGGGCGAACTCTCTTGTCGCGACGCTGGGGTTCCAGGTGGCGGGCGTCCATCAGATCGACGCCGCCCACAGGCGTCTGATCCTGAACCACGCGGAGCCGTCGAGCCTGTTGCCCCGCCACATCGGCATCGAAGATTCGCTGATCGCGTTTCTGAGGGACCACCGCGGCGGCTGGTCCACGCCGGATGACACCTCCGATTTGTCGGCGTACTCGCGCGCCACCGGCCTGTCGCGTTTCTACTGGCAGTACGTGTCGCTGCGCCATCGGGACGACCTCCTCCTCGTGGCGGGGTATTCGAAGGAGAGCGCGCGGTTTCGTTCGTTGTCCGAGGTGGACGGCAACCATTTCGCCGACCTGGCGAACCACCTCGCCGCGTTGATGGACAACACGACGTTGATCACCGAGGTGGCCAACGAGCGCGGGGATCTCAAGGTCGCCAACGAGCGGCTGCGGGAGGAGATGGAACAACGACTTCGCTTGGAAAAAGAGCTCAGACACTCCCAGAAACTCGAAGCCCTGGGACACCTCGCCGCCGGCATCGGTCACGAGATCAACAACCCGCTCACCTATGTGCTGGAGAACCTCGAGCACGCCGTGGGGCTGCTACAACCGATCGACGCGGGAGGAGAAGGCTCCCGCCTCGCCGAGATCCGGGAGACCCTCGCGGAGGCGCGCCACGGCGCGGAGCGCATCCGCAATATCGTGGGCAACGTCCGGGTCTTCTCCCATCCGGGGGAGGTCCCCCCTTGTCCGGTGGACGTCCGAAAGAGCCTCGACGCCGCCATCCGCATGGCGGGCAACGAATTGCGCCATCGCACCCGCCTCGTCAAGCGGATCGATGCGGTCCCTCCCGTGATCGCCGACCCCCACCGCCTGGAGCAGGTATTCGTCAACTTGCTCATGAACGCCGTCCAAGCGTTGCCGGTGCGGCGGGACAGGCGCAACGAAATCATCGTATCCGTAACGCCCGACGGCGACGACCAGGTGCGAATCTCTGTGAAGGACAACGGTCACGGCATCTCCGACGAACGCCTCCAGCACGTATTCGAACCGTTTTTCACGACCCGGAGGGTCGGGAAGGGGTCCGGGCTGGGGCTCTCCATCTGTCGCAGCATCGTCGAGAGCTTCAAGGGGAACATCCGTCTGACGAGCGTCCCCGACAAGGGCACCGAGGCGGTGGTGAGGCTCCCCGCGGCGGGTTCTCTCAAGACCGAAGACGTCGAATCGGAGCTCGCCCCGCCGGCGCGGTCGCACATGGAGCGTCCGGCCCGCATCCTGATCATCGATGACGAACCGGCGGTGCTGCGCAGTTTGAGGCGGATACTGTCCAAACACGATACACACCTGATGCAATACGGAAGAGAGGCGGTCGACGCCTACCGACGATCGCCGTTCGACATCGTGTTCTGCGACCTGATGATGCCGGACTTCAGCGGCATCGACTTCTATGACGAGATGCGAGAGCTGGGACCGGAGCATACCCGACGTATCGTGTTCATGACCGGCGGCGCCTTCATGCCCGACACCCGTCAATTCCTTTCGGATATTGATAACACCTGCCTGGACAAGCCCATCGATACGAAGGCGATGCATCGGCTGATCGAGCAACACCTCTCAGCCCTCGCGACCGAGGAGTGACACTCCGCGGCCCACCCGGGATCCCCCGGGATTGTCAGAACCGGTTGTCCTTAAGAAAGCCCGCCACGATGGCCTCGACATCTTTCCAGTCGGCAGCGGTGCGCGGGGTTCCGATGGGCTGAGCGCTCTTCGGGTCGAGCTCGACGAGCTCGAGGTTCGTCATGCGCAGGATGCGCCCCCAGGCGTTCTCGAGCTCGTGCCACTTCCCCGCCCAGCCCGAGCCGATCCGCGTCTTCCGAGTATTGTAGGGCTTGCGCTTCTTCAGTTTCTTCGGCGGCCGCGCCGGCGGCTTGTAACTCACCAACGACAGCGCGGGGTGCGGGGCTCGTGTCGCGTCGCTCCAGGTGATATCCACCTGTTGGGCCTTGGCCTGGGCGAGGGTCATCTGGGAACCAAATTCACACGCGTGACACGGCATCAGCAGGTACGTCACCCGCCTCAGCACGACGTCGCCGTGCACCTGGTTGAACTCCGCCGCGGCCGGGTGCAGCACGACCACCGAGTCGAACCCCCACCAGCGCGACAGCCCGTCATAGGGGAGGCGCAACACCGGCCGCTCGGGCGAGAGCGCGGCGAGCTGATCGTCCGACACGCTCGAGAACATCGCGACTAGCGCCGCGAGCAGCTCGCTCCCCAGCCCCTCTTCGATCGGCGGCAGACGATCTGCATCTTCGGACATGTGGTGCCTCAGATTCCAGCCGAGCAGCGCCGCCCCCCGCGTCTGACGCAGATGGTAGTGCGTCGACAGATTCCAGAAGTGGACGAAGTTCCGTTCGTCGATATCGACCGGCTGGTAGAACTTGTCCCGCCTGAAGATATCTAGCACGACCTCTCGAAAACCGCTCGGAGGCGGCCCCGGATCCTTCGGCTTGGGGACGAGCGGTGTGGGCGGAAACGCGCGATCCCCATTGAGCAGCAGGCGATGCCCGACCTCGTGGAGCACCTTCGACGTGAAGCCCCGCACCTCGAGCAGCTCCTGCCCGTCCTCGAATCCGCCGCGCCGCTCCCGCTCCTCGACGATGGCCGCGGCGACCTTCGCGGTGAGCCCCGGCACCCTCGTCAGCTCCTTTGCGCTCGCGCTCTGGAGGTCCCAGCGCTCGGGCTCTAGGTCGGGGCCGTCCCCCAGAAACTCGTAGATATCGCCGCTGCTCAACGGAATGCCGCGGAAGCTCCGGCCGAGCACCAGCCGTCCGTGGTCGTCGAGCCGTCCGGTGACGTGAAAGGACACCCCGAGGTTGTCGCCAATCCAGAAGTCTATCAGGCCGTCTCGCAGCTCGTAGGTGAACAGATCATCATCACCGAGCCGCAGGTCGCGCCCGAACCACCCCAGCACGGCCTCCAGGGTCTCGTCCAGGGGCTTCGCGCTCGAGATGCTCGCCGAGCAGCCCTGTCCATCGAGGTAGAAGCGCAACAGATTATAGTCGCTCGGCCTCGGCCGGCGACAGTAGAGGCCCGACAGTCCTTGGTCACTCATGAAGCACCACGATTCCTTTTCAATTGCCGTTCTGTTTCCCAATCATAGTAGAGTTTCCAGACGGCGCCAAGATCCGGAATGCCGGCGGGTGGAACATGAACGGTCACCGTGATTGTTGCAGGCGCCTCGCGGCGCAACCTCAGGCGTTACGGGTACAGCTTGATATCCGAATCCCTCATGACCTCCAAAAAGGTCATGTATTCGGCGACGATTACATCATCGAAAATCAAATCCCCCTTGGCGACCTTGAAAACCCTCATGGAGGGACCGCAAAGATAGAATTTTGCCCCGAGCTCCCTCAGCTGACGGAGCTTCGCCTGAGGCGGGATGTGCCCCATTTTGGACATCCCCCGGCGGGCGAAGCCGCTGAAGGGGCGACCCAGGCCGCCGAGCTTTGCCTTGAATCCTTTCTTGAGCACCCTGACAGCTGGCCCCTGTAAGTAGATGGACACACTCATCCCTTCGACCGCGGCGCCCAGCGCAAATCCCAGGGGCGAGATCAGCTCTTCGAGCCCGGCGCTGGAGATGACCATGGCGAACTTCTTTCCCGGCTCGGCCCGGACCGATTTTCGGATATAGTATCGCGCGTCTCCGGCGCCTTCTTTCACCTCCAGCACCGCATATCCGGTGGTCCGGCTCCAGGCCCGGATGTCGGTCTCAATCGCCTCGAACCTGTCGGTGATGATCTCCAGGACCTCCCCCTCGCCCAGGTTGTCGAGGGCTTGAACCGCGTAGTACAGGATATAGGTGGTGATGAGCTTGCCACGCATGTCAATGGACTCTTTAAAGTGTACGGAACTCATTGGTGCTGCCTCCGAGGTTGTTTTCGAGTGAGCCGCACATCGGGTCAGGCCCAACGTGAACACTGCGATCTGGGCCAGCGCAGCGGCGGCGTGGTAGGTTCGTGCTCGCATCCTTCCCTCTCGTCTGCTCGGACCGCCTGGGTCCCTCTGTCCGCCAGAACGGAGGGAGGCGGAAAAAGACGCAAGCCGTTAACATTTTTTTCCTTTTTCCAAAAGCTCGGCACTTTTTGTCGTCAAAGGGGGATCTGGCGGGAGTATTCGAGGCTCGCGCGCCTCCCCTTTTTTGTATTCGCATTCAGGTTTGGGCGAGCCCAACCGGCGGTAGAGTGTTAGAATGACACAGATTCATTCATTTGGAAAAGCGGGATATGCGAATTCAGGAGCACGCGCGATCAGGTTGAATCGAAGAAGGTCAGTTCTGGGACTGTGTATCGGGCTTTGGCTCACCGGGGGCTGCCAGGCCATCATGGGGCGATATGGTGCTCAAGACGATGACAGGGACACCTCCAAAGACGATGACGGGGACCCCGAAGACGAAAGCGATACCGGCGGGACCGGCTCGGACGCGGATGACAGCTCCGGACAACCCACCGACACCGATGCGCCATCGTGGTCCTCGACCCCCTCGTCGGGCTAATCAACCTGGCCGATCTCTACCTCGGAGAAAACCAGATCACCGATATCGGTCCCCTCGTGGCGAACCCGGGCATCGGCGCTGGAGATACCCTGAGCCCTCGACTGCGAGGATCCGGTCACCCTCGATTATCTGCAAGCCCTCGACGAGCTAAGGGTCAACGTGTTGGAGGCGTGTACCGGACCCTAGGATTCGCTGATGTCGGCGGAACGACCAGCGGAATATAGGAGGAGTCATGGTCAAACCAAGGAACAAGCGCAGGGGACCGGCGGCCTTGTGGGAATTCGGTATATCCCATGACGCTGGATGCCGGGTCGACCCGAGCTCCCGGACACTGTTGTTATTGTGCAAGGGGAAGGTGACCACCGTGGACGGTCGAACCGGTGCATCGCGTGACATGCTCACCGATGATGAGCTTCAATCCATAGAGGCGGTCGATGTCGCCGAAAATTGTTTCGCTTACGGTACGAGACGCGGCCTTCGCGTGGACGGCGACGGCCAGCGCGTGTACCTCGGTCCGGATCGAACCGGCCTGATGCAGGGCGAGTACATCGGCGCCGGCTTTGCCCGCGAGCGGCTGATTACCGTCGATGACGACGCCCGAGTGCTGCGGTTTTTCGAGGGCGCGAAGATGACGGCGAGCCTGCCGCTCCCCGACGCCCAAGAGAGCTCGTCCGGCCTGCACGTGGACAGCAGCGGCCGGCGGGTCGCCGTGGACAGATATACGCCGCAAGACACGAGCTCGACCGTCGTCGTCGAGCTGAACGCCAAGGGAGATCCCGCCGGTGACGCGAAGGAACATCCCTTCGACGACTTGGGTGAGTTCGTCGCGTTCACACAAACGGGCTTCATCCAATCCGTCGTTCATGACGAGCTGTACGAGATTTCCCTTGACGGGAATTACGGCAACCGCTTCTTCGTCAACGAAAACCTCGGCGAGTGCTTCGTTGAAATGCCGTTCAGCGTCTGCAACGGCTACTGTGCCGCCGTCGTGGAACCGGAAGAGACGGGGCAACCATCGGTTCTCCTCCTGGAACCCGGTTTCGCCGGACACCGTCTGCTCGAGCCCCCGGGCGCGGCGGCGAGCTCGCTGACAGGCGTTTATCTCCTCGAGGGAAACACCATCGTGTTTCAGCACAAAGACAAAAAAACAGCGGTCTTCACTGCATACGACCTGGCCCGGCTGTTGAACGCGCACTGAACCGGGCGTGAAGCGGCCCATCATCGAAACCGGGGGCGAGGAGGTCGCGGCGCTGGCGGAGCTGCTCGCCGTGATCCCGGAGCCGGCGGCGGGGCGGCTCCACCCTACTACCAGTACGCCTCGTCCCCCTTCAGGTTCAGCTGGTTCTTGGGGAGGCCGGTCCAGAAGGTGATCTCGAGGCCGACACCGCCGGTCACGGAGTGGAGGTTGGTGGCGTTGGAGTAGCTCGCCCATATCGTGGGGGTGACGGCGACGCCGCCGCTCTCGCCGCTCCTGTGGAAGGGGAAGAAGTCGTAGCCCACGGCCAGGTGGTACCGCCCCCCCACGTCCGAGTAGACCTTGGGGAGCCCGGATTTTCTTCGGGTCACGTCCACGAAGCCGAACCCGATGGAGGGGCGTAGGAAGAGGTTCTCGAAGAAGCTCCACTTGGCCTCGAAGGAGACGTTCCCGTGGACGAGCCGGCGGTCGCCGTCCCAGGCCGTGCCGGCGCCCAGGTGGAGGCCGATGGCGAGGGTGTCCAGAATCCCCTGACCCACGTGGAGGGCGCCGTAGGGGCCGACGTGGGGGCCCACCCAGCCGATGTCGTCGATATCGGTGTAGGTGCCGTCCACGAGGAGCTCCGCGCCGAGGCCGAAGTAGTACCCCTGCCGGGGACCCGGGTCCGCCAGCGTCTGGGCCCGGACCGACATCCCGGTGAGGAAGAGGGCCACCACCAGGGCGGTGAGGGCCAGCCGACGGATCGCTCCGTCCAGGTGACTCGTCGTAAAATGGCTTTTGTATTCTATTGTCGTTCTCATATCAGAACTCTCCCTTCAGGCCGAGCACCGGGATGAGGGGGAGGCCGGACCGCACCGCTTTCTCGGTGGAGTCGTAGTTGTACCGGTACCCCTCCGGGTTGGCCCGGTTGTAGGCGTTCTGGAGGTCGAGGTACGCCGTGAACATCCAGTTCTTGAACACCCAGGTCTTGTCCAGACGGAGGTCCAGCTGGTGGAAGAGGGGCATCCGCTTCGAGTTGGTCTCCCCGGCGATGGGCTCGTAGGTGTTCCGGTCGCTGTTGTAGACCGCGCCGAGCCGCGGCGTGTAGAGGCGGCCGCTCACCAGCCGGTACCGGAGCCCCACGGTCCAGTTCTTGGGGAGCTTGTAGCTGCCCACCAGAGTGAGGATGTGGGTCTGGTCGTAGTCGAAGAGCCGGTAGTCGCTGGCCCCGTAGTCCCGCCGCTCCGCCCGGGAGAGGGTGTAGCTGATCCAGCCGGAGAAGTTATTGGCGGGCTCGTGGCGCACCAGGAACTCCGCCCCGTAGACCCGCCCCTCGCCGCCGTTGTTGAAGTTGAGGGGGACGATCTCGCCGTTCTTCTCCACGGTCTCCGCGGTGCGACTCACCAAGTGGTTCATGTCCTTGTAGAACCCGGTGACGTCGACGAGGAGCTGGGGCAGGGGCTTGTACTCTACCCCCAGCGAGTAGTGGTTGGCCGACTCGAGCCCGAGGTCCGGGTTGCCGAAGACGGCGCTCGTCTCGTCGAACTGGGGCTCCTGGTAGAACTGGCCGACGCCGCCTTTCACCGTCCACTGATCGTTCACCTCGTACCGCAGCACGAGCCGCGGGGCCATGGCGCCCTTGTCCACCCGCGAGAAGTAGTCGTACCGAAGCCCCGGGATGAAGTAGAGCCGGTCGAAGAGCCGCGCCTCCACCTCGAAGTAGGCCCCCACCGAGTGGCTGATCAGGTCGTCCTGCTCGTCGAAGCGGATGGTCTCGTTCACCGGACCCGAGCGGAACTCCCCCTCCTTGGCGAACGACGGGAACTTGACCGAGAGATCGGTCTTGCTGAAGAGGTAGTCCACGCCCCCCATCACGCTGAGCCCGTCCGCCAGCTCGATGGTGAGGGTGTCCCTGATCTGGGCGGTGTAGAAGTCGAGATCGAGGAAGATCTGGTCGCCGAGTCCCGCGTAGATGCTGTTCCGGCCGAAGGAGGCCTTGAGCTCGTTGCGCACGGTCTCGTCCGGCGTGAAGTCGTACTCCAGGAGGCCCCGGTAGAAGTTGGTCTTGGTGGAGGCCTCGGAGGCCCGGAGCTCCGGGCTGATGTCCGCCGGGTTCTCCACCACCGCCACCAGGCGATCGTCCGACCCGAAAACGAAGGTCTTGAGCTCGTGCTTGGAGTTCGGCCGGAGCCGCGCCAGGAACTGGTAGTCGTAGTACCGGGGTGCCGTGACCACGTTGACCGGCGCGCCGGCGGAGGAGGCGGCCTTGATGATGCCGTCGAAGTAGCTCCGCCGGAACCCCCCCGCGATGGCCAGCTTTTTGGTGACGGGGGCCTCCAGGTAGAGGCCGGAGTCGAGGATGTTGACGTCGAGGTAGCCCCCCACCTTCTCGGGGTTGAGCTGCTTGAGCTTCACGTCCACGATGCCGCCGGTGGCGCGGCCGTAGTAGCTGGAGAAGTTCCCCGGGTAGAAGTCGATGCTCTCCAGCATGCCCGCGGGCACCACGCTCTTGAGCCCGACGAAGTGGTAGAGGATGGGGACCTCCACGCTGTCCACGAACACCTGGGTGTCCTCGGGGGACGACCCCCGCACCACCAGGTTGCCGCCGATGGGCCCGGTCCGGGCCACGCCGGGGAAGTTCTTGACCACCCCGAGCACGTCCCCGAAGGTGCCGGGGACCTGCTCCGCCTCCTTGATACTGAGGGTGGTGCGGTTCACCACCTTGCGGGTGCGCTGCCCCTCCACCAACACGTCGTAGGGGTTGTACTCCCCCTTCTCGACATAGTACTTGGACTCGGTGCGCTGCCCGTCCACTATCTCTTCCGTCGTGCGCAGGGGATAGTACCCCTCGGGCTCGGCCAGCACCTTCCACTCACCGGCGGCGAGCTGTGTGAAGGAAAATTTTCCCTCCGCGTCGGTGGCGGTCTCGTAGCCCTCGGCGGACTCTCCCGCGCCTCTGAATACAATCACGGTCACGCCCGGGAGCGGCAGCCGGGTGCCCCGCTCCACCAGCTCTCCCGTGAAATCACCGGTAGGAAAGGAGGGAGCCGCCGGCTCGGAGGACTGAGCCGGCGGCTCCCCGGGTTGGAGGGATGAGGTATCGGCCTCGTCGGCCAGGACAAATCGGTACTTATAGGTAATTCGTACCGGGATGGGCATATCGCCTTCTCTCGCGGGCTCGAACTCGAACCCGAACGCGGCCTCGGTGGCCGCCTCGTCGAAGCCGAGCCCCGGGGGATCCGCGGGCCCGATGACGGTCACCCCCTCCACCGCGCCCTCGGCGTCGATGTCGATCTCGAGCACCACGTCGGTCTCGGCGCCCGCCTCGAGCGCCGCCGCGGGGTAGGGGGCCTCTTTGAAGACCTTGAGCACAGGGGGGGTGAACACGGGGGTCGCCGGGTCCGCGTCGCCCGGGGTTAGTTCGGCCGCATCTTCCGTTGCTTCAGTGTCGGAATCCCCGGTATCTGACGAAGGCTCTTTGTCGGAGACCCCGGCGTCCGGTGTCTGGGCCTGGGCGGTTCCTGTATTCGCCAGGATTAGGGCGATGACTCCCAGCATCGCGGCGATCAGGAACAGACGGGACGACTCCCCCTTTTTCAAGGGGAAACGCCCTTGGTTTGTCTTGGGATCCGGGCGGACACATGAACCCGCCCCTACAGTTGAAATCGAATTCTCGTTTTTCATCGCGACCCCTCCTTCACCGTGAACCGGCGGCTCAGCCAGCCCATGCCCCCCCGCTCGTCCTGGAGCACCAGGTAGAGCAGGAGATCGTCGCTCTCGAGGGTGTTCCGCGTCGGGATCCGCCAGAAGTTCTCCCTGAGCTCTTCGAGGGGGATCTCCCCGTCGAAGAAGGTGGTGCGCACGAACTCGGTCTCCCCGCCGGTGACGTACCAGGTCATGAACATGCTCTCCTTGACCGGCGTGGGGATGGAATCCTCGTCCGTGGCGAGGGGGGTGAAGAGATCCGGCGCGTCCGCGGGGATGTCCGCGACCAGGCGATAGGTGCTCCGATCGGGGAGGGTCCGCACGCCGTCCGTCTCGGTGATACGCCGGTCGGTCTCGTCGTCGAACACCGCCAGGTCCCCGATGACCGGGTTCTCGTTATCGGCGCGCTCCGGGTCGATGTAGAGGGGCAGCTTCTTGACGCCGTAAAGGGTCTCGCCCCCCGCGGCGATCTCCAGGCGGATGACCACGTCGAGCTTGTCATCGCACCGGGGAACGCCGGTGAACGCGGGCACCTCGTCCGCGATCATCTGCCGGCACATCTCCTCGAGGAGCTCCACCGGGAGCACATGGGCAAACCGGGCCGTGGGATCGGTGCCGAGGTCGAAGGAGGGCACCAGGTCCTCGGGGAGCAAGTCCTCCAGGTCCTCGGGGACCTCGACGCCGTCGGGGAGAGAGTCCTCCAGGTCCTCGGCCGCGTTCTCGCGGAGGTACGCCTCGACCATGTCCTGCAGATCCGCTTCGGAGACGAGGCACTGAGTGCCGTCACTCGGGCTCGTGGCGAAGGGGCACCAGGACCACTTGTAGGTCACATCGGTGCCCTTGGGAGCGTGAAACAGGACGCTCAGCTCGGCCAGCTCCCCCACCGCGAGGGAGGGGGGCTCCGCTTTAATGCCGAGCATTCGAAACCGGTCGACACTGTTGAACGGCTCGTTCGGTTCGCCGCACCCGGTGAGGAGGACCCACAGGGCGAGGAGGGGCAGGGAGAAGATCCCCAGGGCGGCCCGCACCGCGGGGGTGGCGGGTCTTTGATAGGACTCTTTCCAGTAACGCATTTTTATCCGATGAAATAATTTTTCGTAATTCATAGTGTCCTCCGTCAGCTCTCCCGGACGCGGAAGCGGTAGGTGTACTTGAGCGTGTACTCGATGGGCTCTCCGTTTCGAAGGGCGGGCGAGAACCGCTCCTTTTGGGCCGCCTTGGTCGCCTCCGCGTCGAACTCCGCGTATCCGGACCCCTTGACCACCTTCACGTTCCGCACCCGCCCTGTGGCGTCTATGTTGATGAGCACCACCACGTTGCCCTCGATCCCCTGGGACTTCAGCAGGCCGGGGTAGATCGGCTGGACCTCGGCCTTCCGCTTCGGTTTGACCAGGGTGACCCCCGCCGTGGGGATGGCCTTGGCCGCCCGGTTCGGCGAGGAGATGCTCCCCGTGGTCCGCCCCTTGGGCAGCGGGGCCGCGCTGCCGGGGCGCTCGGCCCGCGCGCCGGTCTCCCCCATCCGGGAGTTCCCCACCGCGAAGGCCGGCCCCTGCCCCCCCTGGACCGTCGACTCGAAGCTGATGCCCACCACCTTCCGCCGCGGCGCTGCTGTGGACGCCGCCGGGGCGTCCAGGTCCACCGGGTCCGCGGCGGCGGGCTCCGGAGTCGCCGCGCGGGGAGGGACCTTGGGTCTCTTTGCCCTCTCGGCGCGCTCCAACACCTTCTCTCGAGGCGGCGGCGGGGTCGCCGGCACCTCGGGAGCGGCGGGGAGCGGCTCCGGCGCGGGGGGGAGCGGCGCCTCGATCTTCGGCTCCTTTATCTGTACGAACACCCTTTCCGTCGCCGGGGGCGGATCCAGCCGTCGG
>JBNLED010000029.1:0-18659 GCA_050304755.1 Polyangia bacterium | reverse complement strand
CGGACGCGGATACGGATGCCGATACGGACGCGGATACGGATGCCGATACGGACGCGGATACGGATGCCGATACGGACGCGGATACGGATGCCGATACGGATGCGGACACTGATGCCGATACGGACGCGGATACGGATGCCGATACGGACGCGGATACCGATGCCGATACGGACGCGGACACGGATGCGGATACCGATACGGCCCGGGACACCGAAGGGCAGTGTACGGGAGAAGACTATACGGGGGTCTGTCAAATGGACTCCGAGATTATCTCGGACACCATCAACCGCTCGTGTCTCGTCAACTGGGAGCGGGAGTCCCTCTGCCGCTGCCTCCCCACCGCGAACGAGAGTTGGCGCGGGGGCCTGGAGCACCTGTTCCAGAACGGCGATGCGGAGGATATCGCGCAGGCTCTCACCGAGCTCGTGGAGTGCTGCGATTATGGCGATATGTCGGCCATGAACGGGGAATACACCGACGAGGGGGAGCAGGCGCTCATCGACGGCGAGCTGTGCAACGCGATCATCCTCCTCTATATGGCGGTCCCGTTCGAGTGATGACGGCTTCGAGGGGCAATCCCGAGCACCGTCTCCGGTTGTGCGTCTGGGAGATCACCGAGGCGTGCAACCTGCGGTGCGTCCACTGCATCGTCACCGCCGGGCGGAGGGGGGCTGACGAGCTCACCACGGAGGAGGCCTTCGGGCTGGTGGACGCCCTCGCGGCCGAGGGGTGCCGGACCGTCGCCCTCTCCGGCGGCGAGCCCCTCATGCGGCCGGACTGGCATCTCATCGCGGAGCGGGTCATCTCGGCGGGGATGAACGCGGTGCTCGCCTCCAACGGCCTCTTGATAGACGACGCCGCGGTCGCCCGGATCACCGGGCTCGGGGTGCGGGGGGTGGCGATCTCCCTGGACGGAACGCGGGAGACCCACGAGGCTATCCGCGGCAAGCGGAGCTATGACCGCGCGGTCTCGGCCATCCGGCGTCTGGTCGCCGCCCCGGTGGAGACGGCGGTGATGACTCAGATCCACAAGGACAACCTCCGCGAGCTGGATGAGATGTACCGGACGATTGTCGCCCTGGGGGTGGACCGGTGGCAGCTCCAGATCGCGGTCCCCGCCGGACGGATGCTCGCTCTGGAGCGGGCGTATCTGATTCAGGTCTCGGATATCCCGCCCCTCGCCGCCAAGATCGCCGAGCTCAGCCGGAGGCGCGAGGTCATCGTCAGCGCCTCGGACAACATCGGATACTACAGCCCGGATGAGCCGGAGCTGCGAAAGAGCCGTTCAGGGGAGCCCTCCTTCTGGACCGGGTGTCAGGCCGGGTTGGTCGTGGTGGGGATCACCCCGAACGGCGGGGTCAAGGGGTGCCCCTCCCTGCCCGCGGAGTTCCTGGTGGGCAACGTGCGGGAGCGGCCCTTCGCGGAGATATGGGACGACGACGAGGGGTTCGCCTATACCCGGCGCTGGGATCAGGACAAGCTCGTGGGGGGGTGCGCGGAATGCCCCTACGCCAGAATCTGCCGCGCGGGGTGTACCTGCATGGCCTACATGGTGACCGGAACCGTTCACGACAACCCGTTCTGTATTCAGCGGACGTGATTCGGGCGTCCGGCCTCAAGGAAGAATTGCGCTATTTAAAGATGATGATAGTATTGATTTGAGAGGCCAGGCTATCGGAGGGAGCGAATGGCAAAGAACGTTGTTGTCGACACCGAGCATATGACGTTGTGGTACCATCCGAGCTCCCGAGTCATTCACCATCAGTTCAACTCGCTGGTCCGGGGCGAGGCGTTCCGGAGCTTCCTGAACGAGGGGATCGCGCTCATCGCCAAGCACGACGCCGACAAGTGGCTCGCCGATGACCGGCGGAATACGGCGTTGCCGAGAGAGGACTACCACTGGATTCTCAAGGACTGGCAGCCCCGCTCCAGAGCGGCGGGGTTGCGATACCTGGCGATCATCTATCCCCGGGAGAAGGGGGTTTGCGCGGACCTCTCGCGCGTGGTGGAGAGCGCCCGCGACCGTGGGCTCGTCGTCGAGCTGTTCACCGAGCCCGACGAGGGGTTGGCCTGGCTGCAGGGGGTCGGGTGAGCCCGGCTACTGGCGCGCGTTGATCTTCTTCATCAGATCCTCCGCCTCCTCCACCGCCCGGGGGTTCTTGCCCTTCATCACCTCGATATATTTTTTGTATGTCGCGATGGCGGCCTTCGGCTTCTCCGCGCGATCGTAGCAGTAGGCCAGATCGAACAGGGCCCCGGCGTGATCGGGCTCGGCCTCGAGGGCCTTCTCGTAGTGGGGGATGGCCTCCTCGAACCGGATCGCCTGGCGCAGCACGGCGGCGATGTTGAGGTGGAGCTGCGTATCGTCGGGGGCGATCTTGAGCGCGTCCTCCAGTACTATGATGGCCTCCTCGTAACGTTTCTGGGAGCTCAGGGCGGTGGAGAGGTTGTTCAGGAGCCCCGGATCCCCGGGGACGTCCTCGAGCCCCTGCTGGAGCACCCGGATGGCCTCGTCGGTCTGTTTGTCCTTCTTGAGGGCCATGCCAAGGTTCATGATGCTCCCCGCGTCCTTCCGGTCCAGCTCGATGGCCTTTTGGAGGGGCGTGATCGCCTCGTTCCACTTCTCGAGCCGGCAGAGCACCGCGCCCTCCATGGCGTAGGCGTTCTGGTACTCGGGTTTGATCTCCCGGGCGCGCTTGAAGGCGGCGCGGGCCTCTTCGAGGCGGTCCAGAAAGCGGAGCACGCTGCCCCGCGTGAAGTGCGCTGACGCGTAGTTCGGGTGTGACTTGATGACCTCATCCAGCTTGGCGAGCGCCTCCTCGTACTTGCCCTCCCGCTTGAGGTCGACGGCGATCTTGTACTCCACCCGGGCGGTCTGTTTGTCCGCGTCGCTGACCTCATCCGGGGCGGGCGCAACCTCCGCCTCTGGCTCGGCCGGCTCCGCGGGCGGGGTCGTGGCCGGCGCGCCCGCCCCGGACGAGCCGCAAGCGCAGGTGAGGTGCGCCGCGGCCGCGAGAACGAACAGATGGTATGGCTTCATTGGAATGCTCCTTTTTTTTCTTGTCTTACGGCGTGGTGCCGCGATTCAGTCCCCAGACCAAGAAGGGTAGGGGAGTCTGTCCGTTTTGGCAACATCGGAGACCGTTTTCGATCCGGTTGGGGCGTCGGGAAAACCATAGCTTGAAGCGCGATGAAAGGCTGATTAAAATGAACCCGGCTGCATTTGGATAAAGGGGTCTACAGCCGTTACAAGTATGAGGTTGATATGATTAATGTGAAGTGGTGTATATTTTTGATTATCGGAATGATGTTCTCCTTGGCCTGCGAGGACGACGTGAGGGTCAGGTCGGCCAAGCCCGGCGGCCCGGGCGGCGATCCCGATGACACGAGCGATACGAGCGGCGGTGGCGGCGGTACGGACTCGACCTTCCTGAACGAAGCCGACTGCGACAGCCTGCTGGAGATAACGGTCCGGGATTTCGACGCGACCCATCCGGACATGCAGCGGGCGGACTCCGGCTGGGGGCCGCTGGCCGGGGTCCTCGAGCTCACCCTCGGGGCGGATCGGAAGCCCGTCTTCTATGACGCCATGGGGACGCACACCTGGAAGACCGGGCTCCCCGACGGCCAGCTGGAGAAGAACTGTTGGGACTCCGGCCCGGGGACCGAGGAGCAGTGCTACGCGGGGACGATTCCCATGTACGACGGCCCGGAGAGCTTCTTCGACTGGTACCACGACACCGACTACAACCAGCGCTTCGAGAAGGAGATCCAGATGGAGCCCGATCCCTCGAAGCCCGGCGTCTTCGTCTACGACACGAACAAGTTCTTCCCGCTGAGCCCCTCCGAGGGGTTCGGGATTACGCCGGATAGCGACAACCCCGAGAACCGGAACTTCCTGTTCACCACCGAGATCCACCTGCTGTTCACCTATCAGCAGGGGCAGGAGTTCACCTTCCGCGGGGACGACGACCTCTGGATTTACGTCAACGGCCAGATGGCCCTCGACCTGGGGGGGATGCACCTGCCCTTCGAGGGGAAGCTCGACTTCGACGCCAAGGCGGCGGAGCTGAACATCGCCCCGGGGGGCACCTACCACATGGACGTGTTCCACGCGGAGCGCCACACCTCCGAGTCGAACTTCCGCATCGAGACCAACATCAGCTGCTTCATCCCGGTGCTGGTCGTCTGATCATCCGATCGTCCCCGATGGTTCCCCTCGGCGGCCTCGGTCGCGAAACAAGAGGGCGAGCAACTCCCCTACGGCCGCCTACACGATCTTTGGGCTTGGAAAAGGGGACAGTCCCCTGGGCGGCAGAGCAGTCCGACATCCGGTGTTCGGGCGGTTCAGTACAGGTGCTGGCTCAACCTCGGCGGTTCACTTCCGCCCGCAGGAGCGCCTCCACGTGTCTCCGGGCCGCCTCGGTGAGCCCCAAGGGCTCGGGACCGCCGCCTGTGAGGAAGTCGGTGATCATGCCGAACGGCGGGTCCTCCTCGTGTCCGCCGGAGGTCCTGAGCCACTCGCACTCCCCCCGGTAGTTGTGCGTAAAGACCGCGACCTCTTCGTCTCCGTCGAGAATCCGGTACCGGTACGAACCGAAGGGTTCTCTGGCTTCACTGATTTGTTCCACCCTCAATTTCATGCCTTCCACACTTCTGGATAGCTTCGAGGCCGGTGACTATTCCCACGTCCCCTTGAACGCGGAATTCCATCGATACTGATCGCCATCCTCGGACTTTTCCAACACGCCGACCTCCACCAGGTCGTCGAGCATTCGAAACAGTAGATCACCGATGGGATTCCGGGTCCAGAAAACATGCTTGGCGTTTCTGAAGTCGAACGCGGAGCTCTCCTCCATGAGGCCCAGGGAAGCGGCCAGCTCATAGGCCGCCCAATCGATGTCCGTCCAGACGGACAGTCGCTGCTTAAAGGGTTTCATTCTATCGCCTTTTGTCCCGGCGCCGTCTCCAGCGACACCGAGGAGAGGGCCTCGTCCAGCACGTAGAGGCGGTCTCCGTCGACCGCGACGGGCATCCCGCAGTGTCCCGCGGGGCTCGAGAAGGAGAGGCTCCGCGCGACCAGCCTCCGCGGCTGTCCGTCGAACGGGATCCTCCAGACGGCCATCCCCTTGACCCCGCTCGCGCCGTCCTGCACGTAGAGGGCGTCGTCGGCCGCGGTCAGGCCCGTCGGGGTGGTCAGGGGGCTCGCCACCACCTCGAAGCGCTGCTCGGTGGGGTGCTTCGGGACCTCGAGCACCATACCGTTGGTGAACATCATGCTCTCGCTGCCCTCCGTGAGCACGTAGACGGTCTCGCCGCGGTTCACGAGGCAGGCGGGGCGTTGGCCGAGGAAGCTCCACGCGCTGAGCGGCTTCCCGTCATGGGAGCCGCGGACGATCACCCCCTGGCTTTCGCCGAGCCCCTTTGATTTCTCCAGCCGCGCTCCCCAGTAGATCCCCGATGCCGTGACGGTCATCGCCACGACATAGGGTTGCTTCGAATAGAGGGTCTCCGGCTCGCCCCCGGCGGCGCGGGCCCGGAGGATTCGGTAGTCCTTGGGGGGCTCGTCGGCGCTCCTCTCTTCAGCGGAGCCCGCGGCCCAGTAGAGGTCGCCGCCGCGGGCCGTGACCCCGGCGATCCGCCCCGCCCGCATCACCTCGGAGACGGCGCCGCCGATCTTGGGAACGCGGTAGAGCCCCCGCGTCGCTGTCCCGTCAGGGGACGCGGAGAAGTAGACCCAGTCCCCGGCGACCGCCAGCTCCTCCACGTACCGCAACCCCTCCGCCAGCACCGTCATCTCCTGGCCCGCCGTCGTGAGGCTGATCATCTTCGCGGTGCTCGTCTTGTTGACCGAGAGGACGGCG
Organism: Polyangia bacterium; assembly: GCA_050304755.1. Lineage (GTDB taxonomy): Bacteria > Myxococcota_A > Polyangia > JAAYKL01 > JAAYKL01 > CAYWLQ01. The sequence goes on along the minus strand of JBNLED010000029.1, from coordinate 12,795 downwards.
TACAGCCGCGTTTCGTCGAGGGTCACGAACGCGTGGCCGGTGAACGGCGTGGCCCCCGGGAGCGGCGCGGCCTCCCCCGGCGCGGCGTCCCCCACCACCGGCGGCTTCCTTTTCGCGTCATACTTGGCGGGGATCGTTTCCGACGCTTGCGGGGCCGCTTCGCCCTCGCCCCGCTTGCACCCGCCTCCCGCGAGCAGGCAGAGCATTGGAATCGCCACATTGAAACGACAGACAGGGCGCTGATGGATACTCACGATGTGCTCCTTGGACATTGAAGACTCTTTTATCCTCGATTGGAGGGTTGGCGCGAGGCACGGCCTCTCCGGCCGGTTGACTCAATAGGCGCTCACCCCGGCTCCTCCACCGCGCTGGTCCGCTCCTGCACCCGGCTGAGGACGATGCGGGAGTCGGCCACTACGCAGCCGTCCCCCTCGGCGTAGACGATGAGGGGGTTGATGTCGAGCTCGTCGATCTCCGGGTGATCGGCGACGAGCTGGGAGAGGCGGAGCACGCAGTCCTTGATGGCGGCGATGTCCGAGGGGGGCATGTTGCGGATGCCGGTGAGCACGCTGTAGGCCTTGATCTCCTTGATCATGTTCTCGGCGCTCACCTCCCACATGGGGGCCACCCGGAAGGTGACGTCCTTAATGGCCTCCACGAAGGTGCCGCCGAGCCCGAACATGCACACCGGCCCGAACTTGGGATCCCGGGTGGCGCCCAGGATCACCTCGATGCCCTTGCGGGCCATCCGCTCCATGAGCACCCCCTGGATGCGGGCGTCGGCCTTGAAGGCCGCGGCGTTTTCGATAATGGTGTCGTACGCCTTTTCCGCCTCCGCCGCGCTGCCCACGTCCAGGATGACGCCGCCGGCGTCGTACTTGTGCAGGATGTCCGGCGACGAGATCTTCATGGCCACCGGGAACATCACCTCCTCGGCCGCGGCCGCTATATCCTCCCGCTCTTTGAGCAGCTTGCTCTTCAGCATGGGGAAGCCGTAGCATTGGAGGATGTCGTTGGCCTCCTTCTGGGTCATCATGTACTGATCGGTCGCGGAGAGCTTGTTGTCGATGATGCGGCAGACCGTCTCCTTGTCCGCGGCCACCCGCCGCACCTCCTTCTTCTGAACGGTCTGCAGCCAGCCGAACTCCGCCATGTTGGCCATGGCCCGCACCGGGTTCTCCGGGAAGTTGTAGACCGGCACCCCGTGCCGCTGGAGGTACTCCATCCCCGCGGTGACGTCCACCACCCCCATGAAGGAGCAGAGGATGGGCTTGTCCGTATCCCGGGTCACGTTGGGGATGATCTGGGCGGTCTCCAGGATATCCGTGATGGCCGCCGGCGTGAGCATGACGATGGCCCCGTCCACGTTGTCGTCCTTTATGACGGCCCGGATGACCGCCTCGAACTGCTCGTGGTGCGCGTAACCGATGGTATCCACCGGGTTGGCGATGTTGGCCATGGGGGAGACGTTCTTTCGGATGGCCTCCTTGGTCTCGTCCGAGAACCGGGCGAGCTCCAGCCCGTGGCGGACCGCCGAGTCGGTGGCCATGATGCCCGGGCCGCCGGCGTTGGTCACGATGCCGATGCGGCGGCCCCGGGGCACCGGCTGGTGGGAGAAGGCAAAGGCCGAGTCGAAGAGCTCGTTCATGGTGTCCACCCGGAGGATACCGCTCTGGTTCAGGATGCAGTCGTAGGCGATATCCGATCCCGCCAGGGAGCCGGTGTGGGACGCGGCGGCCTTGGCCCCCTCGGCGGAGCGGCCGGACTTGATGGCGAGCAGGGGCTTCTTGGTCTTCCAGATGATCTCCCGGGCGGTCTCGATGAACTCCCGGCCGTCGGTGATATCCTCGAGGTACATGGCGATGACCTCGGTCTCCGGATCGTCCTTCAGGTACTTGAGCAGATCGATCTCATTGATGTCCGCCTTGTTGCCGAAGCTGATGAATTTGGAGAACCCGATGTTCCGGGCCTCGGCGTAGTCGAGCACCGCGGTGCAGAGGGCGCCGGACTGGGAGATGAACGCGATGTTGCCGTGCTGGGGCATCCGCTGGGAGAAGCTGGCGTTCATGCTCACCTCTTTGGCCGTGTTGAGGACCCCGAGGCAGTTGGGACCCACCATGTGGATGCCGTGCCGCCGGAGCTGGCCCAGGATCTGCTGCTCCAGCTTCTTTCCCTCCGCACCCACCTCCTTGAACCCGCCGGTGACGACCACCAGCCCCTTCACCCCCTTCTCCGCCGCCTGGTCGATGACCGAGGGGACAATAGGCGCGGGCACGATGATCACTGCCATATCCACGCTGTCCGGGATATCGAGGAGGCTGGGATAGGCCCGGACGCTGCTGACCGACAGGGCCGTGGGATTGACCGGGTAGAGCACCCCCTTGTACCCGCCCTTGAGAATGTTGGTGAACACTGCCAGTCCGATACTGTTGGTGCGGTTGGTGGCCCCCACCACCGCGATGGATTTGGGGCTCAGAATCGCGTCCAGATTTTTCATTCGCTTCCTCTCGTCAGGGTTCCGGTATCGCGACTGTACCGGATATCTTTAAATATGGGAATGAGATCAGTGCGTTGCAAACGTCAACGGCTCCTGTTTTTTTGATCGACAAAAAAGCTCCCAGGGGGGAGGTGACAACAGCGCGCTACTTCGCGAGGGCGAGCACCGAATCCGCGGCCCCCTTGGAGGGGTCGAGGCCGAGGTACTCCAGGCCGGTGGCGGCGGCGGCGGTGATGGGGACGGAGGTCCGGATCGTCCTTCCTGCAACGACCCCCGGACCGAGGACGAGCATCCATACTCTGCGGCAGCCTTCGTCTGCGCCTTTGTCCGTATAGAAATCGCTGTGGTGTACGAATCCGAAGCCGTCCTCCCCGTCCAGCTGCCGGCCGTGATCCGGGAGGATCAGCATCAGGGTCTGTCCGCGGTAGGCGGGGAGGGCTTCGGCTTTCCGCCAGACCTTGTGGACCAGGGTGTCGGTGCGGCGGATCGCCTCCACATAGCGGGACCAGGAGCCGTAGTGGGCGCAGTCGATCTCGCCGTAGTCGATGGCCATCACCCCGGGGGCGAAGCGCTCCATACAGGCGATAGCGCAGTCGGTGAGGAAGGCATCGTGGCTGGTGCTGCCCGGCCGCCGCTGCCAGGCGGCGAACGCCTCGTCGACGAACCCGCGGGCCTCATCGGAGCGCAGCCCGTCCCGGGCGATCCGGCCCGCTCGCCTGGCCACGGCCGCCGCCTGACGGGCCGCTTCCAGGCCGTCCCCGGTCGGCGCCTGGGCGACGCGACGCATCAGCGTCTCCATCTCCCTCGCCGCGGCGCGGGGGATGGTCGGCGGCGTGACCACATTCGCGGCAAAGGGCGCCCCCCATCCGGCGGCGGTGCTCTCGCCGGTCTTTGCCAGGATCGACGCGTAGGCGAAAACCCAGGCGTCCGTGTCCGGCGCGTTCCGGGCCTTGCGATACACCTCGAAGATGGTGGGGTGCGCCACGGGGCGGGTCCAGTCGAGGTCGTCCCACTCCCAGTGGCCGGTCATGATCGATCCGGTGGCGTTAGGGTGGACCACCCGGTGCTCGACCCGGGCGTCAGTGAACAGGGTTCCCCGGGGAACGAGCTCACCCCACAGCCCGGGGATGTGGCGGTGCTCCGGATCGTCGACGGTCTCGCTGCTCCGGGTGCCGCCCCCGAACTGGAGGAGGATCAGCTTGGGGGACGGCGCGACGTTTCCCGGGTTGATTACCGGTGACCTTCTGCCGCACCCGAAGAGCAGGGCCGCCGCGCCGGCCGAGGCCGAGGAGAGGAACCGTCTTCGGGTGAGGCGACGGGTCATTGCCGCCCCTTGGACGCCGCCTCCCGCCAGGAATCCGCCGCGGCGGCGATGAAGAGCTCCCCGGTCTTGTCCTCGATGACCGCCTGATAGGACTGCCTCGGTACCGGCGGTTCGGGTCGCGCCGTCGGTGGCGCGGATCGCTGGGCCGCCTGCGGCTTCAACGGCGTCTCCCGGTTCGCTTGTTTTCCCTGATGCGCCTTGCCGGAGATCCGGGTGAGGGGAGCGCTGGCGTCGAGCCGGACGCCCACCGGCGCGGTCACGGTCAAGTGGATGGGGCCGAACTCGTCCCACAGGGAGGCCGGGTGGACCACGTACGCCAGCTGGAAGGACTCGGGGGTCCGGGTATCCTTGTAGGTGTACTGGGCGTACGAGACCGACACCTCCCGGCGGCTGCCCGGGGGGAAGACGACCCGGTAGTGGAGCAGGTTCATGGGGGCGAAGGTGAAGATCACCGGGAGGTCCTTCAGGATCTCCTTGAGACCCCGCTTCTCGTTACGGGTCAGGATCGCGTTGTCATCGAGGTAGTCCACCCGGGCGTATACCGTGGGATCGATCCCTTCATACCGGGGGACCGAGAACTCCCGGGGACGCACCTCCCGGGTCTCGAGATCGAGGGAGCGCTCTCGCACGTCCCCGCCCCAGTCGGTGAAGATCTGTTCGTAATCAGAGGTGTTATTGTCGAAACGGGACGCCAGGAGGGCCAGCAGCTGGGTCGCCTTTTTATTGCCGATGGCCTCCAGGGGACCGAGTGCCGCGGTCGCCACCTCGTAGAGCTCGCTGCTGTGGCCGTACAGGAACAGGTTCGGCGGGGCCTTGACTTTGGAGCGCCGGATCTCGAGGGAGACGAGCTCCGCGAGCAGACGGGCGTCCCGCTCGGACCAGCCGTGGGACTCGGTCAACAGCGCGACGACCCGGGCCCGGGCCGTCACCTGGGCGTGTCCCTTGGCGCGGCGGACCGCGGCGACCCGTTTCGAGAGCTCGGCATCGCTGGCGATGCCCGCGTCGATCTGCTCGAGGGAGCGCTTTCGAATCGCTCCGAAGATGGCCTCGTTGGAGATAATGGTGACCGGGACGGACTCCCCGTCGACCGACACCCCCACCTTGGGGACCGGCGTCATGGAGAGGGGGCTCCGGTAGATCCCCCTCAGGATCGGAAAGCCGAAGTCGATCTCCACCGATTCGTCGGTGGGGTTCTCTATTTGATAGATGGCTTGGACCTTGGCCAGCGGCGCGCCGTCGTTCAGAACGTAGGCCTGCTCGAGATCGATCAGCAGGATCTCCTCGACGACCCGGAGCCGCGACTCCCGCGCCGGCCTCAGGCTCGGGCTGACCCTCGCGAAGACCCCCTTGGCCGCGGGATCGCCGCTCGGGTACTGGATGATGAACGGTCCCCCGTTGGCGTGCGCCTCGGGGATGGCCATCGCCCCGGCCAGCAGGACCGCCGCGAGGGTCAGCCGGCCGGTCCGACGGATGGTTGTGGGGCTTTTGTCGATTTGAATATTCATTCGCGCCTCCTCCATTGTTCTTGGGAATGACTGTCGAGAGGCGAATTTGTTCTCAGGGATTCCCTTTTTTCGACCGCTACTGGAGATACCCCAGCGCCTTGAGCGCCTCGAAGTTCATCCTCCCCACCTCATCGGGCGCTTGCCGGACCGCGCGGCCCTTGCGGTAGGCCCGCCATTGCTTCTTGAGCGCCTTCCGCATCGTCCTCGCCCGCTTCCGGTGGCGCGTAATGACGTTCCGCTCTTCGTTCGGATCCGAGATCAGGTGGTACAGCAGCTGCTTCCGGTCCCGGCCGGTGTAGTCCCGCTTCACCGAGAGGTACTTGAACCGCCGATTCAACAGGGCGCTGATGTTGCCGCGGCTCTTCCAGTACAGGGTCAACAGGAGGTCGCGGTAGTTGAGCCTCCCCTTGTCACCGCTGGTCTCTATCTTGATGTCCTGGTTCACGACATTGAAAAACGGCAGCAGGGAGAGGCCGTCGGTTCTTTGTCTCTTCAGGCCGAGGGCGGCGAGCACGGTGGGATAGATGTCCATGAGGGAGACCAACGCGTCGCGGTGAATCGACGTCCGCTGTCCCGGGAGCTTGATCATCAGCGGAACCCGGACCACCTCATTGTAGAGGGTGTATCCGTGGGAGAACCCGCCGTGGTCGAAGAGCTCCTCGCCGTGGTCCGAGGCGAGGATGACGAGGCTGTTGTCCCAAAGTTTCAGGCTTCGGAGCAGGCGGAAGAGCTCGCCGATGTGATCCGTGGTGTACCGGATGGCGGTGTCGTACTGCTCGCCGAGGCTGATGAGATCGGCTTTGGAGATCTGTCGCCGCTGCTCGAGGTCGCCCGTCATGATAGCGTCCATCGCCGTTCCGTAGTAGACGAAATCATCCTTGGGTTTACGGGAAAGCAGCACCTCCTGATGGGCCTCCGGCACCCTGTACGGCCCGTGGCAGTTCATCGGCTGGAGGTAGAGAAAGAGGGGGGGCTCCTCCCGGTTGTTCTTCAGCCACGCCCCGGCCCGTGTCATCATCTTCGACATGTCCGGATAGGCGACGGCGTGGGTCGCCTCGTAGTCGAAGAAATCGTCGAAACCCTGATCATAACGGGCCTCCCTTGAGATATGGATGTTGTCCGAGAACCCCGCGCTGAGATACCCGGCGTCCCGCAAGCGCTCGGCCAGGGTGACGATCTCCTTGCTCAGCCGCATCCCCCTTTCGTTGATCCGGTGGCGCACCGGGTTCAGGCCCGAGAGAATCGACGTGACCGAGGGGACCGTCCAGGAGCTGGTGGCGTAGGCGTTCTCGAAGATCGTTGCCTCGGCGGCGAACCTATCCAACGCCGGGCTGGTCTCGAGGGGATAGCCGTATTGGGACAGGTGGTCGGGCCGGAGGGTGTCCACCACCACGAGGATCACATTCGGCATATCGGGGTCGCGGTTCGCGCGGATTATACGGATATCGAATCCCTCGATAAAGGTCCCGGCGGCGATGGCGGTCCCCGCGAGACAGAGCAGAAGGATGAATATGGTTTTTTTGAGCTTCACCCCTCCTGTGATGCCTCTATGCCCGTGAGGCGTCAAACCATTTCCAGGTCCGGTAGGGATCAGGTTTGTTGCAGATGGCGACCGAAATACAAAATTGTGTCATGCAGATTGACGCCGTTGGAGTCCCGCTAACACCCCAGAATGGAAAATAAAAATTCTGGTCCCGGACTCTCCCGGCAAGGAGAGTGGGGAGAAATATCCCGCTTTTGAACAAAATTGTATCCGATCAGGGTTAGGTGTCATAAATGGATGAAAATATAGAGTAAATGCTATGGGAACGGGGCTCGTGATTCTCTCCGGGTGGGGAAAATCCCCCGTTTTGAAACAAGGTTGTACCTTGGTGGAGATCCGATTTTTCGTACAAACCGGAACAAAATCGTAGCGCTGACACGGCTTAGTGTCAGTGGCTCAAGCTGGTACGAGTCTTGCTTAACGCCGCGCCAGAAGATTTGGACCAGGAGAGGGGATCCTGGGAAAGGAATTTACAATCAGATGATTTCACGGATGAAAAAGACGCATACGGTAATATTGTTCCTCATTGTCATCCTCGCGGGGGGGCCGGCCTTCGCCGACGGAGCTGAGGCGGTCGCCGGGGCCTCCAACACGCTCTTCATCCTGCTCGGTGCGGTGATGATTCTCGCGATGCACGCGGGGTTCGCGTTCCTCGAGGTGGGCTCTGTCCGGAAGAAGAACCAGGTCAACGCCCTCAACAAGATCATCTGCGAGTGGTGCTTCTCGACCCTTGTCTATTTCCTCGTCGGCTATCCCCTGGCCCGGGGGGTCTCGTTCCTCGTGCCCATCTCTGAAATGTCTGCCGAGAACGGCTTCGCGTATGTCCGCTTCTTCCTCTTTCTGGGATTCGCGGCGTGCATCCCCGCCATCATCTCGGGGGGCGTCGCCGAGCGATCGAAGTTCTGGAGCAACTCTATCGCGGCCATCATCTTCGTCGCCATCGTCTATCCCGTGATTGAAGGCGCCACCTGGGGCCGCTTCTCGGATGCTCTGGCCGGCGAGACTGGTTTTCTGGCGACTACCTTCGGCGCCCCGTTTCACGACTTCGCGGGGTCCGCGGTGGTGCACGCCACTGGAGGCTGGCTGGCCCTCCCGGCCATATGGCTCCTGGGCGCGCGGTCCCGGCGATACGAAAACGACTCTATCAAGGTGAGCAGCATCCCGTTCCTCGCCCTCGGCAGCTGGATCCTCATCGTCGGGTGGTTCGGCTTCAACGTCATGAGCGCCGGCTCCCTGAAGGATATCTCCGGTCTGGTGGCCATCAACTCACTGATGGCCATGGTGGGGGGCACCCTGACCGCGCTCTTCATCTCCAAAAACGACGCCGGCTTCGTCCACAACGGCGCCCTGGCGGGGTTGGTGGCGGTGTGCGCCGGCTCCGACCTCTACCACCCGATCTCCGCGCTTGTAGTGGGCGGGGTCGCCGGCGGTCTCTTCGTCTTTCTCTTCAATGTGGAGACCACCAAGTGGAAAATCGACGACGTGCTGGGGGTCTGGCCCCTCCACGGCGTGTGCGGCGCCTGGGGGGGGATCGCCGCGGGCATCTTCGGTGTCGAGGCCCTCGGCGGGGCAGGGGGGGTGTCGTTCTTCTCCCAGCTCCTCGTCACCGGCGGCATCGTGGCGTTCTGCCTCGTGGCCAGCACGCTGGTGTACGGCGCGCTGAAGATGACCGTCGGCATCCGGCTGGACGAGCACGAAGAACGGGTGGGCGCGGATATCTCCATCCACGCCATCGAAGCCAATCCGGAAGACGCCTTCTAGCCCATTCTCTACCGACCGAAAGGAATCGCCATGAAACGAATCGTCGCCATCATCCAGCCCGAGCGGCTCCCGGAAGTAAAACAGGCCCTGTTCAACGCGGACGTCACCAAGATGACCATCAGCCGGGTCAAGGGGTGCGGCCAGCAGATGGGGTACTCCGCCAGCTACCGGGGACAGGTTCGGGAGGTCAACCTGCTCGACAAGATACGAATCGGTATCGTCGTCAACGAGGATTTCGTCAAACCCACCGTCGACGCCATCATCAAGGGCGCCAGGACCGGCACCATCGGTGACGGCAAGATCTTCATCATGTCCATGGACGAATGTATCCGCATCCGCACCGGCGAGACCGGGAGCGAGGCGGTGGGGTGACCGGGAAGCCGCTCACCAGGAGTGCTTGCCGCCCACGAAATTCTTCATCCGAACGCTGACCTTCTCCAGGTTATCGACGGCCTGGGCGATCAGGTTCGCCGTCGATGCGTTCTCCTGGCTCGCCTGGTTCAAGGACAAGACCGCCTCGTTGATCTGTTTGAGCCCCGCGGACTGCTGCACCGACGCCCCCGCGATCTGCCGCGATCGATCGGCGGCGTCATCGAGGACGACCACGAGCTGCTCGATGAGCTGGCTCATCGACTCGATGCTCGCGCGCCCCTTGTCCGTTAGCTCCAGGGCGTTGCGGATCTCCGAGGTGGCGCGGCGGGTCCGTTCCGCCAGGTTTCTCACCTCCGACGCCACGACTGAAAACCCCCGCCCCTGCTCTCCTGCTTTCGCCGCCTCGATGCCCGCGTTCACCGCCAGGAGGTTGGATTGCTCCGCCAGTTGGTTCACCGCGTCCACGATGCGGTTGATGCGACCGATGCGGGACATTATCGAAAGAATCTCCTTTAGTGATTCCTGCCCCTCCTGCCCTTGAGACACGGCCGAGGAGGTGACCTTCACGATCTCCTGCGCGTTCTCGGCGCCCGTGACGCCCGTTTGTGATATCTCCTCCACCGTGGTGCTCACTTGTGACACAATCCCCGCCTGCTCGGCGGCCGTGGAGGCGGACTGGGAGGCGGTCGCGGAGAGCTGCGCGCTGCTGGCCTGGAGCTCCGCGACATTCTTCCTGAGGTCGATGATGGTGATGCGATAGAGATAGTAGAGCACGCTGACCGACACGCCCACCGCCGGGACGGCGACGAGGATTACATTGATCGCCGTGAAGGTGATCTTCCCGCTGAGTATCCCCGTCATTCCCACGGCGCCGAGGAGCGGCATGAGAAGCGAGAAGATCCTGAAGGCCAACCCCCTTCCGAAGGCCATGAAGGCAACCGCGAGCGTCACGACCACTGTGGCTAGAACGCTAACTCCCCAGAGCAGAATTTCTGAAACAGTATCCATGGTTCCTCCTTGCCCTCCGCCCAATTCCTTGTCGGTGTCGGGTTTCCGACAGGTAGAGCTTGTACGACAATGATTGTAGAAATCTTTGCTTCATCGCGAGTTGAAACTTCATATTTATTAACATCTGCAAAAAGCTTTGATTAACTGTAGAAAAGATACTCTGTGTATTTAGAAGGTCAACTATACTGAGATCCATGTAGCGTCAATCAGCGGCAACGCCCCCCGTCACCGCAAGAGAGCACCACCGGAAACCCCGGCGTCATCAGGGCCACCCCGACGACCTCCGGGCCCTCCTCGACGGCGGTGAGGAACAGGCCCGGACCGAAGCCCGGGCTTCCCGAGCGCCTGCAGGAGGATCCCGATGACGAGGTTGTTCTCGGCCTCGTTCGCGAGTAGAAACGGCCGGCATCGATTCCAGAGCGCGGCGGGATCCGCGAAGCAGTGAATACGCATCAGCACCTCCCATCGAATACGGAACATCGCGAATGCCTCGACTGAATCGAATCGGCGCTTTTTTCCAAATTCATCCCGTGGTAAGGGATTTGGGGGAGCTCGGTTGCCCCGTCGGTTCGGGGCGGCCGTTTGAATTGGCATGTCATTGGACAATTGGAGACAGGGATGAAAACATACATTTTGGGGTTCGGGTTATGCACCGTTTTGTTGATGTCATTGGGATGTGATGACGGGTCAGACGGCGGGGATGATCTCGGCGATACCGGGCCGGGCGGGGAGCGGGATACGGCGAATGACAGCGAATCCGGAGGTGACGAGAACGACACCGAAACTGAGGAAGAGACGGTCATCGATACGGAGAATCTAAAGCGGGTGGACGAGAGCGAGAACGTCACTCTCGCGGAGATGCCCGATTGGGAGGTGACGAACGACGTTTGCGGCTTTCAAGATCCCGTCACCCTCGGGGCGGCCGATGAGGACGGCATGGTGCACGTGCCCGCGAATCATCCGGAGATCCGGTACATGGGCCGGGTGGACTGTACTGATCCGGAGGCGCCGGCCTTCGGGTTCCCGGGGGTGACGATCCGCGCGGGGTTCGAGGGGACGGAAATCGATATGGTCCTGGTGGATGAAGGCAACAGCAATGAGCCGAATTTCTACAACATCATCATCGACGACGGCGAGCCGATGGTGCTGGAGGCGATCCCCGGGGAGAACACCTACGTGTTGGCCGACGCGCTCGAGGACGCCGAGCATACAGTGGAGATATACAAGCGGATAGAGAGCGGCGGAGGCCGCGGACGCGCCGAGTTCCTCGGGTTCCGGATTCCGGAGGGAACGGATCTGCTCCCGGTCGATGCGCGGCCCCACCGTATCGAGGTGATCGGGGACTCCATCTCGTGCGGCTACGGCAACGAGCTCTCCACGGATGATCCCGACAGCTATCACTACACCACGGTGAACTCCAACGCCTACAACGCCTGGGTCGCCATCGCGGCGCGGGACTTGGACGCGGAGTACATGGCGGTGGCCTATTCCGGCAGGGGGATCCATCGAAACTACGAGGATCAGGCAGGGGACGTCCTCCCGGAGATGTACCTGAATACCATCCCGGACGGGGAGTCCGCCCCGTGGGAGACCTACCGGTTCACCCCGGAGGTCCTCGTCATCAACCTCGGCACCAACGACTTCTCCCCGGGGATCGAAGACATCGATGTCGCGGTCACGCTCTACGAGCTGACCTTCCTCGAATTCGTCGAGGCCCTCCGTCGTTTCTATCCGGACACGGTCATCATCCTCGCGGTGGGGCCCATGGTGACGGACGCCTGGCCGACCGGGTTTCGCGCCCTATCCAACATCACGACATCGCTCGAAAACATCATCGCAGCACGTGAGGCCGACGGCGATGAAGACATACACCTCCTCGAGCTTCCCCAACAGTCCAGCCCCTACGGCGAGGATTGGCACCCCACCGTGGCCACCCATATGGAGATGGCCGAGATACTGATGACGATGATTGACGATTTGGACCTTATGTAGCCCAACGCAACACAATGTTCCGATTTCATATTATTTATCCATCGCCTGGTGGGGCGATCCTCCGGTCCATCCCGATCAGGATCGATCTCGCAGCTATTTCGAGCAGGTTTCCCAAACCTCGCCGCCGATATCCCATAAGACGTCAAGAAAGGCGATGAGCTCCTCGGGAAGCAGGGTCTCTCCATTGATCTCCATTTCGGACTCGTCGCACCAGTGGGACTCGAAAGTGCAAGGGGGAAAGATCACGGCGAAATCGTAGATATACTGGTCGCAGCAGCAGTCCGGGTTGCCCGGGGATGTGTAATCGGGCTCCAGGTCATCCCAGTCCAGCTCCAGCGCGGCGGTGTACAGGGCGGTCAGCTGTTCCTCGGTCAACGCGCCGCTGCACGGCTCCGGCGTGCTGAGGCTCATCGGCGTGATCGTGAGAAGCCCGTCCGACAGGGAGATGTCGTTACTGCCCAAACCAAGCAAACCGCCGGAGGAATCCAGGTACACGGACATGGTCGTCGGATCGATGACGCACGAATCGAGCCCTCCGTCTTCCGTAGATGACGTGTCATCAACCGTGTCTGTCTCCGTAGGGGTTCCGGCGTCCAGCAGCGTGTCAGTGTCCTGTCCGGGGTCTTCGCCCCCGTCGTCCCCGGCATCCAGGTCGGAATCGCCATCGGTATCCCCATCCGCGTCCCCGTCCGTGTCCGTGTCCGTGTCCGTGTCTCCGTCCGTGTCCGTGTCTCCGTCCGTGTCCGTGTCTCCGTCCGTGTCCGTGTCTCCGTCCGTGTCCGTGTCTCCGTCC
>JBNLED010000028.1:0-43754 GCA_050304755.1 Polyangia bacterium | reverse complement strand
GCACCCGGAGAAGGGCAAGGTGTGGCCAGTGGGCTCGAAGCCCCCCGGCCCCAACGGCCTCTACGACATGGCCGGCAACAGCTACGAATGGGTTCGGGACTGGTACACCGAGAGCTACGCGGCGTGCGGCGATGCATGCCGCGGGGTCGACCCCGAAGGCCCCTGTGGCGGGGAGGTGCCCTGCAAGGGGTATCGTAGAAAAGTGGTGCGCGGGGGATCCTGGTACTGGGGCCCGGAGCACGCCACTACCATCTACCGACGCGCCCACGTGCCCTCCAATAACCCCTACCATCATTTCGGCTTCCGCTGCGCCGCGGCGGCCCCGGCGAAAGCCGAGCCCACGCCTCAACCGGCCGGTATGAAGGAACCTCCCGAGAAGAACATCTGACGATGGCGCCCCGGGCCGTCGGACGATCGACGCGCTGTCGGGAGCATCGCCTGTCCACAGAGGGCCATCAGTTGATCCATCACGGCCCATCGTGAGGCCTTCGTTTTCACAGGGGCTCTGGTCGGCACGCGGGATCAGCTCGTCGGAGTCCACCGGCGCCGCCGTCGCCCGGCCTGTGCTACCGCTCCGGATGATAGAGATCGATCTTCCCCCCCTGGTAGAGGCTGTAACGGGCATCCTCGATTTGCAGATGAAACACCACCTCCCCGTCCTCCGTCACCTCCACGAAGTGAGGGTTGTAGGGGTTGTCGGCCCGGTCGGTCTGATCGAATCCGTTGCTCATCATGAGGCGGTTGCCCGTCCCCCGCAGGTACGCCACCCCCGAGCGCAGGCTGCCGTAGAGCGCGGGGAGCCCCTCACCATAGCTCCACAGCTTTCGGACGGTCATCGCCCGCTCGTCGATTTCGTACTCGATGATCTGGCTGTACGGCCCCCCCGGCCGATCGTTGCCGAGATCGCCGTGGGAGGTGGAGAACACGCCGTTGTCGATGCTGTCCGGCCCGTCGAAGAGGAAGGAGGCCTGGTTGCTGAAGACCAACAGGGAGAGGGTGCCGTCCCCCGCGGCGGTGATCTGGAGGCCGTGGTGCCCGAGGGGCCAGGCGAACGCCTCCGGATCCGGCGAGGGCGCCTCCAGGTTCTGCTGGATGACGGAGTCATAGGGCGCGCCTTCCGGGTCGACGGCGGTCAGCAGGCGCGTGCCCGGAGAAACCGAACCGCTCCCGTCGAAGCCGGATTCTCCCCACCCCATGTGGGGCGCGAGCACCCACGCCAGCGCCTTGCCCAGGTTGGCCTCGGGACCCCGGATGCCCCCCCGGGTGAGCTTGACGATCCCCTGGCAGCGCCCGGAGACGACGATGCTGTCGTCTTGCGGATCGTAGGCGAGGGTGTTGGCGTGGAACCAGTCCCGCCCGAGGTTGCACCAGGTCTGACGGTCCACGTCCAGGTACTGCCGGAGATCCCACGCGTTCACGATGTCGCCGGTGTCGTGGTCGAGCTCCACGATATAGTCCTCGACGCTCTCCACCGTCTCGCCCTCCGCCGTGATCACCTCGGTCTCGGCGTTGCTGACGCAGGCGACGACGTTGCCGTTCGGCAGGGAGATGGCGTCGTGGTGAAACGCCAGGTGTCCCGGCAGGGTCCGGTCGATGACCGTCTTGCCGAGCAGGTTGCGCTCATCGACGCCGACGAGGAGGTTGCCGTTGTCGAGGTGCTCGTAGGCGGTGTTGCCGTACCAGCGGAGGTTCCCCCGGTTGTCGTACACCCGGTTGGCGTTCCAGACCCACCCGGGTTCCATCCGCTCGGGGACGTACACCGCCACGCTGGAGCGCTCTTCTCCCGGTAGCGCCGCCGTCTCGATGACCGCTTCTCCGGTGAGCCGCCGGTCGCCGGTGTCGAGCTCGAAGGAGACTTCGTTGGCGACCCCCGGATAGAGCCCGAGCACCGGAACCCCCACCTCCCCCTCGTCCAGCTGATCCGAGAGGTCGAAGCAGGTCCGATACGCCGCGCTCTTCGGGAGGAGGTCCGCGACCAGATTCTCGGGGTCGTCGCCTTGTCCCTTCACGGTGATCCGCACCCGCTCGACGCTCTCGGGGGAGAGCGCGGGGTGTCGCACCTTGATGATCGCCGTGAGCCTGGACCGGTCGTACGGATCGAGGATCGCCTCCACGTCGGTCAGGACATCGGACGGGGCGCCGGTGTCGCCCGTATCGACGTCGCCGGTCGAGCGGGGTAGGAGCACGACCGGGTCGTACGCCGATCCCGTATCCGATGAATCGCTCTCCGCGGCCGTGTCATCGAGGGCCTCCGGCGCGCGGGTGCCGCAGGAGGGGGCGGTCGACATCGCAATTAGAAACAGTACAAACCTCATCGCCTCACCGCGTTTCCTCGTGATACCTCGTCGCCGGGGCAGACCGTCTCGATCCCCGTCCCCGGGACCGCTCACCTGACCCTGTCGGGGTATTGCAGATTCGGAAGAACGACGCAACGTTATCGCGTCAGATCGACTTGGCCTGCCTCCATCATCCCATATAGAAGAGACCGCTCCAGAATTCCTCGGCCTTCGTCAACATGTCCCGGGGCGTGAGTGGGGTGTGACGCGGCGGCGCAAACACGCATCTGTAGATGTTGCGAGGTCGCGATAACGCTATCTGTCCTTGTCGATCCAGAAGCCGCGCACAGGCTGTTTTGCACGAGAAGCGTCATCATTCTCCAGTTATCCGTCGCTTCCGTCTCGTCTGCAGCGCTGATCGGTTCCCGCTCAACCTAAAAGCGCCCCCCAAAGCCTTTCTTGACGTCGAAATAAATCCGGCGTATCGCTACTACTCTCGACTGACGAGGATGAAGTAATTAGTGAGCAAATCAGTAGAAATACAATGGATCGTTCGAAATACATCGCAAGCGCAAAACGGATCGTTCTGAAGCTCGGCACCAAGGTTCTCCTCTCCCACCACAATGACATCGACCGGACCCGAATCGGACGGCTGGTGGACGACATCGCCGCCCTGAAGACCGAGGGATACGAGTTCATCATCGTCTCCTCGGGCGCGGTGGGATTCGGCATGAACAGCCTCGGGCTCGCGGTCCGGCCGGAGCGCCTGAAGCGCATCCAGGCGCTGGCCTCCATCGGCCAGAACCTCCTGATGCAGGACTGGAGCGACATCTTCGCCCAGCGGGGCATCCCCGTGGGGCAGGTTCTGCTCACCTACGGGGTCTTCGAGGACCGGCGGCGATACCTCCACGCCAAGGGGTGTCTGCAGGCCCTCCTGGAGTACGGCGCGGTGCCCATCGTCAACGAGAACGACACCATCTCGGTGGACGAGCTGAAGTTCGGCGACAACGACGCGCTCTCGTCGATCACCGCCCTCTTGGCGGACGCCGATCTCCAGATCCTCTTCACCGATACGGACGGGGTCTTCGACGCCAACCCGGCCGAGGTGGCCGGCGCCACCAAGCTCGATTACATCAGACGGCTGGACGATGAATTCATCGACGCCATCCACGACCGCAACAACGGCCTCTCCATCGGGGGGATGCGCTCCAAGCTGCAGGCGGCGCGGCTGTCGTCCTCGAGCGGCACCGCGGTGGTCATCGCGGACGGGTTCCGGCCAGACCTCCGGAGGATCATCGCGGGGGAGCCCGTCGGGACCTTCATCGAGCCGAAGCGGGTCAAGATCAGCGCGAAGAAGAAGTGGATCTTCTTCAACACCAAGATAAAGGGGCAGGTGAGGGTGGACCGGGGGGCCGAGACCGCGCTCCGGGAGCGCCCCCTGAGCCTCCTGCCGAGCGGCATCACGGCGGTCGAGGGGGAGTTTCCTGAGGGCTGCATCATCGGCATCTGCACCCTCGATGGGGAGCTCTTCGCCCGCGGAGTGACCTACTACTCTTCCGCCGATCTCCGCCGCATCCGGGGCCGGCAGACCGAGGAGATCCGTGAGATATTGGGACGACACTACTACGATGAGGTCGTAGACAGAAACAATATGGTGATTTTCTAGAGAGGACGAAATGAGTGTAAGGGAACTGGCAAAAGCCGTGCATCGAGCCTACCTTGCGTTTCTGGATTCGGGGACGACCAAGGTCAAGAACGATATCCTCGCCGCCATCTCGGATGGGCTGGCGACCCAGCGGGAGCAGCTGATGGTCGAGAACGGGAAGGACCTGGAGGCCGGAGAGAAGGCCGGGCTCTCCAAGGCGTTTCTCGATCGGCTGGCGCTGACGGACCAACGGATCGACGGCATGATCACGTCGATGCAGGACGTGGCCGCGCTCCCGGATCCGGTGGGGAGCATCTACGACATGAACGTCCGGCCGGAGGGGTTCCGGGTGGGCCGCATGCGGGTGCCCATCGGTGTCATCGGGATTATCTACGAGGCGCGCCCCAACGTCACCGTGGAGGCCTCGGCCCTCTGCATCAAGTCCGGGAACGCCACCGTGCTGCGGGGGGGGAGCTCGGCCATCCACTCGAACCTGGCCCTGGTCGGGATTATCAAGGCGGCCCTCAATCAGTGCGGCGTGGACGACTCCCTGGTGGGCTACATCGACACCACCGCCCGGGAGGCCGTGGACGAGATGCTGGTCCAGGACGAGTACATCCACCTGATCATCCCGCGGGGCGGGGAGAGCCTCATCCGGCGGGTGGTGGAGAAGTCCACCATCCCGGTGCTCAAGCACTACAAGGGGGTCTGTCACACCTACGTCAACGAGGCGGCGGATCTCGACATGGCCCTGACCATCGCGGTCAACGGGAAGGTGCAGCGGCCCGCGGTGTGCAACGCCACCGAGACCCTCCTCGTCGACCGGGCCGTGGCCGATGCGTTCATCCCGCGGGCGGTGGCGGCGCTGCAGGAGGAGGGCGTGGAGATCCGGGGGTGCGATCGGACCCGCGCTATCCATGGCGAGAAGGTGAAGCCCGCCACCGAGGACGACTGGTACGCCGAGTATCTTGATCTCACCCTCGCGGTTAAGGTGGTGGACGATCTGGACGACGCCATCGCCCACATCAACAAGTACGGCTCGGCGCACACCGAGACCATCGTCACCCGGGATATCGCGGTGGCGGATCGGTTCTCCCGCCGGGTGGACAGCTCGTCCATCATCGTCAACGCCACCACGCGGCTTTCCGATGGCGGCGTCTACGGCCTCGGGGCGGAGATCGGCATCGCCACCGACAAGCTCCATGCCCGCGGCCCCATGGGCCTCAGGGAGCTCACCACCTACAAATGGATCGTCCAGGGGGACGGCCACATCCGGGAGTAGCTGGCGGCGGCCGCCGACTTGGGGTATGTCTCGAATACCAACGCGCGAGGAGCAGTATGGGGAACAGGACAAAGGTCGTCATCGTCGGGTCGGGGATGGCCGGCGGGAAGCTGGTGGACGAGCTGCTCCGCCTGGAAGGGGGCCAAGCCCTCGAGATCACCGTCATCGGTGAGGAGCCCGGCGGCAACTACGATCGGATCCTCCTGACGGAGCTCTTCAAACGCGAAGAGCGGGAGATCGACAACTTCTGGCTCAACTCCGAAGCGTGGTACACGGAGCGGGGGGTCCGGGCCGTGCTGGAGGAGAGGGTCACGGAGATCGCGCCTGACCGCAAGGTCGTCCGCACGAATCTCGGCACCGAGGTCGCCTACGACAAGCTGGTGCTGGCCACCGGATCCCGTCCGGTTATCCCCCCCATCGAGGGCAGCGACCTCCCGGGGGTCTTCACCCTCCGGAATATGGCGGACGCGGCGCGCATCAAGGCCCGGCTCGCGGATCGGGAGACCGCGCTGGTGATCGGCGGCGGCGTCCTGGGCATGGAGCTGACGGACGCGCTCCTGGAGGCGGGGAGGTCGGTGATCCTCTCTCACCAGTTCGACACCCTGATGGAGCTCCAGCTCGATCGCCGTGGCGCCGAGTTCCTGGAGCACCACTTCTCCCGGAAGGGGCTGCGGGTCGTGAAGGGCCAGCGGGTGGTCCGCTTGAGGGCCTTGGAGCGGGGGCTCGAGGCCGTGTTCGAAGACGGCGAGGCGATCCGGGCCGACGCCGCGATCATCAACTGCGGCATTCGGCCCGACGTGACCCTGGGGGAGGCCGCCGGCGCCGATATCCGTCGGGGCATCCTGGTGGACGAGCGCCTTTCGACCAGCGTCCCGGATATTTTCGCCCTCGGCGAGTGCGTCGAGCACGACGGCCGGACCTACGGGCTCATCGTGCCCATCTACGCCCAGGCGAGAGCTCTCGCCCGGGGACTCACCGGCGGCGAGGCGGTCTATGTCGAGGCGGCGGCGCCGGTGGTCCGGTTGAAGAGCGACATCGACGTGGTCTCCATGGGGGAGGTCGCGGAGCAGCCCGGCGATCAGGTGCTCGTCTACGACAATCCGCGGGACCACATCTACAAGAAGCTCATCGTCCGCGACGACCTCCTCAAGGGGGCCGTCCTCGTCGGGGACGCCCTCAACGCGGACGCCATCGGGGGATACTACGCGTCGCGGATCCCCCTGCCGAAGCGGATGGAGTCCATCCTCTTCCCCGGCGTGAAGCCCAAGGAGAGCCTCTCCAGCGCGGTCTTCTGGCCGGACGAGGTGAGCGTCTGCGACTGCAACGGCGTCTCCTGCGGCGCGGTGCGGGAGGCCATCCGCCGGCACGGCGACAATATCGACGAGATCTCCCGGGAGACCCGGGCCGCGGTCAACTGCGGCGCCTGCCGCTCCCGGATCGAGGCCATTGTCGAGAGCACCTTCGACGCCGTTGTCGTGGGCGCGGGGCTCGGCGGGCTCACCTGCGCGGCTAACCTCGCCCGGCACGGCCGGCGGGTGCTCGTCATCGAGAAGCACGACAAGGTGGGGGGATACGCGACCTCCTTCACGCGGGAGGAGTTCACCTTCGACGTCTCCCTGCACAACATGGGGCCCTTCGACGGGACCATCAGGACCATCTTCGAGAACCTGTCCATCGCAGACAAGGTCCGGTTCATCCCGTTCGAGCGCTTTCAGCGGTTGCTGTTCCCTGACGGGGAGATCGCGGTCCCCCGCGGCGCGGCGCGGTTCTTCGAGCAGTTGAAGGAGCGGTTCCCCGCGGAGGCCGAGGGCATCGAGGCGATCGGCCGGGAGATGCGGACGGTGCGCGAGGGGTTCGAGGAGATCGAGGCCCTCACCGTGGACGCCTCGTCCACCCTGGAGATTTCGCCCCTGATGGCGATGAAGTACCCCCAGTTCTCCGAGTGGGTCTTCACCACCTTCGAGGAGCTGATGGATAAGCACCTGAAGGACCCGGCGCTCAAGGGGATCCTCGGCAACATGTGGTGGTACCTGGGGCTGCCGCCGAGCGAGATGGCCGCCATCCTCTACGCGGTGGTCGGGGTCGGTTATATCGAGCACGCCGGCGGGATCATCCAGGGAACCTCCCAGCGGCTCTCCGACGCGCTCCGGGACGTGGTCCTCACGGCCGGCGGGCGGGTCCTCCTCGAGACCCGGGTCAACCGGATCCTCACCTCCGAGGGCAAGGCGGACGGGGTCATCACGGACGAGGGGGCCATCTACTATTCCGATGTGGTGATCTCCAACGCTGGCGCCGACAATACATTCACGGCGCTCGTCGACACCGTGGGGATGAAAAAGAAGTTCGTGAACAAGATCAAGCGCCAGGAGAACGCCCTATCGGCCATCCAGCTCTACCTGGGGCTGGACTGCGGGCTCGACGCGCTGGGGATGACGGACCACAGCTTCGCGGTCTTTGCCGGCTACGACCAGGAGGAGAACTACCGGCGGATGCTGGACGGCGACTACGCGCGCACCTCCTACAGTTGCACCGCCTACACCAACGTGGATCCCTCCCTGGCCCCGGAGGGTAGGGGGGTCCTCAACATCTTCAGCCTCGATCATGTCAAGAACTGGGAGGGGCTCACCCGCTCCGCCTACGAGAGCCGGAAGCGGCGGGCCACGGAGGCGATCCTGGACAAGGTGGAGAAGGTCATCCCGAACCTGAGAGAGCACATCGTGGTTTCGGAGCTCGGCACGCCGAAGACGATGGAGCGGTACACCGCGAACCCGGAGGGGAGCATCTTCGGTCCCAAACAGAACGTCTACCAGTCCGGCCTCAATCGCCTCAAACCCGAGACGCCGATCCGCGGGCTTTACCTGGTGGGGGCCTCCATCTATCCCGGCGGGGGATACCCCTCGGTGATCAGCTCCGGCTATCGGACGGCCAACCTCATTTTGGAGAGGCGTTCCACCGAACCCGCTGAGTGAAGCGCCTTACCGCCGGCCTTTCTCCGGCGAGCGGAGAGGGGGAAAGAGGAAGAATGACGGTCCGCTGTAACGGCCGGGGATGTTTTTTTTTCCGTGAACCGGGTGAGAATTGGGGTGGCGACCCCCCCCCTTTTTTGGTAATATTCCAGTCTCGCAGTTCAACACCACGGTTCCCTCGATATGAGGGTGGCTTGCCGACCTTGTGAGGAGTGAGCAAATGAGATGTGATTATCGGGTGTTTTCACAGTGTTCTGGCATAGAGAAAACCACTCGAGGCCTGCGGATTTGCGATTCGTGGCTTGTCGCCCTCCTCGTGCTCTCGGGCTGCGACATTTTCATCGATGATCCGAGGGCGGTCTGTGATGACGGCAAGGAGATCCCGGCGTACAAGCTCTGTGACTGTGAGATAGACTGTGCCGGCGGTGAGGACGAGGAGGCGTGTGGTGATAGTCGAACCACCTCCTATGTACAGTTCATGGATTCCTGTGATGACGATAGCATCAACAATATTAGGATATATGACATAGACTGCCCGCGTGAAATCTATCCAACGACCAGCGCCTACTGGTTGACCGGCGCTTATGGTGTCAATGATGGCGCTTCGTTCGAATGCATCACGGGACACACACTCTGCTTGAGTGTCGTAAATGACTCATTGGATTTGTACTGGTGCCTTGGAGAGGATGTTGAGATGTTAGGGAAAGATATTTCGGAGGTTAACATCAACCACTACAATACGGGATGCTGCCTGCCATGCGGTAACAGGGATGAGAATGGATTTCTGTTCGATATCCCACTGGTGTGCAATGATTATGTTTAGAGATTGATCTCTCCCTCAAGAAACGTCTCAATGAATTTGGCAAGAACAAAAAGATGGAGAACCCCATGAAAATCCCCCTTAGAAGCGCTATCAATACCGAGGGTCGGCGGATGGCCGGCGCCCGGAGCCTGTGGCGGGCGACCGGAATGAAGAACGATCAGTTCGGCAAGCCCATCGTCGCCATCGTCAACTCGTTTACACAGTTCGTACCTGGGCATACCCACCTCCACCAGGTGGGCCAGCAGGTCAAGAAGCTCATCGAGGCCGAGGGGCTCTACGCGGCGGAGTTCAACACCATCGCCATCGATGACGGCATCGCCATGGGCCACGACGGCATGCTCTACTCCCTGCCGTCCCGGGAGGTGATCGCCGACAGCGTGGAGTACATGGTGAACGCCCACAAGGCGGACGCGATGATCTGCATCAGCAACTGCGACAAGATCACCCCTGGGATGCTGATGGCGTCCATGCGGCTGAACATCCCGACCCTCTTCGTGTCCGGCGGTCCCATGGAGGCGGGTAGAGTGGGCGAAAAGAAATACGATCTCATCGACGCCATGGTGATGGCCGCGGACGATAACGTCTCGGACCGCGAGCTCCAGGCGGTGGAGGAGTCGGCGTGCCCCACCTGCGGCTCCTGCTCAGGGATGTTCACCGCCAACTCCATGAACTGCCTCAACGAGGCCATCGGCCTTGCCCTGCCGGGGAACGGTACGGTGGTGGCTACCCACACCAGTCGGGTCAGGTTGTTCGAGCGGGCCGCGGCCCGGCTCGTCGAGATCACGAAGCGCTACTACGAGGAGGGGGACGACTCGGTGCTCCCCCGCTCCATCGCCACCCGGAACGCGTTCCTCAACGCCATGACCCTCGACATCGCCATGGGGGGCTCCACCAACACGGTGCTCCACACCCTGGCGGTGGCCCGCGAGGGCGAGGTGGATTTCACCCTGCAGGACATCGATGCCCTCTCCCGCAAGGTGCCGGTGCTCTGCAAGGTGGCGCCGAGCTCGTCCTATCACGTGGAGGACGTGAACCGCGCCGGGGGCATCCTGGGCATCCTGGGGGAGCTCGCGAGGGGCGGGTTGGTCGACACCGAAGTGGGACGGGTGGACGGGATGACCCTGGGGGAGGCCATCGGGAAGTACGATGTGACCCGGGAGTCCGCGACCGACGAGGCCTTCGCGCTCTACCGGAGCGCCCCTAAGGGGACAATGAGCCTCTCGATGGGCTCCCAGAGTGAGACCCAGGAGCTGGACCTCGACCGGGAGAAGGGGTGTATCCGGAACATCGAGCACTGCTATTCTCCGGACGGCGGCCTGGCCGTCCTGTTCGGCAACATCGCGAAGGACGGCTGCGTGGTCAAGACCGCCGGGGTGGACGAATCCATCTTTGAGTTCTCCGGCCCCGCGAAAGTCTACACCTCTCAGGAGGCCGCCTGTGACGGCATTCTCGCCGGGGAGATCCGGGAGGGGGACGTGGTGATGATCCTCTTCGAGGGGCCGCGGGGCGGTCCGGGGATGCAGGAGATGCTCTACCCGACGTCGTACATCAAGTCCAAGGGGCTCGGTAAGGCGTGCGCCCTCGTCACCGACGGCCGCTTCTCGGGCGGCACTTCGGGGCTCTCCATCGGTCACGTATCGCCCGAGGCCGCGGCGGGGGGGGCCATCGGCCTGGTCAGGGCGGGGGACACCATCGAGATCGATATCCCGAACCGGGCCATCAACGTCAAGCTCTCCGATGAAGCGCTGGAAACCCGTCGCACCGAAGAGATGAAGAAGGGGGACGCCGCCTTCACCCCGGGAGATCGGGGCCGGGTCGTCTCGAAGGCCCTCAAGGCCTACGCCCTGCACGTCTCCTCGGCCGACAAGGGAGCCGTCCGGGAGGTGTGATGAACGTGCCCGCCTCCGCTCGCTGCGCGAGGCTACGGCGAGGACTTCTTTTCTTCAGGAATTATTCTGTCTAGTTCAACGGGTGGAATTCCCCTAGCGCTTTCGGAGATCCGCGTTCAAGATGGTCACGCTGTTCTCCTCGATTTCCACCTTGCGGGTCTGGCGCTTGTACCCTTTGCACTTGATGAGCACCGTGTATCTCCCCGGGGCGAGATCCTGGGTGAAGTAACCGGAGTCATCGGTTTCGAGCTCGATGTTGCCCGGCTTGATGAGGATCGACGCTCTCAGCTGTTTGCCATCGATGGAGCGGATGACGCCCCTCAGCTGACTGGCCTGGGATGATTCGATCTCCTTCAGGATATGGGGCTCGACAGGAGGCATCCCCTTGGTGACGGTCAGCTCGCGGGTGTCTTCGTCAAAGCCTTCGGTGATGACGGTGAGGGTTGCCGGCCCGACGGGAACACCATCGAAAGCATAGGCCCCCTCGGGAGTGGTGGTGGTCTCCAACTCCTTGTCGCCCGCGGCGATCCGGACCACCGCGCCCCCGATGGGATTGTTCTCGGTGTTGACGACCCGACCCTCGAGACGTGTCAGCTCCACAACGGGCTCTGCGGGGGGCTTCTGCGGTTCGTCCAGAGGCGGCTTGTCCTCGATCAGCGGATCCGTGTCCGGCGGCGGGGCGGGCTTGTCGATGAGGAACGAATACCTGAGCCCGGCGAGCAGGCTGAACCGGGGCTCCACCGGGGACAACGGGTCGTCGGTATCGAGGGGAGGGCGCTTGGCCACATGGCTCTCCGTCATGAGCTCAGCCGCCAATCCGTCGAAGATGTGGTATCGACCGCCGACAGCGACCCTCAGCGGAGAGCTTCCGGTGGGAGCGCCGTCCCCGACGAGGACGTCCGCCGTGAGCTCCAGGAGCAGCTCCATGCTCGAGAACCGGAGGGAGCTGCCGAGGCCGAGGAGGACGGCGTTGTACTCGCTCATACCGAGGGAGATCCGGTCTCCCGTGCGCATGGTGTCATTGGGGGGCGCGGCGTTGGCGCTGTTGTCGAGGCGGAATCCCAGCGCGGCGGCGACCGTCCAGAACTCCCCTTCCGGGCTCAGGGCAAAGAGGAGCCGTGAGTTCAGCGTGGAGGCGCTCCCTTTGAGGGAGGGGGCCTTGGCGCCGGGGATCCAGAGATCGAAGTCCGCGCCGAGCTGGATCATCTTGGTGAGGGCGTGTCCCGCCCTCAGGTTGAGGTGGGGTTTTCCGATGAGGGTGGAGTCCGCGCCCTCTTCGTCATCGGGATGATTGTCGAGGTAGCCTTCGAGGGAGAGCCCGAAACCGAGCCATTTCAAAAGTGAGCCCCCGACCGCGGCCTTTCCGTACAGCCGGTGGTGAGCACCGTCGATGTCCCCGACGGATTCCGTGAGGCCGTAGCCCCCTTGTCCGGAGATCGTGATATGACGTCTGGGGGCGTACGGTAGATTGAGACGATGAATGCCGTGGTGTCCGTCGGCATTGATGCCGACCTCGTGAACCTCCTGCGCGTAGGTGTTTCGGGGCAACACAGCGAAGAGGCAAACAAAAAAACAGAGCGTCGTTTTTACCTGAAATCCCGTCAAGTGCTGCTCCACCGTCCTCCACATTATCTATTCCATAATACGACCATATATTCAAACTCTTAATACTATAGCACCCAAACATGGGAGAGGCATCAGGTATTGTACTTCTGGTTAAATGGTTAGAGAATCGCGGAGATGTTGGTGATACAGAAGTCGAACGGCTTCGCGGTATCGCCCGACGAGACCTGTATCTGAATCTTGTTGACGTTGTCGGAATCGACCTCATCGTTGTTACTCGAATCGTAATGTACGGCGGCGTCGGAGAACTCGCAGGTGTTGGCGCCGTCTTCCAGAAGACAGTAAGCGTCTTCGGAACGGCTGGTCTCGCTGTAAATCAGGCGGGTGTCCTCCGGTACCGTTCCATCCAGCGTGACGGTGAACCCCTGGATGTCCGCCGGTCCATCCCAGGGACACTTGCCGAGCGTGAATTCGTCCGTCCCGGTATGGTCGCTCATACACAAGGAGAATCCGATGCCGCAGCCGTAGTAATTGGTGTAGTCCTCATCCTCCACCGCGTGCGCCTCTCCCGAGGTGCAGATGGTCCCGTCGTTATCGGTTTCATAGGTCGTTTCCGGCGTCGGCGTGATTTCAGAATAATCATCGCTGTAGGAGTACCAGTATCCCTGTAGCATTCCCTCGTTTTCACACTTGTTGACGAAACCGCTGGCGTTCGGCAGCAGCTGCGGATCGGTGGGCGGGATCTGGCAGTCGTCCGTGTCGGCGTCGGTGTCCGCATCGGTATCTCCGTCGGCATCGGTATCAGTGTCCGCGTCGGAATCGGTGTCCGCATCAGAGTCGGTGTCCGCATCAGAGTCGGTATCCGCATCGGAATCGGAGTCGGAGTCGGAGTCAGCATCGGAATCGGAATCGGCATCGGCGTCCGTGTCGGTGTCAGCGTCCGTGTCGGTATCGGCGTCCGAGTCCGTATCGGCGTCCGTGTCGGTATCGGCGTCCGTGTCGGTGTCGGCGTCCGTGTCGGTGTCAGCGTCCGTGTCGGTATCGGCGTCGGTATCCGTGTCTGCGTCAGTATCAGTATCAGTATCGGTATCGGTATCAGTGTCCGAGCTCGAGGTGTCGTCGTACGTGGGATACCACCACTCGTTTCGTTTATTGCTGGGGGTCTCTTCGGTGCCGCATTGCAGTGCAAACAGCACCACCATCCCCACCGCTGCTGAATTGACGATATTTCTCATCTCCATCTCCTCGAAAAACTATGAATCACAAGGGGGTCACCTCTTTTTTTTAAGACAAGCCCGACGGTTGTAGACCGGTTTAGATTATAGAAGGTCTTCGTCTTTCATGTGGGACTTTTTTCTATTTTTTTTCATAGAGCATTTTGACAGCCCGATGAGACGGAAACCGGCAACCACCTATATTTCCAAAAGATTGTGGGGGGGATGATGATGTCCGGTCGGTATAGGAGAGGATCTCTACTGCGGTGAGATGAGCACTTCCCGTTTGTTGACGCCGTTCGCGGGGCCCACGACGCCTTCCTTTTCCATTATCTCCACAATCCGGGCGGATCGGTTGTAGCCGATGCGGAGCTTCCTCTGTAGCATCGAAATGGAGCAGGTCTGGGCTTCGGCGACGACGGCGACGGCCTGATCGTAGACTTCGTCCTTTTCATCCTCTCCCACATCATCCATCTCTTCTTCCCTGGGCTTGAGAATCTCTTCGTCATACACGGGGGTTCCCTGGGTTTTGAGAAACTCGACCACCTTGAGGATCTCCTCATCCTCGACAAAGGCGCCGTGGACCCGGGTGAGATCCGAGGTCCCCGGCGGCAGAATCAGCATATCCCCCATGCCGAGGAGGTTCTCCGCTCCGATGGTCCCCAGGATGGTCCGGGAGTCCGTCCCCGAGGAGACGCGGAAGCTCACCCGGCTCGGGAAGTTGGCCTTGATGAGCCCGGTGATGACGTCGACGGAGGGGCGCTGGGTGGCGATGATGAGGTGGATGCCGGAGGCGCGGGCCTTCTGGGCCAGCCGGGCGATGGAGGTCTCCACGTCCTTGGCCGCTACCATCATGAGGTCGGCGAGCTCATCCACAACGGTGACGATGAACGGCAGCTTCTCCAGCTTCTCCGGATCCGGCCCGGCGCTCGAGACGATGGTGACCTCCCCATCCTCCACGCTGTGGTAGTCGTCCGCGTGCTCCGCCCGCCGCTGCTCCGGGCTCTTGGCCGCGTGCTCCTTCTTCAGGGTCGCGACTTTCTTGTTGTAGGCCGCCAGGTTCCGGACGCCGATGTCCGCGAAGAGCTGGTAGCGGCGCTCCATCTCGTCCACGGCCCACTTGAGGGCCAGGCACGCCTTGCTCATGTCCGTCACCACGGGCAGGAGCAGGTGGGGGATTTGGTCGTAGATGCCGAGCTCGATCATCTTGGGATCCACCAGGAGCAGGCGGAGGTCTTCCGGGGTGTATTTGTAGAGCAGGCTCAGCAGCATGGAGTTGACGGAGACGGATTTGCCGGACCCCGTGGTCCCGGCGACGAGGAGGTGGGGCATCTTGGCCAGATCCACGGCGACGGGGGTGCCGGCGATGTCCCGGCCGAGCGCCAGCGGCAGCTTGAACTTGGGGTTGTTGAAGCTGTCGTCAATCAACATGTCCTTCAGGAACACGGTCTCCCGCCGCTTATTGGGAATTTCGAACCCCACCGCGTGCTTCCCGGGGATGGGGGCGACGACCCGAACGCGGATCACCTCGAGGACCATGGCGAGCTCGCTCGAGAGCCCCTCGATTTTCGACAGCTTGGTCCCGGACTTGGGCTGGAACTCGAACATCGTGACCACAGGACCCGGATGGATCTCACGGACCTCGCCGTAAACATTGAAATCGGCGAGGACCTGAACGAGCTTGTCCGCCAGCTCTTTGAGGTAGCGCTCGTCGATATCCGACTGGGCATCCTCCGGAGCGCCCGAGATCAAATCCAGCGACGGGAGGTCGAAGTCTCCGATCACCGGACGGTCATTGATGGCCAACGGCCCGGAGTCTTCTTTTTTCGGCTTCTTTGCGGGCCGCTTCTTGACGATGACGGGCTCGGTATTCTTCTTGTTGTCGTCTGACGGGGCGCTCTTGGGCTTCTTGAGCTCCTCCTCCTTTTCATCTTTGGGGGACTGTCTCTTCTCCTCCTCAGGTGCCTTCTCTTCCAGCACCTCCTCCGCCGGCTCTTCGGCAAAATCTGCGTTAATCCAAGCCTTTACGATGCGTCCGCCATAGTTCCCGACGACCCGGCCGGCCACGGTGGAGAAGCGGACGATGTTGCGGCCGGTGCGGATGATGGAGATGTCGGTGACGAGCATCAAGGTCAGCACGATGCCGCCGATGGCGAAGAGATAGGTCCCGCCGGTGGAGACGATGGAGGCGAGGAACTCCCCGAGGAGCTCCCCGATGAAGCCCCCCGGAGGGTGACCGTTGATGGGCTCCTTTTCGAGGATGGTGTGAATCAGAACCGAAGACAACATCGCGATGATCAGCATCCCCAGGGTGTTCAGAGCGCGGATGTTCTTGGGCCTCGGCACAAAGAGGGAGACGGCGAAGACCCAGAGAAAGGCGTTTAACAGATAGACCGTGACACCGAGGAGAGAGAAGAGGAAGTAGCTCGACCACTGCCCGGCCATTCCCATCCAGTTGGCCTCTCCGAAGGCTGTGTCTCCGGTGTCGCCCTCGTAGGAGAGCAGGCCGAGCAGCATGAAGAGGGCCAGTAGCGCGGTACATACGCCGAACACTTCATGTCGCTTCGTGGGCGACTCGATCTCTTCGGAAGTATTTCGTTTTCGGGCCATCTCGCCGACAGCTGGGCTTGCGGTAGTCTCTTTTGCCATTGCTTGTCTCCTACATATAACTACAAAAAACTACAGTGTGCGTCATTCAATGTCAAAAAAACGAATAAAGGGTTCCGTAGCGCAACAAAGTGGTCGGGGAGTTACGACTTCTGAAAAATTCGAAATTAAGACGAGAAGGGTGAGCGGATATTGTAAAGTAATACTTTAGATAAACAGACTAACGAAAAGAAATAAAAGCGAATAACAGATCTGTTCTTCAGGGGGTAAGGACTGGGGGCTTGACGGTTTTGATACCGGTGACTCAGGTGGAACGAAGGCTGATCTCGGTGATTTCGTTTTCCGTACCGAGACGCATGGGCGGGCCCCAGTAACCGGTTCCCTGACTGATATAAATCTGTGTGGATTCGTTGTGAAGGTAGAGCCCCTTGTTGTAGGGCTGTTGCAGTCCCACCATATGAGTGATGGGCCAGATCTGCCCGCCGTGGGTGTGACCAGAAAGGATCAGGCCGACCCCCCTTTCCGCGGCCTCGAATACGGCGCGGGGCTGGTGGGCGAGGAGCACCGTCTCCAGATGTGAAGGGACCCCGGCGAGGGCTTTCGAGAGGTCGGGGCCGTGACCGGGGGCCATCCCCTTGGCATTGAAATCGTCCACCCCCAGCAGCGCGAACGCTTCCGCGCCTCTTTTAATGACGACATTCTCATTTCTCAGCACGCGAATGCCAAACCCCCTGAAGGTCTCGACCCACGCCTCTGCGCCCGAATAGTACTCGTGATTGCCCGTCACCAGAAACACGCCGTGGGGGGCCTTCAGCTTCGCCAGGTGGGCGACCTCCGACTTCAGGTTCCCTGCCTGTCCATCCACCACATCGCCGGTGATAGCGATGAGATCCGGCTCGAGCGCATTGGTCGCCGACACCACCTGCTTCAACCACGCGCCGTCCAGGGTGTTGCCGAGGTGTAAATCCGTGAGCTGGACGATACGAAACCCGTCAAAGCGTCTCGGGAGTCGCTTCAGGGGGATTGACTGACGTCTCAGCTTGGGTTTGAGCTTCCCCTTGTAGACCGCCGCGCTGGCCAGCCCCCCCACCGTGAACAGCACACTGCCGGCCAGTATCCGTCGAAGGGTGAGGCGCTTCTGAGCGTTGAACACATGACGTCTGCCGGCGATTTTCGTGTAGAGCCTGGAGAGCAACTTGGCCAGATCCAACGCGAGAAGAAGCCAGAACAGAAACACCATGATGCCCATCCAGATAAAGGGGAAATGCAACAGGACGCGGCTGATGTCGCCGGAGAGGCTTCGACTGAAGATCATCGTCACCGGCAGGCTCACGCCCAGAAAAATGACGGCGGCGGTCCCGAGCCTGCGCCATCGTTTGGGCCAGGCGGCATCCCGGACCAGGCGCCGCCAGATATAGTAGTGAACCCCTCCCACAATGGTCGTCATCACCAGTCCGAATATCAGCATCCGTGTCATCTGTCCTCGTATGTCAAACTGTAACGGCTCCTAACGCACCGGAATTGCCGGGGCTCCCCCTTCCTTTAACACACCTTCGTCCCCTGTCGATCGGGACGGGTCCCGTCCGGTCTGAGGTTGAGTGCGGTACGCGAAGAAGTTCGAGAAATCAGGCATTGTTATTCGAAGGATACGATTTCGAATCTCGAATATTTCCGAGGTCTGTGAAAAGGGTTGCTTTATAGCGGCGGGATCATCCTTCCCTTTTTTCATGTCGAAGTATTGCCTGTTGCGGCGGGATTTATAGCAATATCGAGCTGTTGGGACGGTATGTAAGGTAATTACAAGACATTATAAAGTCCTGTGGTTCCCGTGGAAAAAATGTAAAAAATCCTATTGCCTGTAATCCTATAGATATAGTAGGATTTAGAAGGATTTGTGCGGCAGGCACTGGAAAGGAACTGTATGAAGCTATCTACTCGCGCCCGATATGCCCTTCGGATGATGGTGGAGCTCGCCAAGCATCATGTGAGAGCAAACGAAGCCATCAGCCTCGCCGATATTTCCAAGAAAACAAAGATATCGAGAAGATATATGGAGCAACTCGTTGTATCGCTGAAAAACGCCTCGCTGGTCAACGGCACCGTGGGCAAGGGGGGGGGCTATACCCTCACCCGCGACTCAAAGGACGTGACCATCGCGGAGATCATCGAATCCGCCATCGGCCCCATCAATATCGTGAACTGCGTGCTCCAGCCCGAGACCTGCACCAAGTCGGAGCTCTGTGAGTGTCGCTGGGTCTACCAAAACATCAACCGACGCATCGTGGATGCGCTTCAGGGGATCTCTCTCGCGGAGCTGGCGACCCTGCGGGAGATGCCGGACATTTCGCTCTTCGCCGATGACGGAATGGGGTGCGACACGTCCGGGAAAACGCCTTACGAGGAGTGAGATATGGAAAAACAGATAGAAGGGAAAACGGTGCGCGTCGTCTCCGGCGATCTGACCCTCCTGGATGCGGAGAGCTTCGTCTTCTACGCCGATCCGGAGCTCAAGCTCGGCACGGGATACGGCAACATGATCGCGCTGAGGGGGGGGCCGAAGATCCAGGAGGAGCTCAATCGGATCGGGAAGCTGGCGGTGGGGAAGGCCGTGGCGACCACGGCGGGGAAGCTGAAAGCCGATTGGATTATCCACGTCGTCGGGCCGGCCTTCTCGGAGGAGGATCTCCCGAACAAGCTTCGCCATGCCGTCGAGAACGCGTTGTCCGCGGCGGACGAAAAGGGGGTCAAGTCGGTCGCGTTCCCGCCCATGGGGACGGGGTTCTACGGCGTCGACCCGGCCCTGAGCGCTCGCATCATGACCGAGGTCATCGGCGGTTTTCTCAAGAACGGCACGGGACTCGAAGACATCACCATTTGCGTCCGGGATCCCTGGGACACGGGGCCCTACGAGAAGGCCCTGGACGCCCTCGCCTAGAGAAGGAGCAACCATGAGCGATACACTCCATTTCGCGGAGCACACCCTTCAGGAGGTGGCTCTCGGTATCATGGCGCTGGTCTACACCACGCGTCTCATCTGGCTACACAGGCGCTTCAAGGCGGGCAAGGAGCGCCAGCCCCCCACGGGGTCGCCCAACACGACGCCCAAAAAAGGCATCCTCTACTCCTGGGGCATCATCGGTATGCCGTGGGTCATGGAGAGCACCCGGACCCAGCCCGTCATGTACTTCCAGTTCGTGATCTTCCACCTGGGGGTGGTGTCGGCCATCGGGCTCTCGTTCATCATCCCCTACGGGCCGTCCCTCTTGGAGAATCCGAACGTGGTGCTGGTCCTCCGGATCTCCATCGGCGCCGCCTTCGCCGTCGGGGTGCTGCGCATCCTCCGCCGCGTCGGGCGGAAGCTCATGCGGGCCATGAGCTCACCGGACGACTACTTCTCCCTCTTTCTCCTCACCACCTGGTTCGCCCTGGCCTTCTGGTCGGTGCCCAACACCACCGAAAACGGGGAGGGGATCCTCCTGGCCTACTTCTATGTCACCGCGTTCTTCCTCATCTATGTGCCGTTCAGCAAGATCTCCCACTACCTCTACTACCCGTTCACCCGGTACTGGTTCGGAAAATCCATGGGGCGCCGGGGCACCTATCCGATGGTGCTCAAGAGCCGGCAGGGGCAACAATCACACTAAGCACAGGAGGGCGATGCCATGACAAAGAAACGTTCACACAAGGCGGAGGTGGTCATCGACCGGCTGAAGGCCAAGGTCAACCGGCAGGTCGCGGGCTCGATGATCGCGTGCGTGCACTGCGGCATGTGCGCCGAGTCGTGCCACTACGTGCTGGCCAACCCGGACGATCCCTCCTACGCGCCCACCGTGAAGGCGGACAAGCTCCGGAAGCTCTTCAAGCGACACGTGGACTGGACCGGGCGGGTGATCCCCTGGTGGGTCAAGGCGGGCAGCGTCTACACCGATGAGGAGCTCGAGGATCTCAAGGACACGGTTTTCGGCAAGTGCACCAACTGCCGCCGCTGCTCCCTCAACTGCCCGATGGGGGTGGATCACGCCACCTTCAACCGCATGGCCCGGGGGCTGCTCTACTCGGTGGGGATCATGCCCGAGGGGGTCCGGGTGGTGAGCAAGGACCAGTGGGAAATCGGAAACCAGATGGGGGTGCTCAAGGAGGACTACATCGAGACCATCGAGTGGCAGTCCGAGGAGCTCGCGGACGAGATGGAGGACCCGGCGGCGGAGATCCCCATCGACAAGGAGGCGGCGGAGATCGTCTACACCATCAACCCCCGGGAGGTGAAGTACGACCCCCGGACCATCTACGACGCCGCCAAGATCTTCTACCTGGCCAAGGAGAGCTGGACCATGCCGAGCGAGGGGTGGGACATGACCAACTTCGGGCTCTTCTCCGGAGATGACGCCCTCGGGGGGGTCGCGGCCAGGCGGGTGTTCGAGAAGGTGAAGGCCCTGAAGGGCAGGAAGCTGGTCATGTCGGAGTGTGGCCACGGCTACCGCTCGACCACCTGTGAGGGGCCCAACTGGGCGGGCATGGACATCCCGTTCCAGATGGAGAGCTCGGTCATCACCATGCTGAACTACATCAAGGCGGGGCGCATTAAAGTCGATCCGTCCAAGAACAAGGGGCGCTACACCTTCCACGACTCGTGCAACAACGCCCGCAGCTGCGGCATGTTCGAGGAGCCCCGGGAGCTCCTCAACCTGGTGGTGAAGGACTTCCAGGAGATGGTCCCCAACCGGGCGGAGAACTTCTGCTGCACCGGCGGCGGCGGCGCCATGTCCATGTCCGAGTACACCCCCCGCCGGCTCAAGTCGGGCAAGATCAAGGCCGAGCAACTGAAGGCCACCGGCGCCGACTTCGTGGTGACCTCCTGCCACAACTGTGTGGACGGGCTCGCCGATATCATCAAGCACTACGGGTTGGACATGAAGGTGGTACAGCTGGTGAACCTGGTGGCGGACGCGGCGGTGATCGAGAAGCGCGCCGAGGTGACGCCGTCCACGGAGGCCGTGGAGCCGCTGGCCGGGAAGCGCATCCTGGTCATCGACGACGAGCCCGACATGGTCACCTTCCTGGGGACGGTCTTCGAGGACAGCGGCGCCGAGGTGCTCTCGGCGGCGAGCGGGGATGACGGCATCGCGCTTGCGAGGGAGCACCGGCCGGATCTCATCACCCTGGATCTCTCGATGCCCGGTAAGGACGGCGGCGAGGTCTACCAGGCCTTCAAGAAGGACGAGGATCTCAAAAACCTCAAGGTGTGCATCGTCACCGGCCGCCCCGAGATGCGGAAGCTCATCTACGAGAAACCGGTGCCGCCCCCCGAGGGGTACCTGGACAAGCCCGTCAACGAGGAGACGCTCCTTCATAACGTCCGGAAGATCTTCGATCTCTCGAAGGACGCGGGCTGACGGAGTGAGGTGTTACATGGCAAAAGAAGAGAATAGGGAGCCCCCCTATGATCAGCTCTTCCAGGCCATGCCGTGCTATATATCGATACAGAATCGCGACCTGAGGATCATCGAGGCCAACGACAAGTTCAAGCGGGATTTCGGAACGTTGAACGGCCGGCATTGCTTTGAGGTGTACAAGGGGCGGACCGAGAAGTGCGAGGTCTGTCCGGTGGAGCAGAGCTTCGCGGACGGCCTCTCCCACAGGAGCGAGGAGCGGGTCCGGACCCGGGACGGCCGGGAGGTCTCCGTCATCGTGTACTCGTCCCCCGTCAAGGACCAAGAGGGGAGGGTGACCTCGGTGATGGAGGTCTCTACTGACGTCACCGAGATCAAGGCGCTGGAGGAGAAGCTCCGGATGAGCGAGCAGCGGTATCGCCTGCTCTTCGACCGGGTACCCTGCTACATCACCGTTCAGGATCCGGAGCTCAACGTCATCGAGGCCAACCAGCGGTTCATCGAGGACTTCGGGCGTCCCGAGACCCGGAAATGCTATGAGGTCTACAAGCACCGCCGCGAGGAGTGCCTCCACTGCCCGGTGCAGGAGACCTTGAGGGACGGCGGCGTGCACCACAGCGAGGAGGTGGTGGCCTCCCTCGACGGCGATCGGATCAACACACTGGTCTACACCGCCCCCATCCTCGACACCGAGGGGAACATCGACAGCGTGATGGAGATGAGCACCAACATCACGCCCATCCGGGAGCTCCAGTCCCAGCTCGAGTCGGTGGGACTGCTCATCAGCTCCATCTCCCACGGCATCAAGGGGCTCCTGAACGGTCTGGACGGCGGCATGTACCTCGTCAACACCGGGCTGAAGAAGAACAACCCGGAGCGCCTCTCCAAGGGATGGGAGATGGTGCAGCGCAACGTGGATCGTATCCGCTCCCAGGTGATGAACATCCTCTACTACGCCAAGGAGCGGGTGCCCCAGTGGGAGCGGCTGAACGGCGGGGAGATCGGCGCCGAGGTGTTCAAGGTGCTGGAGGCCAAGGCCAAGGAGCTCGGCGTGATGCTCCGGTACGACGCGGCGGAGGACGCGGGAGCGTTCGATGGCGATCCCCAGGCGATCCGCGCCATGCTGATCAACCTGCTCGAGAACTCCCTGGACGCCTGCCGGGTGGACAGCCGCAAGACCGTACACCGGGTCACCTTCGAGGTCACCGGGACCGAGGACGAGATCCGGTTCATGGTGGCCGACAACGGCATCGGAATGGATCGGGAGACCCGGGACAAGGCCGCCAGCCTCTTCTTCACCTCCAAGGGGGCCAAGGGCACAGGGCTCGGGCTCTTCATCGCCAACAAGATCACCACGGCCCACGGGGGCCGCATCACGGTGGACTCCGAGCTCGATCGGGGCGCCTGTTTCCTGGTCTCCATCCCGAGACGGCGTACAATAGAAACATTGGAAAAAATTGGCAACAAAGGAGGTCGAAATGACTGAGCCAAGGAAGAGCGTCCTGGTCGTTGACGATGAACCGGATGTGCGGGAGTACCTCTCCGCGCTCCTCGAGGACAACGGCTTCGATGTCGCGACCGCCGAGGACGGCACCAACGCGCTCGACAAGGTCAGGGCCCGGCTCCCCGATCTCATCACCCTCGACATCACCATGCCGGAGAAGAGCGGCGTCCGGTTCTACCGGGATATCCGCGAGGATGAGCAACTCAAGCACATCCCCGTGATCATGGTGACCGGTATCTCCACGGACTTCGAGCGGTTCATCTCCTCGAGGAAGCAGGTGCCGCCCCCCGAGGGCTACATGTCGAAGCCCATCGACCAGCAGAAGATCCTGAAGATGATTGAGGAGTTGATCTCATAAAAAGGCGGGCGCCTTTCTTGTCCTGTTACCACTCGTGCTGATTTCGTCGGCTGAATCCAAAGGTGTTGTCAGAGCGAATACGAGGTTCGCCCCTACGTTCGTTGGGTATAATGCCGGATCAGAACGCCCACTCCGCCCCGACATTGAACATCAGGTTGGTGGAGCGCATCTTGAAGTCAGTGTCTGATTCATTCATATCCCGCGCGATCTCATCGTTGTCGAGATCGTTGAGGAGGTGAATCGTCCAGGAAAAGCTGGGAACGATGTAGATGGGGCCTACCGGAATCGCATATCCCGCAACGATTTTCGGGCCGAAGTTGGCGCGGTGGACGTGGTCCCAGTGGTCGTCCTCCCACTTGATTTTCTCTGTTTCCGTGACGTTGTTTTGTTCAATGATGGTGGTGGTCTTGGCCGCGAGGTTGATGAACAGCGCGAGGCCCGCGGCGATCTGGAAGTGCTGGATGTCAATCTTCACCATCACCGGGATCTCCATATAGACATAGCGCTGCTTGTGTTTGTTGTCGTCCCACCTGAATCGGATTCCCTTGCTCAGAAACCCCAGTCCGCCTTCGATACCGACGATCGAGGTGAAGAAGTAGGTGAAATAGACGCCGCCGCCCGGTGAATAGAGAGCCGTTCTGTCGCCTCTGTCGACGGGGAATATCCGTTCGTCGAATACGGCGAAGCTGTCCGACAGCTCCTCATAACCCTCGCCGGCCACGAGGGCCAACCCGTTGCTCCAGTACCCCCCCACGACCATGTCGTTCACTCCATAGCCCCGATCCACGGTGAAGGCATGGGCCCCGCTCCCCGCCAATGACAGGAGCAGTACGGCGGTGATGAACGTCATTCCTTTCATTGCGTCCTCCTGATCGCGTATCGATACGTCGTTCGTCTCAGAGGACACAGCGTAGCACTTTTGGGGCAAAGGCAACAGGTCCGTTGTTGATTATCGCTCCTGGAACACGCCGCTCGCCACCGCATCGGTTTCGGTCCCCTGACCCCCAAAACGGCATGCAGACTTGGCAGAATATCGAAGCGGGTGCATAAAGACCCCTTTTCGGGTAGGATACTCTTCAGCCAGAGGTGAAAACATGCCAGAACGTTATACGATAGAACGATTGGGACCCGCGGTGATACCCTCTCCTATCCATCTCGGTACGGAGCCGGGGGATCTGCTCGCGGATTTCATCCCGGATGAATCGAGGGTGCTCTCTGAAATCGCGCTCGACAAAGTACAGGGATTTATCGTTCAAAACCAGTCGCCGCCCTCGTTCGAGCTCGCCGGTCCACGGGAACGGATTTTTTTCAACGGCCCCGATATCAGAGCCGGAATCGTGACCTGCGGCGGCATCTGCCCCGGTCTGAACAATGTCATCCGCGGACTGACGATGACCCTTTATTACGGGTACGGCGTGCGGTCCATCATGGGATTCCGGTACGGTTACGCGGGCCTCAACCCCGTCTTCGGCTACCCTTCCGTGGAGTTGATTCCCGATAACGTAAAAGATATCCACTCGCGGGGGGGGACCATCCTCGGGACCTCCCGGGGGCCCCAGGATCCCGGCATCATTGTTGATACACTTCAGCGTCACAATATCAGCCTCTTCTTCGCCATCGGAGGCGACGGGACCTTCCGCGGCGCGCTCACCATTTTCGAGGAGATAAAGAGACGCAACGCCGATATTTCGATTATCGGCGTCCCCAAGACCATCGACAACGACATCCCCCTGGTGGACCACACCTTCGGCTTCGAGACCGCCGTCGACGCGGCCTCCGACGCCATCCGGGCGGCGTATGTCGAGGCCTCCTCCGCGAGAAACGGCATCGGCCTGGTGAAGCTGATGGGGCGTCACGCGGGCTTCATCGCCGCCACCGCCGCGCTGGCGGTGAGGAACGTCAACCTGGTGCTGATCCCGGAGATGCCCTTCGATCTGGAAGGGGAGAACGGTCTGTTCGCCTATCTCGAGAAACGGTTCGCGCAGGACAAGTCGACAGTCATCGTCGTAGCGGAGGGGGCGGGACAGCGCCATCTGGAGAAAGCCCGGGAGCGGGATGACTCCGGAAACGTCAAGCTGGGGGACATCGGCCACTTCCTCAGAGATCAGATTAACGCCCATTTTTCGGGACGTTTCGACTACACCCTGAAGTACATCGATCCGAGCTATATCATCCGGTCCAAGCCCGCCGGCTCCAATGACTCGATATTCTGCGGCTACCTCGCGCAGGCGGCGGTGCACGCGGGCATGTCGGGGCGGACCGGGATGGCGGTCGGCCGCTCTCATCGGAGGTTCACCCACATCCCCCTCAAGGAGCTCGTCGCCTCCTGCAAGACCGTGGATCCCGAAGGGGAGCTGTGGCTCTCCGTGCTGGAGTCCACCGGTCAGCCGTTCTATCTCACGGAAGAGCAGCCCAAGAATCTCTCCCGGGAGAGCTTCCACCGGTGTCCGCCGAAGTGATCCGGTACCCCCCAAACCTTGGTCGCCGGCCCCGAAAGGCTCCGGCCTCACGGGTAGGGCTTCAAAGTGTAGCGATTCAATTCTTTCTGATATTGAATTGAGGCCAACGAGAACACGAACGCTCGAGGCGGGGTTCTGGCACAGTAGCTCGAAACGCGTCCGGAGAACGTCGCGGATCGCTGACGATTTCGCGGACTTCGTGTGCGGAGTTAGAGAAGGTCGCTCTTTGCGCGTCTGACCAGAGCGCACGATAAGGGGTTAGAACATCGACTCTTCCGGAATACACTCCTCGGGTTGATCGCCCTCCGAGGCGAGCTCCGAAAAGAAGTCGGGTCCCAGCTCGGGGGCTTCGGTAAAGCCCTCGGAAACCGAGCCGCGCATGGCCTTCCCCACGTACCCGGCAATGTTGATGTGTCCGCGGACGATCACGATCTGATCGGCGCTGACGTCGACAGGCGACGTGCTCGCCCTCTCGAACGGATTGCCGCTCAGGCCCTCCGTGTGCGGGTGCACCAGTATGCGGCGATAGACGAGCTCGCCTTCATCGGTTA
This sequence comes from Polyangia bacterium, assembly GCA_050304755.1. Lineage (GTDB taxonomy): Bacteria > Myxococcota_A > Polyangia > JAAYKL01 > JAAYKL01 > CAYWLQ01. Next base: position 17,227 of record JBNLED010000028.1, on the reverse strand, counting down.
TCACCTCCCACCAGTCGGCGAAGTGCGTGCAGTCGATGTCCGAGGTCTCCATTTCAACAGAGAAGGAGTAGTTGCCCTCATTGCCGTTGGTGTTGACCGCGAGCACGTTGGCGTAGGCATCGATCATTGAGGTGTCGTTTTCAGAGTCGGCATCGGTGCGGCTATCAGTGTCCGCGTCACCGTCGCCATCGGCGTCCGTATCTGAATCGGTATCGGCGTCAGTGTCCGCATCGGTGTCCGCATCGGTGTCTGCGTCGGTATCGCCGTCCGCATCGGTGTCTGCGTCGGTATCGCCGTCCGCATCGGTGTCCGCGTCGGTATCGCCGTCCACGTCGGTATCGCCGTCACTCGTCGATACATCGGTCGGCGCGTCACCGCTGTCTGACGGACCGGCCGTATTCGTACACTTCGACAGCAAAATGGCTGAGCCTACCGTAACAACAAGGCTCAACATTGACGATTGACGTTTTTTCATGAGACCCTCCTTTGTCACCTACAGGGCTAGTCCAATTGAATATTGATAAAGGATCATTTTTTTTAGAGACGGTCGAGTGATCCACCGCCTGTGGGTTCAGATCTCCTTGAGATCGACCTTCAGCTCGGACTTGTCCACTGTGATTTCGTAGAACATCTTCCGGTACCTGGAGGCGTTGGCGTTGAGCAGGTAGGGCACCCCGTACTTGCGCCGGGCGGCGTACATCATCCGTGCCTGAGGGGGCTCCTGATCCTTCATGGTACTGCCGGAATGGCCGAAGCAGAGCGCGTCGACCCGGTTGTTGACCACGGCCATCAGATCGCTGGTATCCGTGAGCGCCAGATACCATTCGCACGGTTCGGGGCGATGGTGCAGATACACCAGCTTCCGCATATCCCTGTACTCCGGTTGTCCGAGCACTTTGTCCAGGGCGTCGAGCTGACTCTCGCCCAGTCCTCCCTGCGCGAAGTCACTGATGGCGGTGGTCTCGAGGTTCGAGTTGAGCCCGATGGTGAGCAGCGCGCTCCCCTTCCCGTCCTGCAGTTTTCGGACACAAATCCGTTTTTGCTTATAGGAGTGGTGCACTCCCAGCTTCCGGATGAATCTGTCGAACGCCGTGGCGCACTTCGGATCGTACAGGTTCCCCAACGGACCGTAGTCGTGGTTCCCCGGAGCGATGAGCAGCGCGTCTTGAAAGGGTTCCAGCGCGGGTCGCGCCTTGGCGCGCTGCTTGCCGGTGCCGTCGTCCACGATGTCGCCGGTTACCAAGAGATAGTTCACGCCGTTCGGCACGAATGAGTACCTGGCACAGATCTCCGACAGCAGCGCCAGAGAGTTCTTGTTGTCATCATTGTCCTTGTGAAAATGGAGATCGCTGACATGAATGATGCGTATCATTTTTAATCCCTTTCGCGAGAGAAGTAAATGCTGTGAAAATACAGAATATGCTGATAAGTTATAATAAACAACATACTTTTCAGTTGAGGGAAACGGGCCGTCGTTAAAAATTCCGGAGGTCGTCCGGGTTGGAAACCGGGGGCGAGGACGGTGTGTGCACAGCCACTGCATTGCATCCCACAGTGTGTCCTTCCAGTGTTCTAACCAAAAAAGGGAGTTCCCCCGGCTATGCCGGGGAGGCAGCCATAGTTTGACAAATCCTGGAGTAGGAACTTCCAATCGTGAGCCGCCAAGCAAACGATAGGAAGCTCCAAGATTGCGCTCTCCTAAAATCTATGATTCATTCTATATCGCTGTAGAAAATAATCAGGAGGATCCCGATGTCTATTCAAACCATCAGTTGGAATCTGGCCGGCGCCAAGGCGCTAAAGAATCCGGAATTGTCCAATAAAAACAATGCGGTAACGAGATCAAGCGACGTCTACCTACAGGAATACATTGACGCCTACAACCGGACGTGGAACAGCTTATTGGGAGGCGGTAGGCTTCCGGATATTATTCTGTTGCAGGAGTGTATCGGCTTCAGAGCAGATCGCAGTCTGGCAAGCAAGTACCCGACGGGAAAAGATATTTTGTATCGTATTTTCACCGGCTCAAACGGAAACGAGCCCCTGTCACTAAATGAATACTATTGTGAGTTCTTCCCGGCGATCTCGAGTGACATGAATCCGCATCCCGGAAAATGGGATAAGTACCGGCGAGAGGTCATCATGAACGGGAAACGGCAGCCCTATATACCTAATGACGTCGTCATTGAACAGGGATATGGGGTATGCATACGAAAAAGGCGCTTGCGTAAGATATGGATACCTTTAGAGAAATACAGGAAAGAAGATGCTGGAATAGACATTCCGGAGAGTGACGGAAATAACGAGCAATATAAACTCTGCTTTGAAGTCGTAAATATGTCTGTGGGGTCTTTCCTGGGGAATCGCGATACGGAACCACGACTGGCGGTCTTCGGACGATGTTGCTTTCGTGGAAGGAAAAATGACACCTATGTGAATTTTATAAACGTTCACCTTACAACCTTAAAAGGGGAACGCGAGGGAAGCATCAGACGAAACAGGCTGGCGTCAGAAATGCGATTGGGACAACTCGGACTGATTCTGGATGGTATTGTATCCGCCTATCAAGAATCAGAGACCTGGCGGGTTCCCAGACCAAGACCCGGCGATGCACAGGATGACATTTGGATTATCGGTGGGGATTTCAATACTACCAGAGAGTCAGAAGAATTCAGACTGATGAAAAGTTCTGGTTTTCTCGAGGCAGTAAGCGACTATGCGATAACGGATGAAGAGGGGAACGCTGAGATAGATGGCAAGGAAGGAACAAAATGGTCGATCGATAAAAATCAAGGGGTTGTGGGTCCCCCCATTGTTGTCGACTATATATTCTACGGTATCACGGGTACAACCTATCCCAAGAACAAGACACCACCCACAACCTACGCTCCCCGTCGGCCTTCGTTTAAGGGATTCGAGTCCTTTCAAAGTGACCACGCAGTGTTAAGAGCCGAAATCCCTATAGACTGAATCCTTCGGCGGAGGCGATCGACGCCAAGGATCCGTACACCCTCGGCCATTCGGATCGCGTGCGCTATGCGATGAAAATACTGGACAGCCTGGACGGGGACCCTCGGATCCCCGGAGGAGACCGATGAGACCCGGGCGGCCTGCCTGGAGGCCATGGCGGCAATCGGCGCGACATCGATCGACGCGTAGGAGTCCCTGCTCAAAGACGGCCGGATTCAGCGACACCTGAATGGGGCGAAGAGATCACGAATACACTGAACGGATTGAGGGGCACGGAGTCCCGATAGGCGGTTTCTCGCCCCGTTTTTGCGTTCTCGAAAAGAGCGGTTATATCCCAAAACGGTAGCGATATGTCGCAGGAAGAACATTGACAAGACGATGCCCGGGAGGGGGCATCCCGACAGGAGAGGTGTAAAATGGGAACGACCACCAAACCGATCCCCGACGGCTACCACACGATAACGCCGTATATCGTGCTCGACGACGCCGCGGGGGCGATTGAGTTCTACAAGAAGGCCTTCGGCGCAGAGGAGGTCTATCGGATGCCGTCTCCGGACGGGCGGCTGATGCACGCAGAGATCCGGATCGGCGACTCCAACGTCATGATGTCGAGCGAATTTCCGGAGATGGGGGGGACGTGCAAGTCGCCGAAGCAGCTCGGGAGCGCCACCTCGAGCCTCATGGTCTACGCCGAGGACGCGGACGGGGCGTTCTCACGGGCCATCGAGGCCGGCGCCGAGGAGATAATGGCCCCGCAGGACATGTTCTGGGGGGATCGCTACGCGAAGGTCAGGGACCCCTACGGTCACGAGTGGCAAATCGCCACCCACGTCGAGGATGTCTCCCCCGAGGAGATGGCCGCGCGGGCCAAGACGCTGTTCGGAGGGTGAGCGTAGGCGAGGACTGCGGGGCGATGTTCTGCCCTTGTTTTTCGACCACTTACCTAAAATCGAAGGGCTTGCCCCGACCGAGAATACGGTGGCCCGCATGCCTTTGGATACAGATAACCCTCGACTCAATCTATATCGAATACTAATATATATTTGTGGCTGCTTCCGCTGGGCAGCATCCATTGCAAATCAGAAGCTCAAGCCGGTGAAAGTTTAGGCAGCATTCGGTAACCATGAGAGACTTTCCAAATAATACGAGATGGATCCGCGCGGCCCGTGTCCTCGAGCCCCTCAGCGCTCTCGTAAAAAGAATCCCGCCGGTTTTAGGATTGGTGCTGGTCTCGGCCCTCTCCGGTTGTTTCGTCGATTTCGATCCAGCGCCGCAGAACGACACCGGCGAACTCCCGACCGACACCGGCAGTGGACTCTCCGGTTTCGTGGACACCTCGCCCGACGCGCCGGACACGAGCACAGGCTCAATCGACACCGATACGGACACCGACAGTGATACGGATACCGACAGCGACGCGGACACCGACAGCGACGCGGACACCGACAGTGATACGGATACCGACAGCGACGCGGACACCGACAGTGACGCGGACACAGACAGCGACGCGGACACAGACAGCGACGCGGACACCGACACCGACACGGACACGGACACCGACGACACCTATGGGAGCTCCGGGGCGATCGATACCGGGGATACGGCGACCTCTCCCGCGGATACCGGAGAGGCGGATACCAAAGGCGACACGGCGTCAGGCGACACGGAAATCCCCACCGATACGCTGACCGGCTCGGCGGAGGATTCGGCTGCCGATACCGGAACCGTTCCCGATATCGACACGGATCCCGCATGCGAGGTGCCCGCCTGTGTCCGGATGGTCGACGGGAGCGTGGGGGATCTCCCAGACGACATAGCGCGGGGCACCACGTGGGAAACCGCGTTCCGGACGGTTCAAGAGGGGATCGATTCCGCGGCGGAGGCGGCGGGGGGCGGTTGTGAGGTCTGGGTCGCCAGGGGAACTTACTATATCTATCGGGATAGCGCCGAGAACACGGTTCAGATGGCGGAAGGCGTTCACCTGTACGGCGGATTCGCCGGTGACGAGGCGACCCTGTGCCAGCGGGACGCCCGGGATACCCTCGCGAATCGGACCATCCTCCATGGTTGCGCGGGGGCCGGCTCGTGCGGTGGCGGTCGCGTCGGGCATGTGGTCAGCGGCGAGAGCGATATCGTGCTGGACGGCTTCACCATTGAACAGGGGGGCGGACAGATCGGCGGCGGGATGTTGAACCGGAATTTCCAGGGGGTGCTGATCCGAGATTGCGTCTTCCGGAACAACGCCGTCCAGGAGCGCGGCGGCGCGATGTTCAACGAAACATCAACAGTGACCATCGAGGGCTGCCGCTTTACGGACAACGCCGCGACCATCGCGGGGGGCGCGATCTTCAATGGGGTCGGCAGCGAGCCCCGGATCGAGTCATCGGTGTTTATCAGAAACAACGCGGAGGAGGGCGGCGCCATCGCAATCAGCGACGGCGGCGAGCCACAAATCTCCGATACCGTTTTCATGGGCAACCAGGCGGACCTCTACGGCGGCGCTATATCCGCCAGGACCACCCGGGAAATCTCCATCGTCCGGTCCTCCTTCTTCGGAAACGGACCGAGGAACAGCGATCACGCCGATCAGCTGAAAGGCGGCGCGGTCTCGAGCGACGCGTCGATCACCGTCTCCAACTCGGCCTTTTTCGCCAACAGCGCCGACGAAGGGAGCGCGCTGCATATCGCCGCCCCCGACGGCGGGAACCGGAATCCGGTCGACTCGTTCGTCAGAAATTCTCTGTTCGTCAGGAATATCTCATCGAACTACAACACCTACGGGACGATACATATCAACACCATATATGATCGGGTCTACATCGAGAGCTGCACGATTTCGGACAACGTGGGGGGGATCGTCGTGGGATACGACGGCGCAGAATTGCTCTCTGTCAGGAACACGGTGGCGTGGGACAACGAGGACGAGGCCGAAGCCATAAACGACAACGACATCAAGCTCCTCGGCGCCAGCGAGAACAGCACCATCGAGGTCTTTCACAGCATCGCCCATATCCCTAACCTGGTGTTCGACGGCGCGCAGAACACCGACGCGGATCCGGTCCTCGCCAAGCTTCAGGATCCCGCGCTGCCGCCGTCGGGCGATGCTGCGGTATACGCCTGCCGCTTCAATGACGATACCTATCGGACCGAGATACGGATCACCGGCACCGACAGCCCGCCGCTGACCCTCGCCGAGGGGAGCCTCACCGGGCGACTGCTGCTGTCGTCTGCCGACGCGCCGTCCGTGAGGCCGTCGAGCATATCGATGGATCCCCTCAAAGACATGGGGGTCTGGGGACCGATCGCGGACCACACCGACGATACCCTGTTCGTGTGGGGCGACCTGCCGGACATCTTCTATCCGGATGATTGCCAGCGGGTGATGGTGTATGATCCGACGCCCATCGAAGGATCGCCGGCAGTGGACCGGGCCGACCCCGCTCAGGCGCCCTCCAACGACCTTTATGGAAACCCGCGGGTGAACGGCCCGGATATCGGCGCCGTCGAGTACACCCGGTAGCATCGGCAACAGACCGTTCTTGTCCACCCCAATCGCGCCCCTCGAAGCCAACCGCACAGGTTGAAAAATTCTGACCTTATTTTAATGCCGAAGCGATGCGGTGCGAATGTTCATCACCTCCGCCCGATTCGGTGAGATATGGGTACTCTCCTTTATATGAGGTCGTTTATTGACTTGAATCCGTTGAATTTTGGGTGGGTTGATGTACTTTATCAACTAACGAGTTTAATATGTCTCGAGGGAAACGCCGAGCCGCCAGTGAGCTAGACGGGAGTTTGACTTAGATGAGTTTTGGAAAATACGAGCTGCTCGATTCGATGGGCAAAGGCAGTATCGCCGAGGTCTTCAAGGCAAAATCCTTTGGAGCCCAGGGCTTCGAGAAGCTCCTGGTCATCAAACGGGTATCCGCGGCGCTCTCTCAGAATGAATCGTTCAAGGAAGCCTTTGTCGAGGACGCCAAGAACGCGCTGCTGCTCAACCACGGCAACATCGTCCAGGTTTTCGATCTGGGCGAGATCGACGGGGAGTATTTCCTCGCGATGGAGCTCGTCAAGGGGGTTAGCCTCGCGACGCTGCTGGCGACCTGTCACCAAAGTGAGCAGCCCCTGCCGGCGGAGCTGGCGGTCTACATCGCCGCCGAGATCGCCAAAGGCCTGGATTTCGCACACCGCAAGCGGGGCAGGGACCTGACCCCCCTCAATATCATCCACGGCGATATCAACCCGTTCAACATCCTCGTATCGAATGAAGGGGAGGTGAAGATCGCCGACTTCGGGATCGCCCGGGCCAAGGCGGCGGCGGCGGACTTCTTCCCGGATGACATCAAGCAGCGGCTCCCCTACCGAAGCCCGGAGCAGAGCAACGGCCAGGCCGCCGAGAAGCGCTCGGACATCTTCTCCCTCGGGATCCTCCTGCTGGAGATGGTGTGCCATGAGCATCCCCTGGCGGGAATCAATGGCGCCTCCCTCGAGTCGATCATCGAGCATCGGCGCCACCTGGAGATGCTCGGCAAGGTCGAGGGGATCGGCAAGGATCTCATCGAGATCGCGGACTACATGGTCAAGATCAATCCCCTGGAGCGGTACGAGGACGCCGGGACCGTATACGAGGGGCTGATCGCCTATATCTATAACATGGGCGCTCGGACCGGGGCGCACTCGCTGGCGACCTTCATCGAGACCCTGCCCACCGACATCGACATCCCCATCTTCGAGGAGTCGCCCATCCAGAGCGATCCCCTGACCGAGGCGTTCAAGTTCAGCGTCGTCCCGGAATCCGCGGAGAAGGAGCCCGTCTCCGAGAGCACGCCCCCGCCGGTGGAGGATCCGGACGCGGAGCTGAGGGACGTCTCTGTCCTCGCGGTCGATTTCCACGGCGCGCCCCCCAAGGACGCGTTGCTGGATCAGCTCCGGGAGATCGTCGAGAACAACGGCGGCAGCGTCGTCGAAACGGAGAACGACTCGATGGTCGCGGTGTTCGGTCTGGACCTGGCCTACGGTCGCGAGCTGGAGGAGGCCATGGACGCCGCCTTCAAGCTACGGCGGGCCATCTCGGTCCTCAACCCCAGCAAGGAGTCCCGGATCGGCCTGTGTGTATGGCCGGCCAGGGTATCCGTCTCCAGGATTACCGGCGTCATCGAAAACAATCTCTATCTGGAGGCGCTGTCCAAGGCCAAGGAGGCCGCGGGATTCGCCGAGGACAGCGTGCTCACCTCGAGGCGGGGACGCAAGCATTCGGGGAGCATCTATCAGTTCGAGATCTTCCCCGTGGACCTCCCCGAGGGATCCGCCGAGATGCTCTACCGGGCCATCGGGCGTCTGCCGGCCCCCGAGTCCTTCGGCCGGCTGTTCGGCCGCCAGGAGGATCTCCGGGCCCTCGGGAAGATCTTCTCCTCCGTGTCCGTCGGGAAGGGGGGGATCCTCTCCCTGCAGGGGCCCGAGGGGATCGGAAAAACGCGCCTCCTCCGGGAGGGGCAGTGGCGCCTGATGTCCAGCGGCGGTGACGTGGGGTGGTTCGAGGCGGTCTGCATCCCCTGGAACCAGCTGACCCCCTACGCCGCCGTCGCGGCGATCTTCCGATCCATGCTCGCGCTGGAAGAGCAGGAGGTGGGAGCCGATCCGGAGGAGAAGGTCGGCCGCTTCCGAGAGCTCGGCCTCGGCACCGAGGAGGTGGAGGCCATCTCCGCGCTGATGGGGATTTCCGAAAACAACAACCAGAACGGGGAGCAGTCCCGCCTGTTCTACTCCGCCCTGATGCACGCGGTGACCAGCTTGGCCTCGGATCGGATGGTGGTGCTCGTGTGGGAGAACGCCGAGCATCTGGATCTGGAGTCCAAGTGGGTGCTCGAGAAGATGGGGGAGGCGATCGAGGAGCTCCCGGTGCTCATCGTCCTGACCTCCCGGGAGACGCTGGCGGGGATGCCGTGCAGCCATGATCTGGCGCTGAAGGCACTGGCCGCGAAGGATGTGGAGCGCCTCTTCCTGTCGCGCATCGGCGCGGCGAACGCCCCCGAGGCGTTGCTCGACCACGTCAACGCGTCGACGAGGGGGAATCCCCTGCACGTGGAGGAGCTCACAATAAAGCTCCTGGAGCAGCCCAATATCACGATCACCGATGGAGAGGTCCGCGTCGATCCGAAGGACATCGAAGCGCTGGAGCCGGAGACCCTGGAGCAGATCACGGAGTACCGGGTCAAGTGCTTCTCCAGCGAGAAGCTGCGGATTCTCCGGACCGCCGCGGTCCTGGGCTACAGCTTCAATACCCAGCTCCTCGGGGCGGTGCTGCGGCAGGCCGCCCCGACCTTCAAGCAAACCCTGCTCGCGCTCAATGACGAGAACGTGCTGACCCGGGTCCTGGCCAATGAGTTCGCCTTCTCCACGGGGTTCATCCGGGATGTGATCTACGAGGGGACGCCGAGCAAGGAGAGGGGCCGGCTCCACCGGGCGATCGTCAACGCCATCGATTCGGTGTTCGAGGGGAAGACCGAGCGGTTCACCGGCCGGGTGGGGATCCACTTCCAGGAGACGGGCAACCTGGAGAAGGCCATCGCCCGGTTCATCGACGCGGGAAAGCTGGCCGCCGCGCAGCACGCGGATCGCGTCGCCCTCGCCCTGTACATTCGCGCCCTGGGCCTGCTCCAGGAGCTGCCCGATCGGGATCCCAACCGCATGATCTCCGTCTGTCTCCCCATCGGTGATCTGGCCCTCCGATCCAACCAGTACACCCTCGGTCTGGACAAGATCCAGGTCGCCGAGTGGATCTCTGACGACGTGACCGACAAGGCGACCCTGGCGAAGTCGCTGGTGCGCATCGCCGAGCTGAACGCGCGCCTCGAGCACAACGTGGAGGTGGACTGGTATGTGGAGTGGGCGGTGGATCTCACGCGGGAGATCGAAGACAAAGAGCTCGGGTACGAGGTCAAGACCTCGGCGGGGCAGGTCTACTACCTCCTCGGAGATGTCAAGCGCGCCGTGCCCTTCTATCGGGAAGCCATCGAGCTCATCCGGGATACGACGGACAAGGATCGGCTCGTCTCCTGCATCGCGCAGCTCTCCATCGTCGAGGCGGGGGCCGGGGAGCTGGAGCAGGCCATGGAGACCCTGGCCGAGGCGGACGCCCTCATCGACGATACGCTGAATCCCGCGACGCGGTGCAAGGTCGAGCACTCCCGGGGGAGCGCATACGCCAGCGCCGGAAACCTCAACCGGGCGATCCAGGCGCAGCTCCGATCCTTGGAGATCGCAAAGGAATACGGCCTGAAGAAGCACGTCGCGGAGACCTCTCACAACGCGGGCAAGCTCTACCTCGATCTCGGGGATCACGCCAGGGCCTTCACCCACCTCACCACCTCGCGGGAGGCCGCGGAGGAGCTCGGACTGGGGGGGATCGTCAAGCTCAACCGGCTTCTCCTGGACTACATCGACGCCGTCGAGATGGGCAACGACGAGGGGGTGCAGGCCCTGGAGAAGCTGCTCCTCGACGCCCTCGAGCGGGAGGCCGCGTGGGAACAGCTCCACCTGCTCTTCTACCTCAGCAAGATTTACGTCGAGCGCGGCCAGAACGCCATGGCCAGAGAGCACCTCACCCAGCTCCTCGATCTGGGCGCCCGGCTGCACAACCACTTGTACCACGCCAAGGCGGAGCACATGCTCAAGGAGATTCACACCCTGGACAGCATCCGCGTCTGATCCCCAAAATAGTGAATCTGCGGTTTAACAAACCGCAGCTTGTGTTATGGTTTCCGCAAGCGGGCCGTTTGTCCGCTGTCTGGAGGAGTAAAAATGAACCGGTCCAATGATTATCCGTTCTCGACGCCGCCCCCGGGGCTGGACGACATGAAGCGGATGTACCAGAAGAACTCGGGGTGGCTGAAGCTTATCATCGTCATCGTCCTGCTCGTCATCGTCGGTATGACGTGCTGGTATCAGGTGGAGTACGACGAGGTGGCGGTGGTGACGTTTCTGGGGAAGTACGTCGACACCAAGGAGCCGGGCCTGCACTTCAAGGTGCCCCTGGCGCACACCATCATCAAAATCAAGGCCAAGCGACAGCTCAAGGAGGAGTTCGGGTTCAAGACCCAGTCGGCGGGGGTGAAGTCCACGTTTATCAGAGACAAGGACTCTCGGAAGGAGTCCATGATGCTCACGGGGGATCTCAACGTGGCGGTGGTGGAGTGGATCGTGCACTACAAGATAGCCAATCCCAAGGACTACGCCTTCAATGTCCGGAACGTCACGGGGACACTGCGGGCCCTCTCCGAGGCCACCATGCGCTCGGTGGTGGGGGACTACTCGGTGACCGAGGTGCTCACCCGGGGCCGGGAGGAGATCCTGGAGCGGGCCCGGGACAAGCTCTCGAAGCTCTGCAAGGATTACGAGACCGGCATCTCCATTCAGCGGATAGAGCTCAAGGACTCGGCGCCGCCGGATCCGGTGAAGCCCTCGTTCAATGAGGTGAACCAGGCGGAGCAGGAGCGGGATCGGCTCCAGAACGAGGCGTGGGCCAAGTACAACAGCCAGATCCCCAAGGCCCGGGGGGAGGCCAAGAAGCTCATCCAGCAGGCCAAGGGGTACTCCGCCGCGCGCCGCAACCGCGCCGAGGGTGACGCGGACCGGTTCCTGGAGGTGGAGCGGGAGTACGCCCGCGCCCCGAACGTTACGCGGACCCGAATCTACCTGGAGACCATGACCGAGGTGCTCCCCAAGGCGGGGAAGAAGGTGTGGATGGACGAAGACGCGAAGAGCGTGATGCCCCTCCTGTTCCCCTCTGATCAGGGCGCGCTCAAGCCGGCGGGAGGTGCGAGATGAACAAGTCACTGTTAGCGGGCATAGTGGTCGTCGCGGCGGCGCTGGTGTTGCTGGCGAGCTCCGCCTTCATCGTGCAGGAGACCGAGAAGGTGGTGATCACCCAGTTCGGCGAGGTGGTGCGGATGGTGGAGCAGCCGGGGCTCGGCTTCAAGATGCCGTTCATCCAGGACGTGAAGCGCCTGGACAAACGGTGGCTCGAGTGGGACGGGGACCCCAACCAAATCACGACTTTGGATAAACGATATATCTACATAGACGTATTCGCCAGGTGGCGAATAGATAATCCACGGATGTATATCGAAACGTTGCGGGACGAGACCAGCGCCCAGGGGCGCCTGGACGACATCATCGACAACGCCACTCGGAACGTCGTGGCCAACCACAAGCTCATCGAGGTGATCCGCTCGACCAACCGCTCCTTCGAACACGACATGGTGGAGGATAGCAGCCTCACGGTTCGAGACGAGATCTCGGCGGCGGATGAGGATCCGATGGCCGAGGTCTCTGTCGACGCGGAGAAGGCAACGCCCCCTGCCACAGAAGAGGAAGAGCAGGATACGTCGGGCTCGGAGGAGAACGGGGACACCGCCGCAGATGAGGACGTGGAGGAGCCGTCGGAAGACGAGGCCGCGGCCCCTGACGCCGAAGAGGCGGACGATGCCAAGGAGAGCCCCGAATCCGCGGCGGAGGTCGCCGAGGCCAAGGCGGAGGCCAAGGCACGGGCGACCGAAGCCGAGGCGGAGAAGGACTCCGCCCCCACCAAGAGTCGCCGGCGTAACCTCTACGCCATCGAGGTGGGCCGGGACAACCTGACCCGGCTGGTGCTGGAGAAGGCCTCGGCCAAGGCGAAGCAGCTCGGTATCGACATCAAAGACGTGCAGATCAAGCGCATCGACTACATCGAGACCGTGCAGGACAAGGTGTTCGACCGCATGATCTCCGAGCGGCAGCGGGTGGCCGAGTCGTACCGTTCGGAAGGGCAGGGCCGCTCCGCGGAGATCATCGGCAAGATGGAGATGGAGCTGCAGCAGATTCAGTCCGAGGCCTACCGGGAGTCCCAGCGGATCATGGGCCGCGCGGACGCGGTGGCCGCGGAGACCTACGCCAAGGCCTACAAGAAGGACCCGGAGTTCTACCAGTTCACGAAGACCATGGAGAGCTACAAGCAGACCATCGACGAGGAGAGCTGGCTCCTCCTCTCCACCGAGTCCGACATCGGGGGGCATCTGAAGACGATGAAGGGCAAGGGCGTCGGCAAGTGAGATGACGGACTACTACGAGGTCCTCGGCGTCCCGAAAACGGCGACCCCCGTCGAGATCAAAAAGGCCTACCGGACCCTGGCGGCGCGATATCATCCGGACAAACACCGGGGCAACGAGCTCGAGGAACTGGCGCGAGACAAGCTCACGGCGCTCAACGAGGCCTACGCGGTCCTCTCCGATCCGGCGCGGAGGGCCCAGTACGACAGCGCCCGCTCCTTCGCCCGGCACGACGCGAACACCCCCCAACCGGCCGCCGATCCCCAGCGGGCGCTCTGGTCCCTCGTCCGTTTCTTCATCGTTCTCTCCATCGCGTTCTTCGTCTTTCGCTTCATCAGACACCCGAGGGCCATCGCGGTCATCGCCGCGGCCATCCTCGTCGCCTGGTTCGCCCCCCGGCTGATCCGGCTGTTTCGCTCCAAGAAGTAGTCGGCTCGAATAAAGAGTATAGAGGCCGTCCCGGGATATCATTGAAAGTTCTGGACCGCCCAGACCGCTCCGTCATCGGTGACGTGAAACCCGCAGGCGACTCGGGAGTATCCGGTGCTGCTCATGTTGATGAAGTGTCCGTGGGTGGAGAAGTCCTCCCCGGGCCCCTCGTCCCACATGTCCTGCAAGCAGGTCTCGATGACGTTGTCGACGGAGTCCCAGCCGGGGCACTCGTTCTGCGCCATCTCGCCACAGTCTCCGAAGGCGCCGTGGGGGCGGCCGGTGCGCGCATCCTCGGCCGCCTCGCCGTCGCTGCACTCCTCGGCCTCCCGCCAGCGATCCAGGGGGGGGAGATCCAGGGTGGCGCGGAAGCCGTTGATGCGCTCCACGCAGGCGCCCCGATCTTCGGGATACGGATCCGCCCAATCAGCGGCCCCGTTCTGACCGCCGTCATCGGTTGCGTCATCCCGGCATCCGAAGAGGGCGAGGGTTGCCAGGAGCGGCGTCAGGCGGGGCATCGGTCTACTCCGTCCTGGCGGTCAACCGCGCGGCCTTTTGGCTGAGGTTCGCGGCGAGCGTCTCCTGCTGCGCCTTGTCGAGGATCTTCAGGAGGGCGCCGGTCCGCTCCACCAGCGCGCTCATCCGCTCGCCCTTTTCCTCGTGCCGGGGGCCGCGCTCGAGGCCGGAGACATCAATCGTCTCATTCTCGAAGGCCTCGAAGAGCTGCACCAGATGCTGATGACGCATGGACGCGCGGAAGTCTCCTCCTTTGAAGGCGGGGGCGCTTTCGAGCGCTGCGACCTGTTGCCGCTGTTCCCCGGTCAGCTCAATCCCCGCGAGGAGCCTGGAGAAGTCTCTCTTTCCGTGGCCCTTTGCCGCATAGGGGCACCCGGGGCCGCCGGTACCGTCTTCCACGTCGTCCTGCCCCCCCTTGTGGTGAGGACAATCGCCGGGGCCGCCTCCGTGGCGGGGACAGTCACCGGGGCCGCCTCCGTGGTGAGGACAATCCGGGGTGTCCTTGAAGGGACAGTCACCGGGGCCGCCTCCGTGGTGGGGACAATCCGGGGTGTCCTTTAAGGGACAGTCACCGTGCGCCCCTTTGGCGCATGGGCACTCTCCCTTCTCCTCTGAAAGCAGCTCGCGCGCCGTCTCCGCGACCGTCTTCCGCTGCTCGGGGGTGAGCAGACCGTGAAACCCCGTCACCATCTTCATCCGCGCCTCGCGCTTGCTCGCCTTTGCCGCCGCGATGGCGGTGAGGTGGGGCTCGAAAGACTGCGCCTCGAAGTCTCCGCTCGCGACGGCCTGGGAGAGGGCTTCATAGAGCGCCCCCTTGGCCTGGCGGTAGGCCGCCCTGATACCATCCGGTTTCTTGTGCAATGCCTCGATCGCGGTCTTCTGCTCTTCCGTCAGATCGACCCCCTCGAGCACCGCGTGGAGGGTGTTGACGAGGGGATCCCCGAAGCGCTTGTGTCCCTTGCCGTGTCGCGGCTCCTGAGGCGCCGGCTGTGACAGGGGCGGAGCCTTCTCGGTGATGGCCTCGGACGTGGCGGGTGCAGATTTTGCTGTCTCTTCCTGGGACGCCGTGGGCTCGTCCCCACAGGCGGTGAGAAACAGCAGCGACGTGAGCAGAGCGCACGCGATTGGAATGATATGTTTCATGACTTCTCCTCCTTGTTCCGACACAACATTTTTAACATCAATACCCATTCGGGCCAGTCGTTTTCAGTCGGTTGTTGGTTTGGAGCGCTCCCCGGACTGTGATAAATTCGTTTTTCATTGATTTGCTTGAACAGACCGCCCGCGGTGACGAAGACGGCGCCGCAAGAAGAAAGGATACTCAAATGGATGTTCTAGTTATTATCGCCGGGGCGATTGTGCTCCTCATCATCTGGATTTTCGTGGTCGTCATTCCTCTCCACGACGCAGCGTCCTCTGTCCCTCAGGAGTACCAGCAGATGACGCCGTCCTCGGTCTTCCTGCTGTTCATTCCCCTCTTCAGCGTGGTCTGGCTGTTCTTCGTGGTGGCGAGAATCTCCAGGGCGTTTCAGAGCTACTTCAGGGATAAAAAGGTCGATCGGCACGGCAGCTGCGGCTACGGCGTGGGGTTGGCCTGGGCCATCTGCGGCGCGGTGTCGTTGGTCCCCTATCTCGGCTCCCTCGCCGGCCTCGGCTGGCTCGTCTGCATGATCATCTACCTGGTGCAGATTTCGGGATGTAAACACGCGGCGCGGTCGCTGTCCCAGGACGACGAGCTGGCCATGGTGCATGCCGCCGGACCGGGAGCGCTGCCTCCCCAGAGCGGTGATCCGGCGCTGCCGAGCCCCGAGGACGGTTGATCGGGCTATCAATCTAAGCGTCAATGTGGGGCTTCTCGTCCTGCTGCTGGTGGCCTGCTGACACCGACCTCCGTTAAGTACCGCCGGGGTCTTCGACCTCAAACCGTCAGGGCGGCCTCCGGGCAGGAGCAGGAGCTGGCCTCCCTGAAAATGTCGAAAGTCCAGCCTACCTTGTCAGGCCTAGCGGAAAGTGATTCCCGCTGGCCTCTTTTCATTGTCTGAGTAAAATGGAGCCATGAAACCGACGGTCACCTGTTGGCTCCCTCTCATCCTGATGCTTCTCGCTTGTAGTAAAGAGAAGAATGATTCAGGTGAGTTGGACCTGGTGGGAAAGCGGACGAGCACCGCGAATCCCTCGAATGCTTCAAAGTCGTCGTGGCCGAAGGCGCGTGTCTACAATACCTTCGCCGTTGATTTGATTCAGGATCTGGTCTTTCGATATCAGCGAGACGGGTGGACCCTGACCACTCCCCGCGCTCACGTGAATCTGGACAAGCTCCGCAAAGGGGGGCTCGGTTTCGTGCTCTCGGCCATCCCCCTGAGCCCGGAGGTTACCGCCCAGCGGGATCTGGACCGGGCGCTCTCGGCTATGGATGCTCTGGTCACCGACGCGGGGGGACAGCTGGAGATGGTCACCAGCTTCGAGGAGGCCAAGCGGGTCAGCGGGGAGGGACGGATTCCCATGGGGTTGATGATGGAAGGGGCGGATCCTCTGATCAAAGACCCCGATAGGCTCGTCGACCTCAAGAAGCGGGGGCTGGCGCTGGTGGGCCTGGTGGGAGGACGGAACAACGGATTCGCGGATGCCGCGGTCTCCCCCAGAGACCCCGGGGGGCTCACGGAGAAGGGGAGACTCTTTGTCGAAACCTGTCGGGACGCCGGAATCCTCGTCGATCTGACCCACGCCTCGCCGGCGACCTTCTGGGATACCCTGGCCAAGCTCTCCGGAAGGGTCGTCGTGAGCCATACCGCCGCCCGGGCCCTCATGGATCATCCGAGGAACCTTAACGATCTCCAGATGATAGCGCTAAGCCGGTATGGGGGGGTGATGGGGCTGATTTTCAACCCGGAGTTCCTGAAGATGTCGGGGAGCGCCTCCATCGATGACGTCGTGGAGCACATCATGTACATCAAGGCCATCGGCGCGATAGACGCGCTGGCGCTGGGGACCGACTACGGCGGAATCCATCCCCCTCGGGGGCTGGAGGACGTGTCGCGACTTCCCCGATTGGCCGAGGCGCTCCAGGCCCAGGGACTCAGCGTGGGGGAGATCGAGGGGATCTTCGGTGACAATGTCGCGCGGCTGTTCGAAGAGACGCTTCGCACCGGCGCCGCCAGTCCGGCGATGGAGTCGTGGAAGTGGGGTGGCCGGTTCGCCCTGTTTTACGTGGGCGAGCGGTTCCACA
>JBNLED010000027.1:0-9944 GCA_050304755.1 Polyangia bacterium | reverse complement strand
AGTTCGACGCCGTCCGGCTGCCGGAGATTGAAGACGAGTTGAACGTACCGCTGCTGCCAGCCCCGGCGCCCGATGCCGGAGCCGCGAGGGGTATCCCCGACGGCGGTTCACCGACACCCGATACGGTCTCGGAGGCGGGCACAGCGGAAGGGGACATACCAGCCCTCACCTCGGTGACGGAGAAGATCTCCCTCGACAGACCCCCGAAAGAGAACGCATACAGCGGCACCTTCGCCGTGGTTGTCAAGCAGATACGGCGCGGTCGGGTGGACGACGCCCTCGAGACCGCGAGGCAGTGGCAAGACGCCTCTCCCGGAAACGTCCTCGCCCTCATCGCCCTTGGAGAAGCCCTCGAGGCCGCGGGGGATCCGTCGCGCGCCGCGCGCGTCTACGGCTCGCTCATCGATCTCCATCCCTCCCGGGCGGAGATGCTCAGGATGACGGGGGGGCGTCTGGAGCGCCTCGGTGATCAGACCATCGCTCTGGCGGTGGACGTCTATGAGAACGCCGTGCGGGAGCGGCCGGACCATCCCTCCGGACACCGGCTCCTGGCCTTTGCCCTGCTGAAGGCCGGAAACCCGGAGCGGGCGTTCAACGTGATGCGGGACGCCGTCTCCCGGAAATACCCGCGGGACCGGTTCGCGGGCGTCCGGCGCATCATGCGGGAGGATCTGGCCCTCATCGGCGCGGTGTGGGCGGCGCGGCAGCCCGAGCAGGAGGGTCGCATCCTCGAAATGATGAAGCGCCTCCGTCTCCGTCCCGCCCGGCGGCCCTCCACCCGCTTCGTGCTCTCCTGGGAATCGGACGCGAATGACGTTGATCTCCACATCTTCGACGGGCGGTTCAACCACGTCTCCTACGCCAACCGGGAGCTCGCCTCCGGCGGCACCCTCTACGCCGACGTCACCACCGGCTTCGGCCCCGAGTGCGTGACCATCCATGGTCGACCGCGGGCCTACCCCTACACCCTCCAGGCCCACTACTACCGCCGCGGCCCCATGGGGTACGGCATGGGTAAGCTCCAGATCGTCCGCCACGACGGGAAGGGCGGCCTCGCCTTCTCGGAGCGCCCCTTCGTGATCATGCGCGATAACGCCTACGTCGACCTCGGTACCCTGAGGCGGTCGAGCACGCTGACGGCGATCTGAGATCGCCTCCGCCGGTTACCACCCCCGCGTCAAGGCGTACAGGTCGTCGATCAGGATCGTGTGGCCCACCATCTTGTTGGTGAACTCGACCTCGAAGTCAGCGTCGTAGATGACGTGCCACGCCGTCAGGCCGTCCGGGGTCACCTCTCGGATGATCCCCCCGGTGCCGTAGTTGACGAGGGTGTTCCCCCCCTCGACGCGGTAGGCCTCCCCCTTCGCCCGCGGGAAGTCGTCGATCCCCTCGCCGTACCGCCAGATCTCTTCGGCGACCCGGTTCTCGTAGTCCAGCTCGAACTCGACGAAGAAGTGGGGCACCGGCTCCCGGGCGAACCCGGCCCCGGCCTCGTGGACGGAGACGAGCAGGGTGCCCTCCTCGGTGATGTTCCCCCCGTGCACGCACTCCAGCTCGCCCCTCGAGGACGGGACGAAATCCCAGCTCCCGGTCACCTGCCCGTACTGACCGATGACCTCGCCGGTCTCCCGGGAGACCTCCACCACCGTGTTGATCCCCGGATAGGATAACAGGATGGAGTCCTTCAGGGGGTTCCAGTTGACCGTGTTCGCGTAGCAGGTGAGGGAGGTGGAGCTCGTGTTGGTCTCCTCCAACCAGTCCGGGCAGCTCCAGATCTGCCGTACCGTGCCGTCGGGGTGGCGCTCGCTGAGCCACTCGGTGGAGGTCCAGATGATCGTCCCGTCATCGGTGATGGTCATGCCGTCGGCCATCCGCGGTGTGCTGAACAGCTCGAACTGCTCCAGATCGAGGGTGGTCTTGATAACCGACCGCTCGTTCTCTCCGTGGCGCTCGCTGCGGTCAATCCCGAGGTAGGTGCCCTCCCCGGTGATCCGCGGGAAGGCCATGCACGGATTCCAGGCCTGATCCAGGTAGTACCAGACGACGCGGCCCTGTCGATCGATGATCAGGATGACGAAAGGCCCTTCGTAGGTGGCGGTCTCGTTGGCGGTGTTCTCCACACTCCCGATCATCCAGCGGTTGGCGCTGGCGAGGCTCGGATCGTACTCCAGGATCGTGGCCCGGGGCACGCTCTCGGGCAGCGAGCCGGTGGTGCCCGAGGTTTCGTAGACCACCGCCTCCTCACCGTCTTTTAGGCTCATGACGTGGATCGCGACCTCGGTTTCCTCGGGGACCCCCAGCACCACCTCCCGGTGAACTCCGGTCTCCCCCGGTTTCCTCGGGGACTCGTACCACTCGTCGTTTTCAAAGGAGAACCGAAGCCAGACCTCATCCGCCGTCGTCTTCTGTCTCCACGTTACCTCCAGGACGGTCCGGATGGTCTTGGTGATCGTCTGATCCTCCAGGACCACGTCCTTCTCCAATATCTCCACGGTGATGTCCGGGCCCTCCGCGCCCGCGTCGAGGTCGCCGCGGCTGTCGGACGCGGTGTCCACGACCGCTTCACCGGAGTTCGAATCGGCGCTGTCATCCGTCGGATCGGTATCGCCGATCGATTCGGTATCGCCGAACGAATCGGTATCGTCCATGGTCGCCCGGTCTCCGCCGCCCTTCGGCTCGGCCGGGCGGTCATCGGTCTTGGAGCAGCCGAAGGTCAGCGCCGTTGAGCAAAGGCAGAGTATCGTCCGGTGGGTCCTGATCAAATACTTCATGAAGTCCTCCTCTTCATTTAACGGGTCGAGAGATGCTCTTCCCGTTCCCGTCAGAGAGTCGAAGCAATTTACATACCATGAGGCGAAACAGTAAAAATATCATATTATCCTATGGTTATGCGATAGCGACACCGCCCGTTTTGTGCCACTTCCGGACGTTTGGGAGGGCGATTGCCCCTGGCGCGTAGACGATCCTTGAGGCAAACGAACAGGAATTCCCCCGTCATGAAATTCATGTTAAATTCACGAAACAGGGTTCGAGCGAAAGGGAGCCGGTCACGGAACGGGTACGCGAATTAGAATACGCCGACATCACCCAGCGCATCATCGGTTCGGCGACGACGGTTCACGCCACACTGGGGAGCGGGTTTCAGGATGTCATCTATCATCAGGCCATGGCCATCGAGATGGGGCGGATGAATCTCTCTTTCTATCGGGAGGCCGAGATGCCGCTCTTGTACGGCGGCTATGAGATCGGGGTCCGGACGATGGATTTCCTCGTGGAGGGCTGCGTGATGCTGGATCTCAAGGTGATCGACCGGCTGACCGCGGTTCACCGGGCCCACGCGGTGAATTATCTCGACGCCTATGACCTCGATATCGGGCTCCTCGTCAATTTCGGCGCCCTGAGCCTGGAGTACAAACAGGTCAACCGATCCATGGGCTGGGCCTAGGCTCATTCCGGCTGCTCCACGAAGCTCCGCCATCCGTCGAGGGAGCCCTCGGGGATCCTCAGGGCCTTGAAGGTGCCGTAGGCCCGCTCGAAGACCACGTCCCACACCACCTCCCCGCCGGTCAGGGTGCCGTCCCGCTTCACCTCCATGAGCCGGCCGTGGGGGATGTCGCCGAGGAACGGGTTGCCCCCCACCGTGGCGTGGGTGATGAGGAGGTTGCCGTTCGGGAGCCGCTGGACCCCGCCCGCGAGGGGGGACTGCACCCGCACGTCGTCGAAGTCCGGGGACTCCGGACTCGGCCACTTCCAGAGGATCTCCGCCTCCAGATCCGCCACTTCGATCTCCAGTACTCGGCTGTAGGGCGCCATGTCGTCCGGACAGGACTCGTCCGGCGGGCACGGGTCGATATCCCCGAGGGGCGGGGTCTCCCGGTTGTCGTACAGGAGGATGCGGGTCGCCGTCCGCCGTCCGTCCTCGTCCTCGACATACGAGATCTCGGGATCATGCGCGCGGTAGAACAGATCCTCTCCGAAGTCGCCACCGGTCCCCATCGTCCACTGGATATCGCCCGACGGATAGCCGATTTTGTACAGGCGGTTCAGGAGACGGCAGTTGAGGTAGATGTCCCCCTCGAGGGGCTCGCCGTCAGTCCACCCCTCGGCGGGGGTGAAGGTGACCGCGTTGCAGTTGCTGTAGAGGTCCGTGAGCTGGGAGTAGAGCTCGGAGGGAGGGGCGTCGAGGTCGAGGCCGGCGTTGTCGATGAGGGACCAGTCCCACAGCACCTCTTTGTCTTTATCAATAACCCGCAGGTAGTCCTTTCGGATCTCCAGCACGCCGTCGCGGTCGATATCCTTCCCGTAGACGTCGTGCTCGACGTGCTCGCTGTAGATGAACAGGATATTCCCGTCCCCGAGGAGGACGAACCCGTGGTTGACGATGACATCGTCATAGGACCACACGGTCTCGCCGGTCACGGGATCGATCTCCGTGAGGGTCTCGCCGCCGTCGCTCCCCCTGATGCCGAAGAGGGTGCCCTCCGAAGAGAGATTCACCTCGGAGAACTCTCCAACGCTGAAATCGGCATACACCCAGCGGGGGACGAGGCTGTCCCCGGGAATCCCCGCGGTCGGGAGGGCCGCCAGATAACCGAAGTCTTCGAAGTCCGCCCTCAGGAAGGTCGCCTCCCCCCCCATCACCGATAAGAGGGTGATGCCGTCATCGGCCTCCCCGGCGACGAGCGTTTTCAACTTGAAGGAGGGGGAGAAGTCCCCGACATCCTCACAGACGTCCCCGGCGCCGCTCCGATCCGCGTCCACCTGATCCGGATTTTTGGTCTCGGGGCAGTTGTCCGCCTCGTCCGCGACGCCGTCCGAGTCCATGTCCGGGATCGCGGCGGTATCGGCGGGCGTCCCGTCCGCTTTCTCACCGCAGGCGATCATCGTCGTCAAGAAGAGGACGGCCACACTCCCAAAGAGCAGTTTCTCGAGCGGTCTCATGGATGGTTTCCTCCGATACCGGAGATCATCCTGAAAAAAGGGGGGGATGTCAACCGCCGTCGCCTTCTGTTTCGAGGGGGGATTGGGCAACGGACATGTGGCGGGTTGCAATCTGTCCCCCGCCGTTGCATACCTGCTCGAAGGGGGAAGAACAGGAATGGGAATGCGAATGAGAATCGGAGGTTTCGCGTCGAGAACGCTGGCAATCACGGGCGCTGCGCTCCTTCTCGGAACCGCGGGATGCCACCGGCAGGTCCGCTTGGAGCCCCGGACCGGCGCGTCCGCGACGACGACCGCCGCGGCGCAGGAAGCCCCCGCCGCTCCACCCCTCCTGGAGGTCCCACCGAGCCCGGATCCGCCGCCCTCCTTTGCCCTCGACGGGAAACCCTACTGCTTCGCCGGGACCAACAACTACTACCTCACCTACAAATCCCGCCGGATGGTGGACGATGTCCTGGACCGGGCCGTCCAGCTCGGGCTCGACGTCATCCGCATTTGGGGGTTCCTCGATATCGGTTCCCTGGATCGCGCGGTGCCGGCGGTGGACAACCGGGACGATCCCCTCGGCGCCAAGGACGGCGTCTACTTCAGGTATTGGGATCCGGCGCAGGGCCGGCCGGTGGTCAACGAGGGGGAGGACGGCATGCCCCGCCTCGACTACGTGCTCCACGCCGCCCGGACCCGGGGCCTCAAGCTCCTCATCGTGCTCACCAACAACTGGCGGGACTTCGGCGGCATGGATCAGTACATCGTTTGGTACGGCGCCCGGTACCACCACGAGTTCTACACGGATGAGGCCATCAGGGCGGCCTACAAGGAGTGGCTCGAAACGATCGTCCTCCGCGAGAACAGCATCAGCGGCGTGGTGTACCGGGACGATCCCACCATCTTCGCCTGGGAGCTGGCCAACGAGCCCCGGTGCCGGAACGACGCGGCGTTCGACAGCCCGGAGGGGTGGGACAAAACGACGATAGCGACCTGGGTGGACGAGATGAGCCGCCACCTGAAGTCCCTCGACCCCAACCACATGGTGGGGGTGGGGGATGAGGGGTTCCTCGATGACGCGGATCCCCACTGGACCCACAGCGGGCACGAGGGGGTAGACCACGAGGCCCTCTCGGCCGTGGAGCACATCGACTACGCCACCTTCCATCTCTACCCGGACCACTGGCAGACCGACATCGAGTTTGGCTACGACTGGATTCGGGATCACCTCGATGTGGCCCGTCGGATCGGCAAGCCCGTGATGCTGGAGGAGTACGCCGTCGCGGTGGCGCGGAACCCGTCGACCTTCGAGGTGATCTCGGGCTGGAAGCGCCGGGAGACCGCGTACACCAATTACCACAACCTCCTCCGGCAGGGGGGCGCCGCCGCGGCCCTGTTCTGGATGCTCGGGGGCGTGGACGACGAGCACGGCACTTACCCGGACTACGATCGCTTCACTATCTACTTCGGAGAGCCCGGCGGGGACCTCATCCACCGCAACGCCCTGGCGTTCAAGAAGGACGCCGTGGCCTGCCGGTTTGCCGGTGAACGAATCGCGGATGTCCCGGCGAGCCCGTTTGTCAGCGCCCTCCGCCTGCCGCGCGGGGAGCAGCCGTAGCGCGGCGCCCCCTCAATCATCGCGGCCGGGCCTCGCGGCGCGGTCAGTCCTCGAGGATCCACGGCTCGATGTCGTGCGTCGGGTCGGCGGCCGTGAACACCAGGGCGCCGTTCATGTCGAAGAGGTTGTCCGGATTGCTGCTCGCCGGGCCCGGCATGATATCCGCGACGAGGCTCGTGCCCTCCGCGGTGCCGTCGCTTCGCCACAGCTCGACGCCGCTCACCCCGTCGTCCGCGATGTAGTAGAGCAGGTCGCCCACCCTCACCATCTTCTCGGGGGTCGCCCCGTCGCCCAGAAGTGGCACCGGGGACGCCTCGTACGTACCGACCCCGGTGCCGTCCGTGCTCCACAACCCGAGGGTCTCCCCGTCCTCGGAGCCGAGGAAGAGCGCCCGGCCGAAGAGCCCATGATAGAACTTCTCGACGATCACCGGGGTGACGAGGGCCGTGCCGGCTTCGGTGCCGTCGCTCTTCCACAGCGCGTCCTCCGAGTCAACGAAGACGTAGTCGTCGGTGGACACCATCCCGCATCGCGCCTTCGGCGCCTCGATTTCCAACAAGAGAAGGGTGCCGGGCTCCGTGCCGTCCGAGCGCCACAGCCGCTCGCAGTTGTAGATGAGCAGCGTATCCCCGACAGCGGCGAACAGGAAGTCGCCCCCAACGTGGGTCTCGTTCAGCCCCTTGATCGGGGACACCGCGCCGGTGTCCCCCTCGAGCTTCCACAGCGTATCGCCGTATCCCTCGCCGTTGACCACGATGAAGTAGAACGCGCCGTTCAGCGCGAAGACACCGCCGGGGGGGGAGGTGCCGGTGGTGACGGCGCCCTCGACGGCCGCGATCTCCACGGTCCCCTCCGGCGTACCGTCGCTCCGCCAGAAGGTATTTCTGAGCTCGTCCCCGAGGAAAAAGAACGTCTCGCCGAAGATCCCGATGGGGACGGGATAGGCGCCGTCCTCCGGGACCTCTCTCAACAGCGCGGTGCCGGCCCCGGTGCCGTCGCTGACCCAAAGTCCCTGGCCGAGGGTCCCGTCTCCGCAGAAGAACAGCCGGTTCTCGGTGGGGTGCGTATAGGTGAAGCGGCTGTTGCGCTCCGGGTAGACATACTCGACCTGGGTGGTGCCCGCCGCCGTTCCATCGGTGGTGATGAGCGCCCATTCGTTCGCCGCGACGCTCCCGAAGAAGAAGAGCCGATCCCCCACCGGCGTCGGGTCGTAGAAGACCGGCTCCTCCGTCCCGGCGCGGATCTCCGTGACGAGCCTGGTGCCTTCCTCGGTGCCGTCGGTCCGCCACAGCTCCCGGCCCGTGGGCGGGGTGTGGGCGGTGAAGAAGAGGGTATCCCCCGCGAGGATGAGCTGACGCGGGGAGGACGGCGAGGTGGCCGTGTTGACGTCGCTGACGAGCCTGGTCCCTTCCTCGGTGCCGTCGCTTTGCCACAGCTCGTAGCCGAACCCGTCTTGCGAGGCGCTGAAATAGACGATGCCGTCGACGCACGCGGTGTCTTCGCTGCTGAAATATCGATCGTAAGTCTTCGGCCCCGTGAAGGTCTTGACGGAGACCAGCCCGCCCACGGTGCCGTCGGTCTTGAAGAGGTGGTTGGTGCCGCCGATGTACACGGCGTCCCCGCAGGCCGCCACCGGGTAGGGTTCGAGCTCGTCGTCTCCCTGCGCCAGCGGGGCTACGGCGAAGGTCCCCGCCTCGGTGCCGTCACTCCGCCACAGCTGGTCCCGGCCGAAGAAGAAGCTGAGATCGCCGAGCCCGGTGAGCATTGTAATCGCCGCTCTCGTCGTGTCCGGGGCGGTATCCGCGACCATCACCGTGCCCGCCTCGGTGCCGTCGCTCTTCCAGAGGGCCTCACCGTTGACCCCGTCGTCCGCCACGAAGAACGCCTCACTCCCGGCGGTTCTCATCCGTAGGTTGCGGCAGCTCAGCGCGTCCCCGTCGGGGTTGATATCCCTCACCAGCACGGTGCCTTCCTCTGTGCCGTCCGAGCGCCAGAGCTCGCAGCCGTTGACCCCGTCCTCCGTGGTGAAGAGGAGGCGGTCGCCGAGCGGGGTCAGGTTCCCCGTGTTCGAGACCCTGGCCGAGTTGAGCTGCCTCGTACCGGTCTCGGTGCCGTCGGTGACCATGAGTTGGCCGGCGGCGGTGTAGTACGCGAGATCGCCGATGACGCTCATCAAGGTGTAGGGGTCCGCCGCGACGTCCGAGATCTCGCGGGTGCCGGCCTCGGTGCCGTCGGTGACCCAGAGCGTCCCCTGGCCCTCCTGGTTTCCGATGGAGAACAGCACCCTATCACCGAGGCCGGTGAGGGCTCCCGGCGGAAACACCTCGTTCGCCGCCTGGAGGTCGCGAACCATTACAGTGCCTCCCTCGGTGCCGTCGCTCTTCCAGACCTCGCTTCCGTGAACCCCGTCATCGGCCGCGAAGTAGAGCGCGCCCCCGGCCACCGCGTAGTCCCAGGCAACGATCTCCGCGTCGCCCCAAAGGTTGATATCCTTGACCATCCGGGTCCCCCCGTCGGTGCCGTCGGTCCGCCACAGCTCCCTTCCGTGAAGGGGCGTCTTCGCGACGAAGTAGATCACTTCGTCTATGACGGCGAGGAGGAAGGGCACCGAGTCCGAAGTGGGGGTCGTGGCGATATCCTTGAGCAGGCGGAGCCCGTCGGGGAGAGAGGCGGTGTCGGTGTCCGCATCGGTGTCGGAATCCCCGTCGGTGTCCGAATCCCCATCCGCATCGCCGTCGCTGTCCGTGTCGGCATCCGCGTCGGCGTCCGTGTCGGCATCCGCATCCGAATCGGTATCGGTATCCCCGTCCCCGTCTGCATCCCCGTCAGTGTCCGTGTCGGCATCCGCGTCGGCGCCCGTGTCGGCATCCGCGTCTCCGTCGGCGTCCGTGTCGGCATCCGCATCGCCGTCCGTGTCCGTGTCCCCATCCGCATCACTGTCGGTGTCCGAATCGGCGTCGGTGTCCGTGTCCCCGTCGGCGCTCGCGCCTGTTCCGGTATCGCCTCCGGTGTTGGTGTCGGTGCCTCCCGGCGCCCCGCCGCCCTTGCATCCGGTGATCATCCACACCGCGACCACGAGCCACATCCTGTTAACAAACCTATGTTGCATCACGACCCCGCTGGTTCCATTAAGTGGTTTATTCCCGTTTGTAAAAATAGTAACCCATGACGCACCTCAACTCCAGAGTATCCGGTTTCAGGGGAGTTTCCCCCATGGAACCGGGGGCAACCGCCGGCGCCGGGGCTCTTGATTCTTCTGTGGAGAGGGCTTCGGCTACCGCTTGGCGTGGCGCGCGACGTTGATGCCCAGGTTGACCGCGGTCTTGAGGCCGGTCGCGTCCGCCTCGATCCCCTCCGGATGCCCGCTCCAGAGGTTGGCGCCGAAGTGACTGGTGGGGAC
>JBNLED010000026.1:0-23685 GCA_050304755.1 Polyangia bacterium | reverse complement strand
ACGGAGGAGGTGAAGGCGGAGACATATGCGTCGGTACAGGTGTCCGGCGACGCGGTGGGGTCGGGCGGTTGCTCGGTGGTGCCGGTGGGACGAAGCGGAAAGTGGAGCGCCGTCATCCCGCTGCTCCTGCTGGCCCTCGGCATGTTCCTGAGACGCCGCTAACCTGCATCACGCAAGGTAGCTTTTGAGGTGTTTCTGCCCTTTGCCACATAACCGTCCAAACGTCATAATGGACTTGTCAATCATACCCTCATTGATTACCCTTACTCCTAGAGTATTTTTTCAGACTGCCTGTACGAGGAACGAGGGTGTTCGTTGGAGAATAAGATGATAACCCAACAGAAAGTATTTCTGCGTTGGCAGTCCATATTCTGGACAGCCATGTGCTTGCAATCCTGCACCGATGCGGGGCTGCAACCCATGCCCGAAGAGATCACGTACTACGACGACAAGCTCGAGATCTCGGGGGAATTCTGCACGAGCCCGGCGGACGAGGTGTCATTCCCTGTGAAGCTGTTGATCGTTATGGATCAATCGGCCTCGCTGCAGTGTACGGATCCCAGCGGGAATCGGCTGGTGGCGTTGAACCAGGCGGGCCGCGAGTTGGACGCGCTGCCCAACGTGGAGTTCGGCGTCATCGGGTTCGCTTCCTGGAGCCGGATTTCGGAATTCTCTCCCAACTGGAGCGACGCCGCCGCCGCGCTGGCGCCCGACGAGGGGGGGGATGGTCCGGCGACGGATTACCAGGGATCACTCTCCACCGTGCTTCGTGTTTTGGAGCAGGACATGATCGCTTCAGGCACTGCGGAGGTCGCCCGTACCAAGTATATCGTTCTGTTTTTGAGCGATGGTATTCCCGAGCCTCGCTGCGAACCTGGATGTGATGACGGTGACGTAGAACCGGATTCCCTCTACGGCGTCTGCAATACAACGGAGGAAATCGAGGATGGGTTCTATGTGGATATGTACTCACAATGTCCCGAGTACAATCAGATCCCCCAAATTGTACAGAAGGTTCGGGATATTGTATTCCTCGGCGAGTTCTACGGCGCCGGCGAGATGCAGTTCCACACCATCTTCCTGTTTGCGCCGGACGCGGCGGTCCAGGCCGCATGCGGAGATGTCGCGCAGTTTGGTTACGTACGGGATGAGGCGGAGCCACTGCTTCGAGCGATGGCCGACGAGGGCCTCGGGACCTTCCGCGATGTCAACACCACCGAGGAGATAGACTTTTTAGACTTTGACTACGAATCGCTGCAGGCTCGTTACGATATGAAATCATTTCTGGCCATCAACATGAACGTGGTGCCGGGGGAGACCGGCGTCCTGCCCGACTCCGATCGGGACGGCCTGGATGATCAGCGGGAGTTCGAGGCGGGGTTGACGCGGCTGACGGACGACTCGGATGGTGACCATTTCAGCGACCTGTTGGAGCAGGAGTACGCGAAGAAGGGGTTCGATCCCCTCGATCCCGAGACCCCCTCCATCGGGTGCAGCGGGACACAGGACAGCGACGGAGACGGGTTGCGGGATTGTGAGGAGCAGTTCCTGAAGACGGACGAGTTCCTCGTCGATTCCGACGGCGACAGGATGCCGGACGGGGTGGAGTTCCGGCTGGGCCTGGACCCGACGACGCGTGATACTTTGGTGGACCACGATTTCGACAATATCCGATCCGGTGATGAGGTGCGCGCGGGCACCAACCCCCTCGTGTTGGATGAGGAGAGCATGTTGGTCAACAAAATCATCTACAGCGTGAAGCAGGGAAGCGTCGGCCCCCAGGAGACGCAATGTTATGACTTCAAAATTCAGAACATCACGCTCGTACCGACGATGAACCTGCCGGACGAGGAGAGCCCGAAGGGCACCAATCGCATCTACATCTATGCCGGAGAGGAGCCGATCAACAGCGCCGGGACACGGGGGATGTACCACGTGGCCTGTGTGGAGGCTCGATACCTGGGTGAGACATACAAGAATCCCGCGAGCGGGATGATCCGAAATCTGCCCGCCGAACGCTTCGTGGATCTCGCCCTCTTCGATCCCGAGCAACACTGCCTTCCGGCCGGTGCGGATCCCAACTCAATGCCCGATGGAGGCATGCCGTGAGAAGAAGCCACTGGGTCTTCGGGTTGCTCGCGCTGGTACCCGCCGCGAGCATAGGTCTGATCCTCTCGTGTACCGATGTCGCGCTCGAGGGGTTACCGCCGCCGCCGCCGCAGGAGGTGGACAACAAGCTGGCTATTTCGGGCGACGTGTGCACCCAGGATCCCGAGGACCTGGTCTTTCCGGTGCGCGTCCTGTTTCTCGTCGACTGTTCGGAGAGTATGGAGATCAACGATCCCATCGATCCCACGACCGGCGACACCGGAAAGGAACGGGCGGTGCTGCAGACCGCGGAGGCGCTGCTCGCGGGGGAGGGGGACGTGAAGGTCTCCATCGTGCGGTTCTCCTCCGAGGCGACCCCCGCGACCCCCGAGATCGCGGATGACGGCACCTACACCAGTTATTTCACGAGTGACCTGGACTATGTTCGCGAGCGGGTGCGTCTCTTGAGGGAGACGGATCGCACCACCAACTATATCCGCGCCCTCTCGGAGGCTTATGCCGAGATCCGGATGGAGCTCATGTCGAACACGCAGGAGTCCCTCGCCCTCTCGACCTATCACGTCATCATGATTACTGACGGTATCCCCGACGATCAGAGCGAGGAGACGCGAGAGAACAGCAAGCAGAACATCGTCGAGGGGGTGACGGCTCTCATGGAGCTCGGAAGGGTTTTCCACGTCGGACGAATCACCGTGAACACAGGGCTCATCGAGACCGGCAGCCCACAGGTCGATCTGGAGGCGGAGGATCTTCTGAAGGCGATGGCGGAGGAGGGGGGCGGGTCATATCGCTCTTTCGCCTCCGGAGGCGAGCTGAACTTTGTCTACGTCGACCTCACGGCGCTGAAGCGGGTCTTCACCATCAACTCGGTGGTGGCGCAGAACCTCAACGCCAAGGTGCAAGCGGACCTGATCCTGCCGGATTCGGACGGGGATGGCTTGAGCGATCTGCTCGAAATCGAGACAGCGAGCAACCCCTATGATCCCGACTCGGACGGAGACGGCTGTAGGGATGGTGTCGAGTATCGATTCAAAACCTCCGGGTTGGACCCCATCGATCCGGCGGATTGTCCCTGTTTTGTACCGGATACCTGTGTGGATGAGGACGAGGACGGTGACTGCGACTGCCCGGTCCGCTTGCAGATAGATCTCGCAGGAGATCTCCAAACGGAACAGGTCTGCTGCGTGGACGCCGACAGCGATAGGCTCTGTGATGTATGCCCTGACGAGGAGGACGGTTTCTGTGACTGTCCCTCGGGAGAGGAGAGCTCCTGCTGCGAGGACGCCAACGATGACGGGATCTGCGATTGTAACGATGCCGACGGCGACGGGCTCTGCGATTGTATCGACATCGACGAAAACGGTATATGCGATCCCTCCAACTACACGGACTCTGACGGTGACGGCCTCCACGATTGCGAGGAGCTGTACTCCGGCACGAACCGCACCGGCGCGGACAGCGACGGGGACGGCCTGGTCGATTTCCTGGAGGTCCGCTTCGGGACGAGCCCCGACATTTATGATGTCGAGGACGATCTGGACTGGGACGCGGTGACCAACGGCATCGAGGTCAAGACCGCCACGGATCCCAACTCCGATTCTTTGGGACGCTCCTCTCAGGCGTATCGGTACAAGATCGTCGAGTCCGAGCAGGTGAGCAACGGTCGGACCTGTTATGACTTCAATGTCTCCAACATCTCATTGACGGAGGTGCTGCCCGAGGACGATTCCGTAGACTTCCAGCTCGGCCCCGCCGGCCAGGGATACACCGGGAAGAACCGCATCCTAGTGTTCGCGGGGGAGGTCCCCTTCGATGATCCCGAGAGCTACGCGCGGTATCGGGTGGCCTGTGTGGAGGCCGATTTCGTCTACGAGGGCAACTACAAGTATCCGCCCTCTGGAAAAGTGAGTGTGACCAACAAGGATTTCGTGGAGCTCCCCGATTTCGATCCGGTGAAGCACTGCATCCCGCCTGGAGGAAGACGATGAGGAAGAGCCGATTGCGACGGAATGTGCTGTGGTTGTTGCTTGTGACGCCCCTCGGGCTGAACGGGTGTCAGAAAGAGGACGAGCCGGAGGGGGTGAACGAAACAGAGAACAGCACGGAGGGACCGTGTCCTTGGGACGACAACGATGAGGTGGCGCGCGCGGCGGTGCTCGGCGAGGCGACACCGGTCGAGGGGTTCATCTGCCCCAACGACGATCAGGACTGGTATTCGTTCTCCGTTCCCGACGGGATGAGCCTGGTGACGGTGGCATTGACGATCGCCGATTTCGGGAGCATCACGCCGACCTATACAATTTGGACGGGGGCGCAGGAGGAGGTCGCCGTCTCGCCGGAGAGCAGTGAATCCGCGAAGGATCAGGTGCCCCTCACGATTACCTATGGCCTCCAGCCGGGGGACTATACGATTGTGGTCAAGGACCAGGGGGACGGCATGGATGTCTGGCACCCCTACTCCCTGACCGTTACCAGCGGCAAGGACAAGGACGCGAACGAGCCCAACGACTCCGCCGGACAGGCAGCGGCGGGATCCGGCACCGTCGAAGGGTATATCTCCTACCGAGGGGATGAGGACTGGTATCGGGTTCAGTCGAACAGCACGGGGCTGTTGACGGTCGACTTCCAGATGCCCGCTGCCGGTATCGTTCCCACCTACCGGATCGAGGACGCCAGCGGGAATGTCATCATCGAACGGTCGAACATGGCGGGGATGAGCGAGGACACCGCGATGCACTTCGTGGAGTCCCTCGGCGCCGCCGGCGACTATTACCTGATTGTATCGGATGTCGACAAGCTCAAGAGCGACAGCGCGGTCGCCTATACGCTGACCTTGGCGGTGTCCGCGGATCCCGACGCGAACGAGGGGAATGACGAGCCGGCGGACGCCACCGATCTGACCGGCGGAGCACCGCTCCCGCTGGGCGACGATTGGGTCGAGAGGAGCGCGAGCGGGTACGTCGCTTCCATCGGGGATGTGGATTGGTACCGGGTCGATTTCGAGGGGGGGAATCGCGGGGTGGTCGAGGCCGAGGTGCACTTCTCCTCCCGCATGCCGGAGGATATGCAGGCCAGCGTCCGATTCATGTACGGGGTCCCGGGGGAGCCCTGCAGCGCGGACGCCGAGTGCGAGACGCTGTCGACCACCTGCATGGAGGACATCGACTGCGCCATGTTGGGGAGCTCCTGCGACAATTCGGGGTATTGCGCCGGCGCCGGCCGGTGTATCGACGGCAACTGCGGCGCGGTGTTGACATCCCTCACGGCGATCGACACCGACCCGCGGAACGTCATCCTCTCCGCTCCCCTGATCGACATCTCGACGGTGTATGTCGTGGTGTCGGATTATCACGATGACGCCTACACCGCCTCGAACGAATACGATTTGACCGTCCGGGTCGCCCTCGAGCCGGACCCCCGGGAGCCCTCCGATGCGTACTCCGGGGTGCCGCCCACCCAGGAATGGGATGAGACGTGGCAGCATCAGGAATACGCCATCGAGATCCCTGTGCACGACTGTCCGGTAGCCGGCGGCGCTGATTGTTGTGACGGAGGCGCCGCATGGGAGTCGGGGGTTATCTCCTACACATTCGATCAGGACTGGTACTCCTATGCCCATCCGTGCCCGGAGGCGGATTGCATGATGGCGGTCCACCTCGATCTGGGCGGCGGCCGGGTGGATTTCCTGCCGATAACGACCCGCGACGGCACGCCGTGGGTCGAGTTCACGACGCCGTCGGACACCGGGGGAAACAACCCGGAGATCAATAATGTTTACGGGGGGTTGACCGGAAGCGATGAGTGTTTCTTTGCCCATAACATGCATGGGGAGTATAATTTTGTAGTCAGAGACACCACATGGATTTCGGAGGAGAACCCTAATGGCGGGACTTGGGATGCCGACAAAAATCAACCATACCGTTTCTGTATCGAAAAAATCGCGGACGGATGCTCGGTGCCGCCCTGCACAACCGATGACTACGGGTGCTTCATACCGGATGAGTAGCCGAGCGCTCTTCCTGGTATCTTTGGTGTTCTGTTTCCCCGGATGCGGGGAGGACTCCGGAGAGAAGGATACAGATGTCGAGTTTCCGGATACCGGCGATCCGCCGGGGGACCCGACAACACCATGGAACATCGCCGATATGCCGGGGGAGGGGGACGTCTCCGAGCAGGCTTACGTCCAGATGGCGGTCAGCGGGACGGACGAGCTCTCTGTGGCCTATTTCCTGCCCCTGACCGCGGACGGGGAGTGCGACGGGATTGACGCGCTTCCGCCCTATCCCACGCGGGAGCGCTACGATATCCGGGTGGCGACGAAGGCCTCCGGGGGCGACTGGTCCCTGGATATTGCCGACAGCCCCCTCTACAACAACGGCACCCGCGGGGTCCGGGTGGGCTATAGCGATCCGGACACCCTCATGGTGGCCTATGCCGGCGGCGAGCCCGATCCGGCGGGGGACATGTGCCTCTCCGGCGACGCCTACCTGGCGACCCGGCAGGGCGGCGCCTGGACCCAGGAGGCGGCGGGGACCGAGAGCGGGGACTCGCCCTCGGAGTTCCCCGAGAGCCAGAACGGCTACCTCGTGGGATTCTGGCCCGGCCTGGCGTTCGACGCGGACGGGGAGCCGGCGATGGTCTACCAGGACGTTCACTTCCTGAGGCACGGCGAGAACCGGAACGACGCCGAGTTCGCCTGGCGGCAGGGGGGCGGATGGACCCACGAGCTCGTCGATCAGGGGGCCGGCGCCGGTGAGTACAACGCGCTCATCTTCGACGCCGCCAACCGGCCCATCGCGTTCTACTCCACCCCGCAGGCCGGCGAGTATCAGGGGGTCTGGGCCTCCCGGCGGAACGACGCCGGCGAGTGGGAGCGGGTGCGGATCCACAACGGCACCATCCAGGGGCCCATCGCCGCCGTGCTGGATCCGGAGTACGACGAGCCTGTCGCCGCGATGTACGCCGAGAACAAGAACCAGGTGAAAATCGTCCGCCTGGTGGACGACGAACGGTTCACCGATTCGGAGGCCTGGAATATCGAGTACGTCGGACAGAATGGCCTCGACGAGGGGAAATACGTCAGCATGGCGTTCTCGCCGAACGGCGACCTCGCGCTCGCCTACTACCGATGCCGGAGACTGGCTGTAGACGAGAACTGCAACTCGAACGATGACGGGCTGGTGTTCGCCATCAAGCACGCCGGGACCTGGTCGTACGAAGTCGTGGACGACGGGGATCAGGCGGGCGAGTGCGGGATCTACTCCGCGCTCGCCTTTACGAGCGACGGCACCGCGCACATCGCCTACTTGTGTAACCTGGAGGATATGGGGGAGCGGCATCTGTCACTCTACGTCGCGGACAAAAAAATAGAGGGTGTGAAATGAAAAGGTTTATCGTCTGGCTGTGCAGGGGGGGACTGTTGGCGCTGTTGGCCACCCATCTGAGCTGCGATGACCAGGGGGATGTCTATCTGAAAGGGAGCGTGGTCAAGAACTACAACATCAAATATGACGATGTTCGGGTCCTCCTCCTCGAGGGCCGCTTTGCGGTGGAGTATACCAGCGAGTCCACCGAGGGGAACACCGCTCTGGGCATCGAGCTCAACAGCAACCAGGTGCAGCTCGCCAAGGGCAAGACCTACAACCTCATGCGGTACGGCGCGGTCTACAGGGATGGAAATTTCGGAGCCTTGCCGGAGCTGGAGTCCGGGGAGCTCACGCTGGATTCCTATTCCGGGAAGAAGGGGAGCGAGGTGGTCGGATCCTTCAATGCGAAATTCGTGACACCGACCGGCAGCCTGCAGAATCTGCGAGGTGGATTCTCCGCCGACTTGGAAGTGGTCGAAGGCATTTAGCCGTTTGTCGATGCATTAAAGGATAAGCCGTGAAACAAAAAGGTTCAGATTTCAGATGGCTGGTGCGCTCGATGCTCTGCCTGTTGATCGTCGGCTGCACTGACGTGTCGCTCTACAAACGCGGGGTCGACAACACCGCGCCGGACCGGCTGGCGGTCACCGGGAGGGTCTGCACGGATGATCCGAAGGACAAGGGGTTCCCGGTCCGGGTGGTCTTCCTGGTGGACACCGCCCTCGGCCCCGTCTACACCTTCGATTCGGAGCGCCTCCGCTTGAAGGCGCTCCGGGATTCCCTGGCGATCCACGGCGGGAACGACGCCTTCTCGTTCGCGGTGATCGGGTTCGCCGGGAGGGCGCGACTGCTCGCGCCGGAGGAGGGATACTTCACACGCAATCCGGGGGAGCTCGAGAACGCGGTGGCCATGCTGGATCTGCCCCAGGAGTGCGTCGCCGAGAAGTGCCGGGACTACTCCACGGCGCTCGAGCTCACCGAATCGGTTATCGAGGGGGATTTGACCCAGCTGACCCCCGGCGAGAGGAGCCGCACCCAGTACGCCATCGTCTTGATGGCGGCCGGTCCCCCCGATCCCCTCAACTGCTCATATGATTGTTGCGATTGTGACGACGACGCCTGCGACTGCGAGAACTGTGAGCTCTCCATGGACTGCACGCAGACCACGCTCAGGGAGGAGGTGACCGCGCTTCGGGACAAGGTGGAATCGCAGGGGGCCTCTTCCTTCAGCTTCCACGTCATGCACCTGGCGGCGTCGGACAACAGGGAGGCCGAGGCCGAGCAGCTCAACACCCTCGAGGCGATGCTGCAGGAGATGGCCTTCGTCGGCGCGGGGCGCTTCGAGCGCTTCAACTCGCCCGACGGCATCACCTTGCAGCGCATCGGGTTGACCCGCCTCTCAGCCCTTTTCGAGGCGAAGTCGCTGCTGGTCACCAACATGAGCGTGCTGCCGAACCGGAAGCCGGGGGATCGTCAGAACGTCAGCGTCCCGGTGGTGGACAGCGACGGTGACGGGCTCGGGGACAAGGTCGAGCGACAGCTGGGCACGAACCCGCTCGTCAAAGACTCGGATGGGGATCAGATCGGTGACTTCGTCGAGACGCTCATCTCCCACAACCCGACGCAGCCCGAGGAGAATCTGCCGATTTGCGCGGAGCTCGGCGATCCCCCCTATACGGATGAGGACAGGGATCACCTGAACTCCTGTGAAGAGCTGCTGGTCGGCACCGAGCCGACGCTGCCGGACACGGACGGCGACGGCCTGATCGATTGGGTGGAGCTCGTCCTCGGGACGGACTATCTCCGGCCGGATACCCTGTCGGATTCAGACGGTGACGGGGCGGTGAACGGCGAAGAGGCCATCAATCACACCGATCCCCGATCCAGTGATATGGCGCTGCATCTCGGAAACGCCTACCGATACGACGTGTCGGACGAGGGGATCGTCAGCGAGCCGACGATCTCCAAGCCGCAGCGGATTCAGGGGGTGACGATGCTCAGCGCCGGGGAGCACACCACGGGGGGGGTGGGGACCCTTCGGTACCTGACCAACCCGCCGCGGCTCAGCTGGCAGGACGCCGCCGACGCCATGCCGGGGAAGGCGGTCAGGGTATCCCAGGGGGGACAGTTCACGCTGGAGTCGTCGCAGGACGATCCGGATCTCCCGGAGCGCTGGATCTCTGTAGAGGTCCACCCGGATTTTCTGCCGCCGACCGCACAGGAGGAGGCGCTCCTGGCCCAGCTGGCGGAGCGGCATTGCCTGTCGTTTACGGTTCGCAACATTCGACTGGCGGAGACCCTGAACCCGGAACCGCGAGGCGGGTTGAACGATGTCTTCATCTATTTCGCCGAGGCGCCGAAGGGGCGGCTCACGTTGCCGGGATTATTCCGGGTGGCGCACATTCCGGTGACCTATCATGACGGTAGCGGCCGGACTCCCAGTGACGTTGTGCTGGAATTGAGTGATGAGGAGTTTTCATCGATTGGATATTGAGGTCCAGATGATCATGCTTACAGCCGCTTGCTCTTTCTGTGGAATGGGGTGTAAGGCCGACGACGAGCCGCCCCCCGCCGATCCGTGTGAAGACGCGAGCCAGCTGGTCATCCGGGCCCCTTCCGGCGTGGACGACGAACCGGATCAGGTGGCCTCCCTAACCCTGGACGAGCTGGCGGTCGTACACCCGGACGGCACTCAGGATGTGGACTGCATGCTCAGAGCCATCTTCGCCGATGTGTCGAACCTGGTGGAGGACACCACCCCGGTCCTGGCCTTCGGTCCGTCCTGTGTCGCGCGAATCGGTGATCCGGATGAATCGGAGGGGTTGGCGCTGATGAGCGTGGACGACGTCGCCTTTCAGAGCGCCGTCCTCGGCGAGAAGCGGCTCGCCCCTGATGAGGAGGGAAGGATCCCTCCCCTGATGGAGGACACCATCTTCTCTCCGAAGGGGGGGGAGACGGTCGCGATTACGGTGAGCTCCGGCGGCGGCGAGACCTCATTCCCCGGTTTCGAGTCCAGCATCGTCGTCCCGCAGCGCGTCGAGATGACGGGGGTCGAGGCCAATGAGGACGGCTCTCTGACGGTCGGTTGGGTCCCTTCCGACGCCTCGTTTCTCGAAATCAAATTGACGACCGAGGCGGCGGCCGTCGGCCTTCCGCCGAACCGGATACGGTGTTTCTTTTTGGAGGATGACGGTTGTTTCGTGGTCCCGTCGATCGCGATGGAGTGGTTGACCTCTCAAGGGGTGAAGGATGTGACTGTTCGTATGGAGCGCCACTCGTTTGACTTCGCGGTGGCCTCTAAGATAGCTTTGGCAGAAATAGATGCATTACGTTCCATTGAATTCATTATTAGTGTAGAATCGAGCCCTCGGTGAAATATATGCAGCGGTTTTGAGTGCGCTGTTTTTGAAATGAAGCCATAAGGAGGCAAGCCAAGATGCAGGTTTTAGACACGTTGAACAGTGGCGGATGGATGATGTATGTGCTCCTCGGGGTCTCTGTTGTCGCGTTCGCTATTGTGGTGGATCGGATAATTACTCTCTTTATACGATCAAAGCTCAACGTACCCAACTTCATGGGACAGGTGATCCGATCCGTTGAGTCCCGTGACTACTCCAGGGCTATCGAAACGTGCAATATCCGTACAAAACATCCCCTCCCCAAGATTGTCAAAGCGGGCCTCTCGAAGTCCAACCGGCGGGAGAAGGAGATCGAACGTGCCATGGAGGAGGAGATGTTGAAGGCGCTCCCGGGAATCCAGCGGGGCGTCGGGTTTCTGGGACTCCTCGGCAACACCGCGACCCTGCTCGGGCTGCTCGGAACGATCTTCGGCCTCATCATGGCGTTCGAAGGCGTGAGCGCCGCCAGCGCGACCGCGAGGCAGAAGGTCCTGGCGGAGGGTATTTCCGTCGCGATGTATACCACCGCCTTCGGCCTCATCGTGGCGGTTCCGATCCTCTTCGCTCATCAGATCATTTCCGGTCGGATCGAGCGGTTGCTGATTCAACTCGAAGAGGGGGCGACGGCCCTCCTGGTAGCCCTCGCGGGGAGGCTCAAGGGCGTAAAGGATTGATGTCCCATGTTTGATCGCTATCGCGTCGTGCGAAAAGAGGTTGACGTCAATCTCATCCCGGTGATGAACCTGTTCGTGGTGCTGATTCCCTTTCTGTTGCTGGCGGCCGCGTTCATGCACATCGGGGTCATCGCCACGTCCCTGCCGTCTCAGACGGATGCCGCGTCCGACATTGCGGCGGACACAAAATCCGTCACGGTTAATCTGATGATCGAAAAAGACACCATCCAGATCAGCGCGTCCAATGCCGTTCTCGATGAGGCCACCCTGGCGAGCCTGGCCTTCAGCCTGCCCAAGGGGAAGGACGGCTTCGACCTCGAAATCCTGGGCAAGGCGTTGCATGAGATAAAGCTCCGGTACGAAAACAGCGATACGGTGATAGTGCTCCCTCAGGACGAAGTCGAGTATCAGCAGATCGTTCAGATTTTGGACGCGGCGAGGGAGATCACTTTCAGCCCGGGGACGGCGGACGAGCTCAAGATTCCGCTGTTTCCGGTGGTGGTGCTCTCGAGGAAGGTGTAGCCATGGGTGCGGTCACCAATATTCGCAAGAACAAGAAGGAGCTGACACTCCAGGTGACGTCACTCCTCGATATGTTCACCATCATTCTCGTTTTCCTCATGGTGAGCTTCCAGGCCGAGGACAAGGACTTCGTGTTGAACGCGGATGTGAAGCTCCCCGCGAGCTCGGCGAAGAATCCGTTCAAAACCGCGGTGAACATGGCCATCACCCGGAAGGGGGTCTTCGTCGAGGGGAAGAAGATATACGACCTCGATGGTAACGGGAAGATAAAGGACGCCGACATCGTGGAGAACAAGATCGACCTGGTCACCTCCGGAGTCAAGAGCGCCTGGGACCACAAGAAGAAGGAAGAGGGCGAAGAGGATGTCGTGGTGATCCAGGCGGACAAGCGGATTCCTTACAAGACCATCCATTTGGTGATGCGCAGCGCGGCCCACGCCGGATTCTTCCGTTTTCGGCTCGCTATCGTGAAGGAGTAGGGCATGATGAAGACGATACTCGCAGCCTTGGCGACGGTATTATTGGTACAGAGCGCGTTTCCGGAGGACGCGGAGGCGAGGAAGAAAAAGAAGAAGGACGACCCGGCGCCGACGGACACCGTCGTCGAAGAGGAGGGCACTTCCCAAGACGAGGGGGCCGCCGAGGCCGCCGGTGAGGAGCCCGCGGGAGCGGAGGGCGAGTCCAAGAGTATCACCGAGCGGTTGGAGGGGGATGAGAGCGAGGGTTCGCTCCGATCCTCCAGACGCTTGGAGTTCGATGAACGACTGGTGAAAGGGCAGGCCGCGAAATCCGGCGCGGTGTATCTGTTCAAGCGAATCCCCAGAAGGCTGCCGGGGCTGGTGCCGCTCCGTCAGAGCTACCGGCGCCGGATTGTCGAACCGGTGCTGGGGGCCAGGGCGTTGAAGCCGGCGACCTATTCCTTCGAGGTGGTGAAGGAGAAAAAGCTGAAGAAACGGGAGGAGACCCTCGAGGAGATCAAGGAAGCCGAGGCCGCCGCAAAGGAGAACGGCGTCACGACGGAGCCGGAGAAGGCGCCGGAGAAGGCCAAGGAGGCCAGGGAGCTTAGGGAATCCAAAGAAGCGGAATCCAAGGACGCGGGAGAATCCAGGGGGAAATCGAAATCCAGGTCGAAGCGGAAGAAACACAAATCGAAATCCAAGTCGAAGTCATCTGATGCGACAGTGAAAGAGATTACCTATTAGCCTTTTGTTAACGGTGGGAGGCAGAAATTGACAGAACCGCAACGCAGAAGAGGCGTGATCAAAGTCAAGCTCTTACGGGGGGACAAGATCCTCCGCTCATACAAAGTTCGATCTGACACGTTCACAATAGGTTCTGCCAAGGGGTGCACCATCCGTGCCGCCGGTGATCCGGCTGTCGCCCCGAAACACGCGACTTTGTATATCGAGGACGAGGAGTTGATACTCGTTCCCGAGCCGGGGGCGCAGGTCTATCTCAACGGTGAAGAGGTTGACTTCGCGGTGCCGGCGCCTGACGATATTATTAAGATAGGCCGGTTGAATGTTCAGGTGACCTTGGTCGAGTCGATGGAGTCGATGGCTCCGGGGCAGATATCCAAGGCCGATGTGCAGGCCGCCGCGGCGGCGCATTTGAAGGCGCGGCAGGCGAAGCAGGTGGCGGCGCAGCAGGCGGCGGCGCAGCAGGCGGCGGCGCAGAAGGCCGCGCAGCAGCAGGCGGCGGCGCAGAAGGCCACGGCACAGAAGGCGGCGCAGCAGGCGGCGGCGCAGCAGGCCGCGGCGCAACGTGCGGCAGCGCAGGCGGCGGCGCAGCAAGCGGCGGCGGAGCAGGCGGCGGCGAAACGGGCGGCGGCGCAGCAAGCGGCGGCGCATAAAGCGGCGGCGAAACGGGCGGCGGCGCAGCAGGCGGCGGCGCAGCAGGCGGCGGCGCAGCAGGCGGCGGCGCAGCAAAAGGCTCGGCCCGCGGTAACGTTGCCCCCACTGCAGCCCGCCGTAGGAAAGACAATCGCCTCCAGAAAACGATCGGGAGAGGCGCCGTCGCCGATTCCCATAGAGATTTCCGATGAGCAGATTCCGGTATCCGCCTCGCAGCCTTTACAAGGAGCGGAGGAGGCGGTTTCGGCCCCGCAGGGGCTGGCCGAAGATAACGAAGATACCCTGACCTCTGTCCCCCCCTTCGATATCTTGGAGGACGAGCGCGCGCCCCTTGAATCAGCGGGGCTCGGTGATTTCTCGGACGAGGAAGCGAATTACTATCTCTCTGATGATGAAGAGGACGAGGAGTCCTTCGCGGAGTCTTTCGATTTGGCGAATATGCTCCTCGAAGGCACGAAGACACCGGAAGCCAATGAGGGACCGAAGGAGAACTATTGCGCCGCCCATGTCATCCGCGTGAAGAACGGCAGCGTCGTGGAGACCTTCGGGGTGGAACCGGAATCGTTTTACGCCAATCAGTACGACGAGGTCGAGTGCTGCATCGAAGACAAGAAAGGCAAAGCAGAGGTCGAGAACATCATCCTCTCGACAGCGCGCCACATCTCGGGGATTGTCTACGTCAAAGGTGAAAAACGGGCGCTCAATCCCTCTGAGGGGACCGGCATGGTGTCGATGGTGTTGCGGGACGGCGATGCCGCCAACCTCACCGGGGAGGGCGGGGAGTACAAAATCGAGGTCTATCGACCCCCGCTCGCGCCGAAGAAGGTGCCGTTCTTCTCGATGTCCCCCAAGATGATCGCCACCGTGGTCCTCATCGCGCTGGCGCTCCATGCGGCGGCGGCCTATTCCCTGCGTTACTTCGACTTCGCCACCCTCGACGATTTCCTGGAGCCGGAGGCGGAGGTCTACGCGGAGGTGAAGCTCAAGGAGCCGGAGCAGAAGAAGATCGAAGAGATCCAACCCGAGGATCTGCCCCCTGAAAAGCAGGACGCCAAGGCCATCGCCGAGCGGGCTCCCAAGGTGAGCCGGCGACAGGTCAAGAAGGTCAAAGAGCAGCAGGAGCAGAAGACCGCGGTGAACAATCTGCTCAACATCCTGAGCCGGGGAAGCGGGAAGTCCGGGAAGAGCAACAAGCTGAAAGATCTCATCTCCAATATCGACGCGGTGGCGGGACCGGGGACGAGCTCGTTCAGTATCGCGGGGGCGATCGCGAGCCTGCCGGGCAAGGATGTCAATATCGCGAAGTCCGGCGGCGGCGGGATCATCTCGACGCTGAGCAGCGACCAGGTGGGCGGCAGCGCCATCGCCTCCGTGGGCAAGGTGAAGAAAAAGGGCAAAGTCCGCGGCAAGGTCACCAAGATGTCCTCCGGCGTGAAGGTGGGGGGCAGCTTGAGCCGGGAGGATGTGTTGAAGGTGATCAACAAGAACTTCCACGCGGTGCAGGCCTGTTACGAGCGCGCCCTCATGCAGAAACCGAACCTGAGCGGCCGGATCGCCTTCGACTGGACGGTCTCGACCTCCGGATCGGTGAAGGGGGTTCGGGTGCGGTCGTCGACGTTGGGGAATCCGCAGGTGGCGAATTGTATCGCGGGTCTGATCAAGAGATGGAAATTTCCAAGGCCGAAGGGCGGGGAGGCGGTTATTACCTTCCCGTTCTTGTTCCGGGTTGGCTCATAGGGGAAGAAGAGAAAGGAAGGCATCGATGAAGATATGTAGGGTATCGCTCCTGTTGTTACTGGCGATCTCGGTGTTCCCGATCGGGGCTCTTGCTGAAGTCGGAGAGGGTGAGGAGGGACTGAGCACACTGGCGGTTCAGAACCGACAACACATGATGATTCACGAGTTCGGGGTCGCGATCGGCACCTTGCCGATCGATGCCTTCACCAAAGGACTCACCTTTACGGGGGCGTATACCGTCCACTTCAACGATCTGATAGCGTGGGAGATCGGGCAATTCACCTGGTCCTATCACGTCGACACGGCGCTCCGTGAGGAGCTCGAGGACTACGACGTGGAGCCCACCCAGTTCGAGACGGTGAGGCTCTTCGCCACCTCGAGCGTTCTTTTGAAACCGCTCTACGGGAAGCTGGCCGTCATCAATCGCTCCCTGGTCTATGCGGAGGTCTTCCTCGTCGCCGGCGGCGGTTGGGGCCGGCTCTCCATCACCGATCGGGCGGTGGTTGACGTGGGGGCGGGGATGCGCATCTACGCGGGCAAGTTCGCCTCCTTCCGGCTGGACGTGCGCGACTATATGTTCATTACCGGGGATGATGTACAGAGCGAGCTCTGGTTGGGGCTCAGCGTCTGTCTAGGTCTGGGACATAGGGACGGAAAATGAGGCGCGTTCTTTTAAGCATCGCCGTGCTCCTCGCGACCGGGTGCGCCGGGACGGTTCCGCAGGTTAAGGACGAGGCATTCGATTTCGCGGTGGAGGCGGTAAAGGACGAATCGCATGAACGGGGGATGATGGCGGCGTGGATATTCCTGGACGCCGCGGACCCGGATGATCCCCGGTACGACCGGGGCCTCCGACTGATGGCGCGGGCCGCGGAGGGCCTCGATCTCTACTTCGCCGCGAGCATGCTCTATCGCCAGATCGCTCAGGTCCGGCGCAATATGGAGCTGGTGCCGGTCGCCCTTCGAGGGATACAGCGGATCGTGAAGCAGGGCGTCTACGACGAGGATACGTTGGTCACCAGCTTCATCGCGAGCGAGGAGTTCGGGGATCTCCCGGAGGATCTCCAGGCCTTCGTCGACTATTACCAAGGGCTCGACCTGGCGCGTCGGGGGGAGGCCGAATGGGCCGAGGAGCGCTTCGCCAAGCTTCCTGTGGACAGCGTCTTCGAGGCCATGGCCGAGTACGTTCGGACGGTCCAGCTCGTCGCGGACGGGGACTTCTTCGCCGCCAAGAAGCGCCTCGAGGCGTTGAAGAAATGGAAGGGCGTCGACGATGAGTTGAGCAAGAATATCGAGCGGACCCTCGCCCGCCTGGCGTTCGAGGAGCACCGGTACGACGACGCCCTTGTCCACTTCGAGCAGTTGAAGAAGCTCGCGCCGAACGATCCCGAGATCATCCTGGAGATGGCGTGGACCTATTTCTACCTCGGCGATTCCCGGAAGACGCTCGGGTTGCTGACGGCGTTCGACGCGCCGGTTCACCGGAGCTATATCGCGCCGGAGCGCTTCCTGCTCGAGGCCCTGGCGCTGAGACGACTCTGCCAGTTCGGGGCCGCGAGAACCGCGGCGGTGAGGCTCGAGAGAAAACACGGCAACTCCCTGAGGGCCCTCTCCGAGGGGGTCCTCGCGGAGGATATCCCCAGCCTCAGGC
The DNA here is from genome assembly GCA_050304755.1 of Polyangia bacterium. Classification (GTDB taxonomy): domain Bacteria; phylum Myxococcota_A; class Polyangia; order JAAYKL01; family JAAYKL01; genus CAYWLQ01. The sequence continues at coordinate 6,375 of JBNLED010000026.1, read as the reverse complement.
GGGCCGCCAAACAGCGGGGGTTCTCGCGGGGGAACACCCGCTTCTCCGATCGGTTGAAGCACGAGATGGGGATCATTGAAGGCTTGACGGGACGGTTCAGTCCGAAGCTCAACGCCTTCTTGAAGAACCTCTACGATCGGGGGATGCGGGAGGCCAATACACGAGAGGCGGAGCTGCTCCGGGCCGACATGGCGGAGCTCACCGAGGAGCTCCTGGCCGCGCGGGAAGGGGTCCGGCTCATCGTCCACGAGCTGGGCGTCTCCATGTTGCGCGGCCGACGGCGACCCGCCGGGGCGCCGGAGAAGCCCGCCGTGAAGGTCCCGGTCACCGGCGATCGCGTATTCTATCCGTTCGAGGGCGAATACTGGACAGACGAGTTAGACGGCCTCGTCGTGATAGCGGAGGACCGATGCATCGACTAAATACAATACTCATTTGGTTGGCCTCCTGTGTCTGGCTGTTTTCGTGTGCCGCGCCGAAGCCCGTCCCGCGCGATCAGCTTCTCGTGGAGAAGCTCAGGATGCGCATCACCAAAGTCCGGAACGCGGCGGCCGAAACCCGAGCGGTGATCGCCGCGTCTCGAGGGGCTCCGTACCTCGCGGAGATTCATATGCGCCTCGCGGAGCTCATGAGCGAGGAGGCCCGGTATCACTACATGGTGGCCTATGAGCGTGAGCAGCGACGGTCCAAGGCGCTCCATGTTCCCCAGGTGCGCTTCCTGAAAGAGAACGCGATCAACACCTATAAGTTCATCCTGGAGCGGTACCCCAAGACCCACCTGGCGGATCGCATTCTGTTCAATATCAGCCATGAGCAGCGGGAGCTCGGGAACTTCGACGATATGCTGGCGACCCTGGAACGGCTCGTCAAGGAGTATCCCGACAGCCCCTACCGGGAGGAGGCCCTCCTCGTGCTCGGCGATTACTACTTTGACAAAACGGAGTTCGCCAAGGCCGAGAAATACTACTCGGACATCATCTCCAAGAAGGATAGCCCGTTGCTCGGTCTGGCCTACTACAAGCTCGCGTGGGTCAACGTGAACCTCAGCGACTGCAAGAAGGCCCTCGATAACTTCGAGGAGTCCATCGTCGTGGCGAGGAAGCTCGCGGCGGCCGAGGAGACCGAGCAGGCGGTCGTCGAGAAGCGGGTGGGGAATCACATCTCGAACGAGTTTTCCATCCCGAAGGACCAGTCCGGGAAGTACGAGTTCGCGGGGCATCAGAGCGTCAATGTCCAGCGTGAGGCCCTCGTCGACCTGACCTACTGCTACGCCCAGGAGCGGAAGCCGGAGCAGGCGGTCGCTTTCCTCAAACGCATGGCCTACACCCGGGAGGCCTATGTCGCGGCGCTCGCGAAGATGGCGAGTCGTTACGCGATTATCGAGCAACCCCGAGGCGCCGCGGAGGTGGCCCGCGAGTTGCTCCAGCTCGCTCCCGACGAGATCGAGCGCCTGGACGATGCGCGGATGCTGCACAACTCCGTAGTCCGCATGAAGGATTACTCCATGGTGGGGGATGACGTGGCGTTGATCCTCCGGGCGATGCGCCGCCAGCTCCTCAAGCCCGAGGTGGAGGCGAGCAAAGAGAGCGGAGAGATGCTCAGCAACGAGTTCGAGATGATGGTCCGAAACCTCGCCACCAAGTCCCACGAGCTGCTGATGAGCACGTCCGGTGGATCCGAGAAGAAGGCCAGCACCTGGACAGATAACCCCACGGACCCGGCGCAGACCGCGGCGGCGTATACCGCCTATCTGGATACCTTCTCCGATTCTCCGAACCGGCTGGAGGTCCTTCAGAACCTGGCGGATGTCCTCTCGGACAGCGGCCGGTTCCTCGAGGCGGGGCACCGCTTCCGGGAGGTCGCGGCCATATTGGCGGAGCCCATCAAGGAGCCCGCGGAGGATCCGGCGCAGGCCGCCAAGGCGCCCGGCAAGGACAAGAAGGATGCGAAGAAGCCCAAGGTCGACAAGAAGACCCTCGAGGCGCGGCGCTACCAGGAGCGACGGGAGGCCCTGTTCAATGCGGTCGCCGCGTACCAGAGCTCCTTGGAGAGCGAGGCGGCGAGGGGCCATCTCGAGCGGGTCACCGCGCGCGCGGGGTTGAGGGAGGCGGGCGGCCAGTACCTGGCTCAGTCCGCTCCGGACAAGGAGAAGGCCAAGCGGATCAAGTTCGCCATCGCCCAGTCGTACTACGACGAAGGGAGCTACCTCCGCGCCATCGATCTGCTGACTGCTGTGGCCTATGAGTACGCGGGGACGCCGCAGGGAAAGGCCGCCGTCCACATGGTGATGGATTCGCTCCGGACCATCAACGATATCAGCGCCATGATCGATACCGGAAGACGTTTTCTGGACAAGAACAGCCCGTTCGACGAGGCCCTCCGGGCGGAGATATCGCCCATCATCGGGGCCGCGGAGCAGCGGCGGCTCGACGAGCTCAGCCTCGCCGCTTCCGGTGATCAGGCGGGCGGCATGGAGACGCTGCTCGCCTTCGCCGACCGGTACAAGAACAGCAGCCTGGGGGAGCGGGCCATGCTGAGCGCGTTCGTCGCCGCCCGGGCCGGTGGTGATGTCAACCAGCTCTATTCGCTGGGCGAGCAGGTCATCAGCAAGTTCCCCAATTCGGATCAGGTGTCCGGCGTGGTGAGCACCATGGGGAGCACCGCGGCGGCCCGGTTCGAATTCGACCGCGCCATCAACTACTTCGAGAAGTCGGCGCAGATGAGCAAGGAGGAGAAGGGGGCGCTCTGGCTGGCCGCCGGGAAGCTCAGGGAGCAGCTCGCGGATCGGCAGGGCGCCCTGGCCGACTACAGAAAGGCCGTCGCCGAGGGGGACGCGGCGCGCGCCGAGGCCGCCGCGAATCTGGCGGACCTCATCGCGAAGGGCGGCAGCGCGTCCGATATCGTCAACGAGCTGAAGCCCCTGTCCGAGACGACGCCGGATCCGGAGATAACGAGCCGACTGGGGCTCGCCATGTTGCGTCTGGGACAGCGGGATGACGCCGAGATGATGTTGAGAAACGTGGTGGAAGGGGGGATGGGGGGGAGCGCCGCGGCGCAGGCCAGGGCCAACTACGGTATGGCGGAGATCAACCTCAAGATCCTGGAGGACTTCAACCCGCCGCCCGATATCGGCGCGATCGAGGAGGCCGTTGCGTTGGTGGACATGACCCTGCAGGCCTATCTCTCGTCCGCCCGTCAACCCGATCTCATCTACTCCCAGGCCGCGCTGGCGCGGCTCGCGAGGGCGGCGGAGGTCGGGGCCGAGAAGTTGGAGAGGATACAGCTTCCCGCCGAGCTGGGGGAAGAGGAACGCAATATGATCACCCAGGCCATGCAGGCCCGCGCGGCGCAGTTGCGGAACGATAGAAACGAAGCCCTGGCGGAGTGCGCGAACCGGGCCAAGGCCACCTACCTCCTGGCCGAGGCGGGGCGGGCTTGCATCGTCGGTGTCGCTCCCAAGGACGACCCGGTGGTGTTTCATGCCCTGGCGCCGCGACACAAGGCGTCCAAGCTTCCCCAGATCGATGCCTATCGCGACAGGCTGGCGAAGAACCCCGATGACCTCGAGGCCCTTCGGGCGGTCGGGAAGGCATTCCTGGACGCGGGGGATGCCCACGCCGCGAGGCTCGTCCTCGGCCGAACGGTGGAGGCGGGCGGTGGCGCCGAGGACCTCAACGTCGTCGGCGTGGCCTCCTATCGGGCCGGCGACAAGCTGGGGGCGATGGACGCCTTCGGCCGTGCCAAGGACGCGGGCTCCGCCGCCGCCGTTCACAACCTCGCGGCGGTGTATCAGGAGCTCGGCCTGGTGGGACTCTCCAAGGAGATCCTGAAGGATGCGCCCAAGACGGCGACAGGTGTTCTCTTGAAGTCAGGGGGTAAATGATGAAGTATCTACTCCTTATTCTCATTGCGGGTTGGCTTATGGGGTGCGGCGCGAGCGTCGAGCGGTTGAGCTTGAACGATTCCAGGCTGCCCCTCGAAGCCCGGCGTTGGCTGGCGGACGCCGAGGACGAGGTCGCCATCCGGAACGCCCGCGTCGTTGACGCCGAGCGGGCCCTGGCGGCGATGGAAGAGTATCGCGACAAAATGCTCTCACAGATCGAGAAGGCGTGGCTCGGGAAGCGCCAGAACGCGAACGCCAAGACGGCGTACCAGGGGTTCGTCAAGTATACGACCATGCGCAGGGAGTTGATGTCTCTGCAGCTGGACCTGGCGAAACAGGAGCTGGAGCTCGCGGAAACGCGGCTGACGCAGGTCCGGGCGGAGACGGCGAACCAGTACGATCTGGATGTATATGAAATCGGCCCCATCATAGAGAAGGTGCAGGAGCTCAGGAAGGGCGTCGCCACGATCACGGATGTCGTGGAGAAGAAGCGGCTCGAGATGGAGAAGACCGCCGCGGGGGCGTGGAGCGCCTACACGGCATTTGTCAAGAGCGGCGGCGTGAGCAACGCTCTGTGGTTCACGCCGAAGCGCTGATCTTGAGGATCGAAATCGCATGACCGGCACGGAACCCATCCCGGATAACGCTACCCAGGCGATCGTGACAGAGGCCGCGCCCGTGCGCGTCAGGAAGATGACCCTGGTGGTGATGAAGGGGGCCGACGCGGGCAAGCGATTCGCGCTCGGCAAGAAGCGGCTCGTTGTCGGCAAGGGCTCGTCCTGCGACCTGCAGTTCGTCGACGCGACGGTATCCCGGCAGCATATCGAGATAGCGGCCGACGACGACACCTATTCCGTTCGCGATCTCGGTTCCACCAACGGCACCCAGATCAACGGTACCCGAATCAAGGAGGCGTTCCTTTCCCCGGGGGATCGGATTCAGGTCGGGAATATCGAGCTGATGTTCCAACCGATTTACGAGACCCCGGAGGAGTCGGAGTACCAGGCCACCGAGCGATTCGGAAACCTGGTCGCGGCGAGCGCCTCCATGAAGTCCATCCTCGGATTGCTGAGGAAGGCCGCGACCTCGAGCACCACGGTGTTGCTCAGGGGGGAGACCGGCGTCGGAAAGAGCGCCCTCGCCAAGGCCCTCCACACCGAGGGCCCCCGGAGGAAGGGGCCCTTCGTGGTCTTCGATTGTGCATCGGTGGCGCCCACCCTCGTCGAGAGCGAGCTCTTCGGCGTCAAGAAGGGGGCCTTCACCGGCGCCTACGAGTCCCGGGCCGGCGCGTGCGAGCTCGCCGTGGGGGGGACCCTCTTCATCGATGAGATCTGCGACATGCCCATCGAGCTCCAAGCCAAGCTGCTCAGGGTGCTCGAGGACAAGGAGGTCCAGCGGCTCGGAGATACCAAGCCCAGGCGGTTGGATATCCATGTGGTCGCGGCCACCCGGGTGAATCTCGAAGAGGCCGTGCGGGACGGGCGCTTCCGGCGGGATCTCTATTACCGGATCGCGGTTCTGGAGGTGATGGTGCCTTCCTTGAAAAACCGCAAGGAGGACCTGCCGCTCCTCTGCAATCACTTCCTGACGGACAGCCGTGGCGATGACGCGTGGTCGCGGTTCACCCCCGCGCTGAGAGACGAGCTGAAGGCATACTCCTGGCCCGGAAATATCCGAGAGCTTCGAAACGTCCTCGAGCGGCTCGAGTGCATCGGGCCGGACGGGGTGCTCACCCCGCAGGTCGACAGCAAACACGCCCGGGAGGGCCTGGCGCTCTCTTTCGAGTTGGACCGTCCCTTCAAGGAGGCCAAGGAGGAGCTCATCGAGGCGTTCGAGCGGGAGTACCTGGAGAAGCTGCTCGAGCGATCGAATGGTCGCATCGCGCCGGCCGCCCGCGAAGCCGGTTTGAACCGTAAGTATTTTTATGACTTGCTTCGAAAGCATGGATTGCTTGGGAGGTAGATATGAAGCTCTGGTTCGCTCTCGTATGGATACTCGTGATTGGATGTGACGCCGCCGAAGGCCTCGATCCGCCGCAGATCAAGGTGGTGCGAAAGCAGATCCACCTCGGACAGTGGGCGGTGGGCAGCGAAGAACCGTACCGGTTTGATATACAGCTCAGAAACACGGGACAGGAACGGCTCGTCATCAAGAACGCGCGAATTCGGGCCGATCAGAACTGTGCGTTCGATATTGAGGGCCCCGATGTCAAGGAGGTCGTCCGGAACCAGGCGGCCTTCGTTCGCGTCTGGTACGATCCCCAGGCCCGCGGGTTTGATCAGGTGTTGCTCCAGGTCAACTCCAACAGCGAAAAGAACGGGACCCTGGAGGTCCCCATTTGCGCCGAAGCGGTGCTGCCGGAGGAGATGTCGGACGCCGGAGTGGATGATGATCCGGAGGTGTGCACGCGTCCGCCGAGGGATCAGCCGGGGTGTAACCAGTGAGACTCCATCGCACAATGGGCCGGGCGGGGCTCACCGGGGCGGCCGCCT
>JBNLED010000025.1:0-23820 GCA_050304755.1 Polyangia bacterium | reverse complement strand
CTTGTCGTGGCCACGGTGGTCGCCAACGGACCGAGGCGACCGACGAGGCGAATAGACGGCGTGAGGTAAAACCGCGAAAACGAATGCACCAAAGCATCGCCTTCGGCGTCGATGAACGCGCTTCGTCCCAGGAAGCCATATCGGGTGAATCCGACATCCAGGGAGGGCCATAGAAAACTTGTAAGGGGAACGCTCGGAAGAGACAATTGGGAAGATATGATGTTCGTCAAGACGGCGGACGCTTCCCCGCTGTCAAACGGTTGGAGAAGCTCGACATGGGTTTCATTGATCGCATGCGCCAGGTTCAGCGTGAGCAGCAGGTGACTCGTGGTGTGGGACACGGCTCTGTCCAGGGGGTGCTCCGCCAGCTCGTCTATGATGTGGCGGCCCCTAGTGGTGAGGTCGAGCTTCATGTTCAGTGATGAATGACTCAGAGGAAGCGTTGTGTCGACCCGGGTTCGCGTATGATGCAGGGGCGTATCAAAGAGGTGATCCAGGACGACCTCGAGATGGGGGGCATGGAGGCGAGTCCGGGTCTCGAATCCCTGATAGGAGCGGAGGGCCAGATGGCCTTGTATGGCGGTTTGCTCGGACAACGGCAGATGACCGGATGGTCCGAGAATCCAGCCCCCGGTGGGGCTGTAGCCCATTCGAGGGAGCAGAAACCCCGCTGCGCCGGGGGGGCGAATCCGCAGCCAGGGGATCGCCGCTATCGGAGTGTTTTCGAAGTAGAGAACGGCGCGGGTGACGTCGATATCCCGGCTCTCGTGCACCAGGACGTTTTCCGCGGAAAGTGCGTATCCCGCGGGATGATGCGGGCATCCGGTCCCCTCCACGTGAACGAGATGGCAGACGCGGGAGGTACAAGTCGCTCGGCGACTCTCGATGTGGAGTCCCGGTAAGGCGTTGAGGGTGAGACGGAGATGCTCGAGATAGAGGGTGTCGCGACTTTTGAATAGGGTCAGCTGTTCGCCCTCGATGATGAGGTCGGCGGCCTTCAGGGCGAGGTGAAAAGAGTATAGGGTGAGGGTTCCATGATCGATATCGAGGATAAACGCACGGCTATGGGCCATGACCTCGGCGGTTTCCAGTCGCCGCAGGGTCTCCCCCGTGACGAGCCGTCCGGGATGGATCTGAAGGCGCCGGGCATGGAGCTCCACTCCCGAGGCCGCGGTGTTGAATGCGATCTGGATGAGGAGGAGGACCAGCGGGATGGGGGACCACCGAATTCCTGGGCGATTGGAGCGAAACCAGTGGGAGGCGCGCCGGATCGGACTGAGAGGAGCCGGCCGTCGAAGTCCGGGGCGCGGTTCCGAGAAGCGCCGGTGCGCATTATATCTCGGTCGACGCCGATTGCTTCGGGGGTTATGCGGGTTGAGGTTCACCGCGTCGATACATTTCGATAAGGCGCGCTATGGATTCGGCGGAGACTCCGCGTCATCAACCGATTCATCTTGTGAGGGTCTCGTTCCGTATCCTTGAAACGATTGGTTCTTGTCGGCCGACACCGGGTAGTTTCCGGGGGGGTAGTCCACGAAGAGGTAATGATATCCGTCATTGTCCACCGTCTGATGGATGTTGGGAGTCGCCGACTGTCGCAGCTCCATGACGAGATCCAGGGATTTACGGTTCTTTTTCAGATATGCGCGATCGAGCGGGGTGTTGAAGTGCACCGTAACAAGGGGATTGCGGTTGTTGCGGAGGTGGACCTTCGCGTTTTTCAACTTCAGGGAGATGCGGCGGTTCCCCTCGCTGATGGCGTAGGCCACCGGAACCGTGGTCTGCAGAAAGATCCGCGAGGTGCCGTCCTCCAGGATGATGAACCCGGGCCAGGTGACCCAGGTCCCCGGCTTTCCCTTCAGCTCTTCGACCCGCGGCAGGTTATTGCCGGATCCGGGGGTGACTCCGGTATATTTCTGTTTGAGCTTCACGCCCTGCTCGTTTTCCGGGGTCCCGGCAGCGCGCCAATCCTTACGCGTCTGTCCCGTTGCGATGGTCATCCCCCAAGCGAGCAGCATCAGAAGCGAAGCGACGAATAGTAACTGCCATCGGCTCATGAGCCAACCTCCTTGTCCGCTAATTTTACTCCGTTGAGGAGACGGGGGCAATTTCACGGCATTTGTCCTCATGTCGTCTCTTAAGTTCTCAAATTTTCAGCCGATTTTGTAAATATGGGGCGCCCGTCCGATATAGAGAAGGTATTGGAAACCGTTTTTCGGGAAAACGGGATCGGTGGGGATATGCTTTTTGAGGGGGGACATGACTTCGATCTGGGGTTGGAGATCGCCCTGCTCTGGCTGGATAAGCTGTGTGAGCACTTGGTAAAGCCCGGGAGGCAAGGCGGAATTCTGAAATCCGTGAAAGCGGTTTTCAAGAACGAGTGGCTTGTTCTCCTTCAGAAGACAGGAGACACCACGGAGATCGCCTTCAGCGACATCCGGTTGTCCAGGAAATATCTGATCCCGCTCTGCCGGTCCGGCGGGTTCTACGAGAAGCTTGCGAGCATCCGGTTCACCCGTTGCTTTGATGACGACAGCCGGGAGTTGGCCTCCCTTCCGGACGGACACCCCAGAATACGTAAGGCGCTCGCGGTTCCGGTGTTTATCAACGGCGTTCCGTCCGGTTGTCTGGCCCTTTTGAGCGAGTCCTCTGACAGGCGATTCTGTACGACCCATGCCATGGTGCTCTCCCTGGCGGCCTCGATCCTGTCGGTGGCCAGGACGTTTGATGAATTGCGGGAGAAGCTGACGGTGGGCGGAGAGAACGGCCCCGGACCTTAGGGTACTTAGAAACCGAGCAGACGCTCCAGCGCCTCCACGCGGCTCTTGACGTTGACGTCCTTCTTGATCATTTCCTCGATTTTTCGAACCGCCGCGAGCGCGGTGGTGTGATCTCGACCACCGAAGCGCTCTCCGATCTCCGGAAGAGAGGTGTTCAGCCCTTTACGACACAGATACATCGCCACCTGACGAGGCAGCACGATGGACCGCTTCCGAACGCTTCCCTTGATCTGCTCGAGGGAAATCGCGAAGGCCTTGCAGACCGTCTCCTGAACGTTCTCGATCGTGAGGGCGCTCTTTTGTAGGGAGATGATCTTGATGAGGGTCTCCTGGGCAAAGTCGAGGTCGATCTTCCGGCCTTCCAGGGAGGAGTGGGCGGCGAGGTTGATCAGCGAGCCTTCGAGCTCACGGACGTTCGATTTGATGGATTGGGCGAGGAATATGGCGACATCGCTGGGGATAGGGATGCCTTCTTCTTCCGCTTTCTTCGTTACGATCGCCAGACGGGTCTCGAACTCGGGGGGTTGAATGTCCGCGATGAGCCCCCACTGAAACCGGGAGCTGAGCCGCTCCTCCAGATCCGGGATCTCCTGCGGATACTTGTCGGCGGCGAGGACGATCTGCTTGTTCTTTTCATACAGGGAGTTGAACGTGTGAAAGAACTCGTCCTGGGTGCGGTCCTTCCCCGCGATGAACTGAATGTCATCCATTAGGAGGACGTCGACCTCGTTCCGGAATCGACGGCGGAACGCGTCCATCTTGTTGTCCGTCAGAGACTTGTCGTTCCTCAAGGACCAGACGAACTCGTTCATGAACTGCTCCGAGGAGATGTAGCAGATACGGGCGTGCGGGTGTTTCCGCCGAATTTCGTTTCCTATCGCGTGAATCAGGTGGGTCTTACCGAGCCCCACTCCACCGTAGACGAACAACGGATTGTACTTGGTTCCCAAGGTCTCCGTGACCGCCACCGACGCCGCGTGCGGCAACTGGTTTGACGAACCGACGACAAAGCTCTCGAAGGTATACTTGGGGTTGAGCTGAGCCCTGGAGGCGCCTTTGCGAGGGAGGGGGGGATTCTGTGACGCAGAGGGGAGGGGCGTGTCCTTGTGGCGCGGTGACTCCGACGCCTCTGAGACCACGAACTCGACCGCGATGGGACGCCTCGCTTCGATAAAGAGGGCTTCCTGAATGAGAACGAGGTAGTTGTCAGAGAGCCACTCTTTAAAGAATTTGTTGGGCACCTTGAGGAACATGGTATCTTTCTCAAAGCGTTCGACAGAAACGGGACGAAACCAGGCATCGAAAACCTGCTGGTTTAATTTGGTTTCTATCGATTCAAGAACTCGTTTCCACATTGAAAGCCCTTTTTTCTATTGACAGTTGGACAACAACAGGTTTCCCACAATGTTATTCACAACTGGATCTTCGTTCAGTCGGCGAATGACAAATTTTATCCTTCCCACTTTTGAGTGTGAGCCTCATATTCAGTGTTGGTAAGGGTTTCCGCCTCTGAAGAGAGAGGTAACAGATCGCCCCCGACAAAGACAACCATAAAATTATATATTGGTGCCATCCTCCCAATTTAACTTTATTTTTTTTTTCAAGGGGAACACATCGCGCAGCACAGGCCCTGAGAGAGGAATTGTGACTCTCTATAAAATGCTGTATTTATGGTGTTTTTTTGGCAGCGAAGATGTTGACGTTTGGTTAGTGAAAAAGTTGTTTAATTGTTACAAGGCGATTTTGTAATCTTGTGAGAGGCTACTTCTTTTAAGAACTTATCTCTATCGGGTCCGCTGATTATATGATGGATAAGCGATCGCAACGGACTTCGTATCAGTGTTTATTTGCGGATCCGCTGTCCGATATCGATCTTGAACGCTTCCGAGACGCACCAACAGTGGCTGCGGGGAGTTTGCCGGACAGGAAGCACGCCGGGGGCGCGGCGAGAACATCGCGCACCGACCGCTGAAGCGCCGGCGAAGCTTCGACTTCGAAATCGTGATTCCGAGACCTGCCGTAGCCTCGCGGGGGCCGGATGTCCGGCACTATGGGGAGGGCGCTCAAGTGTTGCAGGAAAATGGACTTTGTCCGGTGTCCTGGGCTAGGCTCTCGGATTATGAGACCGGTAAGGAAAGATATATGCAGGCAGTGGATATTCTCCCTGACCCTCCTCGCCGTGATGGCGCAGGCACTGACGGCTTTTTCCGATGAGCTACCCCTCACCGGAGCGCTGCGTCCCATGAACCCTCGCGCCATCGCCCTCGCCGGAGCGATGCGCGCGTCCCCGTCCGCCGGAACCTCCAGCCTCTACCTCAACCCCGCGTTGATGTCGACGGCGCCCATCTTTCACCTCGAGGGGATGTATCAATACACGGCCAAAGAGCATATGAACATGGGGGGGGCGGCGGTGGTCGACTCGGTGACCAGCGTTGTCGCGGCCGGGATGGCCTTCAACTACTCCGGGATCGAGCGCGCCCGGTTCAAGCACAGCGCCTATGACGGTCGGTTGGCCCTCTCCGGCGGCATCGGCAAGGTGTTCTTCGTCGGCGCGACGGGGCGGTATATTTTTGTCGATCAGAATCGTTCGGTCAACCAGTGGGGGCCCGCCGGGCCGCCGGCGCTGCCGAGCTCGGGCAGCCAGCAGGTCGACGGGGTGACCTTCGACGCCGGCGCTGCGGTGAAGGCCGGGAATGTGCTCACCCTCGGCGTGGCGGGGTACAACCTGACCAACACGGGCAGTGCTTTCGCACCCATCCAGCTCGGCAGCGGCCTCTCCGTCAGCCTCCTGGAGATGTTGCTCCTGGAGGGCGATGTGCTCGTCGATTTCACCAGCCACGACGAGACAGGGGTGGAGCTCAATTTCGGCGCGGAGGTGTTCGTCGCCGGGACCGTTTCCGTTCGGGGAGGGTATAAATATGATATCTATTACGGTATACACTCCGCCGCCGGGGGGCTCGGATACGTTCACTCGAAGTTCGCGGTGGATTTCGGGTTTATGCGCGAAGCGAGAGAGGACGGCCGAACCATCGTCTCCTTGGGGTTCAAGCTGTTTATCAACAATATGATGTAGCGCCGTCGTCCCGAATAATAGGGGGCGCGGGGGATGGCCATTCCCGTCGATCGGGGTATCCTACACCTGGATTCGGGAGACGAGCCGTCCGCAGACTGCGTCATCGACGCTCTTTCTTCTTGGGGTCGTGAGTTGTGGTGAAATTTGCTATGATACGTTGAACAGGAATGAATCGTGGTAATACCTGGTGAAAAACGGCTCGTTCAGAAGCTCAAGAAGCGGGACTCACAGGCGTTCGAGCGTCTGGTGAATCACTTCCGGGTTCCGATTTTCAACCTGATCTACCGGATGATCGGCCGCAAGGAGGAGGCGGAGGATCTCGCGCAGGAGGTCTTCGTCACCATTTTCAAGAAGATCGACACCTTCCGGGGCGAATCGTCACTCTCTACCTGGATTTACCGCATCGCGACCAATCACTGTAAGAATCGACAGAAGTACCTGGGCCGCCGGCGGGGGGATCAGCCGGTGGCCAAGGAGATGGAGGAGAAGGCGTACAAGGGGCTGGAGACCATGCGGACCGCCGCGGTGATCGAGCGACCGGACGAGCTCGTGGAGGGGTATCAGGCCGAGCGCCTGATCCAGCAGTGCATCGCCGAGCTGGACGAGGAGCCCCGGCTGATTCTGGTGCTCCGCGACGTCGAGAACGTCTCCTACGAGGATATTTCGAAAATCACCGGCCTCCCCCTCGGTACGGTCAAGAGCCGGTTGCATCGGGCCAGAATGTCGTTGAAGGACAAGCTGAAGCCCCTCTTGAGGACACCATGAAATGCGATACCGCAATAGACCTGTTTCTGGCCTACCAGGACGGGGATCTCAAAGGAGACGAGCTCCGGGCGCTGGAGGAGCACCTGGCCTCCTGCGACTCCTGCGCGGCGGAGTGGGCGGCCTATCAGGCCACCCTGGGGGAGGTCTCGGGTTTGTTTCGCGTCGAGCCCTCCGACGGGTTTACCCAACGGGTGAAGCAGACCATCGGCAAGCGGTCCCGGGGGCGGTTCTTCGGCGAACAGCGAAACCTCAGCATCAGCTTCGCCATCGTCTCCTTTCTCCTGATTCTCCTCGTATTGCTCGCCTACCTCTACATCTCCTCGAACCGGGAAATCATCCTGCTGTCGCCGGAGCAGGAGAACGGCGCTTCCGAGACCACGGCGTCTCCGAAATCGGCCCCCTAGTCGCATTGCATGGGATGGCGCAGGAGAAAGTCAAAGTCCTCCCGAGCGCCGGGACGCCCCTCCTGGTGGAGCTACTGCAGCTTTCCGGGCGACATGGTATCGGGGAACACGGTCGACCTGCTCGTGGACGGTGACCGGGCCTACGACGTGATGCTCGCCGCGATCCGTGGGGCCGAGAAGACCATCGTGATGGACAGCTACATCTTCAACGAGGACGCGGCGGGGCGGCGGTTCTCGTCGGCCTTTCGAGACGCGGTGAGGCGGGGAGTCCAGGTCTATCTCATCGTCGACGGGGTGGGGACGCTCCACGTCTCCCGGGAGTTCTTCGAGGCGATGGAGGCGGATGGGGTCCATGTCCTGGTCTACCGATCGCCCGCCCCCTGGCGGCGCAGCTTCGGCCTGTTGCGACGGAATCACCGGAAAACGATGGTGGTGGACGGCGGTGTGGGGTTCGCGGGGGGGCTGAACATCGGGACCGAGTGGTTGCCCCCGGCCAAGGGGGGGCGCGGGTGGCACGACATTCATGTCCGGATCGAGGGGCCGGCGGTGGCGAACCTCGTCAGGCTCTCCATCTCCACCTGGCACATCCACGGCGGGGTGATCCTCGATCCGCGGGTGTTCCTGCCGCACATTGCCCCCCGGGGTGAGGAGTATGTGAACATCATCGGCTCGAGAGAGCGGAAGAAGCGCAAGACCATCCGGCGGTCCTACCTGAAGGCCATCCGGGAGGCGAAGCGGTACATCTACATCGCCAACGCCTATTTTCTGCCGGATTTGGGGTTCCGACGGGCCCTCAGGAACGCGTGCCGGCGCGGCGTGGACGTCCGGGTCATGGTCTCGAAGCGCGGCGATATCCTGCCGGTGCAGCTCGCCAGTCAGGCGCTCTACGGCCGCCTCCTCAAGATGGGCATCCGACTCTTTCTGTGGCGAGAGGCCGTGTTGCACGCCAAGACGGCGACGATAGACGGGGAGTGGGCCACGGTCGGAAGCTTCAACATCGACCATCGCTCCTGGAGCATGAACCTCGAGGTGAACGTCAACGCCGTCGGCCCCAAGCTCTCCACGCAGCTGAAAGAAGTGTTTGTCACGGATCAGGCAGAATCCGAGGAGCTGACGCTCGCGAAGTGGCGAAAGCGGCCTTGGATCATGCGGCTTCTTGAATCCTTTTGTTTCCTGTTCAGGAAGCTCATGTAAAAAAAACCACTGGATTGTTTTTTAAAGATAATTGACATTTACTACGTTTGATCAGATCGTTTCTTCCAAAGTTATTGGGACGTATCGGCACCCCAGTACGAAATGAAACGGAGGAAGGGATGAAAACATGTAAATGGTTGACCTGCTTTTTCATAGCGATACTCGGCGCAGGTCTCTTGGGTTGTGCTCCGAAGCTGAGCGGAAGCGCCCGGTTGAGCACGGATGGGTTGACGGCGATTCTGGACAATCAGGATCCGCTTCAGGTTCGCGCGGCGCAGCCCGCACCACCGCCGCCTCCGCCCAAAAAGGCGAAGATCGTGGAGGAGCGTATCGAGATCACCGAGAAGGTTCAGTTCGAGTACAACAAGGCCGAGATCCTGGAGGTGTCCCACGACTTGCTCAACGACGTAGCGACGGTGATGCGACAACACCCCGAGGTGAAGAAGATCAGAATCGAAGGGCACGCCTCCTCCGAGGGGGAAGATGACTACAACAAGGATCTGTCCGATCGGCGGGCCAAGGCCGTGATGGATTTCCTCGTCAACGCGGGGATCGCCGAGGATCGCATGGAATCGATCGGTTACGGCGAGGAGCGCCCCATCGCGTCCAACGATACCGAAGAGGGCCGGGAGAAGAACCGGCGGGTGGAGTTCAACATCATCGCCCGTCTGTCAAAGGAAGAGCTGGAGGCCGCGAAGAAGGCGGCCGGCGCGGCGGCTGCAGCGGGAGAGGCGGAGACCGCGGCTGATGCGGAGACCGGAGAGGAGGAAGGAGAATGAAAACGATGTATAAAGGGATGATTCTGGGATTCTCTCTGGTCCTCGGATTCGCGGTGACCTCTTGTAAATCGCTCAATCCGAACACCGAGGATCAGATCCTTTCTGCCCTCCAGGCGAAGATGAACGAGTTCAAGGTGTGCTACGAGAACGCCCTCGACAAGGACCGGAACGCCAAGGGCACCGTCGGGCTGAAGCTGAAGATCAACGACCTCTCCGGCGAGGTGACGTCGTCGTCCGTTGAGAACAGCACGATTCTCGATAACGAGATGAATTCGTGTGTGGCCGACGCGGCGTCTGATATCTTCCTCCCCGAGCCCCCCAACATTCCGGTGGAGGGGTACTACGACATCAACTTCGATTTCGAGTAGTCTCCCGCCTGCACCCGCCCGAACTGTTGACCCCGACCACCGTCGCTGGTTGCTGATGCCCCCGCGGCGCTTCGGCCCGCCGGTTGGGCTTTTAAAGTTAGATGTTGATGAAATTTAACAGAAATTAGTTTTGACAGGATATCATTTACCACTATTCTTGTCCCTAACGCGAAAGGGTATATGGGATGATAGATTTTGATCGGTTGGATGAGAAAACCCGCACCATTCTAGCTCGTAACGGCTTCCACACCATTCCGTTCCAGGAGTTGCTCGGGCGTCTGTTGCGAGAGGGGCTCAATCCGGTCAGCAACATCGTCGACGGCGAGGTGGAGCCCCTGCCACCGGAGATGCTCTTCCAGCTTCCCACGGATGCGGCCGAGCGGGAGGCGCTCATATCCCTCGGAGAGGCGGCCATCGACGCCGGCGAGGTGGGCGTTATCGTGCTCAACGGGGGGATGGCGACGCGCTTCGGCAGTCGGGCCAAGGGGGTGGCGGTGGCCATCGACGGCCGGTCTTTCCTGGACTTGAAGTTGTCTCAGATCGCGGCGGCGGGGAGACAGCGGGTCATCGCCTACCTGATGAACAGCTTCGCGACCGAGGCGGTCACCAAGACACACGTGGAGGCGCTCGGGCTGGCGCTCGACGTCCGGCACTTCAACCAGATGGTGTCCCTGCGGGTCACCAAAGAGGGAAACCTCTACACCAACAGCGACGGCACCCCCTCTCTCTACACGCCGGGCCACGGCGATCTGCCCTTCGCCCTCCGCCAGTCCGGGGAGCTCGAGCGGTTCCTCAACCGGGGCGGGCGGTACCTGACGGTGTCCAACGTGGACAACCTCGCGGCCTGTCTCGACCCGCTGATTATCGGGATACACATCTCGAGGACCCATCCCATGACCGTCGAGCTCACCCCGACACGCCTCGGGGATATCGGCGGATTCCCCGCGCTGGTGGGCGGCCGCCCCGCGATCGTCGAGGCCTTCCGGATTCCGGAGTTGTTCGATATCAGCGCTGTATCGCGTTTCAACACCAACAGCTTCGTGTTCGACGCGCGGGTCTTCGGCGTGGACCTGGAACTCGACTGGTTCATCGTGGAGAAGACCGTGAACGGGGATCGGGTCGTCCAGTTCGAGAGGCTCGTGGGGCAGCTCACCGACCTCATGAAGGCCACCTGGCTGGAGGTCCCCCGGGATGGTCCGATGAGCCGTTTCATCCCCATCAAGGAACCCATCGATCTCAAACGGAAGGCCACCGCCTTGAGGAAGATGCTCACCGCCCAGGGCGTGCTGTAGTGCTAGTGCCCGACACCATGGACCCGACAGGGCTCTAGTATGCGCGCCGGTGGCCTTTCGCGTTGGGGCATCATCCTTGTGTTGGGGGGCGGGGTATGCGGTTGCGGTCGATCCTACGGACGACAGAGCTGTCGCATGGAGCACGAGACCATCATCTCCACGACCCGCCAGGCGCCCACCGATGTCGGCGTGATGGCGCTGCGAGATGGATTCCTCGCCGCCTGGTCCGCGGACGGCGCGACCGGCTATGCGCTCCTGGATGCTCGAGGGCGGGCGGTATCCGGCATCCATCAGATACAGCTCGCGGGCCGCTCGCCCCACGTGGCGCCGGATGTGAGAGACGGAACCGCAAAGACCTTCTGGCCCCCCGCCGCGAGGACCTCCGTCGCCGCGGAGGATCTCCAGCTCGTGCGCCTCGGTGAGGATCGCGCCGTGCTCTTGATGTTGTCCCTGCCGGGGCCAGGCGGCATGGGCGGGGCCTTCGGCGCGGTGGTGGATCTGAAGACCCCCGGGCCTGTCCGCGCGATCCGGCTGGGACCGGCCGGGGAGTACGCCACCCGGATCACCGGGGTGGCGGTCGGCGACGATCTCATCGTCGTCTGGCACGACGGCGGGCTCTCTTCGTCGAAGCTCCGGTTCGCCCGGCTGGCCGCAGGGACTCTGGAGGTCAAGGCGAGGAAGGTCATGGAGGGCGCAGGGGTCGCGGCCAGCCCGGTGCTGGCCCGGTCCGCGGGACGCACCGTGCTCGCGTGGTCCGAGACCGAGCGGAGCGACACCCGTCTGAGGAGCTATGTCAAGACCGCGCGGGTCTCCCCCTCGCTGGCGCTGACCTCCGAGGCGACGGTGGTGGAGTCCCGGTTCCTGTATCCGTCACCGGACATGGCGGTGATGGGGGAGCGCCTCGGCCTCACCTTTCGCGATGACGCGGATCGGGACGACACCCCCGAATACCACTTCGCGCTCCTCTCCCCGGACGGCGCCTCGGTCATCGCCCGGCAGCGCATCTCCCAGGCCGACGGGTACCGGGGACCGAGCCTGATCTCCGTCGACGGGGCGTTCCTCGGCGCCGCCATCCGATCGTTCCAGCGGAACCTGCTCATCGGCATCAACCGATTCGATCCGCTGGGCACCAAGCTCGGGGGGGAGTTCCAGGTCTACGCGGACAACACCGACTTCGTCAGGGTGGATGTCTCTCAAAACGCGGAGAACCTCCTGATGGTGTACGCCGAGGACAGGGACAGCAACGGAAGAATTCTCGCCGGTCAAGTAATGTGTACAAAGGAGAGGTAATGGTCGGGGGCGGAGAGGTGGCGCTTTGAGAACAACTGTCCGGTCAAGAATAATCCTTGGAATCTCGATGTGGATTTGCTGCCAGGCCGCCGTGGCTCTGGCGGAGCGCGGCAAGGCGGTGGACGCGACGGCGCGGGGGGTGGTGTTGCCCGCCCCCCAGTCCCCCGACCCCCGTCTGGAGGGGAAGATGGCCGCCAAGGCGGAGAGCCTGCTGGACAGCCTGGAATATGACCGGGTCGGCTCCGAGACCGTACAGCGGGTGCTGCGGCGGGCGAATCCTCGAAACGTCCAGAACTGTTTCGACAAGGCCCTCGTGGCCATCGGCCGAGCGGTGAAGGCCGATCTCGTCGTCTGTCCCCGGATCGTGAGGCAGCCCAGACCGGTGGTAAAGGTCACCTTCGGGCGGGTCTCCAAGCGGCGGGTCTGGGATTGCCGCCGTCCCCTCGAGACGAAGGACGGGGTCTTAGATGACGACTACCTCGACGCGGTCGAGTTCTGCATGGATCAGCTCCTCTCCTCCGCCCCGAAGACCGCCGGGAAGGCGCGTGACCGGAAGACTCTGGTCATCGAGCGGAAGAAGCGCGAGCGTTCGAGGAAGAACTATCTGGGCGCCGCCGCGTTGATGGTGCCCGCCGGGACGGAGCGGTTCACGGCCCACGAGGGGGACAAGCGGTTCTCGAAGCACCTCAACTACGATTACTCCTGGGGCTTCGGACTGTTCTACGAGCGGCGGAGCATCTCCTGGGTGAGCGTGGGCGCGGAGTTCGGCTGGCTCTCCCTCGGAAAAAAGAAGAACAAGGCGTTGGCCGAGGTGGAGGAGCTCTACGAGAACATCCCGGGATCCTATGTGAGCGAGATCGATCGATTGAATGTCTTCAATCTCGACGCGACCCTCCGGCTCTTCTATCCCGGCCGATGGGTGGAGCCCTACCTCAAGCTGGGGCTCGGGTTCTCCTTCGGGACCGCCCGGGAGGGGGATCTCTACAGAGACGTGGAGGTGGGGTCCGGCTTCGGTGCCAACTACCAGGTCCGCGCCGGTCTGATGGCCATCGTCTCCTATCTCGGGATCTTCGCCGAGATCGGGTTCGTCGATATCATGTCCTTCCCCGGCACCACGGCGTACGCGGTGTTCGACTCCGCCATGCTCAACGAGGCCCTGCTGGCGTTCAACGTGGGGCTGGCGGCGGTCTTCTGAGATCCGGGGGCGCGGACCCGACCTCCTCCTGTGACGCGAAGGGGCCCGGCGGTGCGGTCTTTGCGGACTGGTAGACGCGATCCAGCAGCCCCCTCTCGAACGCCTCGGTGAAGGTGCCCACCAGGGTCTTGTCGAACTGGGTCCCGGCGGATTCATTGAGCCGGCGGATGGCCTCCTCGGGGGGGAGCCCCTTCCGGTAGGCACGGCTGCTGGTTATGGCGTCGAAGGCGTCCGCCACCGACAGGATGCGCGCCACGAGGGAGATCTCCATGGCCTTGAGCCCGTCCGGGTAGCCCTTTCCGTCCCACCGCTCGTGGTGGGTGCGCACCGCGAGGGCCACCTCCTCGGCGTAGGGGTGGTCGATCTGCTTGACGATTTCATAGCCCTGGACCGGGTGGTACATGATGGTGTCGTATTCGTTGGGGTGGAGGCTGCCCGGCTTGTTGAGGATGGACTCGGGCACGCCGATTTTTCCGACGTCGTGCAGGAGACCGGAGATCTCCGTGATGGATCGTTCCCGCCCCCCGAGGGCCAGCTCGTCGCAGAGGATCAGGGCGTAGGCGGTGACCCGCTCCGAGTGACCCGCGGTGTACCGGTCCTTGGCCTCCACTGCGGCCACCAGGGTGCGGGTGCTGCTGTTGAAGAGGTTCTCCAGCTGCTCGATCCGCTGTTTCAGCTGCTCGGACATGTCGTTGAAGGCGGCCGCGAGCTGCCCCACTTCGTCCTTGGACTGCACCTTGATTTGGAAATCGAACTTGCCCGCCGCCACCTGCTTCGCCTTCTCGGAGAGCTCGGTGATCGGCCGGCTGATGCCGCGCCCGAGCATGAGCCCCCCGATGACCGCCACGATGATGCCGAGGGCGGTCCAGAGGATCGTGAGGCTCCGGATGCGATGGACCGACTTGAGCGCGGTCTGGGCGGGCTGCTCCATGACCAGCCCCCACCCGAGGAGGGGAATGGGGGAGAAGACCCCCAGCGTACGGGTCTCGCCGATATCATAGAGCTCTGTGACGCTGCGGTTCTCCTTGAACCCCTCCTCCACCACCGGACGATTGGTGAACGGCTCGCCCCGCCGCGTGGGAGAGATCACCCGTCGGGCGCTGTCCACGAGCACGGCCTGACCGTTCTTGGGGGCCAGTCGGGCGACCTTCTCGTCGATAGGCAGCAACGAGAGCTCCACGGCGAGGATCCAGTTCTCGCTGCCCTGCCGCGCCGAAAACGCGATGGCCAGCGCGGTCTTGGAGGTGTCCGTCCGATCACAGAAGTAGGGCGCGCTGAACGCGTATCCCTTCTCGAGGGCTTCTTTTCCGTTAATGCTCCGGATGAATTCCGACACCTCGCGGCCGGTGAGGGTCTGACGGTAGCTCTCCCCCTGGATGGTCTGGGGATCGGAGGCGAAGATGGGCTGGGTGAGGAGCTTCCCCTCCCCGTCGAACAGCGCTACGGCGTTGATGAAATCGAACTGGCGATAGGGGATCCTGAGGGCGTCCTTGAGATCGTCGGGGGGAAACTGGTCGAACGGGATGAGCTCCGTGGAGAGGCTGAGGAAGTTCACGGCCTCCCGAAAGTGGGAATCGATGGCCTCCGCGGCCACGGTCGTGGTCTTCTCCTGGTAGCTCGCGGTCTTCTCGAGCATCTCTCCGCCGGCGGACCGGATGGAGAGGATCCCGGAGAATGAGACGGGGATGATGGTGGCGATGAGGAATGCGAGGATGAATTTTCTGCGAAACGTCATTGACCACTAGTCTAGCACACTGCCCTGGTGGATCTAGAATATAACAGTTTTGGTGTAACAACGGTTAGTCGCCTTGCCGCTGATCACCGAACACCTCGGCCACCCGGCGGTGGCGGGGGATGAGCTCCCCGGAGGGACCGTCCGCCCGGATTTCGCCCGCCTCGAGGAGGACGAGACGCCGGGCCCACATAGCGGTGGAGAGGCGGTGGGTGACGACCACCACCGTGCGGTCTTGCGGGAGGGCGTCCAGACCCTCCACGAGGGACCGCTCGGTCTCGCCGTCGAGGGAGGCCGTGACCTCGTCCAGGAGGAGCAGGGGGGCGCGGCTGATGATCGCCCGGGCGAGGCAGATCCGCTGTCGCTGGCCCACGGACAGGGCGCGTCCTCCGGAGCCCACCGGAGAATCCAGCCCCTCCGGCAGCCCGTTGGCAAAGGACATCACCCCGGCGGCCCGGCACGCCGCCTCGATCTCCTCGTCCGTGGCGTCCTCCCGGCCGATCCGGACGTTCATCCGGAGGGTGTCATCGAAGAGGAACGGCTCCTGTCGAACCGGCGCGCACAGCTCCGGCGTGCTGGAGAGCGTCACCGGTTCCCCGTCGACCCGGATCTCCCCCGAGGTCGGCGGGATGAGCCCCTCCAGCAAGTTCAGCAGGGTGGTCTTTCCGCTGCCCGACGGCCCGACCACGGCGACGGTGTCGCCGGGGGGCAGATCTAGGGTGATGTCCCTGAGGACCGGCGGGTGCGGGGGGTAGCCCGTGTCCACGTGGCGGAGCGTCACCCGGGGCGGCCCCGTCCGACGGCGCGTACCAGCGAGCGGGGGGGGCGTGTCGAGGACCGCCAGCCGGGCGAGGGCGGCCCGCCCGGCCTGCACCGCGTGGTGGGCCTGACCGATCCCCTTGACCGGCTGGTACAGGAGGAAGAGCGCGGTGAAGAACGAGATGAAAGACTCCGGCGTGAGGCTGCCGCTCCCGATGCGGACCGTAGCGTAGACCAGCGTGCCGGCGAGAGCTGCCGCCCCGAGGATCTCGTTGAACGGAGAGCTCGCCGCCTTGAGGAGGAGGGCCCTCACCGATGACCGCCGGATGCGCCGGCTGTGGCGATCGAAGCGGCGCTCCGCCACGGGCTCGGCGGCGAACGCGCGGATGACGGGCAGCCCGGCGCGGGTCTCGTCGATGGCGGTGCCCAGCTCACCGATGGCGTCGTGGAGGGCCCGCCGCTGGTGCTTGAGCCGCTTTCCCACCCGGATGATGACGGCGGCGGCGGGGGGGAAGGCCACGAGGCCGAGGAGCGCGAGGTGGGGGTCCAGCGTCACCGCAAGCCCCGCGAGGGCCAGGATCTCCGCGCCGTGCCGGAGGGTGGCCGCGACCCCTCGGGTCACCGCCCCCTCGACCTGCTCCGCGTCCACGGTGAACCGCGCCACCAGGTCGCCGCTCGTCAACGCCCCCTCCGCCAGGGGGTTCGAGCGGACCAGGGCGCCGAAGAGCCGACGCCTGAGGTCGTAGAGCAGATCGGCGCCGGCCTTGCCGGTGAGCGCCGCCTGGCCGAAGAAGGCGGCCGCCTTGACCGCGGCCACGGCGATGATGGCCAGCCCCACGGCGGACGGGCCCGCCTGCTTCAGGAAGCCCGAGAGGTCGGACAAGCCGGCCAGCTCCCCTGAAGAGAGGGGCCGGGGCGACATGACGGCGTCGTCGAGGAAGAGGCAGCGCAGCATTGGGCCCACGAGATAGGCATAGAACGCCGTGGCGGCGGCGGAGATCCCCATGCAGAGCGCCGCCCCGCCCAGTCGCCGGACCTGCGGTCTCATTAGTGAAAAGAGGGCGCAGTATCCCTCGGGGGAGAGGCCCTTACTCCGAAAACGGGCTGTGATTATCGACATATCCACTCTCAAAAAAAAATTTCATTTTGACCTTAAGAAAAAGTTACCGCCTGCCGCAATTGATAATTGGGGACGCGATGAGAAAGGTGTGCGAGAGGTACACCGCATAGGTTGGATTAACGAGCTTTTAGTGAATCACGTCAAGAAGGAGGGAGAATTCATGAAGAGCGCAAGGAAGCCCACTGCGAAAAAGGCTATCTTTCGTACGACCAAGAGCGTTGGATCTCGGCATAAACATTCCCATGAAGCCACCGTTCAGAATCACCAGAAGCATGATCCCACGTTGGGCAGGTATTTCCAGGAGCTGGCGGATCACGAGGTCCTCGACAGCGACTCCGAAACCCAGGCGGCGAAGGAAATCGCGGAGTTGGAGATCGAACGCTGGCAGATTATCTTCAAGAATCCCTCGCTGACGCCGGCCTTGGTTCAATCGATGTCGGAGGCCGTCGAGAGAGAGCTCGAGGAGGAGGACGCGGAGCGGGCCCGGTCCCAAATAAGCACAATTATGAAGGCGGCCCGGAGCACCCAGAAGGGCAGCCGGTCCCTCAAGACCTATAAGAAGGCGGTGAACGGTTTTGCCCAGACATTCTATGAGTTGGATATCAAGAGAGGACTCATAGATGCATCCTACAGTGAGGCGCTTCACCAGGTGGGGGCGGTCCGACGGACCCGGGTGCGGGCCCCCCGACATCTGTCGGAGCTCAAGGGCATCACCGCCAAGATAGAGGAGTCGAAGCACCGCTTCATCCAGGCCAACCTGCGGCTGGTGGTGGCCATCGCCCGGAGATACGACCGGGGACAGATGCCCCTCATCGATCTCATTCAAGAGGGCAACCTGGGGCTGATCAAGGCGGTGGAGCGCTTCGACTACCGGAGGGGCTTTCGGTTCAGCACCTACGCGTCGTGGTGGATCCGGCACGCCATCGGCCGCGCGCTGGCGGACAAGGGCAACGCCGTGCGGGTCCCGGTCCACGCCCTCGACACCCAGCACCGCCTGGCCAAGGCCAAGGAGATGTTCGGCCTCAGGCTGGGGCGGGCGCCCACGGACGAGGAGCTGGCCGAGGAGGTGGGGATCGACCGCCGCCGGCTGGCCCGGGTGCGGCGTCACCCCATCGTGCCGGTCTGTTCCCTGGACCGGGAGATCTCCGACTCCGACGACCGGCGCTACGTCGACCTCCTGGCGGACGAGGAGTGCAAGAGCCCCTTCGAGTCCACCATGATCAACGCCTGGACCGAGGAGATGGACGAGGTCCTCGGGGTGCTCACCCCCATGGAGCAGAAGATCATCCGCTGGCGGTACGGCCTGGACGGCGGTGACGAGATGACCCTCAAGGAGATCGGCGACTACTACAACCTCTCCAGGGAGCGCATCCGTCAGCTCCAGGAGCAGGCCCTCCGCAAGATCCGCCGACACCTGGCCCTGGACGCCGCCTAGTCGTTTGGCGTTTGCCGCCTGACGCAATCCATTCCTGAGCCATCCGCAGTACCCGCTTCCCGACCCGCGCTTTTTGGACTTTCCATGTAGCTCAGTAAAAAGTTACATGTTAAAAATCACTCGCGTTTCAGTTGATGTCGTGTACGGGTTGAACAGGGTGGCAGTTAATATGCAGTCCCTTGATTTGTAGTATTTATTTGGGTTCCAGGGACGAAAATCAGAACTCCGTGTCGGTTGCGCTCTGTAACCGAAGGGGGCGGAGCCTGCCCGGCCCGAGGACGGGAAGCAGATGACCGACGAGAAGAACAAACCCTACAGCTCGCTGAGGTACGGTCCCACGCAATACACCGGGATGGGCTACCGGCCCGCGAAGTACACCGAGGCCGCCTATATCTCCGGCGCGCCCGCCAAGGAGACCCTCCTCGGCAAGATCAACCTCAAGGACGCCCGGGTGGGGGTCATCGGGCTCGGCTACGTGGGGCTCCCCCTGGCCGTGGAGCTCGCCGACGCCGGCTTCAAGGTCATGGGCGTGGACCTCGACGAGCGGGTCGCGGACGGCGTCCGGCGCGGGACTTCCCACGTTGCGGATGTCCCGTCGGCGCGGGTGGCCGAGCTCGTAAATGGCGGGAAGCTGGACGCCTCGGCGGACTACGCGGCCCTCGCGTCGGCGGACTGCATCTCCATCTGCGTCCCCACCCCCCTCACCAAGTCCAAGGATCCGGATATCTCGCACATCACGGACACGGTGGACCGGCTGCTGCCCCACCTCGGCCCGGGCAAGCTGGTGGTGCTGGAATCCACCACCTATCCCGGGACCACCGAGGAGCTCCTCGCCGCGCGCATCGAGGCGGCGCTCGGGCTCGCGGTGGGGCGGGACATCTTCGTGGCCTTCTCCCCCGAGCGGGTGGATCCGGGGAACCCCCGGTGGAACACCAAGAACACCCCCAAGGTGATCGGCGGGGTCACGCCCGGCTGTACCGAGGTGGCCCGCGCCCTCTACAACCTGGCCCTCGACGAGGTGCACACCGTGGGTTCCTCACGGGAGGCGGAGACGGTGAAGCTCCTCGAGAACACCTTTCGGGCGGTGAACATCGGGCTGGTCAACGAGTTCATGCTGATGTGCAACCGGCTGGATATCGATATCTGGAATGTCATCGAGGCGGCGGCCACCAAGCCCTTCGGCTTCACCCCCTTCTCCCCGGGCCCCGGCATCGGGGGGCACTGCATCCCCCTCGATCCCCTCTATCTCTCGTGGAAGGCCAAGGCGGTGGACTTCTACAACCGGTTCATCGAGCTCGCCACGGATATCAACGGCAACATGCCGCGGTTCGTGGTGTCCAGGATCGGCGATCTGCTGAACGACCGAAGCAAGCCCTTCATGGGCTCCAAGATCATGATCCTGGGGATGGCGTACAAGCGAAACGTCAACGACCTCCGGGAGTCCCCCGGCCTCGAGATCTACCGGCTGCTCCGCCAAAAGGGGGCGTGGGTGGAGTTCAGCGATCCCCACGCGGACCGCTTCGTCTCACTGCTGGACAACGAGGTGATGGGGAGCCCGGTGGACGACGGCCGGCTCGAGGACTTCGACGCCGCGGTGCTGATTACCGATCACGACGCCTTCGACTACCGACGCATCGCCCAGGAGTGCGCCCTCGTGCTCGATTGCCGGAACGCCTTCGGCGCGCGGGGGATAACGGGAGAGAACATTGTCAAGCTCTGAAAAAGCCTACTTCGTTCACGAGACCGCGGTGGCGGACGAGCCCGTCGCCATCGGCGCGGGGAGCCGCGTGTGGCACTTCTCCCACCTCATGGGGGGGTGCCGCGTCGGAAGCGGCTGCAACATCGGGCAGAACGCCTTCATCGCCGCCAAGGTCACCCTGGGGGACAACGTGAAGGTCCAGAACAACGTGTCGATTTACGACGGGGTCACCGTGGAGGACGATGTCTTTCTGGGGCCCTCCATGGTGTTCACCAACGTCTCGACTCCCCGGTCCGCGGTGTCCCGGCGGGACCAATACGAAGAGACCCTCGTCAAACGGGGCGCCACCATCGGCGCCAACGCCACGGTGGTCTGCGGCCACACCATCGGGGCCAACGCGTTCATCGGCGCCGGCGCGGTGGTCACCAAGGATGTGCCCGACCACGCCCTGGTCGTGGGAAATCCGGCCCGCCAGGTGGGCTGGATGTGCGCCTGCGGGGCCCGGCTCGACGAGGATCTCGGGTGCGGAGAGTGCGAGAGGCGCTATGGTGTTTTGGAGGGTGTGTTGGTTGAAGAGACCTGACTCCGGGTCCTTCCGTGAAGAGACCTAGCCCCCCGGCCCCCTTCCCTAAAAGGAAGGGGGAGGAAGAAGGGAACCGGATGCTCGATAGGCTAAAACAGGACTCTTACCCCCCTCTCCTTGAGGGGAGGGGTTGGGGGAGGGGTTTCTTCAGGACAAGGGGTATAAAATGACAAAGATCCCCATGCTCGACCTCGTCCGGCTCCACGCGCCGTTGAAGGCGGACTTTCAGGCCGCCCTCGACGAGGCGCTGTCCACCGGGCGGTTCATCAACGGCCCCGCGGTGGATGCCTTCGAGGGGGCCCTGGCGGATCACGTCGGGGCGGCCCACGCCGTGGGGGTCAGCTCCGGTACGGACGCCCTCCTCGTCGCCCTGATGGCCCTCGGCGTGGGCCCCGGGGACGAGGTAATCACCACCCCCTATACGTTCTTCGCCACTGCCGGCAGCATCGTCCGCCTCGGCGCGCGGCCGCGGTTCGTGGATATCGATCCGGGCACCTTCAACATCGATCCGGCGCAGGTCGCGGACGCGGTGGGCCCGAACACCGTGGGCGTCATCCCGGTGCACCTGTTCGGGCAGTGCGCGGACATGGAGCCCATCCTCGCCCTGGCCGAGGCCGCGGGGATCTGGGTCCTGGAGGACGCGGCCCAGGCCATCGGCGCCGCGGTTCACGGGCGGCAAGCCGGCACCCTGGGGGTCGCTGGGACCTACTCGTTCTTCCCGGCGAAGAACCTGGGGGCCCTCGGGGACGGGGGGGCGGTGGTCACCGGCGATCCCGCCCTGGGGGAGCGCCTCCGATCCCTCCGGCACCACGGCGCGGGGGCCGGCGCCAAGTACGCCCACGAGCTCATCGGCGGCAACTTCCGGCTCGACGCCCTCCAGGCCGCCTTCCTCTCGGCCAAGCTGCCCCGCCTCCGGGCGTGGGAGGCGGGCCGGAGACGGGTGGCCGGGAGATACGCCGAGGGGCTCGCCGGGATCGAGGCGCTCCGGCTCCCCCGCGAGACCGACGGGTGCCGGCACGTCTTCAACCAGTACGTCGTGCGGACCCCCTTCCGGGACGAGCTCCGGCGGGCCCTCGGGGACGCGGGCATCGGCAGCGCCGTCTACTACCCGAGGCCCCTCCACCTGCAGCGCTGCTTCGAGTTTTTGGGGCATAAGCGGGGAGAGTTTCCGGTCAGCGAGGCGGCGGCCCTGGACAGCCTGGCGTTGCCCGTGGATCCCTTGTTGGAGGAGCGGGATCAGGCGCGAATTGTTTCGGTGATCCGGGGGTGTGTGGAGACCTAACCCGGCCCCTCTTCGAAGAGCCTCACCCCCGGCCCCTCTCCGAAGAGCCTCACCCCCGGCCCCTCTTCGAAGAGCCTCACCCCCGGCCCCTCTTCGAAGAGCCTCACCCCCGGCCCCTCTCCGGCAAGCGGAGAGGGGAGTAAGAGGGGAGGGGGAGTAAGAGGGGAGGGGGAGTAAGAGGGAAGGGGGAGTAAGAGGGGAGGGGGGAGCGAGATGGAAATTGATTCTCAGATATAGTGAAGGAGAATGACAATACGATGACTTACAACTTCGCGCTCATCGGCGCCGCCGGATTCGTGGCGCCCAGACACATCAAGGCCATCCGGGATACTGGGAACCGGCTCATCGCCGCCACCGATCCCCACGACGCGGTGGGGGTGCTCGACCGGCACTTCCTGGACGTCCGCTATTTTCCGGAGATAGAGCGGTTCGACCGGCACCTGGAGAAGCTGCGGCGGGACTCGGAGGAGAAGCGGGCCCACTACGTCACCATCTGCTCCCCCAACTACCTGCACGACGCCCACGTCCGCCTGGCCCTCCGGCTGGGCGCCGAGCCCATCTGCGAGAAGCCGCTGGTCATCAAGCCGTGGAACCTGGACTACCTGGTCTCCCTCGAGGCGGAGTACGAGAAGCGGGTGAATACGATTCTCCAGCTCAGGGTCCACCCGAGCCTCAAGAAGCTGAAGGCCGCCCTGGACCGGGAGCCCGCGACCCAACGGCACCAGGTGGTGCTCACCTACGTCACCGGCCGGGGGGTGTGGTACGACGTCTCCTGGAAGGGCAATCAGGAGCGGTCCGGGGGGATCGCCATGAACATCGGCGTCCACTTCTTCGACATGCTCCTCTGGCTCTTCGGAGAGGCGCACCGGGTCGAGGTCCACCTGCGGGAGAACCGGCGGATGTCCGGTTATCTGGCTCTGGAGAAGGCCGACGTGCGCTGGTTCCTCTCCCTCGACTTCGCGGATCTGCCGAAGCCCCCGGGGGACACCATGACCACCACCCACCGCTCCATTACCCTGGACGGGGAGGAGATAGACTTCACCGCCGGGTTCACGGACCTCCACACGGAGGTTTACCGGGAGACCCTGGCGGGACGGGGCTTCGGTATCGAGGACGCCAGGCCCTCCATCGCGCTGGTGCACCGCATCCGGGAGGCGGAGCTGTCGTCGAACCGGGAGTTCCTCCACGACCGGGTCAAAGGAGAGCAACCATGAAGCGGGACGCCAAGATTTACGTGGCCGGAAACCAGGGGCTGGTGGGATCCGCCATCGAGCGGCGGCTCCGCCGGGAGTACGACCGAATCGTGACGAGCGACATCGCGGACTTCGACCTCACCGCCAAGGCCGAGACCGACGCCTTCTTCGAGCGGGAGCGGCCGGAGTACGTGTTCCTGGCGGCCGCCAAGGTGGGGGGGATCCAAGCCAACGACACCACCCCCGCGGATTTCATCCGCGTCAACCTGGAGATTCAGACCCGCGTCATCGACGCGGCCCACCGGTACGGGGTGAAGAAGCTGCTCTTTCTCGGCAGCTCCTGCATCTACCCCAAGCTCGCCCCCCAGCCCATGAAGGAGGAGCACCTCCTCACCGGGAAGCTGGAGCTCACCAATGACGCCTACGCCCTGGCCAAGATCGCGGGCATCGTCATGTGCAAGAGCTACAACCGACAATACGGGACCAACTTCATCGCGGCCATGCCCACCAACCTCTACGGTCCCGGGGACAACTTCGACCTTCAGACCAGCCACGTGCTGCCGGCCCTCGTCCGAAAGTTTCACGAGGCCAAGGTCTCCGGAAGCCCGACAGTGGAGGTGTGGGGATCCGGGAGCCCCAGGCGGGAGTTCCTCTACGTGGACGACCTGGCGGACGCCCTGGTGTTCCTGATGGAGAACTTCGACGCGGGAAAGGGACCGGAGGCCGAGGAGATGTTCGTGAACATCGGGGTAGGAGAGGACCTCACCATAAAAGAGCTGGCCGAGCTGGTGCAAAAGACCGTGGGGTACGAGGGGGATATCGTCTGGAATACGGACATGCCGGACGGCACCCCCCGGAAGCTCCTGGACGTGAGCCG
>JBNLED010000024.1:0-14820 GCA_050304755.1 Polyangia bacterium | reverse complement strand
GCTCCGGTCCCTGGCCCGCGACGTGGGACGTTTTGCGGCGGAGGATTCACGGGATCACCTCGCACCGGACGCCGAGGCGCGCATCCGTCAGGCCATGATCGACGCCGCCGGGGCCGAGCGCGACGACAAGGGTTGAGCTGTCGAGCGTTCGGCCATGTCAATCTCCAAGTACGCCTCCCCACCTTTTGTGGATCAAATTGAAATAATCGGAAAAACGAACCTCTAGCAAAGGAGGCACCTTCTCATGACCAACAACCATTTGCTGATCGAATCCATCATGACGAAACTCAGAACAGAAGTCGAGCAATACGTGACCGGTATGTGCGTCGACGAGGATGTGTTGGGTAAGGCCGAAGAGCGGTCACGACAATTTGCGCAGACTTGCGGCGGGATTGTTTTCGATGCGCATATTCAATCATGTCTTGCTGCTCAGAATTATGGTTTCGTTGGTGACAGCGTCTCTACCGGAAACGGCGGCACCGCAAAATTCGAGCGATACGAAGAACGATGGGTGCTGACCCATCTGGGTCGCTATCGAATCAAGCGTGCGTACTACTGGGATCCGGCGAATCGTAGCGGCGTCATCCCCCTCGACGAGAGATGGAATTTGGACTCACGAGAGCCGAGTCCATCGTTAAGGAAAAGTATCGGCATGTTGACCGCGGAGGTACCGTTCTTGCGTGGGCGGCGCTTGATGAAGCAGGTCGCATTGCTCGACCTTCCAGAGAAACGAATGCAGGAGAGCGGTGAGGCGCTCGGTGAAACCATCAAGCAACTCAATCAAAAAGCAGCGGCCGCCGCAATACCGATGCTCCGGGACGCCAACGTCGGAATTCCAGAGGTGCTGCCTTCGGCGCAGTCGGGAACGCTTTACATCATGATGGATGGCGGTCGCCTCAATACCATCACCGAGGGCTGGAGAGAACCGAAGGTAGCGACGTTGTTTTGGGGCGAAGACGTCGTGGAGGTTTCAAAAGAAAGGCGATTTATTCTCAAGAAAGAATATGTCGCCGTTCTTGGTGACGCGGATGAGCTTGCGGAGCGCCTGTGGGCAGCAGCATGTCGTTGGGAATGGTGGAAGGCCGAACGGGTCGTCGTACTGGGCGACGGCGCCCCGTGGATTTGGAATCGCGCATCCGACCTCTTCCCGAATGCGATACAGATTCTGGATCTCTACCATGCGAAGGAGCACATCTGGGAGACGGCGAGGCAGCTATACGGCGGTGCCGGAAAGCAGAAGGACAAAGGCGCCAGCAAATCGAAGAAACCGTCCCCCAAAGACCGCAAGACCGCTGAATGGGCCAGGGCACGCATAACCGAGTTAAAGAATGGAAATATCGATGCTATCATCAAGAACCTTCGAAGCAGAGGACCCAAGCGAGCTGAAGCGGTAGCCTCGATAGAATCGCTCATCAGCTACATGGACGACAACAAACCGCGTCTGAAATACGCTGAGTACAAGGATGCCGGTCTGACCGTGGGCTCTGGCAACATCGAAAGCGGAATAAAGAACGTGGTCAACCAACGCATGAAAGGATGCGGCATGAGGTGGGCTGTCGACCGGGCGGAAAACATGCTCAATTTGAGGGCGGCTTACCTCAGCGACGTCGGCCCAGCACGGGAGCTCCTCGCAGCATGAAGGATTTGCCTACATTATCCTACGATGCAAACCGCACGCTCCCCGGAACCGGTTCACAGTACAACATATCGATGTTATGACGTTATGTGAGCTTCTGTAGGTCCTTTCAGGAGGGCCTTTGTTTTGACTATCGATCGTGTCCGAGCTCGACGACGGAGCCGCAAGACGTGCCGCCGCAATCGCTCCGTCAATTTCTGTTGATAGACCGCGGCGGTTTGGAGCATCGCGCTGTGCCACCCGACGATATCTCATCCCTGTTTCAGCGAATACGCAAGGCGTGTCCGACGCCGGTGTGGTCTCAAGGCACCAAACTCTATCAGATGGAGGTGGTGGAGGGGATCAGCGAGGACGCGGAAGAGATCGTGCTCAGGCTCCATCTCCCGGGGTCGATTCGGGCGCCCACCGTGGTCCTCTATCCCGAGGACGACGACTGGGAGTGTGACTGCGACCACCGCGCCCCGGTGTGCGCTCATGTGGCGGCCGCGGTCATCGCGGTCTCTCACGCGGGGGCGGGGAGCGGTCCGCCGAAGCCCGCGAGACGCGGACCGAGGCTCGCCTATCGATTCTCCCGGCATCCCAGAGGGCCGGGGCTCAAACGCATGTTCCTGCTCGATGACCGGGAGGCGCCGCTCACCGTGCCGCTCATGGCAGGGGTGGCGAAGCGCTCGTTCCCCTTCGGGTTTCATCCGACAAACGGCGACCTCGAGGTGGATCGCTTGGTGGGCCGCGCCCTCGACCGGCCGTTGCCGCTGGGTCCCGAGGCCATGGGAGAGCTGCTCGCCGCCTTGGCGGGGCTGGAGAATGTCTCGCTGGACGGGCAGCCGGTCGAGGTGGCCGATACCGCGCTCTTTCCAGAGGCCTCGCTCCAGGACGACGGCAAGGACGCCATCTCCCTCAGCATCGAGTCGCCGAACGACCACCTGGAGGTGCTCGGGCCGGGGGTGGGGTGCGTCGGTGATACGCTCTATGCCCTCGCCGAGCCGGCGCTGACCGGCCCGCGGTGGGAGAAGCTGCCCATTCATGCCGTGTATACGCAAAAAGACATTGCCGAGCTCGTGGCCACGGTCGTGCCCGAGCTCGAAAAGCGTATCAGCGTCGACATCTACACCACGCGCCTCCCTGAACGGCTCCGGTTCATGACGCCTCGGCTCATCCTGTCGGCGGACACCCGCGGGGCCGCGGTGTCGGTGCTGCCTCGGCTCGTATACGGGGATCCGCCCCACGTGCGCATTGTCGATGACAAGATGCAGTATCTCGAAGGGGGTGTTCCGTTCCGCGACCGGCGGGCCGAGCAGCGGCTCATCGACGCGCTCCGGGACGAGCTCAATCTGGTCCTCAACCGGCGGGTGACCGTCTCGGGAAAAGAGGCGTCCCGATTCCTCGAGCGATTGCAGATCTTCAGCCGCGACACGCTGGACCGGACCCAACAGCTCCTCGGCGACGCAGAGCCGCTGATCCCCCATCTGGAGGTGGCGGACGATGTGGTCCGGTTGACCTTCGACACCGCGGGCCAAAACGGGGACGCTGCAGGGCAGCGGCGGTCGGCGGATCCGCGAAACGTGCTCGACGCATGGCGGGAGGGGCTGTCCGCGGCGCCCCTCGACGGCGGCGGGTGGGCGCCGATTCCACGGGAGTGGCTCGACCGATACGGCCACCTGGTTCAGGATCTCCTGGCGGCCCGGCGGGCGGACGACCGGGTGGCGCCGGCGGCTATCCCCCAGCTCTCGACCCTGTGTGAGGCGCTGGATCTGCCGCGCCAGCCGTGCTTCGACCGGCTCAGGCCGCTCATCGACGGATTCGATGCGATCCCCGAGGCGGCCCTTCCGGCGGGGTTCCACGGCGCGCTCCGATCGTACCAGAGCCGCGGCGTGGATTGGCTCTCTTTTCTTCGGACCGCCGGTCTCGGCGGGATCCTGGCAGACGACATGGGGCTCGGCAAAACCGTCCAGACCCTCGCGGCCATAGGCGGCCGCACCCTGGTGGTGGCGCCCACGAGCGTGATGGACAACTGGATCTTGGAAGCGGGGACTTTCCGCCCGGATCTGAAGGTGTGCCGGTTCCACGGGCCCAAACGCGCCCTCGATGCAGAGGCGGACCTCGTGGTCACCACCTACGCTTTGTTGCGCATCGACCTCGCCAAGATCGCAGCGATCGAGTGGGACGCGGTGGTGCTGGACGAAGCCCAACACATCAAGAACCCGGCGAGTCAGGCAGCCAAGGCCGCGTTCAAGCTCCGCGGGGATTTCTTCCTGGCCCTCAGCGGCACCCCGGTGGAAAACCGGCTCGACGAGCTCTGGAGCCTGTTCTACTTCTGCAATCGGGGGCTCCTCGGCGGCCGCGCGGACTTTCAGAAGCACCTCGCCGATCCCATCGCCCTGGGCGACGCCGAGGCCACCCGCCGACTGCGGGATCGCATCGCGCCGTTCGTGCTGCGGCGGCTCAAAAGGGAGGTGGCGCCCGAGCTGCCGCCGCGGGTGGAGCAGGTGCTCCACTGCGAGCTCTCGGATGAGGAGCGCGCGGTCTACGACGCCGTCCGGACGGCCACACGAAAACAGGTGGTGGAGCGGCTGGAAAAGGGCGCCGGGGTCATGGCCGCCCTGGAGGCGTTGCTCCGGTTGCGGCAGACCGCCTGCCACGCCGGGCTCGTGCCGGGCCAGGTCCTGGAGACCTCGTCCAAGATTACGCTGCTCGGCGAGCGGCTGGCGATCGCCGTGGAGAGCGGACACAAGGCCCTCGTCTTTTCCCAATGGACCTCGCTGCTCGATTTAATAGAGCCCGAGCTCGAGAACGCGGGGATCGACTACACCCGGCTCGACGGCGCCACCCGGGACAGGGGATCGGTGGTCGCCACCTTCCAGCGTCCGGACGGCCCGCCGGTCATGCTCATCTCCCTCAAGGCCGGCGGCACCGGTCTCAACCTCACCGAAGCCGACCACGTCTTCCTCGTCGACCCGTGGTGGAACCCGGCCGCAGAAGACCAGGCCGCGGATCGGACCCATCGCATCGGCCAGGACAAGCCGGTCAACATCTACCGGCTCGTCACAAAAGATACCGTCGAAGAACGGGTCATGTCGCTGCAAATCAGGAAGCGCCGCCTCGCCGACGCCGCTCTTGGTGAGACCGATCGCGCCCTCTCCCTCACGCGGGACGATCTGCTCTCTCTGCTGGAGCCGTAGGTCGAGGATCCGATCTTTGTCTGACCTGCTTGGTCCTGAATCGGCACCATCGCGATAAACCGTGCAATTCGGGACGGGCACGGGTTCAGCTCCCGTCGAGGATGTGAAACCGGAAGACGGCAATGGAAAGCAGGTACAATCGCTCTTGTCTTTGCCTCGCGGCGATCTGCATCGTCGGCTGCAACGCGGCGCCCCCAGCGGCTTCCCCGCCCCCGGTCAGGGGGAAGATGCCTGACCCCGCTTCCGTCCCGCCGACGGCCGCGACGTCGCCGGAGCACGACACACAGGCAGACAATACGACAGTGAATCCGGTGTCCGCGGCGCCTGTCCGGAATGCGCTGACCGGGGCCGGACAGCTCGAAGTCATCGCAGAGGGATACCGGTTGAAGGTCACCGACGGAGAGGACGCGGCCTCTTTGAATATAAATGCGTCGGAGATCAAGAAGCTTACCCATCTAAAAGAAGATGGGGCGATCCAAGTCGACTACGAGACGGCGGACGCCTGCGTGGAAAACCGCCGGTCCCGCACGTTTTCATACGCCTTCCTCAAGGCGCGCCTCGAGAACAAGAAGGCTTTGAGGCACCACCGAAGGCAGCGGTTCGGGGAAGCCGCCCGGAGCCGGAGGGGTGCGACATCGAGCGTGACATTGCAGGCTCCGAGGTGATCCGGCTGCACGCGAGAGCGGAGTGAGTACGCCCGGGATGTGAGCGGTGTGGCCCAAGGAGCTGGGTGAGTGCCCTCCGTCGGAACTTTCATATCGCCTTCTTTTTGGGGGGCGGGGTCGGTCGTCCCGCGAAAAGGGATTTGCCGGTGGGGTCATCGCGATCATAGCGGTGCCGCTCGATGAATTTCTTGGGATCGTGATGCCTGCGGGTGTCCACGCCGTAGCCCCGCCCGATGGACAGGAACGGCTCGCGTCTGAGCTCGAAATGAAGATGCGACCAATAGGCCCCGTTACAGTTTCCCATGGTGCCGATCTGCTCTCCCCTTTTCACAATCTGGTGTTCTTTCACCTGAATCTCATCCAGATGGGCGTACAGCGACTCGACATACTCGGGGTTCTCCGCGGTCCCCGCGTTGTGGACGATCTTCACGACGTTTCCCCAGCCATATCGGCACTTCTTCCCCACCGGTTCGGCGTAG
This sequence comes from Polyangia bacterium, assembly GCA_050304755.1. Taxonomy (GTDB): domain Bacteria; phylum Myxococcota_A; class Polyangia; order JAAYKL01; family JAAYKL01; genus CAYWLQ01. The sequence goes on along the minus strand of JBNLED010000024.1, from coordinate 8,861 downwards.
GTGACGATACCGTCGGCGATGGTGTAGATCGGGTCTCCCAGATCGCCGTTCCCCCCCTTGCCTTGTCCACCGTTCCAGTCCTCCCCGAGATGGTGGTTCCGCCCGAACGGCTGAACATCCCGATACCCCTTGGCGTCCGGCGCCCCCACGGGATACGCGAAACCGTCCCCGACAGGGCAGTGCTCGAGGATTTCCGCTTCGGTCGAAAAATGGGTCGGCGGGGCCGGCGGTGAGGTCGGCGCCTGGGCCGACGATGAGGTTGGCGCCTCCCGTGTGTCATCCTCCACAGCCGGAACGGATTCGATCCACGGCGCATCGATGGCCGGACCGCCGGTTTCGGAGAGCAACGACACTCCCGCCGCGGCCTCCGTCATCGGGGTCAAGGGAATCGATGTCTCGGATTCCAGACAGCCGACGGCGATCAAGTGAACGGCGCATAACGAAAACGGGATCAATACTTTCATCATTTGCTCCTTTCGAGAGATGCTCACTCTCGAAACGGAGCAATCCGCGAGCCGGCGGAGCGCGCTCCACCCAACTACCCGTTCTGAAATCTGAAATCCCGGCTCACCCTATCGGTCTCGTGTCCGCGAAGTGTCAAACCAAGAGACGATGTGTCAAGCGCCTTTACAGGCGGATCAATCGGTCACGATTCTCAAATCGGAGACGCAGAAGTTGAACGGGGTCCACGTCGGGCACGCCGATGACGCTGAAATTGATGGAGAAGATATCGTCCGGATCGACCACGGCGGTCGGCGCGCTCGGCACATACGCGTCCTCGATCAGCGCGATATAGGTCCCGGTTGACGGCAGGTCGATGCGGGCATCCACGTCGCGAGTGGATTCGTTGAATTCCACCTGAATGCCCTGGTCGGGGATATTGCCCGAAACCCGGAACCTCACCCCCTGAATCGCGGAGAGGTCCCGCGGACAGTCGCCGAGATCATAGGTCGTTTCGGGGGGAGTATCGTCCTCGCCGTTCGTACAGATTGTGAATCCGAAGCCGGCGCCCCAATACGTCTCCCAGTCGCCCAAAGGGTAGGTCACAGGCCAAGCTCGGGGTGGTCCGTGCCGCGGCGGAGGACAGTAGCGCGTCTTCTCGGAGGCCAGCGCTGTCATCCTGCGGAGGTGACCGGGGTTTATCGGAGCCGGCTCAGGGATTCGCTCCATGCTCTGGTTGCGTTGTCGGATTCTCCGAGATCACTCCGCCACGAACGGCACCAGCCGCGTGATGTCCGGCTTCAGCGGAATCAGGCGGCGGTTGTGGAGGAGGTGGCGGTAGAGGTACCGCTGGCTGTCGGGCACCTCGACGTTGTCGGCGGTCTGGAGCTGGCCGTCCGGGGTGAGGTTGGGGAAGACCAGCAGCTTGGAGTCCGAGGCGAAGAGCTTGCCCATGGCCTCGAGGATGCCCCCCTCCATGCCGTCGTAGTACCGCTCCTCCATGATGGCGCGGATGTTGTCCACCGAGAGGATGTAGCCGATGTTCCGCTTGTCGAACTTGGAGAAATACTCGCTGAACCTGAAGTAGCGGAAGTGGGACGACACCATCACGTTGACGCCCCGCGCCGTTATCCCGGAGACCCGCTCCTCGAGATCGAAGACCTCGTCGAGCCCCTCCGAGAGGTAACGGGCGCAGTTCATCTCGGCGAAGCAGACCACGCTCTCCTCCGGGCAGCCGAGCTCCGCGGCGAAGGCCTTGACGCCGCACTCCAGCATGTAGTCCTGGATCCCGGTGAAGGGTCTGAAGATGCCCCTCAGGATGAGGACGTGCTTCCTGTAGATGAACTCCGAGGGGACCACCGCCCCACCGGCGGACGAGAACATCACCACCGGACCGAGGCTCGAGGTGACGAGCCGGAGGTTCATCGCCCGGTTGTCGATATCGGGGAACGCGGGGCCGTCGAACTCCACGAAGTTCACCTCGATGCGGCCCCAGACCAGGTCGTCGACGAGGGAGTCGACGAGGCGCTCCGGGGTGCCGCCGTGGAAGAACGCCGAGTAGATGAGGTTGACGCCGAGGATGCCGAGGGCCTCCTGCTGATCCCGGTTGGTCGGGTCGAGCATCCGGACGTGCAGGATGATCTGACTCGGCTCGGCCCCCGGCCGGTGCTGGAAACGGATGCCTACCCAGCCGTGGCAATCCTTGTTCGACTTGTACGCCTTGGCGGCGACGGTGTCGGCGAAGGCGAAGTACGTGGTGTCCGGGCTGCGACTCCCGCTGACCCGCTCGATGAGCACCGAGTACTCCCGGTCGAGCATGGCCTCCAGCCGGGAGCGGGCCACGTACCGGCCCGAGGCGTCCGGACCGTAGATGGCGTCGCTCACCTGCATGTCATACGCCGAGAGGGTCTTGGCCACGGTGCCCGAGGCGCCGCCGGCCTGAAAGAACTGCCGGGCCACCTCCTGCCCGGCGCCGATCTCGGAGATGGATCCGTAGATGGACAGGTCGAGGTTGAGGTGTAGGGCCTTGTGTCTCGTATTTATTTTGGTTTCGGCTGTGGACATGTCACTTTCCCGCGGTGGGCGCCGGGCCCCTGCACCGGATTCCAAGGCTGCACTCATCACTAGGACCTATAAGACATGGAAGCCCCATCGGCAACGCTCGGGGGAATCCGGCGCACCGAGAAGAACCGAGAAGCCGCCCTGTTTGTCCTGTAGGTCCTGTTTCAGCGCGGTGCCGGGGACGAGAATCGAACTCGTACGAGGTTACCCCCGAGGGATTTTAAGTCCCTTGCGTCTACCTAGTTCCGCCACCCCGGCCGACCACGGACACGATCCCAGCCGATGGGTCGACGGGACGCGCTCCAGCCACTTTGTATAAAGCCCCACGGGGAGAATCAACTGTTTTTCCGACCCGACGAACGATTGTTCACGGCGTGAGGATTCTGTTATGGAATAGTCGCATGAAACAGGGGGCGGCGTGTGTTATATTTGATATGTTAGATGTACGATGTAAACTCAAATAAAACAGGAAATCCAAACTCCGGCGGAGGAGCAACATGAGCGAAACCGAACGTAGCGGCCTGGTCGCACAAATCGCCGCATTACAGGACCTGGAAGAGTATCGAGAGCTCAACTGGAGCGGCACATTCGAAGAGTATTTGGGCCTCATACGCGAGCATCCGGAAGTCACACGGACCGCGTTCCAGCGCCTCTATGACATGATCATGGGGTACGGGACAGAGGAGTATATCGACAACCGGAAACGCATCGTCAAATACCGCTTTTTCGAGCACGACCGCGTCGGCGGGAAGGACGCCATCTACGGCCTCGACATTCCTTTGATGCGGTTCGTCAACGTGCTCAAGGCCGCGGCGGAGGGGTACGGCCCCGAGAAGCGGGTGCTCCTGCTCCACGGCCCGGTGGGCAGCTCCAAGAGCACCATCGTGCGGCTCCTGAAGAAGGGGCTCGAGGCGTACACCCGGACCGCCCCCGGGGCGGTTTACACCCACGAGTGGCACCTCGAGGGGGGCAAGATGATGCCCTGTCCCATGAACGAGGAGCCCCTCCGGCTCATCCCCCTCTCCTGGCGGGAGAAGACCATCGAGGACCTCGGGCTCGGCAACGATCAGTGCAAGGTGGTGGTGGAGGGGGACCTCTGTCCGGCCTGCCGCTTCACCTTCAACGAGCTGATGCGCAAGCACGACGGCGACTGGGCCAAGGTGGTGGACCACATCCGGGTCAAGCGGCTCGTGATGTCCGAGAAGGACCGGATCGGCATCGGCACCTTCCAGCCCAAGGATGAGAAGAACCAGGACTCCACGGAGCTCACCGGCGACATCAACTATCGGAAGATCGCCGAGTACGGCTCCGACTCGGATCCCCGGGCGTTCAATTTCGACGGGGAGTTCAACATCGCCAACCGGGGGCTCATCGAGTTCGTGGAGGTGCTGAAGCTCGACGTGGCGTTCCTTTACGATCTTCTCGGCGCGAGCCAGGAGCACATGATCAAGCCCAAGAAGTTCGCCCAGACGGACATCGACGAGGTGATCATCGGCCACACCAACGAGGCCGAGTACAAGAAGCTCCTCGCCAACGAGTACATGGAGGCGCTCCGGGATCGGACCATCAAGATCGACATCCCCTACATCACCAAGCTCACCGAAGAGATGAAGATCTATAAAAAGGACTTTGATCAGGAGAAGGTGCCGGCGGTGCACGTGGCCCCCCACACCCTCGAGGTGGCGGGCATGTGGGCGGTGATGACGCGGCTGGAGGAGCCCAAGAAGGCCGGGCTCACCCTGCTGCAGAAGCTGAAGCTCTACGACGGCAAGATGCTGCCCGGCTTCACCCAGGACAACGTCAAGGAGCTCCGCAAGGAGACCGAGCGGGAGGGGATGGACGGCATCTCCCCGCGGTACGTGCAGGACAAAATCTCCAACGCCATCGTCTCCGAGGCGGAGGGGTGCCTCAACCCCTTCATGGTGCTCAACGAGCTCGACAAGGGGCTCAAGAGCCACGGGCTCATCACCGAGGAGGAGCGGCGCAAGCACTACGGCGAGCTCATCTCAGTGGTCAAGCAGGAGTACGAGGAGATCGTGAAGAACGAGGTGCAGCGGGCCATCTCCGCCGACGAGGAGGCGATCAACAACCTGGCGATGAACTACATTGACAACGTCAAGGCCTACACCCTCAAGGAGAAGGTCCGGAACCGCTACACCGGCCAGGACGAGGCGCCGGACGAGCGGCTCATGCGCTCCATCGAGGAGAAGATCGACATCCCCGAGAGCCGCAAGGACGACTTCCGCAAAGAGATCATGAACTTCATCGGCGCCCTGGCGGTGGACGGCAAGGAGTTCCGCTGGGACACCAACGACCGGCTCCGCCGGGCCCTCGAGATGAAGCTCTTCGAGGACCAGAAGGACTCCATCAAGCTCTCCAGCCTGGTGAGCCAGGTCATCGACCGGGAGACCCAGGAGAAGATCGACGTGGTCAAGAACCGCCTGAAGACCAAGTACGGCTATTGCGAAATCTGCGCCACAGACGTGCTCAACTTCGTGGCCTCCATCTTCGCCCGGGGGGACGCCCGTTGATGAACCTCAAGATTCATCAGGATCACGCGCGGTTTCGCCAGATCGTGAAGGGGCGGGTGCGCAAGAACCTGCGCCGGTTCATCTCCAAAGGGGAGCTCTTCGGCCGGGAGGGGGGCAAGACGGTCTCCATCCCGGTGCCCCAGATCGATATCCCCAGGTTCCGCTTCGGCGATCGCCAGCAGGGGGGCGTCGGCCAGGGGGAGGGGGAGCCGGGGGATCCTTTATCCCAGGCGGATCCCGAGGAGGGCGCGGGCCAGGCCGGGGATCAGGAGGGGCAGCACGTCCTCGAGGTGGAAGTCTCCATCGAGGAGCTCGCGGAGATCCTCGGCGAGGAGCTGGAGCTGCCGAACCTCGACGATAAGGGCAAGGAGAGAGTGGTCTCCACCCAGGATCGCTACGTGGGCATCAAGAAGGTGGGGCCCGAGTCCCTGCGCCACTTCAAGCGCACCTACAGGGAGGCGCTGAAGCGCCAGATCGCGTCCGGGGTGTACAACCCGGACCGACCGGTCATCATCCCCATCCGGGACGACAAGCGCTATCGCTCGTGGCGCACCGAAGAGGTCAAGGAGGCAAACGCGGTCATCATTTATATGATGGACGTCTCCGGCTCAATGGGGGAGGAGCAGAAGGAGATTGTCCGCATCGAGTCGTTCTGGATCGACGCCTGGCTCACCACCCAGTACAAGGGGCTAGAGACCCGCTTCATCATCCACGACGCGGCGGCCCGGGAGGTTGACCGGGAGACCTTCTTCCACACCCGGGAGTCCGGCGGCACGATGATATCGTCGGCCTATAAGGTGTGCCTCGACATCATCGAGTCCGATTACCCGCCGGACGACTGGAACATCTACCCCTTTCACTTTTCGGACGGAGACAACTGGTCCGCGGACGACACCCGCCAGAGCCTGGAGCTGCTCGGGCAGTACATCGTCCCCGCCGCCAATATGTTCGGCTACGGCCAGGTCCACAGCCCCTACGGCTCGGGCCAGTTCATCCGGGATCTTAAGACCAAGTTCCCCGAGGACGACGTGGTGGTGATGTCCGAGATCCCCGACCGGGACGGCATCATGGACTCCATCAAGGATTTCCTGGGGAAGGGGCAGTAGCCATGCCGAGGACGTTCATGAAGCTGAAAGGGGGGCTCCCCCGATATCTGAGCGAGATTCAGGCGGAGATCGAGGGGTACGCGAAGGAGGTCGGGCTCGACTACTTCACCACGTTCTTCGAGATAGTGAACTACGACGAGATGAACGAGATCGCCTCTTACGGCGGCTTCCCCACCCGGTACCCCCACTGGCGATTCGGCATGGAGTACGAGCGGATGAAGAAGACGAGCATGTATGGCCTCTCCAAGATCTACGAGCTCGTCATCAACAACGACCCCTGCACCGCCTATCTTTTGGAGGGCAACTCCCTGGTGGACCAGAAGCTGGTGATGGCCCACGTGTTCGCCCACTGCGACTTCTTCAAGAACAACGCCTGGTTCGCCCACACCAACCGGCACATGATCGACGAGATGGCGAACCACGGCTCCCGCATCCGCGGGTACATGGACCGCTACGGCACGGAGAGGGTGGAGAACTTCATCGACCTCTGCCTCTCCATCGACAACCTCATCGACATCCACAACCCGCCGCAGCCGCGGGCCGACGTGCGGGCCGACAGCGCCGCGGACGACGATGAGTTCCTCGGGCCCGGCGACGTGCCGCGGCTCAAGGCCAAGCCCTACATGGAGCACTACATCAACCCGCCGGAGTTCATCGAGGAGCAGCGGCGGGCCAAGGCCGAGGAGGGCTCCAAGAAGGCGCGCTTCCCGTCGGAGCCGGTGCGGGACGTGATGGGCTTCCTCATGGAGCACGCCCCCCTCAAGTCGTGGCAGCGGGGGGTGATGGAGATCATCCGGGAGGAGGCGTACTACTTCGCGCCCCAGGGGCAGACCAAAATCATGAACGAGGGGTGGGCCACCTTCTGGCACTCCAAGATCATGACCGAGAAGGCCCTCGACGCCTCGGAGATCGTGGACTACGCGGATCACGCCTCCATGGTGACCGCCACCTCCGGGGGGCGGCTCAACCCGTACAAGATGGGGGTGGAGCTCTTCAAGCACATCAAAGAGCGGTGGGACAAAGGGCAGTTCGGGCGGGAGTGGGACGAGTGCGACGACATGGAGCAGCGGGAGTCCTGGGACAAGGGGCTGGGGCTCGGCATCGACAAGATCTTCGAGGTGCGCCGGACCCACAACGACATCACCTTCATCGACGAGTTCCTCACCTACGAGTTCGTCCGCGAGCAGAAGATGTTCTCCTTCGGGTACAACGCCCAGAACCGGCGGTACGAGATCGAGTCCCGGAAGTTCGAGGAGGTGAAGCAGAAGCTCCTCATGCAGCTCACCAACATGGGGCAGCCCCGGATCCGGCTCATCGACGCCAACGCCGGCAACCAGGGAAACCTCCTCCTCGAGCACGAGCATCGGGGCATCGACCTCGATCCGGGATATGCCAAGGAGGTGCTCGGAAACCTTTACCGGATCTGGTCCCGCCCGGTGGCCATCAAGACCCGGGACTCGGAGCGGAACAAGCCCATCATCGCGTCCTTCGACGGCATGGAGTTCAAGGAGGAGGAGCTCGAGGAGCCCGGGATGGAGAAGAAAGCCGAGAGCTGATCCGATGCACGAAGACGAGGCCGTCAATATCCTGAACCAGCGGGTGGACCGGGGAGGCCGCCTGGCGGTGGTCCGGCACGCCGACCTCCCGTCGGGGGCTCGCGAGCCATCAGGTGACATCCCATCGTGGGACAATTCAAATGTTTTTCGAAGTCTTCTACCCTATCATTGTACCGCCAGGTCTGCTCTCATGCTGATGCAGGGACAACAACCATTGGTGACATAGACACAGTCCTCGTCCTTCGAGCACCCACGGTAGGCCAAGGTCTCCTCCTCCGGAAGGCTGAAACCGGGGGTCCGGGGGATATCCTCGGCTCGGGGGACCGTTTTGCTCTCCGGGATCGCCTCGGTAGCTTGGTTCTGTGGATAGCAGCCGAGAAGAGAGGTTATCGTCGCAAGGGCACCGAGTCGCGTGAAGATATGGGCTGCTCTGAGCGGACCCGCCGATCCAGCACACAATCCTCCCGAGAGAGGGGCGTTGGGAGCAAATCCCGTAGATCCCGGCGAATCGATGCTCGCAGAAGACATGTTCTGTTTTTTGACCGGCATCATCGTAATCATCATATCCTTCAGGATTGTTTCTGTTTGTTCAATTCGAAAACAGGTAAGCAACCCAGTCCTCGATGGTATCAAATGTCTCTTGGGTTATCCGAGTAGAAATGTTGTACTTGACGTCCTCACGCAACTCAACCTGGGTCGACAGGATGCCGAAAATCTTGTCCTTCCATTCCCCCGTTCCGGTCATCCCACCGCCGCTGGCCCCGGGTCTCGAATCGCAGTAGTGGTTGAAGGTCCCATTGTCGAAGACCCGCCGCACTTTATCCTGACTCGTCGTCATTTCCCGCCCGAAGTCAACGTCTTCGTGATAGGCGTTGAGCACGACTCTCTCGTTCAACGGATCCGGCATGACGCCGTAAGGCATATCCATTATCACGCTCGGATAGAGCCCCGGGAAGATAGATCCACCGGCCACCAAAAACAGCGGGATGGCCATGGCGAGGGGCGGGTCCTTGATTTTGTCGCCCTTGTCTTTGAGGTGCTCGGGCATGGGGCCGAAGAAGACCTTTCGCAGGCCGGCGAAGGCGTAGCCCACGGTGAGGAGGATGGCCATGATGCCGCCGATGGCGACGGCGATGCCCCACGGGGTGGACAGCACGCCCTGCTCG
>JBNLED010000023.1:0-21645 GCA_050304755.1 Polyangia bacterium | reverse complement strand
TGAGGCTCACGGAGGACGAGATCCTCAGACCGGTGACCGCCGAGTGTGAATCCGTCATCGGTGAGTTCAGCGGTTCTCTGCCCGCCTCCTGTGACCGGTTCGTCCGGGCTTCGGGGGCCGTGATTCCGCCCGCCAGCAAACTGAAGGTTCGGATTCGGGACATGGCCATGACCACGGTCCAGCTGGAGCTGTTCGGGGAGCCGGGGGTGCCCTGGCAGGCCGAGGGGCAGAATCTGGAGGGGAAGATACTGTTTCACCGGTTCGTCAAGCTGGACGATGAGGGGAAAGGGACCATGTCCCTGCCCCAGAACCGCAACCTCACCCGCATGTTCTTCTCCCCCACGCGGGCCTCCGCGCTCCGGGAGGTCGTCGTCTGGGGGCGTCCTCCGGATCCGCCGGCCCCAAGGCGGACGGAAAAAAGGCCGCGATAGGACAGATTCTTGACAGCAGGGAGGGGGATTGTTTTCATATAGACCCTCGAATGCAATAGGCCATAGGTCCGCCCCTTTGATGTAACCCCTATGAAACCGTTGTCGGGGTGCGCCGTTCAATGAAAAAGCGGGTTGCTTCACAGAAATCGTATTGCATTCCTTTAGCAATGGAAGCGACCTTGTTCCGGGGGTGTTTTGGGGGCTAATGTGATTTGTCAGAAAAGACCAGATAGTTAGCGCAATACTTTGCTTTTGTGTATTTAATTTGTTGTATTTAAACACGAAAACAAGAGTTCTTTTTTGGGTAATTCGTTTTTCCACTGAATATATTTGACAACTGAAAGAGTTGACAGTTTGTTCAGTGTATAAGTCGCAAGGCGATATATGAGGCTGTTGTGTGCGCGTTCTTTAAGTTGTTGTTTATGTAAATTATGTAACTGTATGTATTTGAATTGATATTCTGGTTGATTCATGTTTCAGGGGATGGCCATCAGACGCTCGCGGATCCTCGGGATTGCCATGGTTGAATCCTGTCGACGGATTTTGGGTTGCCGGTGTTTTGGGGTTGGGGTAACGTGCGCCGGACAGAACGGACAGTCCCCTTGAGATGGAGAATGATATGAGAGTTTGTGTAATTGGCAGCGGATATGTCGGGCTCGTCGCCGGCGCCGGCTTCGCCGAGATCGGCCACACGGTACGGTGTGTGGATATTGATGAGAAAAAGGTCGAGACCATCAACGCCGGAGAGGTGCCGATTTACGAGCCCGGCCTGGAGGAGCTCTTCGTCCGCAACCGGAAAGCGGGACGGCTCAGCTTCTCCACGGCGGTGGGGGAGACGGTGGCCTGGTCCGACGTGGTGCTCATCGCGGTGGGAACCCCCGAGCGGGAGGACGGCTCGGCGGATCTGTCCTCGGTGCTGGCCGTCGCAAAGACAGTGGCCGAGAATCTCGACGGGTATACCGTGGTGGCGTGCAAGTCCACCGTCCCGGTGGGGACGAATGAGCAGATTCGCGAGGTGATATCCGCGAACACGAAAGAGGATTTTTCTGTGGTCTCCAATCCGGAGTTTCTCCGGGAGGGGGAGGCCATCGAGGACTTCATGCGCCCCCCGCGGGTGGTCATCGGAACGGATGATCCGCGGGCCGAGGAGATTATGCGCTCCCTCTACGCGCCGCTCTTCGGGTACTACGACGCTCAAGAACGGATTATCAGTATGGATCTCCGCAGCGCCGAGGTGACGAAGTATGTGGCCAACGCCTTCCTCGCCACGCGTATCACCTTCATCAATGAGATGGCCAATCTCTGCGAAGCGGTGGGGGCCGATATCTCCAAGGTGAAGCAGGGCGCCGGGACCGACCCCCGGATCGGGCAATATTACTTCGAGCCCGGCTGCGGATTCGGGGGGTCCTGTTTTCCAAAGGATGTCCAGGCGTTACTTCGTACCGCCAAGACTCACGACCACACCCTCAACGTTCTCGAGGCGGTGGACGCGGCCAATGACCGGCAGAAGCTCGTCCCCTTCGACAAGGTGGTGGCGCGGTTCGGCCGTGACCTGAGGGGCAAGACGGTGGCTGTCTGGGGGCTCGCGTTCAAGGCGGAGACGGATGATGTCCGGGAGTCTCCGGCCATCTACATCGTCAAGGCACTGCTCGACGCCGGAGCGGCGGTCCGGGTCCACGATCCCATCGCCGCCCCGAACTTCAAGCGCCTGATTACCGATATCCCCGAATTCCTCGACGATCCCTACGAGGCGGCGGACGGCGCGGATGCGCTCCTCATCGTCACCGGCTGGCGGGAGTATATGGCGGCCGATCTCGACGCTCTCGTGCGACGGATGAGCGGTAATGTGGTCATCGACGGGCGGAACCTCTGGGTCGATCGGAAGATCCCCTCGGCGCTCCTCTATGAGGGCATCGGTCGGGGAAACCTGAACCCCTGAGTCATGCGTGCGGCGCCACCCAGCTGATGAGCTGCTGGGCCGACAGCGCCCCCGAAGTCCGGGTGATCTCCCGTCCTTGCTTGAAGATGATGAGGGTAGGGATGCTCTGAATGTGGAAGCGCGCCGCCAGGACGGCGGCCTCCTCGGTGTTCACCTTGACCAGACGGACCCTGGGCTCGAGCGCGGCGGCGGCCTTCTCGAACTCCGGGGCCATCATCCGACAGGGGCCGCACCAGGGCGCCCAGAAGTCCACGACGACGGGGATGTCGCTGCGACCGATGTGCTTATCGAAGCGGCTCGGGTCCAGGGGGACGGGGTGTTTTTCAAAGAGCCTCGAGTGGCACTTTCCGCACTTGCCGTCGGCGGCATTCCGGTGGATGGGAACCCGGTTCACCCCATCACAGTGTGGACAGATAATGTGAATGGAATCGGACATCTGACGGCTCCTTCCGGCGAAATACCTCGCTCCCTGATGTTGTGCACCACACCGTGACGGTCAAGGTGGATGTCCAAAATTCGGGTGGGGGGATCGGGCGGATCAGGGGGTGATGTCCGGCGGCAGGAACATCGTCAGCTGCTTCTCGAGCTCCTCTTCGGTGCCCTCTGGGGACCACCAGCCGCCGGGGAGGGCGCCCGGAATCATGAGGCTGAAGGTCCGGGCGATGTCCGGAGGCTTGGCATAGGGGGCCAAGGACTCGGGGAGGGCGGTGGCGGAGATCTCGAGGGAGCTCACGATGGATTGGGGCTCGCCGTCCTCGGATTCGAACGTGGACTTCGCGGTGAAGCTATAAGTGAGGCTCAGATCGAAGGCCGGGCTGAAGAAGGGGACAACGCCGTCCAGGGTCACCTCGCCCACCCGTTCGAGCTCGTCCAGATCCTCCCGGTCGTAGAGCGCGGTGAGCTCGGTGTCGGAGAAGAGGTCGGCCGGTTCCCCCTTGGACACATCGAACGCCAGATACCGGTCGACGACCAGACGCAGGGCATCGTCACAGCTGTAGAGTCGTTCCTCGAACTTCAAAAACAGGACGGGGCCGATGGTCGCGAGGAGGGCGGGGCGCCCCTGGACAGCATCATCGACACAGGGGGGCTCCTGGCCCGCGTCGGAAGCCGGTGAGGCCGTATCTTCAGGGAGGCCCGCGTCCGGCGTCTCCTCCGATGAGGTCTCGTTGACCGCATTTTCATCGAGCACGATCCGCATCGTCTCTTTCGAGACCAAATCCCGAAGCTCGACTACATCGAAGTCCTCCTCGATATCATCTAACTCCGGACGCCACAGGGCTCCCGGCGTGGGGATGAGCAGCTCGTCCCGCGAGGCGATCACTTCGATACCCGCGGCGTCGTTGCGAATCCAGTGGGTGGAGGTGTTGCCCTGGCGATCGTAGAGCCAGACGATGGCCTCCTCCCGCGTCGTGAACTCCTCCCTAAGGGCGAGCTCCTTGGCGAGGCGGGTTGCGGGATCGCTCTTCTGGGAGCCACACGCCGGCAGGGCGGCGATGATCAAACAGAACGGGAATAGGGCATATCGGGCGGTCATGTCTCAAGGATCTCCTTGCGGGGTTGTCTCACCTTCGGCGGCTGTCGGCAATAAAATGATGAACCGCGTCCCCTCCTCGAAGTCGCGGTCCAGCGTGATGTCGCCGCCGGCGCGGTCACAGATGCTCTGACAGATGGCGAGCCCCAGCCCCGTGCCGGTTCCCGAGCCGGCGCGCCGATTGGAGAAGAACGGGTCAAATATCTTACCTTCATCCTGTGCATCGATGCCCGGTCCCGTATCGGACACGCAGATTTTAAACGTATCTTTCGCCTCGCCCATTTCCGAAAGGGCGCATTTTACAACAGAGCCCTCCAGGGTGATTCGTCCCTCTCCCGCCATGGCCTGCGCCGCGTTGAGGAACAGGTTGAGGAGGAGCTGGGTGAGGTCACCGGCGGGGATTTTGAGAGCGATGTTCGGCATTTTTTCTATAATATCAACGCGATCAAACAGGGGCTGGGCCTTCAGAAGGGCCCGGAGATGCGCCATTACCGTCCGTGGGTGGGCGGTCGGGATCTCCGATGGCTGGGGGGCGCGGGCAAAGGCGAGCAGATCCCGGATGGTCCGGTCGATGCGCTCGATCTCCCGACGCATCAAATTTAAATATTTCTTTTTGATTTCGGGAGATTCGCTCCCTTCAATCTCGATGGTTTCCAGGAGTCCAAGCACCCCGGCGAGGGGGTTGCCGATTTCGTGAGCCACCCCGGCGGCGAGGGTCCCCACCGAGGCGAGCTTGGCGGTTCGGATGAGCCTGTCCTGGGCGCCCGCGAGCTCCCGGGAGGAGGACTCGAGGTCTCGAAGCTGTCTTCGGAGGGCCGCCTGCTGCTCCCGGAGGGTGGCGGTCATCTGATTGAAGGCGATTCCCATGTCCGCCAGCTCCCGCGCCCCTTCGATGGGGATTTTGGTATCGAGCCGACCCGACGCCACGTTCTCCAGAGCGCTGTTGACCCGGCGGATCGGCCGGATGACCTGGCGTCGGACCACCAGGGCGGCGAGCACCAGGGCCGCCACCGCGCCGACCACGAGGTAGAAGAGGATGAGCCGCCGCAAGCCGCCGAAGTCCCTTTCGATATCCGCGCCGGGGAGGCCATCCCCGGTTGTCGCCATCTGCTTGAAGACAGCGATTCGAGTGAGCTCCGAGACCGATACCTGGGTGAGCACGATAAAAAGGCCCAGAATCACCGCGAGGGAAATGACGAGCCGGATATTCAGGCCGAGGATGGGGGATCTCTTCATATCAGGGGATTAAAGCCGGACAACCCCACGGTGTCAAACCGGCAGGTGGGTATCCTCGGGGTCATTTGACGCGGACAACGGCGTATCCCTGCTTCTTCGCTATCTTCAAGGCTCTCTTCCGCTTTTTTCGGTCGGGATAGAAGAGCTCCTTGGTTTTGCCGGTCGCCCTCTCTCTTACGAGTATTTTCCCTCCGCCTTTCTTCAAGAAACGGAGGTGCGGCGCAACCATCGGCTCGAAGTAGTAGATCGGCAACAGATGCTTGGGCGCGACGATCAGGATCTTGTCCTCCGGCATCCGGGTAATCTCCCGCGCTTTCGCGCTCCGCTTCCGACATTTTCCCTTGAGCAGGGCGGCGCTCTCGATCAGCCTGCCGGACGGCATGACCGTGCTCGCGGAGGGGGGCCCCCAGAAATAATTCACAACGCACACCGCGATGATACAGATCCCCCAGCCCGCCCTCGCCCATCGTTTCAGAAATCCCAGCGGAAGGGCCATCAGCACCGTGACGAACACCGCTGGGATCAGGTTGTGGCGGGCGCTGTTGCCGGAGATCATCGACCAGAAGAGGGTGACGGGGACGAAGGTGAGCAGCGTCCAGACGACGATCGTTCGATCGGGTTTCCTGAGGCCCGCGAGGATCGCCCCCGCCAGCGCCAGAGGGAAGCTCGCGACGCCCGCGGCTCGACCGATGACCTCGATATTCTTTCGGGAGATGATCGAGGAGAGACCTCTGTAGAAGCCGGCGCTCCAGGCCTCCCAATTCGCGGTGGCGCGGTCGTATTTGGAGAGCATGACGCCGTATCGGTTGAGCAGCCAGAACGCGAAAAGCGACGAAGCGAAGAGCCCGAGCGTCCAGCCCGCCTTAACCTTGAGGCTCTTCGGGGTCTGCCAAACCGGCAGACAGAAGAGGGCGGACGCGATGACCATGTCGACCTTGCAGAGCACCGATGAGATGTAGAGGAGCGCGGCGGCGACGATTCCGGCCACCCGTACCCGGGAGTTCGCCGGGATCGATGCCTGGAAGACGAGCGCCCCGGTCATGAACAGCCCGAGCGCCACGATGGTCGGAAAACCGTACAGGCTGCTGAGCCAGAAGAAGGGCGCGGCCTGCACCAGCACCGTCATGACCGCCGCGGACGCGGCGGATCGGGTGGCCTTTGCCATGAAGACGAAGAACGCCGTCGAGAAGAGGGAGCTGAAGAGGAGGCTGAAGACCGCCATCGTGAAGATAATTCCGTCTCCCGAAATAATCCCGACGTGCAACGCCAGATAGAGCAGGTGGATATAGGCCGGGGTCGAGAAGGGCCACTGGTTGGCGAGGAGGAGGTGCCCGTTCAGGTGTCCGTATTGCGCCGCTATCGCGATCCTCGCCGCATCCTGCTCACCGAAGGAATCGAAGATCGCGAAGGGGAGGTGAAGCGCCACGGTCGCGAGGAACACGACTCCGGCCATGAGGATGAGACGATGAGGTGTCACCGCACGGAACGCCATCGCGTCTTGGTATCACAATTTTTGTTTAAAGTGATCTGATATTGCCCTGATATTTCACAAGCTAGATAATGGATCACTATTATTGGGGTTTATCGGAGTCAGGAGTATATCAAATGAAGCGACTGATTATTATCCTGTTTCCCACAGTGGCATCGATGTTTCTTGCGTGCGCTCAAGAGAGCGACTCCTTCCAGCGGGATGCTGGATCGGACATCGGTGGTGACACGGACACCGACACCGACACCGACTGCACCCCCACCGGCGCCCAGGACAACTTCAGCTTCTTCCTGACCAGCTGGTATCAACTCCAGGAGCTCTCCGGGAGCCCGGACGGCTTCGGCGGAGATCTCAGGTACAACGGCGCCGCCACCGGGCTCGAGGGCGCTGACGCCATCTGCCAGGAGATCGCCAGCAGGGTCTGCTTCGGCCACAAGACCTGGAAGGCCTTCCTCAGCACGAGCCAGGAGGACGCCATCGACCGGATCGGGGACGGCCCCTGGTATGATTATGCAGGCGTCCTCGTGGCCGAGAACCTCTCCGGTCTGACCTCGGGAGAACGGCCCGCCGGCGGTTGCTGCGACAGCGGCACCTACGACGAGCTCGGCACCTTGCATGACGGCAACAGCGACGTGAACAACGACGGGACGAATGACGACGATCACGACACCCTTACGGCGTCCGACAGGTCCGGACGCTACAACGGGTTCAGCTGCGAGGACTGGACGAGCACCACGGCCATCGACGACAGCGGCTTCGGCTTCGGCTTCGGCGGTGGGCCCATGTGCGGTCACGCCTGGCCCGCCATGAGCGGCCAAAATTGGATAGAGGCCCACTCGACCGGGGGCTGCGAGGCCGGGGCCAACTTCATCCAGAACGGTCCCGGAACCGGAGCCACCGTCGGATCCGGAGGCGGCTTCGGCGGCTTCTACTGCTTCGCGATTTGATCCGGTATAACTCCTGAACAACGGAGATGTTCGGGAGTCCGCGCGATCCCTAAAAACAGTTCCTCAGAACCAGCACGAGGAGTCGCATGAGATCACCGGGACGCCCCGGGGACCGTTCGCCGATCCCAGCCTGGCTGCAACCGCCGCTGCTCCCCTGGGATTGCTCGGGGGGGTCGGAGGTGTCTGTATCGGCGTCGGTATCGGCATCGGTATCGGCGTCGGTATCGGTATCGGCGTCGGTATCGGTATCGGCGTCGGTATCGGTATCGGCGTCGGTATCTGTATCGGCGTCGGTATCGGTATCGGTATCGGTATCAGCGTCTGAATCCGTGTCGGTGTCCGAATCCACATCAGTGTCCGCATCCGTGTCGGTATCGGCGTCCGTGTCCGTATCGGTGTCTGTGTCTGTGTCGGTGTCGGTGTCCGTATCGGTGTCCGCGTCCGTGTCCGCGTCCGTGTCCGCGTCGGTCCCCGTGTCCCCGTCGGTTCCCGTATCGACCGTATCGGTATCGGGGTATCCGGTGTCGGTGTCTCCCGCTGTGTCGACAATGTCCCCGCAGGAGCCGTCGTCCTCGAGGGCGTAGGGATCGAAATCGGGGGCGTCGGGATCGGTGCATCCGAAGACGGGGGCCAGGACGCCGTTCACATCGTCGTGCAGCACCCCGGTGTCCAGGCCGTCGAGCACGATGACGCCGTGGAGAGAGGAGAATCGCGGCACGGGCTCAGGGTCCCGCCACGACCACACCAGGGTGCCGTCGGGGGAGTACTCCAGGAGCTGAATGCCTTCGCTGCCGTGACCTTCCCCGTGGTTCTGCCAGTTGGTGACGACGATATTCCCGTTCTCGAGGATTTGGAATCCGGCGAAGAAATTGGGGTTGATGGTCGCGGCGTCCGGCTGTGTCGTCCCGCCGATGGTGCGGAGCAGCGCGCCCTCCGGAGAGTACTCCTGCAGCGCCCCGAAGTAGCCGCAGGCGGTCAGGGTGTTTCCGTTCAAGAGCCGCAGGGTCATGTAGGGGCCGTAGTCACCAGTGATATCCAGGGTGAGGTCTGTCAGGATCTCTCCGCCCCACGACACCTCCACGAGCCGCCGATCATATCCGAACAGGAAGGTGCCCTCCGCGGTCCGCCGGACGACCCGGGTCGAGTTGGTGCCCGGAAAGGAGACGCTCCGGACGATATTGTTGTCGGTGTCCAGCTCCACCAGGGTGGTGCCCTGGCCCCCGTTCAGGTTGTCCCCCGCCACCACGGTGTTCCCGTCGGGGAGACGGCGGACCGTCTGGGTCCCGCCCAGCGACAGCGGCACATCCGCCAGGACCTCGCCGGTGTCGATGTCGAGCTCCCAGTACCCGCCGCTCTGGCGGCTCACCAGCACGCGGTTGTTTCCGACGAGCTGCAGATCCCGATTATTGCCGGGGGTCGGGGTGGCCCAGAAGGCGTCGGGATCGGCCTCGTCCACCAGCAGTATCTGTTGGGCGCCTTCGTCGGCGGCGATGAAGCGGTGCTCGGCCTGCGCCGTTGATACGGCCGGCCCCAGCCAGAGCGTTAATAGCAAAACAGTGAGAAGGTATCTCTTCATGATTCTTCCTAACGGTTGTCTGCGGAGCCGAAGCGATCGGGGACACCAATCCCTTCATTTGAGAAGCCCCTTTATACCCACAGACAATCTACTCTCAATGAAAAGAACTGACAAGAGCGGACCGGGAACCCCGGCCCTCCTCCGGAGACGTTGGGACAACGGGGGAGGGAGGAAGTACGGCTTTGTTAGGTTGAGGATAAGATGAGTGAGTGATTCTTATTCTTCCTCTTGATCCCCTCTCCGCTTACCGGAGAGGGGCTGGGGGTGAGGCTCTTTGCGGAAGGAGCAGGAGAGCTCAAACAGGGCAACCGTACGGACACCGCGCCCGAGACCGAGGCGGGCAGCGACGACGGAGCGGACACGGACACCGGGAGGGCGGACGTCGCCGTCCAGGACAGCGGCTGCGGCTGCCGTCATGTCTCAACCGCGTCTTCACCGACCCTCTCGCCGCTCCTCGTGATTTTAGAGATTCTTTCCGGCGTTTGAAAATATTTCATTTGTAGAGTTTGCGTATCTCATAGATAGTATTCGGAGGTGAAAACATCTGGAGGTCTGACATGATATACAGGTCGGTATTGAACGGGGCGATTCTGATGGCGATTTTGGGGGCATCAGCCGCCGGGTGCACAGCGAATCAAGATCCAACCGGCGGCACCGAGGACGGCGGTACCGGGAGCGGCGGTGCGGGAGATGCCGACGCGGATGCTGACACGGACGCGGACGCAGACACGGACGCGGACGCTGACACGGACGCGGACGCCGATACGGACGCAGACACGGACGCGGACACCGACACGGACGCGGACGCCGACACGGACGCGGACGCCGACACGGACGCCGACACGGACGCCGACACGGACGCGGACGCCGATACGGATGCGGATCTCGACACCGACGTGGATACGGACGCGGACACCGATGCCGACGCTGATCCCGATACAGGCGCGGACACGGGGACTACGGACGCCGAGACCGGCTGTGTCGGTGATGCTTGGCCCACCGCCGATCCCACGGCCAACGGACCCTTCGAGGTCACCTCGGAGAAGGGGGTCGGCCCCCTCGCGGGCTTCCTGCCGGATCCGGTGTACGGGGATGAGCAGCAGCGATTCAACGTCTATCGTCCGGCGGACCTGGAGAGCGGGTACTGCCACCCCATCCTGGTCTGGGCGAACGGTCACGGCGACAACCCCGAGCAGAACCCCCCGGCGTGTATCGTCGACGCCGCCACGAACACCTGGTGCGGAACCTATCCGATGCTGATGGAGCAGCTCGCGTCGCACGGTTTCGTCGTGATCGCCTCCCTCAGCACCACCACTTCGCGGGGGGACCCTCTGCCCACCATCATCGGATTGGACTGGCTGCTGGAGCAGGCCGAGGATCCGACCACGCCCTACTATCACCGTCTCGATACGGCCCATATCGGCGCTCTCGGCCACTCGGAGGGCGGGGCGTCGACCTGCATCGCCGCGGCCGATCCCCGTATCTCTGCCATCGCTACGATATGCGGCTCGCGAACGATCAACGGTCTCCACACCCCGGCGCTTCTCATCTGCGGTGGCAGGGACACGGTCGCGAGCTGCGACGGGATCCGGGATGTCTTCGAGGCCATCCAGGACCAGCCCGCTATGTTCATCAACAACCTGGCCTCGGATCACGGCGGATGGCTGGGCCAGAACGGCCCCGAGGGGCCCACCATCTTCGGGGTCACCGCCTGGTTCAGGACTCACCTGATGGGGGACGTCGAGAATCGCGCGCGGTTCTACGGCGAGGGCTGCACGTTCTGCACCGACAGCCGCGTGGAGGTCGCCCGCAACAGCCTCATGATGGAGTGAGACGAACACGTGTGTCCCCGGTGGGCGTCGGCTCCTGATTTTGTCTGAATATGTCACGCGTAGCCGCGACGGCAATCAGCCGAGCCGTCGGCCACTCCGCCCGGTGTCCGCTCGGACGCTGCAACCCGACCCGGGCAAGCGGCTGAATATCGCCGTTGACGTTGGGACTTAGCCGCAGGCGTGTACGTACTATGTCAGCAAGACGGTCAAGCAGGGCTCGCCCGTCCCGATGTTCGGTATGATGAAGCCGCCGGATCGCGAGTTGGCGGGAGCGGCTCGCAGGGGAATGGCGGGTATCGTACGATGTGGGGCCGGACGCCTTCGAAGACGACCAGCGGATCGAGGTCCCGTGCAAAGGGGCGGAGCCGCCTCCGGAGTCGGAACAGACCACCCGTTACGCCGTGTCGGACGGTTCCGAAACCGTTCGACTCTCTCCGAAGCTGCCGGATCGGCCCCTCGTGACCCGGATACGGCGACTCCGCCCTGGAGTTTCAATTCTCCGTGTGGACATCTCAAGCGGAGTTCTGGAATGTGCGGACCTCGCTCCATCTCGAAATCAAGAAGCTGTTCGACGAGCACGGCATCGAAATCCCCTTTCCTCATCGCTCCCTGTACGCCGGGAGCGTCACGAAGCCGTTTCCGGTCAAGATGGTCTCCGACTGACAATCGATTTCAAAATCCGGGGCCAAGGTCCGAGACCTCAGCGCGAGAGTGTTGTCGGTGACGAGATCATGGACAGCCGCGGATGGATCGCTGGCATAATCCTTGCTCCTTCTTGAAAATAGAGAAAACGAGGATATGTGAGAAAAGAAAGGGGATAGGAATGAGAGAAAATTTAAAGTATGAAGAGCTGGTGCGTTACCATTGCGAGATGGATGCCGATTTGACCCGGCTGCGTCTGAACTTCGAAGACATCCCGTTCAAGATGTTCAAGATAGAAAAGGAGCACTGCGACTCCAAAGACGTGCGGGAACAGGTCGTCTTCGAGGTCCCCAGCCATTCGTTGAAGAACGCGCGGGCGCTGCTGACACAGTACCGAGAGATTCAAGGGGTCCCATTTAATTGAGTCCTACCGGGCGAGACATTGTCCGGGAACTCGGAACGCTCGGGGGAAGACACCGGGCCTACTTTCCGGGCCCGGGATCTTGCGCGATGGTCGCGGAGTAGGTCATTTTGGCGGCTGTTTTGTATTTGGGGATCTTCAACCCCCACTCCGCGTTGACGCGGTTTTTTGAATCGGGGACGATCTCCAAGACAAAGCTGTCGCAACGGCGCCTTCGAGCGCGAATTCCCGGACCTTCTCAAATTCGGTCCGGGGTCGAAGAGGGTAGGGGGGTATGCAACGTCGAGGTCACCCGCAATCCTCTGTTCCAACCAACCCCGACGCCGGCAGCGGGCGCTCGGAATTCTCTCTCAGCTCGAGGGATTCAATCGAAATATCGAAGCTCACACTCTCATCGCTCTTTGCATTCAGGAAGTTCACCTGCATCACCTGGAGTTCGAAACACGGTTCGGGAACGCAGGTCGTCGGGGAGAGGAGATCGACCACGTATTCACCGCTCCCCTCTCCGGTGACTGCGTAGGTGCACCCTTCGAAGGGATCGCCGGACATTCCCCCTTCGGTACCCAGCGTGATCGAGAGCGCGGCGCCTTCGGTGATGTCGCCGTTGAACGCGAGCTCGTTGTATTGCCCAAGATCCCGTGTTTTGAGCAGATCCGTGAAGAAACAGGCCAGCCCTATCTGCTCTCCGGGAGCTGCGTCGACATGCATGCTCACCTGCTCGTCTGTCGGCGTCGACGGCAAGTTTACCGCGGCATAGTCCACGGACCAGGTCTCCCACCAGAAGTCCGAGGGTCCGTTGCCCCGGGCGGCGTCTTCTTCCGAAGGCGCCTCGAATCCTTCACCGGCGATATCGAGCGGTTTTCCTTCGAGCACATCTTTGAAAAAGGCGCCTGACTGGGTGGGGGTTCGGGTCTCCCAGTCGTAGAAGAGGGGCATGGGCCAGGGTGGTCCCCTGAAGAACGCGAACGCGGTCCAGGAGATGTGCCGCTCTCTCGCGTAGGCGATGATCTCGCGGCCGTAGGCGACATCGTCCCAGAAGTCGTCGCTCCAGCTCCTCTCTTCGTCGAACCCGAACTCGGTGAACACGATGGGATGTTCATCGCTCAGGTAACCGAACGCATTGTCCCATGCTGTTGTCCGATCTGTCCTGACGTGCCCCGGATAGGGGTGCGCCGCGAGGGCGACATCGCGGTCCTCGAAGGGATGTTCCTCGAGCCACGATAGATCGTACGCAAAGTCGAGACCGGCCACCAAGGGGATCATCTCCGGTGCGTGCTCCCGAACCACCGCGATCATCGCGTCGGTCTGCTCTTTCCACTCCTCGAACGCCCACTCTCCGCCCGCCCAGGGCATGGACCCCGGCTCGTTGTAGACTTCTGCGAAGGCCATCGTGGGGTTGTCGCCGAACCGTTTTCCCACGGCCTCCCAGAAGTCGAAGAGCTCCTCCCACGTACTGTTGCTGTAGTGCCCGAACATGAATATCCCGTCGGGGACATTGCCGATGATGTGGTAGTCGACAATGAGGTAGAGGTCGTGATTTTCGCACCACTTGGCGGCGTCGTCCAGGTCTTTCAAGGTCTGCTCCGCGTCGCCTCTGAAGCTTGCGGGATTGACCGGCAGACGGACCAATTTGGCCCCCCACTCTCGCGCATGCTCGAAGTAGGCCTCGTTCCATTGGCCGAGGGCCTTCAGATCCCGCATGGAGCCGAGGCTGAGTCCGGGCAGGGTGACCCTCCGGCCGCGCTCATCAACGAGCTTGCCGTCCTCGACCGAGAGTCGCCCGCTCGGGTCGGTTACATCCGTCGCCGATTCAGTTTCTTGTTCAGAAGTCTCTCCATCTGTGTTTGCCGGGTCATTGCTGCAGGCCGAACACAGGATTGAAACCAGACCTCCGAGCAACGCAGGTCCCAATATGTGAACCCCAGTTTGTACGGACCAGGCCTCAATGGAACAGAAATTGAGACCCCGACTCTTCAAGACCCTTTTATTCGCCATTTTTTAACCTCGTGTTGTTTACAGTAAATGAATAGAAGCAATTCTAATGCCTATTTAATGCTAAGCCTTCGATAAGTAAGCATGAGGGGGAAATTGTGAAAGCGGGCCGCCGGGGGCAACCGCAACAGGGAACGTCGTCTCTCACGGCAGCCGGGACCTGGGGTCGACCTGGGGCACTCAGTTGTCTCTGGCGTCGGGGGCTGATTTCGTCGTCACCCGGCGTAGGAGAAAGCTTCGTATTGAGGCGCGACATCCATCGCACTCCGTATCGGTCAGTTTGCTCGAAAAGTTTCCTGGGTTGGGGACAATGCCTATGGCGCCGTCAAGTGCCGTTCGAGTAGATCCATCTGCGGTTTGTCGGCGCCGTCCTCGGGCTCGATGCTCATGAAGTAGTCGCCCCACCAGGGCCCCGCTGCCCACCAGGTCCAGCCGAGCCAAACGTCGTCGTTGTCGCCCATGTAGCTGATCATGTCGTCGAGCGCACGCAGGCAGGTCGGGTTGGCGTGGGCCCCGAACTCCCCCAGGAACAGGCGGAAGCCGCCGTCCTGCGCCCACTCGGTAACGGTTGTCAGACGTTCGATGCCGATGGTTTCGCTCGGGCAGGTGCCGGCGGTGCCCGACGCGTTTGGGTCCAGGTACTGATGGACCTCGAACACGAAGTTGTCCGCCGGATCTTCGACTCCCGCCATTATTTCGCCGTTGGGCGTTCCGTACCAATCTTCCGTCCATGTATGGGCGCCGGTCCATCCGTTTCCTGGCACCATAATCAGGTTGTCGGCGCCCGTCTCCCGGATGGCCGCGATCACCGCATTTACGGTCTCCATCCACCCTTCGGTGCCCTCGTCCAGATCGTGCGGTTCGTTCACCAGCCCGAAGGCGACCCGGTCGTCCCCGGCGAACTCGGTTGCCAGCCGGCTCCAGAAGTCTGCGAAAGCGCTGTTCGGCACCGCCTCGCTCCCGATGAGATGGTCGTGGTATCGCGCGTAATTGTGCGGGTCCAGGACGGCGTAGGCGCCCGCGTCGGTCGCGTAGCTCACCACATCGGTCAGGTACTCCAGATCGATGGACTCGAGATCGTCGTTCAACGTCCGTTGCAACCGCTCCCAGCGAAAGGGTACGCGAAAGACGTTCATGCCCTTGGCGACGAAATAGTCGACTTCTTCATGCGTGGGGTACGTGTATTCGGTACCCAACTCGCCGGGGAGCGCTTGCTCCCCGAAATCCGCGCCCGCCAAGTTCACCCCCACGAGCTCGACCCGACGCCCCGGACCCGGCTCAAAAACCCATTCCGGCACCTCCACCTCGGGCATTGCGGATGCGCTGTAGCAGGACTGCCAGGTGAAGAGTCGCTCCGCACAGGGGGCAGAGCGCGCGCAATTGTCGACTTCGTCGCCGTCAAGCGCCGCGAGACAATCATTGAGAGCGACGTAATCGTCTACGCACTCGGGTGCGGCTTCTCCGACCTGGGTGCAACGCTCTTCGGCGCCGCAGGGCTTACCCAGCTCTTCGAAATGGCGGTCACGTTCCGCGCAGGAGTCGGCAATTCGTTTCGTGTCAACCGCGTCCGGCGTCCCGAGACCGGCCAACGCGCCGCCATGGGCAATCTGCTGAATGATCACTGTGCCGTGGGACTTTACCCGGTCAACAATGGGGCAGTATACGTCGATGAATTTGTCGTCATCGAACATGCGCATGGTCCCGCAGGCGCGGCCGCTTTTGGCCACCCCTACATAGCCGGTTACCAAGGTACCCACACCGCCCTTGGCGATCCGTTCGTACAGGGCGGCCAGCCCCTCTGTGGGGAAGCCCTCACGGTCGCCCATTCCCTCGTGGGTAGCGGATCGAACAATTCGATTCTTGACGGTTATCGGTCCCAATCTCGCTGGTTCGAAAATTCGCATTCAAATGCCGTCCTTTCGCTGTGGGGGCGATGTTGCCACGAAACACACCGCATGTAACGTTTGAGCGCTGTATATGTGTTACTTTTTTGAAAAAGGGTTCATTTTGGCACAACTGACACAATGATGAACGCTGTAAGTTACTGAAAATGGGCTGTTTTAGTGCGCTCGAATGGGCATGATTATTGCTGAAATGTGTACGGCAAACGACAGGAGATACTGATGACAAAGAGTATGATTTTAACAGGCCTAATTCTCGGACTGATCCTGATGACGGCGTGCACAGAGGCGGACGACGCAGCAGGGCTCGATGGCGGCGATACCACGAGCGACATCACAGGGGGAGACGGCGATACGGACGCTGACGGGGACTCCGATGCAGACGGGGATGGGGACAGCGACACAGACGTGGACTCAGACAGTGATACCGATACTGATACGGACACCGATGCCGATACGGATGCTGATGCTGATGCTGATTCGGATACAGATGCAGACGCCGATGGAGACGCCGACACGGGCAGTGACAGCAATGCAGAAAGCGATAGTGTGTCCCCGGACGACACCGGCACCGAATCCCTGATTGATACGGATGTAATCGCTGACGGCGGTGTCGATTCCGGACCAGACACCGAGAGCGACACCGCTTTCGAGGGGGATGCCGACGGTGGCGATTCGGAAATCGTTGAAGACGCCGGGATGGATAGCGACGACGAATCTGATGGGGGCGCCGGACAGTGCGTTTCCCAATGCGGTCGGTGCGAAACCGGCACGTGCTGCGACGGCTTGACGTGTAAAATGGACGGCTGGAGCTTCGAGAGCTTCTGCATGCCGTCCAAACCGGCGGACTCGATCTATCCGGACACCGCCGATGAGGGCTGCGGCATTACGAGCCGGGACGTCTGCGAGACCATCGGTGACGGGTGCATGGACGGCGGTGGTACCTACACTTGCGGGTGTGACAATCTCTGGAACTTCATCTCACTCACCTAGCCATCTGCAAACGCAAACGCCAACACCACCATGGTGTGCTCACGGTCCTGGTCAAGGACTTGCTGCTTTGGTCGTTCGACCGGATTGTCGCCACCATTCACTACTCGTTTTTAATATACTTCCGAGCAATCGCTACATATCATGCCCACCATGCGGCTTGGGCTCTTGAGACGATTGTTGACGCCAGCGTTATCCCTCTGCGGGGGAATGGTGACGTTGTCGCTGTTTCGCCGAGGCATCGGATTCGCGCCGATATCTCTCGGTATCGCCGTGCTGGCATGGGGGGCGGCCATTGTGTTTTCCTGGCGGTTCTGCGAAGCCGAAACAGAAGAAGAGAAAGAACCCGAAGGGCGCACCACGCTTTTTATAAGGTGGGCCTCCCGAAGCGTGGTGGTCGGGCTCTACCAAAACGTGCTCTTCTTTCTGTTGCCCGTCTGGTTCGGATCGGCCGAGCTCACCTCCGCCAATGTGATTTTCCCGGTGCTGCTCGCCGCCCTGGCCCTGTTTGCCTGCTTCGACGATCTGTTTGCCGAGTACGTGATCATCCATCCGGTGCGGCGGACGATCGCGAGCGCGGTGCTGCTCTTCAGCGTGTCGGTGCCGGCGCTGTCGCTGCTGAACGTGATTCCACTGAGAATCGGGGTGGGAATGTGCGCGGGGGGCGCGGCGCTAGCGGCCATTTTGGCGGGAGGACGTCCTCGGGGCGGCATAAATCGCGCGGGCGTCGGAGGATTGGCGGCCCTGTTCTTCGGCGGAATGCTCTATCTGATTTCGTCGATACTGCCGCCAGTGCCGGTGCAGTGCGTGTCGAGAGTAGCCGCAAGCGGGCTTCAAAAACGAATCCCCGTGGGCATCGCCAAAACATTTTCCAAAGACATCCCCAAGGTGTTCGTTCACTTCGCGGTGGCCGCCCCCGATCGCTTCGAGCAGAAGATTCGATTTCAGTGGTACGTGAACGGAGAGCCCCGAGGCAAGCCGATTCCCTCGTCGATTGTGGGCGGACGTAAAAAGGGATTTCGCACCTGGACCTATCGCAGCCATCCCCATCCGGGCACCTATCGCGTGGACCTCGAGACCGGCGACGGCCAGCTCATCGGAAGGGTGAGGTTTCGCGTGCAGTAGAAATTCAGCCGGGTGCTGCATCCTCTTCCAGCCGGTGTGACCCTCCCCATTCCCGAGCTCGCAGTGAAAGGTAATCCTGTTCATCCTGTCCTCTAATCCCTTTCTACTACCTTGAAATCCCAATAGATCGACGGCCCAAACCGCTGTCGCTCGCGCCAATGCACGCCATCAGCGCCCATACTCACCTTTGCTATCACTCATGAATAGTACAGCTCCTGATGTCAAAGGCTCCGTTCGGCCACTACTGACGCGCCTTGCCGCGTTTTTCCTCGCTGACCTATTGGGATTTCAGGGTACTATCACTAATCCCTTTCTACTATCATCAAAATCATTTAAAAGAAAAATGGGTAGTGGATGTTGAGGATAAAGTGAATGAGAGGAGACCAATGAAACCCGTCAAGATGTTCTCGAAAATACTCCGGATAGCTATTTTCATCGTCGGAGCGTCCTTTGCTTATGGCTGCGCGACGAACGACGCAACCACTGAAAACGATTCGGATAGCAATACCGACGCCGACTTTGGAGATGGGGATTCTGACGCCGACACGGATACGGACGCCGACTCCGATACGGACGCCGACACGGATACGGACGCCGACACGGATACGGACGCCGACTCCGATACCGACGCCGACTCCGATACCGACGCCGATTCCGATACCGACGCCGACTCCGATACAGATGCCGATACCGATACCGATGCCGACACAGACACCGATTCCGACGCCGATACGGATGCCGATTCCGACGCTGATACGGATGCCGATTCCGACGTCGATACGGATGCCGACACCGACGTCGATACGGACGCCGACACCGACGCCGATACGGATGCCGACGCCGACGCCGATACGGACGCCGATTCCGACGCCGATACAGATGCTGATACAGACGCCGATACGGACGATGTCGTGCCGAGCGCCGGTTGCGGTGCGACACCCACGCTGCAGAACAGCGTCTCGACAGCAAGCCAGAACCAGATCAACGTCTCCGGAACGAACCGCGAATTCCTCGTCCGGTGGCCGGACAGCTACGACAACACCCACCCCTACCGGCTCATTATCGGCTTGCACGGTGCCACCGGCAGTGATATGGAAATCTACGGTCATTCCTACTTCGGGCTTCTGGATCTTTCAGAGGGCAGCACCATTTTCGTCGCACCTTCAGCCAGCGGCGGTTTCTGGGACGCCTCGTCGGATACCGCTTTCGTTCAAGCGCTGGTCGAAGCGGTGAAAGACGATTTGTGTATCGATACATCGCGCATCATGTTGCAGGGATTCAGTCAGGGGGCGGCGATGTCGTGGACTCTCGCCTGCTCGCTTTCAGGCGTATTCCGCGCCGCGGTGGGCCACTCCGGCGGCGGTGTTGCCAATCCATCGAGCTGCGATCCAATTCCATACATGGGGTCCCTCGGCACACAGGAAAGCGGCGGCACCGGTGGTCAGAATACCCAGACCGATCAGTTTGCGAGATGGAACGGCTGCGACATAACAGACCTGCCCACAGCTCCCAGTGGGAGTCATGTCTGTACGTACTACTCCGGGTGCCCTTCTGAATATCCCGTTCAATGGTGTTCCTACGACGGCGGTCACACCCCTCTGCCGACGGATTCGGGACAGCCTGGCTCCTGGATGCCCGAGGAAACGTGGGCGTTCTTCACCCAGTTCTAAAAATGAATAGACAGGCGTCATCTCCGGCGCCATGTCCCTCGAAGGAACTCCCTGTTTCTCCAACGGGACCATCGACGGCGATGTCACCGGGAACCGAGTCGAATTCGAGGCGAGCACTGCGGACGATTCCATGGAGTTCCGTGCGACCGTCGGTCAGAGCGGGCAAGTCGAGATGTCCGGCACCTACTCAGTGAGCGGGGGCCCGTGCGAAGGGGACACCGGCAGCTTCTCCCTTCATACAGCTTCACGGAAATAGGGTCCCGTCATTGAGCCAGTAGCGATTGTCGTCGAGAAGCAGACCGCCGCCGTACCAACAGTCCCCCTTGGGGTACAGCGCGAGCGCCTTGAGCCAAGGCGCCCTCTCAATGGCAAGCGACGGGGTCACAGCTGGCATATTTTGTGCCGGAAACCATCGCGGGAAACCGGCAAATGCCTAGAAATTAAAACGAATTTTTCTGGTATAAAATATGCTTACCGAAGGAACGGTAGACAATCGGCAAACAAGCAAGACCAGGAGGTCGCAAATGAAACGATTTATTATCATTGTCAGTATCCTCGAAAGCGCGCTCTTGTGCTGTCCGGCATGGGCGGATGTCCCGCCTCCTTCGACGATTTTCCAGGTTGCGCAGGAGTAGCAAGATGTCGTGGTGGAGCTCGAGATAGTGAGCACGGGGGACCCGGACCTCGACGACGAGTACGCCATGCATCGGGTGAGCGATGAGGAGTCCGTAACGGTTTACGAAGGGGTTCAATTTGATCCGGCAGAGGCGACTCTTCAATTCCTATATTGTCGGCGTAATGAGATGTACGGCCCCTGCGATGTTTACCCGGATTCATGCAATGACTGCGACGGGGACCAGATTAACGAATGCGATGGTTACTGCCTGGAGGCGTATCACTTCGAGCTCATCGACGAGTGCGTTCTTCCGGGGACTTACGAATATGTCGTCTCCTCGCTTTGGAGTAGCGGCTGGCATGATTTCGATGGCCGCACGCTGGAGGTCTCCGATTCCGGAGAACACTGCGGCAACACCGACGATACGGCCGGGCCGGACACCGATACAGGGTCGGGAGACCCGACTTCCGATACGGGGGAGGGAGACACGGGCGCCGATTCAGATGCGGACGCCGACACGGACGTGGATACGGATGCAGATACGGATGGAGACACGGACGTGGATACGGATGCAGATACGGATGGAGACACGGACGTGGATACGGATGCAGATACGGATGGAGACACGGACGCCGATAGCGATGCGGATATTGACGGTGACACGGACGCCGATACGGATGCCGACACGGACGCCGATAGCGACGCCGATACCGATGCGGACGGTGACACCGATGCCGACACGGACGCGGACGGGGACGGAGACGGAGACGGAGACGGAGACACCGAGGCGGCGGACACGGGACAGCGCGCCCCGGATACGGATTCCGATGCCGGGAGCTCAGCGGGCGGCGGCGGCGGATGCGCGTGCCGCTCCACAGGCGCGGCGGGCTCGGGTCACCTGAACCTGACAGCGCTCATCGTGCGACTGCTGAGGTAGGGCTCCCCGCTGGAGCGACGGGACCAGCGCGATCCTGCTCTCGCCCCTCGAGCTCGTAGAGAAGATTTCTGGCATCCTCGCGCCACATGCCAAGCAAAGAGAAAAAGTAGTCCCTGGGACAACCTCCGCCGAAGCGGACAGTGGTAAAACGTTAACAAGCCGCCGGAATTACAGGCTGAGTTGGGCTGCTCTTTTGGCGAGAACGTTCGGGCTGAAGCTCGAACGATGCTAACTAGGGATCTCCGCTTCGCTCCGACCCGTTGACAAGTCTGCAATCATACAACTCCATGGACTCCGTCCATTCCGTTTTGCATGATTACAGCCGTGTTCCTTATGCGGTGCGGAGATGAAAGTTGTCGCGGTGATCACC
>JBNLED010000022.1:0-6821 GCA_050304755.1 Polyangia bacterium | reverse complement strand
AGCCAGGCAGTAGGTAAAGAGCTGAGTGTTGAGCGGGGAAGGTTTGAGGAGAAAGAGCCTTTGTGTGCACCGTCGTGTGACGAGGTACGTGGTGTTTGGCAATACTTGTTTTGGCAGTGTCATGCCCTCCCTATCGGACGGTGAGGACCAAAGGTTTCCACGAAAGTTAGATCTCCTTGAAATCAAAAGATAAAGGATAACCCGGGTGGGGATCGTGTGACACCTTGAAATCAAAAGATAAAGGATAACCCGGGTGGGGATCGTGTGATGGAGACCAGGAAGTCGAAGATCCCGTCGTTCGCCCCGAGGGGGGAGAGGTCACGGATGCTGTTCTCGGCGAGAAACGGGTTACTTCGATATCATTACCGGGGACCGCTGAAGATCAGAGGGGTGTCACCGAATACATGGCCGCGCCCGCGGCGGGCACGTCGGCGGAGATCCCGTCGGTGAGCCCGGTCACGTCCGTCTTGTTCCAGAGGTCTCGGACCGCGGGGGTACCGTCGATGCCGAGCTCCTGGAACGTGATGGAGATCTGGGCCGGCTGGCCCCCGCGATTGAAGAGGACGACGGCCTTGCCCCCGTCCGCGAGGTCCCTCGCCCACACCTCGCTGCTCCCCTGCTGTGCGATCTGCGACGCCCGATCTCCGAGGGGGTCCTGGTTGACGGCCAGCACCTCCTCGTTGGTGAGGAGATCGATGGTCCACTGGTCGCCGTCGAGCCGCGTGGGCCGCCCGCCGAACATGAGCGGCGACGGCATCATCGCCCACAGGGACATGACCGTGAGCTGCTCGTCGTGGCTGAAGGCGCACGGGCGGTTCCCGATGGTGCCGAGGGGGAGCATGTCGGCGTCCGGCCAGTGCCCCCGGGTGATCCCCTCGGTGGTCGACCAGTCGTAGGCCGTGCTGAACTCGTCGTCGATGGAGCTCAGGCCGTTGGTGTCCCAGAAGTCGTTCACCGTGCGCCACATGTTGGCGTTGGCGTTGAGGCCCGCCACGTCGCGGGTCTGGTTGGGGCCGGGGGAGAGGCTCAGCACGATGGAGCGGCCGGTCTTCAGGATGGCGTTGTAGGCCGCCTCGACCTCTTCCCCGTGATAGGCGTTGCCCCCGTAGGGGTTCATCATGTCGTCCATCTTGATGAAGTCGACCCCCCACTCCGCGTATTGGGCGAAGATCGAGTCGTACCAGGCCCTCCCGGCCTCCGTGTCGGCGCGGACGCCCCACATGTGATCGTCCCAGGCGCAGGCGTCATTCGTGTTCGCCGCGTCCTGGGCGGTGTAGGACGAGTCGGCGATGGGCAGGTTCCTTGAGACCGACTCCCGCGGGATGCCCCGCATGATGTGGATGCCGAACCTCAGCCCCATCTCGTGGATCTGGTCGGCCAGGGGCTTGAACCCCTGCTCGCCGTTCGCGTTCGGGTACTTGCCGGGATCCGGGAGCAGCCGGCCGTAGTCGTCGAGCACCTGGCCCGGATTGTTCTTGTAGCCCGGGTCGTACCAGAGATAGTCGATGACCACCGTGTTCCAGCCGTAGGGCTGGAGGTGCGTGAGCATCGCCTCGGCCGCGTCGAGCACCTGGCCCTCGTTTACGTCCGCGTAGAACGAATCGTAGCTGTTCCACCCCATGGGGGGCGTCAGCGCCAGGGTATCCCCGGAGACCAGGGTCAGGGTCCGGGTGGTGGTGCCGTAGCCGTTGGAGACCGACACCGCGAGCGGAAAGTCCCCCGCGTCCGGCGTCGTCCCGGAGATGATGCCCGTGTCGTCCGCGAGGGTCAGCCCCTCCGGCAGCTCCCGGGCCGAGTAGGTGAACGGACCGGGGCCGGTGACCGGCAGCTTGTAGAGGAAGGGGCTCCCGGGATAGGAGCCGATGATGAACGGCGCGTGAATTTTCGGCGCGTTGGGGTCGGTGGCCTGGCCGGTATCGGAATCCGTATCCGGATCGATATTCGTATCCGCGGTCGTATCGGTCTCCCCGCCGGTCTCGGTGTCCCTTCCCGCGCCGGTCTCCGTATTCGTATCCGTGTCGGTATCGGTGTCCGCGTCGGTGTCCGCGTCTCCGTCGGTATCAGTGTCCGCGTCGGTGTCCGTATCCGAGTCGGTGTCGGCATCCGCATCGGCGTCCGCGTCCGTATCCGTATCTGAATCGTTATCGCTATCCGAGTCGGTGTCGGTGTCGGTGTCGGTGTCGGCGTCCGAGTCGGTGTCGGCGTCCGAGTCGGTGTCGGCGTCCGAATCGGTATCGGTGTCGGCATCCGAATCGGTGTCGGTGTCCGAATCGGTGTCCGTGTCGGCGTCCGCGCCCGGCGCGATACCCGTGTCGGAACCGCCGTCAGAGGCGGACGTTCCGCTGTTCGAGCAGGCGACGACGAACAGGACGAGGAATCCCAGGCAATACCCCATCGGATGCGAATACTTTGGCTCTATTCTCCAATCATCTTTCATTTTCTTCTCCTTGCTCAATAACTCTGTGTCTCTGAAAACCAGAAATAGGTGGATTTCGATAGAGTATCCCGATATCTCCGAGCCGGGAAGGGGGGAATGGATATGTGGAAAACCGGTTCGGCGGGTGGACCGGCGGCAGTCCGCCGGACAGCCGTCCCCGTCCTCGGTGTTGTCGTCGTCGCAGACCTCCCGGGGGATGCGGACCACCCCGCGGCCGCGACCTGTCCCGCTATCCCGACCGGGAACGGGCGAGACTATCGCGCCTGGCGGCAGTCCCCTCCATGTGTCGCTGGACAAACCTGTGTTTACGGTCACGCCATCACTCATTCCGTATTTACAATTCGAAGACCTTTGGTCGGAGCGGCACCTTCAGGGATCGCAGCGTAGAGTAGGCTGGCCCGGCTCGCCTGTTTTACAGGGACATCTTGTTCAGCACCGTCAACGCCGTTGATACTCTGTTGTTGGCAAGAAGGGCCGCGGCGAGGGTCTGCCGGATCTCCGGCTCATTGAGCAGGAAGCGTGCTCTTTTAGCGTGGCCGAGTGCTTCCGGGAAGCGGCCAACGGCCAGGAGCCTACGGCAGTGGTTCCGGAGTGCCCGGGCTTGCCGATAGCAGAGGATCACCGGCTCCAGGTCGGCGCCGCATCGCGGGCAGGTCGGCATCTCCGATGCCTCGGGAGATCGCCTGGCTCTGCAGACGGGGCACTTTTCGAGGTGCAGCGACATGGTCAATCCAGGTAAAAGAGCACGTCGGCCAACTCCTCCGACGCGGCCAAGATCTGGTCAAACTGTCTCTCCTGCATGGCGCTGACGAGCGCAGCGGTCATCTCGCGGAGCTCCTCCCTATCGGATGCGTCCACGAACGCACCGATTTTTACCGCCTTCTCCAGAAGCGCGGCCGACTTGGACCAGAGGGTTCGCTCCTCTTCGGACAAGCCCTTCGGCGCCGGCGGGATCGCCGCCGAGAGGAGCGGATCCTCGGCGGCAACCGGATTTGCGCCGGCGTCATTTGTGAGCCGCGATATTCGGGCGGCGGCAGCGGCCATCTCCTCGGTCGTCATCTTACGGAACGCGTCCTCGATGGTGACCTTCTTCTCGAGCCCCGTGCGGCGTTCGACGACTCGGACATCGAGGATGCCGTTGATGTCGAGCTGCATTTCGAACATGACGGGGCTGCCGGGGGGGGCCTCTTTATCGAGCCCCCGGATCCAGAACCGGCCGATCTCCAGGTTCTTCCGCGCGTCGAACGCCTCTCCCTGGTAGACGCGGACGTCGACGGACTCCTGCCCGGGAGAGGAGGTATAGAAGAGCTCACTTCTGCGGGTCGGGAGCGGCGTGTTTCGGTGGATAACGGTCTTGTAGCAGTCGGGCGACTCCCGTCCGTCCATCACGCCGAGGTACGAGGTGCCGAACGAGTAGGGGGTGACATCCACCAGAATCCGGCTCCGGGCCTGCCCGGCGATGCGGGCGCCGAGCAGCGCCGCGCCCATGGAGACCGCGGTGTCCGGGTCGATGTCCATTCGGGGCGGGATGTCGAGGAGATCCTTTATCATCTCGGGGATTTTGGGAGTCCTCGTCGCGCCGCCCACCAGGATTGCCTCATCCAGCTGGTCCGCCGTTACCTTGGCGTCCGTCATCGCCTGGCTCACTGAGTCCAGAGTCTTTCGAAGCAGCGGGTCGATGAAGTCCTCGTATTCGTGACGGGACACCTCTTCGTCCAGGTGCAGGGAGACGCCGTCTTTGACCAGGAGGTGCTCCAGCGTTACCTTGGCGTACACATCGGTGGAGAGTGCGATTTTTGCTCTCTCCGCGGCGTCCAACAGCCGCACCCTCGCCTTGAGATCATCGAGGGAATCCAGATCGTTTTCCGACTGGAATTTCCCGGACAGCCTCTTTTGAAGCGCCGCGTCGAAGTCGTCTCCGCCGAGGTGGGTGTCGCCATGGGAGGCCAGAACCTCTGTAGTATCGCGGCCGATGCGCAGGATGGAGACGTCGAAGGTGCCGCCCCCGAGGTCGTAGACCATAACAATCTTTTCTTTCTCCTCTACAACCCTCGAATAGCAGAGTGCCGCCGCGGTGGGTTCATTGACGATTCGTTCCACCGTGAGCCCCGCCATCTCGCCCGCCTCCTTGGTGGCGGTGCGCTGCTTGTCCGAGAAGTAGGCGGGGACCGTGATCACCGCGCGGCTCACAGCTCGGCCCAGGGCCTCTTCGGCGGCCCGGATGAGCCGTTTAAGGATCAGGGCCGATATCTCCTCGGGGGAAAACGATTGGTCGCGAAGGACGATGGTCGACGTCTCCCCCATCCGCCGTTTCACCGAGGTGATCGTATGCTCGGGATAGACCAGCCGCTGGTTTCGCGCCGCGCGTCCCACCGTGACGGCGCCGTCGGGCTCCACCGACACCGCGGAGGGCAGGAGCACCTCCCCATCCACCGGGACGAGGAAGGGCACCCCGTCCCGAATCACGGCCACGCTGGAGTTGGTCGTGCCGAGATCGATTCCCACTATATCACTCTGTGTCATGTTTCACTCTCCTCTTACGGTGACCTGGGCGAAGCGGTAGACGCCCTCCGGGCTCACGAACCCGGGGCGGATCTCTTCTACGACGTACCCCTCCCCGACCACGCCGTCGGTGGTGATTTCGAGCGCCTCCATCCGCGCGGCGTCGAACGGGTGTCCCACGGTCTCGATTCGCTCGATACCCAGGGTTCTCAACACGCTCTCCAGGTGCCTCCCCGTCAGCTCGAGCCCCTCGACTAGCGCGGCGGCCGCGGGGTTCTTCACGGTCCGGAAGAAAAACCGCTTGGCCTCGGCGAGCTTCCGGGCGGCTTGAATGGCGGCTTCCTGCCGATCCAGCATGTCGATCAGCTGGTCGATCCGTTTGGTCCTCTCGGCGCGCACGGCGTCGTCGACCGCTGCTGCCCCGAGATGGCGCTCCAGGGCGCTGATCCCCGAAAGGTGTCGCCCCACCTCTTCGAGCGCGGCCGAGAGCCGGGATCGCGTCTCTTGAACCTCTAGGGTCTCCTTGCGCACCTCGTTCTTCAGGGCGGTCATCTGACCGAGGAGGGTGCGGAGATCGACGGAGATCTCCGGCAAGTCGGCCCCGTCCGGGATGGTGTCCCCCGCGCCCTGCTCGCTCTCCAGAATCTCCAGGAGCGCTCTTATTCTTTCCTCACTGTCTGTCGTCATCCATATAATCCATCATGATGGCGGAGAGCTCGGCGATGGAGAACCGCCGCCTCGGCCGCGGTGACGTGTCCGGAACCGCGTCGGCGTCCAGGGTTACGGACTTGTCGTAATAAAAGAGAAAGGTGTCGATCCGTTCGGTCTCGGTGCGGAGCCTCTCGTAAGCGTCCCGGACGGCTTGAAACCGCTTCGGGAATCGGTCGGGGGGGTAACGGTGCACCAGCTCGTCGTAGCGCGCCTGCACCTGCTCGTCCGTGGCATCCAGGGGAACATCCAGAACAAAAAAGGGATACATCATGCTTCTCTCTTCAAAATGGCAGCTTTATTTGACGGTCCGTTGTTTCGCCCTCGTCGTCTTTTCGGCCTTTCGGTGAAGTCGGTCTCTTCGCGGCCTTGGGCGCCTTGGTCTTCTTCTGTTTCGTTTTACCCGCGGCGCTCTTCTCCCGGCGTCTCAGGCGGCGTCGAATCCCCTCAATCAGGGTCTCGATCCGTTTGACCCAGTCGAAGTTGAAATCGAGTGACCACGGATCCATTGGCTCGAGGAGCCTTCGGAGCGCTTCCTCGGCGCCCTTGAAATAGCCCTTGGGACGCCCCTCCCGGAGGGCGAGCTCGTACCGCTCCACCATGACCAGGTCGTCGGCTTCGGGCATCTCCTGGCACCGCTCGAGCAGGCATAGCGCCAGCCGGCCGGTCGTCTGTTTCGAGGCCATGCGCATCGTATCAAAGCGGGTCATGACCTCGAGACCACGCTCTACGGCTGCACGGATAAAGGCGCGGCCGGGCTTCGATGTCAGCGCTCGGGACTCAGGAAGATCACCGTAGATGCTTAGCAGGTAACGGAGATCCGACTCGGTGGGGGCGGCGGCGGGCGGCGTGAGTGACGGGGCTCCGACCTTCGCGCCCCGCCCCAACCGGTGCAGCCGATCGGTCTCCACCGCGACGGCGACCTCGAGGCTCCAGGGGCCCACGCCGGTCTCCACCGCTCGCTTCAGGAGCCGAGGCTCGTCTACGGAGACATCCCGGCACCTCCCGAGGGCGACGAGGCTCCCCACAACCTGCGTGATATGCTCCGGCCGGACGCCTCGAACCTCGAGAACCCGATGAAAGGTCATCACTGCTAGGTGCTCCTTACGGGATGTCTGCTGCTTGACGGCCTTCAAGATGAGGAGCCGGCACAGCGTCTTCCGGAGCTCGCCGT
>JBNLED010000021.1:0-54811 GCA_050304755.1 Polyangia bacterium | reverse complement strand
TGATGGCCGGCGCGGAGTTGGTGAAGTGGGCCTGGTTCGCCGTGGCCTCGTCATCGGCCCAGCCCTGCCGGGCGAGGGCGTAGTCGTGCAGGAACCGGATGCCGAGGAACTTGGTGCGATTGTCAAAGATATCCGCTGCGTCGAACGCCCGGCCGTCCCCCTCATGGAGGCTGAGGTAGGCGTTGTCCTGGGTGGCGAGGATGTCGTCCACCCCGTCCCCGTTGACGTCCCCGATGGCCACGTTCTGGTCGAAGCCTCCGGTGACGTAGCACGCGTCGTCGCAGCCGGAAGCGCCGCCGGCGTTGGGCGGGAACCCCGCCACCTCGTCGCCGTCCGCCTCGAAGGCGTTGATGATATCGATAAAGCCCCCAGACTCCACCCGGGAGGTGGTCACCACCACGAGCTCGAGGGCGCCGTCCCCATCGATATCGCCGGCGGCCAGGGAGCGGAGCTCGTCCTCCCACGTCACGGGGAACCCCGGGGCCTCGTCGCCGTCCGCCGTCCAGAGGTGGACCTCCCCCCGGGAGGCCGCCGCGACCTCCAGCCCGGAGGAGTCCGGGAGCAGATCCGCCACCACCGGGGAGGCCCAGATGCGCCCCCCCGCAGTCTCGGCCCGGAAGACGATCTCCCCGTCCAGGTGCCAGCCGAGCATCAGGTTGTCCCGGGGGACCAGAATCTCCATCGTTCCGTCCTCGTCCAGGTCCGCCACTGCGGGGGATCCCAGCCACGCCTCATGCCATCGATCCCCGAGCTCCGCCACCAGCTTCGGCTCGGCCGCCGCCGCGGTCTCGTCTATCTCCGCGTCGCATGAGGGGGCGGGGGCCTCGATGGGCTCACCGGGCGGGATATCCGCGGCCTTGTCCCCCGCGTTTCCCCGGCAGCCCTGGCCGCCGATCAGCGCGAACATCGTCATTCCCGAAAACGCAATACTCCGTTTCACTGATGACCTCCTGTCTCTTGTCGTTCCTTCGAGTTACCGATTATACAGAAAGTTACGTCCGAGGTGTAGCGATACCCGGGCACCGCGATTCTTGCCGCCGCGCCGCGAACCTGATACGGATTGAGGAGACGCTGGTCATATATGCGAGTACTACGAAATTCCGCCATCTACACCGCCGTCCGGATGATCAAGAACGGCATCGGGCTGTTCCTGCTGCCGGTCTACACGGTGTACCTGACCCCCGGCGACTACGGCGTGGTGAGCGTGGTGACCTCCCTCGTCAGCTTCTTCTCCCTCGTCGTGATGCTCTCCATGCCCGGTGCGGGGGTCAGGTTCCATTACGACTGCGCCGACGACGAGGACCGGCGGAAGACCCTCTGGGGGACCATCTACACCTTCGTGATTCTGTTCAGCGTCGCGCTCACCGGCGGGCTCGTCCTCGGTCACCGCGTCCTCGTGGATCCCTTCTTCGGCGACGTGCCCTTCACCCCCTACCTCCTCCTCGGGCTCCTCACCTGTCTCTTCCAGGCCGGGTTCAACGTCTTCCAGGCCTACCTCCGGGCGGGTCAGCAGGGGGAGCGCTACGGCGCCTACGACATGGCGTTCTTCCTCGTCAAGGTGGGCCTTACCCTCACCCTCGTGGTGGTGTTCGAGATGGCCGCCCTCGGGGTCATCCTCGCTCTGGCGGCGACGCAGCTCCTCTTCTCGCTGGTCTCCCACCTCCGCCTCGCCCCCGCGGTGAAGCTCGGCGTCGACCGGCTCATGCTCCGGCGGACCCTCGCCTACGGCCTGCCCCTGTTGCCCCACGCCCTGGCGGGCTTCGCCATGACCCTCATCGACCGGATCTTCCTCGTCAACCTGAAGGGCACCGCCGACGTGGGGATCTACACCATCGGCTTCCAGATCGCCGGGGTGCTGCAGATGGTCGCCATCGCCGTGAACCAGGCCTATAGCCCCTGGTTCTACCAGAAATGCAAGGAGGGGGCGTCCGGGGAGGGGAAGATCCGGGAGCTCTCCGAGTTCTTCGTCGTCGCCTTCGCGCTGGCGGGGCTGATGCTGGTGCTCTTCTCCCGGGAGGTGCTGGAGATTTTCGTCACGGCGGACTTCGAGGGAGGCTGGGTGGTGACCCCGTTCCTGGTGTTCGCGTTCGTGTTCCGGGGGCTCTACTTCATGACGGTGGGCCCCGTCTTCCTCGAGCGGGTCCGCCTGCTCCCGGTCATCACCATCGGGGCTGCGCTCCTCAACGTCGCCCTGAACGCCCTGCTGATCCCGCCCTACGGGATCATCGGCGCGTCCGCGGCGAGCCTCGTCACCATGTTCGCCGCCGCAGTCGCCACCGTCGCGGTCTCCCTCGGGCTCGGGACCGTGGCGTTCCGCTGGCGGACCATGTTCCTCGTCTCCCTCTCGTGCCTCGCCCTCTCGATGGTGGTCTTCCTCGACGGATACCTTGGGTGGTGGCCGCTTCTCGGCGTCAAGGCGGCGGTGGCTATCGCTGCGGGGCTGCTCTTCCTCTACCGGTATCGGGAGCGGGGGATGGCGCTCGTCAGGCTGCTGAAGCGGTGACGCGCTCGGCGGCGTGGTCGCGGCTCATCCGCCGCACCGGGTCTCGTCCGAGCCGTCGGTGCAGTCGTAGATCCCGTCGCACTGATAGCTCCCGTCGATACACGCGGAGTTGTCGCATTTGAACTCGCCGTCGCCGCACCCGAACACGTTAACCAGGTTGAAGTTGCAGTAGCTCACCGCCTCGTACCGCTTGTCGCAGACGCCGCGGCCCATGCACTGGGACTCCGCCACGCAGGTCTCCCGGGGGCACTCCGCCGGGCAGTCGTCCAGGCAGACAGTGCCGTCGTCGCAATGCCCGGGGCAGTGGTCGTCGCCGCTGCACATCACCCCCGAGGTCTCGCAGTATCGCGGGCAGTGGCCGTTGGTGAAGCACTCCCGGATGCCGTCCTCGCAGAGCGCGGGGAGGCAGTAGCCGGTGGTGCACTCGGTGTGGCTCTCGCAGGTCTCGTTTAGCTTCTTCGGGGGCTTGCAGATCCCGGTGTAGCCCTCGGCGCTCGGCTCGTCCAGGGGTTTGCAGACCAGCGCGCCGGCGCAGTCGTGGGTAGCGTCGCACCCATCGTTCTGGGTCCGCCGCGCCAAACACTCGT
Source organism: Polyangia bacterium (assembly GCA_050304755.1). Classification (GTDB taxonomy): domain Bacteria; phylum Myxococcota_A; class Polyangia; order JAAYKL01; family JAAYKL01; genus CAYWLQ01. The sequence goes on along the minus strand of JBNLED010000021.1, from coordinate 51,721 downwards.
ACGCCTCGGTCGCGCCGTTGAAACGGCAGAAGCTCCCGGGCGCGCACCCCACCCGGGGGGAGCACGCGTCCCCCTCGCCGGGGTAGGGCTTGCACTCCCGGTTCGTGCCGCAGTAGGCGGCGTCGACGCACTCGAAATCGTGCAGGCACGGCTTCCCCGGCCGCTGCTTCCCGGTGATGAGCTGCTCATCGCACGCGGCGGCGAAGTTGGCCACGATCGGGAAGCACTTGTCCTCCTCGGCGATGTACTGATCCAGGCAGGCGTCGATCTTCTTCTCGTTCAGGGTGATCCGCCCCCGGGCGAGGGCCCCGAGCACTGCTGCGTTGGCCTCCTCGCAGCGGAGCTCCGCGTCCGCGCGGCAGGCCGCCTCGGTGGTGGAGAGGGTGATGCCGAAGTCCGCCTCGATCTCCTCCCCCCGGCAGCATCGGAAGAAGTTGTGACACAGGATCTCCGCCATCTCGGCGCAGAGCCGCTGCTCATTGACGTCGGCGGTGACATCGACCCCCGCCTCCTCCTTGCACCCCGCGGCGACGACCACCCCGACGACCCCCGAGACCATCAGGAACTGTCTGTAGATTCTAGTCATTTCTATCCTCCCTCTGGTCATTGCCCGGCGGTCGTTTCGGTCGACATGCCCACCGCGAAGCTGTCGATCAGGCTCCGGGTGCAGTAGTTCGCGACGAAATAACTCTGGGCGCAGGAGGCGCCCCCGCAGACAGCGGCCCCTTCGCATTCGTCCTCCTGGACGCAGCGATCACCCTCCGCGCAGACGCTGGCGTCGTTGCAGGCCGCCCCGGAGGACTGACAGATCCCCCAGCAGTCGCCGTCGTCGCTGCACTCGACATCCGGCGCGTCCCGGCAGCTCCCGACGCAGTCCGCGTCCGTGAAGCAGACCCCCTCTCCCTCGCAGGTGCCCGGCAGGCACTCTCCGGAGAGGCAGATGTCATCGCTGTCGCACGCCTCGCCGATGGGCCGCTTCTCGGTGCACACGTAGGGCTCCGCCTCCGGATCCGCTCCGTAGTCCGGGTTGAGCCGGCACACCGCGCCCTCCTCGCACGCGTCCGGGATATCCGGCGAGGCGCAGCCGTCCCCCACGCCCTGGCGGGGCTGACACAGGGAGACCGACTCGGAGAAGTAGTCGCAGTAGAATCCCTCGGCGCAGGGGATCTCGGCGTTGCAGTGCTCCCCCTCCTTGGGGAGGGGTTGGCACTTCCGATCCGGGCCGCAGTAAGCCTCCCCGGTACATTCGAAGGAGAAGAGGCACTTGGCGCCGGACGCCTGATTCCCCCGGATGAGCTCCGCGTCGCACTGCGGCACGAACTTCGTGACCTCCGGGAAGCAACCGGCCTCGCCCACCACGTACGCCTTGAGACAGGCGTCGACCCGCCCCGCCCGGAGCGCGGTGCGTCCCTGGGCGAGGGAGTGGCGGAGTGCGGCCGTCTGCTCGCTGCAGGCGAGCTCCATGTCCGTACGGCACTCCCCCTCCGAGGTCGTCAGCTTGACGCCGAAGACCTCCTCTATCTCCTTGCCGCGGCAACACTCGAAGACGTTGCTGCACATCACCTCCGCCACCTCGTGGCAGAGGTTCTCCTCGTCCACCTTGGTGGAGAACGCGAGGGAATCCTCCTCCTTACACGCCAATATCAAAACGGACACCGCCAGCAATACCAGCGCCGCGCAAGTGGGAAATTTCATGCTGCCTTGCCTCATTTTTGCCTCCCTAGTTATCGTGAAATCCGTTGAATATATTCTATCCTTACTGTACTTTTATATAATAGAGATGCCCTCTAAAAGCTACAAAAATATATTGTGATCCATTCCCGACATCGCGCCATCTGCGCTGTCAGAAGGGGGGCTTACGGCCCCGCGGGGAAAGATCCCGGTGGGGATTGTTCACGTTTTCCGAGTTTACCCCTTGCCAACGGGGAAATTCCGCCTATACCCGCTGCAGAGATGAGGAGGCAATTTATGAAATCGACTGTTGTGCCGCGGATCAAGCGCTTCATGGATATCATCTTCGGCGTATTGATATTGGCGGCCCATGCGCCGGTTATCCTGGCCATCGCGATCGCCGTCAAGCTGACCTCCCGAGGTCCCGTCCTGTACAAGCAGCGCCGCGTGGGGATGCTGATGGACGGCGGGCACGCCGAGCTCTTCGACGTCTACAAGTTCCGCACCATGCGGGTGGATGCGGAATCCGGGCGCGGCGCGGTGCTGGCCGAGGAGAACGACCCCCGGGTGACGAGGGTGGGCCGCTTTCTGCGGGCGACCCGTCTCGACGAGCTCCCCCAGCTCTTCAATGTGCTCAAGGGCGACATGAGCATCGTGGGGCCGCGGCCGGAGCGGCCGGAGCTGATGCAATCGCTCAGCCTGGCCATTCCGTTCTTCGAGGAGCGGCTCCGCCAGGTGAAGCCCGGGATCACCGGGCTCGCCCAGGTCCGGCTGAAGTACGACGGGGATACGGGCCCCGGAGAGGAGCTGGCCCGGCTCAAGTCCTCCCTGGTCAACCCCTATCGCCTCCGGGAGCTGGACGGCTCCACCGCGGACGGCATGCGCCTCAAGATGCTCTACGACCTCGCCTACGCGGCGTCTCAGGAGCGCCTCCGCTCGTCCCTCCTGACCGATCTCGGCATCATGCTGAAGACCCCCATTGTCATGTTCATTCGGAGAACCGGCCGCTGAGCGAGCCCTTTACGCGCCCGCATTGGCCTTGAAGATATCGCCCCTCAGGAACCCGTACCGGTCGAACCCCCGGCGCATGCTGAACGTGATGCACAGGAGGCTGGCCAGATCGGTCGATACGTAGATGGCGATGACGATGGTGATCTGGTACTTGACCGCCACCAGGGGGGGGCTGCCGCCCAGGATCTGACCGGTCATCATGCCGGGCAGGAAGGCCAGCCCCATGGCGGCCATGTTGGCCAGCGCCGGCGCGAGCCCCGCGCGGTAGGCCTCGCGGACGAACGGAGCGGTGGCCTCCCGCAGCGTCGCCCCCATGGACAGCAGGGCGGCGTAGCGCTCGCCGTGCTGGGCCACCGCGCTGTAGAAACGCTCCAACGTCACGATGGTCCGGTTCATGCTGTTGCCGAGCAGCATCCCGGCGATGGGGATGAGATACGGCGCGTCATAGAGGGGTTCGGGCTTGTAGATGAACGCGAAGAAGTAGGCGAGGACCGATACGACGGCGAGCAGCATCGCGGGAAAGGTGTACAGGAACATCGACGCCACCAGCCCGGCGTTCCGGAGCACCGAGGCGTTGGCCACCGCGACCATCAGGAGGAGGTAGCCGAGGTTGACCGCCGGGTGGTTCAGATCGAACAGCAGCGTGATGTAGAGGCCCACCAGGCCGAGTTGGACGGTCATGCGCCCCACCGAGAGGAGCAGCTCCTTCTCCAGGCCCACCCGGGTCAGCCGGTAGACCGCGAGGCTCAGCAGCACGCTCCCGAGGGCCAGCCCCATGCCGAGATGGGAGATGTCAGCCGCGCCGGTGTCCATGGTCCTCTGCCTTGGCGATGATCCTGCCGTCGACGATCTCCACACATCGGGAGGCCCGTTGAATGAAGCGGGGATCATGGGTGACGGCGATGATCGTCGCCCCGGTCTGTCCGAAGACCGCGTCCATCAGGATCCCGCCGTTGTGCTCGTCTACGGAAGCGGTGGGCTCGTCGAGGAGCCAGAGGGGCCGCTCCAGGAGCAGCGCCAAGACCAGCCCCAGCCGCTTCCGCTCGCCGCCGGAAAGATCCCGGAGCTTCTCGCCCATCACGCCCTCTCTCAGCCCGAGGGCGTCGAGGTGCTTCCCGGCTGCCGCGGCGCTGAACCGGAGGCCGCGGTTGACGGCCAGCCGGAACGGCACGGTGAGGAATTCGCGGACGGTCTCGTCTTTCAGCGGTTGGAGGTCCTGGGGCAGATAGTAGAGCCGCGACCGGATCCGTTTCAATTCGCCCGCCGACACCGTCGCTCCATCGATGACCACCTCCCCGCTTCGGGGGCGGTGCCTCCCGATGATCGTCCGCAGCAGGGTGCTCTTCCCCGAGCCGGACGCGCCGGAGACGGCCATCACTTCCCCGTCGGTCACGCTGAGGTCACATCCGTCGAGCACGACGCGCCCGGCGAGCGCCACCGTCAAACCCCGTATCTCTATCATCGACGCCTATCCGCCTTCTTCGTGTTCCGCATGTCGCTGCCCCCGCGTCTCGGGAGAAGCCCGACACCGCGGAGTCACTTGTCTTATAACGGACATCCCCCCGGGCTTCCAAAAAGAAAGCGCGCCGTCTTGTCGGGGCCTACTCGGCTTCGGCCGGACGGGGGGTCTTGTCGCCCTTCAGGAACCAGCCGTAGCCGATGGCCGCGAGGATGACGGATTCAGCCACGAGGACGGGATAGAACTGCATGTACGATCGGAAGCACAGCTTGATGGTGAGCGTGAAGACCGCGCCGATGACGATGAAGAGGCCGCACACCTTGTAGCGGAAGTTCAGGCGTATCCGATCCGCCGGCGTCTTGGAATCATGCCGGGTGAAGCGGAACAGACAAATGAACCCCATGAGACCGAAAAACGAGAACGCCGATACGAGGTGGCAGATCCACGATACGTCGGGGGTCAGCAGAAAGATCCCGATCGGGCCCGGGGCGCCGTCGACCGGCTGGGTGGGGAAGACGACGACCAGGATGGCCAGGAAGCCCGCCGCGGTGGTGAGATGTCGGTCTGTGGGGTTGCTCCCCTGGTACACCATCAAGAGGAGCCCGGAGGCGAACAGAACGGAGACGAACACGTCCCGCACGCTCGTATGGTAGTAGCCGCTAAGGGAGTCCGCCACCTGCAGGTGGACCGCCGCTCCCAGACCGATGACCAATATCGGCAGCGACATCCCGAGGATACCGATCGCCTTTCGGATGGCGATGTAGGAGTCGTACATGCTTCGGGTGAAGTTGCTGTAGTGCTCACGTAGACGCATCGTCCTGCCTTTCCTTCGCGGCTCCGAGCCCCTGACGGATCGGCCGTCTATGGGGTCTCAGGAGTCCTTGCGCGCTCGAATAATCGACCTATTCTACGGGCTGCCCGATACAATGTCCATCCATTCTGTATTTTGCAGCCGGTCACCGAAGTGCGGATCCGGGGCCCCTTTTTTAATGAGCCGGGGGGGCTTTTCGAGTAACATCCGGCGCCGGCATCATGCCCCGGGCAATACGGAATGAGCAAACGATCCCAAAGGCGCCGCGGCGCCCGTTCAAAGAAACCGGACACGAGCAGGCGCCTCCAGAAGAAGAGCCCGAGCCCGAAGGCCCTCCCGGGGCCCGCGCCGGGATCCCTCTCGACCAAACGCCTGTGGCTCTTCCGGGGGATCGCCGCGGTGGTCGTCCCCCTCGTCCTCTTCGCGGTGGTGGAGCTCGCGTTGCGGATCGGCGGCTACGGACACGCTCCGGAGCTCATGATGCCCTGCGAGGTGAACGGGGCGCCGGGCTACTGCGACAACATCCGGTTCGGCTGGCGGTTCTTCCCGAAGAACATCGCCCGGGAGCCGTCGGTCTTCCGCTTCCCGGAGGAGAAGGGGAGGGACACCTATCGGATATTCGTGCTGGGGGCCTCCGCGGCGAAGGGGGTCCCGGACGAGGCCTTCAGCGTCGGCCGCGTGTTGGAGGTCATGCTCCGCGCCCGTTACCCGGAGACCCGGTTCGAGGTGATCACCGCGGCGGCGGCGGCCATCAACTCCCACGTCGTGCTGCCGATCGCAAAGGAGTGCGCGGACCGCGCGCCGGACCTGCTCGTGGTCTACCTGGGCAACAACGAGGTGGTGGGGCCCTACGGCGCTGGGACCGTGTTCGCCGGCCTCTCCCGGAGCCTCACCGCCGTGCGCCTCGGCATCACCCTCCGGGGGCTGCGCGCCGGTCAGCTCATGGCGTCGGCGGTGGGCTCGGCCGGCGGCGGGGAGGAAACCCCAAGGGTGTGGCGGGGGCTCGAGATGTTCCTCGGGAAGCAGGTGCGGCGGGACGCGCCCGAGCTCGAAATCGTATACGACCATTTCGCACAGAACCTCCGCGATATCGTGGACGCCGGCCGGGACGCCGGGGTCCCCGTGATCCTCTCGACCGTGGCGAGCAACCTGAAGGACAGCCCCCCCTTCGCCTCCCTCCACGACGGCGCTCTGTCACGGGCGGCCCTCGAGAAGTGGATCGGGATCTATCGACAGGGCGTCGCCTTTGAAGCGGAGGGCCGGCACGAGGAGGCCCTGGGACGATACAAGGCCGCGGCGGGCATCGACGACGCCTTCGCGGACCTCCACTTCCGGATGGCGCGAAACCACGCCGCGCTGGGGGACCATCGGCGGGCGCTGGCGCACTACACCGAGGCCCGGGAGCTCGATACCCTTCGGTTCAGGGCGGACGATCGGATAAATCAGATTATCCGGCAGACCGCGACGACCGCGAAGGGCACCCGCCTGGCGGATGCGGTGAAGGCGTTCGCCGATGCCAGCCCCCACGGCGCCCCTGGGGCGTCTCTATTTCTCGAGCACGTGCACTTCACCTTCGACGGTGTCCACCTCCTGGCGAGGACGCTCCTCGCCGAAATAGAGCAGGTGTTGCCCGACGGCATCCGGAGGAAGCGGCCCCCGGGGGCGGTCCCCGACGTCGAGACCTGCCGCGGGCTGCTCGCCCACACCGAATGGGACCGGCGCCGGATCACCCGGGGGGTGCTCAGCACGTTCCTCCTGAAGCCCCCGTTCACCAACCAACTCTATCAGGCGGAGCGCCTCGAGGGGTTCAAGGCGAGGATTCGGGAGCTGGACGCCCTCCACACCCCGGAGCGGCTGAAGGCGTCCGCCCGCCGATATGAACAGGCCATCTCCCGGCGGCCACAGGACTGGATGCTCTACTTCAAGTACGGCACCCTCCTCGCCGAGGACCTGCGGGCGCTCCCCGCGGCGGCGGCGGCCTTCGAAAAGGTCACGGCGCTGATCCCCCACTCCTGGCTCGGCCCGAGCGCCCTCGGTACGGTGCGGCAGGGGCAGGGGAAGCTGGCCGAGGCGATCCGGGAGTTCGACAGGGCGCTTGTGTTGAACCCGGTGGCCTGGGACACTCAATTCCTGCTCGCCAAGGCGCACAAGGACAAGGGGGACCTCGCCGAGGCGACGGCGCGCTTCACCGCCCTCATCGAGGCGCAGCCCACTCGGGTCCCCGCCTATCAGGAGCTCTCCGACCTCCTGTTCAGTGAAGGACAGCGGCGGGAGGCCCGGGAGGTGTTGGAGCGGGGGCTCGCGCTCCTGCCCGATAGCGCGGTGCTGCATGCCACCCTCGGCGACCTGTACGCCCGGGAGAAGAACTGGGACCAGGCCGCCGCGAGGTTCAAGCGGGCCCTGGCCATAAGCCCGGACGCCAAACCGATACGTGCGGCCCTCGAACGGACGGAGCGGATGAGGGGCTCGACCGACTGACGATTGGCCCTGTGTTCGCCATCTTTTATAATAATCTTGAATCTGCTTGCTGTGCTCCATGGAGGGTCGGATGAAACGATTTGTGATGTGGCCGCTTTTGCTGCTCTCGGTTGCCGCCTGTCAGGACGATGCCGCCGAGGAGACCCCTGACGAGGGACGCCCCGCGCCGAAGAGCGATGGCGACGTGGACGGGGACAGTGACGGGGATTCGGACGGCGACGCAGATGGCGATACCGATGCGGACACCGACGCGGACAGCGATACCGATGCAGATGGCGACACTGGTACGAACGGCGACACTGGTACGAACGGCGACACCGATGCGGACGGCGATACCGATGCGGACGGCGATACCGATGCGGACGGCGACACCGATGCGGACGGCGACACCGACGCGGATCCCCTCAGCGAGACCTTCGAGGGGGTGGCGACCTACTACGACTTCGCGGACGGCACCGGAGCGTGCATGTTCGACCCGAGCCCGGAGGACATGGATATCGCGGCCCTCAACTCCGTGCAGTGGGAGGGCAGCGCCTGGTGCGGCGCCTGCGCGGACGTGGAGGGACCGAGCGGCAGCGTCCGACTGCGGATCGTCGATCGGTGTCCCGAGTGCGGCCACGGCCACCTGGACCTCAGCCCCGAGGCGTTCGACAAGATCGCGGCGCGGGCGCTGGGGCGAGTGGACATCACCTGGCGGTTCGTCCCCTGTGACGTGACCGGCCCGGTTTCCTATAAATACAAGGACGGCTCCAATCAGTGGTGGACCGCGGTCCAGGTGAGGAACCACCGCCTCCCCATCGCCCGCCTGGAGTGGTCCCCGGACGGGACCGCCTGGCGAGACACCCCGAGAGAGGAGTACAACTACTTCCTCGACGAGGGCGGCTTCGGCCCCGAACCGGTCCGGGTCAGGATCACCGCGGTGGACGGCCAAGTCATCGAAGATCAGCTGCCGGCGGTCCAGGAGGAGCTGGTGGTGCCCGGGGAATCCCAGTTCCGGTAGGCCGGGTGGGAGAGGTATTCTGCGTCCCGTTCACCCGTTGCCGGGATTTTCCCGTCCATGTACAGTTTCCATAGGTTCCCTCATCTATTCGGTTCCCATCGAACCGACGGTCGGGGTTGTTCCCCATGAACCCGCGCAGAAAGGAACCGATATGATCGGCAAACAACTTCTCATCACCGTGTTTGTTCTGGCGCTCTCGGGCTGCCACCGGAGCGCGCCCGGGGCTCCCGACAGCGGCGTCGCTCCGACAACGGGAGGGGAGGAGACCGCCGGCGATACGACGAGCCGGCCTATCGAGGATTCCGCCCGCGATACCGCCACCGGTTCGTCGACCGCCGACCGGCCCGACAGCGAAGCGGTTCCCCCGGATACCGCCTCGGACCCGGAGGGGACGGATCGCCGGGACACGGAAGATCCGTTTGAATCGGACGCGCCGGAGACCGACCTGACGGAGGGGACGGACCCCCCCGAGGAGACCGACGCACAGGACGAAACGGACTTGCCGGAGGGCACGGACGCGCCGGCGGAGACAGATATGCCGGTGGAGACGGACACGCCGGTGGACACAGACGCGCCCCTCGGGACCGACTCGTCGTCGGGGGCGGGAATCGAATGGATCCCGCTGCCGCCGGGCAGCTTCGTCATGGGCTCACCGGCCGACGAGCCGGGGCGGCTGCCCAATGAGGGGCCGGTGGAGGTGACCCTGTCCCACGGCTTCGAGATCGCGGCCACCGAGGTGACGGTCGCCCAGTGGACCGCCCTCGGATTCGACTTGAACGAGACCCTCGTTGAATTCGAGGACCCGTCACCGTCGATGCCCGTGACCCAGCTGGACCGCCCCACACTGTTCGACTGGCTGGACACGCTGTCGCGCCTCGAGGGGCTCGAGCCCTGTTACGGCGACGACGCGGCCCCGCCCACCCCGTACCACTGCGCCGGATACCGCCTCCCCACCGAAGCGGAATGGGAGTACGCCGCGCGGGCCGGCACCGCCACCGCCACCTACGCCGGCGATCCCGCGGACGAGGACTGGGCCGGGCTGCTGTCGGAGATCGCCTGGTGCGCGCCGACGCCGGGCTCGAGCTATCGGCCGGTGGGGATGCTCGCGCCGAACGGGTTCGGCCTCTACGACACCCTCGGCAACGTGTGGGAGGTAGTGGAGTGGCTCGGCGTGTATCCCGACGCGACGACCGCCAACCCCTACTACTTTACCGGGGAGACGAGCCGACCCGCCGATCGTCTCCTCTCCGTCCGCGGGGGGTACTACTACAGCGAGGTGTGCCGCGCCGCCGACCGGGACGAGGCCGTCCGGGGCGTGCCGACGACGATGCCGTCGGTGGGGTTCAGGCCGGTGCGGACCCTGCCCGGAAGCGATCTCGAGAGCACGCAGCAAGGGCCCGAGAGCCGCTGTCCGGGGGTCGCGGCGGCGACCTGCGAGAGCCCGCTGACCGGGCTGGACAGCCCCCTGCTGCTGGCCGCCGACGCGGGGGAGGGCGCCGCCTTTCACGCCATGGCATGGAACGAAGACGCCGGCGTGCTGGGCACCCGGGCGAGCGGGGCGGGGGACGAGGTGTTCCTCGCCCAGATCAGCATCCATTCCGGGGAGCACACGGTGACGCCCCTCCCGGACTCGGCCGGGGTACGCCCGGTGGCCGTGGTCGGCTGGAGATATCTGTCGGAGGACAACGAGGCCGAGCCCCGGTTCGCGGCGCTGCTCTGCGAAGGGAGCGACTGTTTCCTGGCCCGATCGCAGCGCTTCGGGGAGGACCCCCGCTTCGAGCGGATCCCCTCGGGGACCGTCCCCGGCGGGACGGCGGAGGACATCGATCGGTTTCCCGGCGGCGGCGTGCTGGTCGTGGGGAACGGCGTATCGATCTTCCATGACGGCGTCTGGCAGGAGATGATTCCTCCGGACAGCGGGCCCCGGTTCCACGCGGTGGACGTGCTGAGCGAGGATAACGGAAGCCACATCGCGGTCGCCGTGGGGGACCAGGGGCGCATCGCCCTGGGGGACGACGACGCCTGGCGGGAGCTCGACGCCGGTGTCTCCGAGACCCTCACCGACGTCGCGATCGGGGGCACCCTCGTAACCTCGATGGACTTCGCCGCGGTGGGGGCGTCGGGGCGCCTCGTCACGGGGGCTCCGGACGCCCTGCAATCCTGCAGGATCTCCGATCGCGATCTGCTGCGCCTCACCACGGATGACGCCCGCCTGGGAGCGGAACGCGCCTCACTCTACATCTACAGCGACGCGCCGGAGATCATCTACCAGGCGCCGGTGCCCGCCACCGCCATGCCGCCGTGCGTGACCGAGACCCTCGACGCGGCGCTCCTCGATTTCGATCTCTTCCGCTGCAATGGACTTATGAACGCCGCCTTCCTCTCCACCCACGGCCTCTTCGCCGTGTCGGGGTGCGGGCTCGTTTAACCAGGACGCCGTCAACGCGTTGCCGGTCGACTCTGGAGCAGGCCCCCAATTTGGCCGGGAGGCAATTCATCATCGATCAGACGCTCGCCGTCGATCTCGGCGGGATCCATCCGCCGCTCCTGGGCACCTTCGATATGGATGAGTTCGCCGCCGCGCACGATTACGCCGTCCTTCAATGTCGGCGGGTGTCGCGCCGCGACCGTGTCATTCGACCCCGCTATGGGGGCGCACCGCCGGTAGACGACGGCCCGTAGACGAGAGTCATTTCCAGTAATAGACATACCGACAGACGTGGCCGCCCGCCAGCGCGCACTCGACATGATCGATGGTGAGGTCTTTGGCGCCGGCGTAGGTCAGCGCCTTGGCGGTCCACCCCTTGGCCCCCTCGCAACCGGCCCGGCCGTATACATCGGCGCCGCGGAGCTCCCCGGTGAGCTTGGCCTCCGACGTCGGCTGCACGAGGGTGAACTCCCCGTGGCTGAAGTATCGGCCGTAGACGGTCGGGATGCGGGTCGCCACCAACGCGGGCGTACCGAGCAGCATGATCACCTTCATCACCGTGCTCAAATCGTAGAACGCGACGGCCCCCGCCGCCTCCCGGAACCGGGCGTCGCCCGCTTCGTTCCAGACGTGTTGAAATCCGTCGTACATGTTGACGTAGAGGCTCGCCGGGAGATGGCTCGTGGCGAGGAACAGCCCGTCGGACCACATCGTCCGATCGTCCCGCGGCAGCCCTTCCAGAAATCGATCGAAGACATCCCGCGGGTGGTTCTCGGCGAACCATCGGCGGACGCCGCTCAGGATCATCCCCTTGACCGTTGCATCGGAAGTCGTGCTCATCACTACCGGTCCGTTTCTTCCCGCCCATCGCGGCGAGGCTACGAGAGCTTAGCTGATTCGCAACGATTTGCAACCCCCGCGCGAAGAAGCGGCCGCCGCTGTCCTGGCCAGCTTCCGCGTGGTGTACAGGCCGAACAGGGAGGCCATCGTCAGCACGGGGAAGAGGGTCTTCGCGATGTGGGGCGTGCCTGCGAGATAGTGCGCCAGGGCCGCGCAGCTCCCGGTGCAGCCGACGGTGATGGCGGTGGGGAGCACCCCCCGGGCCCGGGACGCCGGGAGCCTCCGATAGAGCGCGGTGAGGGCCCGGACCATGAGGAGCGTCACCGTGAAGCTGATGGCGCCCTGGATTCCGGCGGAGACGACTTGCCTCGTCACGCCGTCTCCGGCGTTCACGTAGAAGGCCCAGCCGCCCCACATGAGGAACGCGGCGGCGGCGGAGACGATTCGGTAGCGTCTGGTGGTTCCGGTCATTTCTCTCACGCTTTCCCGGCCGCGAAGGGGCGTGTCTGTTCGGAGGCGATGAACTCTCTCGGGGTGTCCCTCGGGAACTCGCCGCGCGTTATGAACGAGACAAAGGGGGTCCACAGTAACCCCGGATCGGTATAGATTTCGTCGTGATGGGCGTTCAGATAGGCGGCGTCGCGCCATCCGCCGGGGTACGGGTCCATCGACCAGTCGATGGCGCCGCCCGCCAGCACCTCTTTCGGATGGGAGGCCACATAGGGGGTCGGCTTGGACTCGATGAGGAGCCCCCGCTTGAAGGCGCCCGGGGGCATCTCGGGATACGGCTTCGACGCCAGGTCCCTGACGACGGTCCCGAAGAAGAACCGGACGAACAGGGGGCGCTCCCTCGAGACGATCGCCGGGACCCGCTCCTGCAACGGGCTCCTCAGGTAGACCACGCTGGCGAGGTTGGGCCACGGGGCGTCCGCGAGGATCGCGTTCAGGCAATAGCCGCCGAGGATACTCGCCAGGACGTGGACCCGTCGGTACCGCCTCAGCTCGTGGTCCCGCAGGAACGCCTCGGCGAGGTCGCGACACCCCGCTACTGATGATCTCGAGATGTAGTCGGGGACAAAGAAATCGTACCCCGCGATGGCCGAGAAGTACGACCTCATGATCTCGAATCCCCCGGTGGGATTCCGCAGCCCGACCAGGAACACCACCGCCTCCTTCTCCTCGGGGGGGCGCCCCGGATCCCGAATGACAACGGACTGGTCGAGGAACCGAACCGCGGCTCTCGTCTTTCCCCAGATAAACATCGTGTGACCTCCTCTCTGCCTGAAGGGGCTACCGCCCCTCGAGCTCGGCAAGCATGGTCCGGGTCCTGACGACGGCGGTCTGGACGAGGAGCAGTCCTATCAACAGGTTGGCCAGATCGATGAGGGTCAGGCGTCCGAGCAGCAGCGTACCGTCGCCAAGAACCACCCCGGCGACGAACTGCCCCCAGCTGGCGAAGGCGAGCGTGAACATCCGCATCGGCTTCGGCATCCATCCCCCGTACTGCCGCCGGGCGCCCACCGCCTTCCCGAGGACCCCGATGTAGCTGACCGCGAGCATCCCGAAGATGACCCCGAAGGCGATGATCATGTCCGCCTGCCCGCTGAGGGCCAGGCCGAGGAAAATAAGGGTGTCCGACACCCGGTCCGGCAGCTCGTTGATGACCTCGCCGCGGAGGCTCGCGACCTTGCTCTTGATGGCCACCATCCCATCGGCCATGTTGCAGTACAGCCTGCCGAAGGTGACCACGGGGGCGATGAGCAGGAATATCGGGTACCGGTCGGAGAGGTAGAACATCAGCCCCGCCCCCGCGGCGAACAGCATGGACGCATACGAGATGGTGTCCGGCCGGATCTCGCGCCGGACGCAGAAATCGACGAAGCCGTACCCCAGCTTCCGGAAGTGGTCGCTGATCTGTCGCCGGTCTTTGAGTTGGTATTCAGTCATTTCGATACGCTCCTTTCAGCGTTTTCGGTTGTGGCCCGTCACCCGGGAAACAGACGCGGGCTCAGCGGATTGTTGAGGAGGACATAGGTCACATAGGTCGTGAAAATAAGGCTGTCGGTCCGATCGAGCAGCCCGCCGTGATGCGGGATGAGGGTGCCGGTATCCTTGACCCCCGCGCAGCGCTTCACGATGGACTCCGCGAGATCGCCGAACACCGACGCCACCCCGGCGGCGATGATCCAGACGGCGGCCCCGATCCACGAGCATCCGATGTCCCGGCCCACCATCCAGAAGGCGACGGCGGCCCCGACGAGGTTTCCCAGGGCCCCCGCACGCACCTTGTTCGGGCTGATCTCGGACGCCAGGGGCTTCACCCCGAGGCCCACCGCGCGGGCGGTCTTGCCCACCAGGTTGGCGGCGATATCGGAGACGATGACCAGGCTGAAGAGCAGCACGGTCAAGGAGACGCCGTCCCTCTCCTGGTGGATGAGGATCAGGTACACAAAGGCGTAGCCGACGAAGAGCAGGCCGACGACCGCGAGCGCCACATGGCGGAGCAGGCCGTCGATCCGGTTGTGAAACGCCGCGGCCGTGAAGACGCTCAGCAGATAGAAGAACGGCAGGTAGGTGTGATAGGCGGGCGCCGCCGCCACCACCGCGATGGTCACCGCGAGGTCGAGCCAGACCGTCATTGAGAGCGCCCGGGGGAGCCGGACCATGCGGAGATACTCACGGGTGTTCTGGATCATGACGAGGTAGACGAACGCGCTAAAGGGCGCGCCGCCGGAGTGGGTCACCACCAGCAGGACGGGGACGATGATCAGCCAGACGGTGTACTTCTTCCAGATGGTGGTCTCGAAGACCCGCCGCGGGTTTCTGAGGTGCATGAGGAACATGACCGCGAGCCCCATGACGAGCAGGATCCCCACCCGCGCGCCGTATACCCAGAACGTCTCCTGAAGGAACGGATTCATTACAGTGTCCATTGTCATCTCCTCTCACCCGTGGGCGCAGCCGAGGGTCTCTCGGTACAGCCGGTGCAGATCGTCTCGAATCTCGTAGGCGGACTGGCCCCGCGAATACCGCCTGGGGGCGCCGAAGCCGATGTCTATCCTCCCGAGCCTGGGGAGGCGCTGCCCCTTGGGCCACAGCTGATATGCCCCGCGGATGAACAGCGGGAGGACGGGGACGTCGAGCGCGCTGATCAGCTGGCCCACGCTCGGGAGAAACTCGGCGAGCCGGCCGTCCGGGGAGCGGGTGCCCTCCGGAAACAGGATGACGGAGTGCCCCTCGCTCAGGGCCCGGCCGATGATCTTGAAATACTCCCGGGGGTTCCCGTGCCGCTTGAGGGGGAACGACCGGACGCAGCTCTGCATGAGGTAGAAGCGCAGCCGCGCGTCCGGGTTGTAGAAGAAATCCTCTGCGGCCGCGATGATGATCTTCTTCCGAACCCTGCGGGCCTGCGACAGGATCATGGAGACCCCGTCGAGGTGGCTCGTGTGGTTGGCGATGATGAGGTGCCCCTCCTTCAGGAGCCCCGAGACCGCCGGGCCGTTCCGCACCTCCCGATCCCGCACCCGGAGCCGGAAGAAGCACCGGAAGAGCCAGGGGATGATCAGGGCGGTCAGCGCCCTCACGACGGAGAACACTCTGTCGGCGAAAGGCGAGATCTCGATCACCCGCCGGGGATCCCGCGCCCGGGCGGCGCCCGTCACGCGGTCGACGAACTCTTGGACCGTCAGGTCGGCGTTGAAGAGGTCCTCGTGATGAATAAAGACCCCCAGCTTCTCCTCGATGGCGGTCACCAGCTCGACAACGCCGATCGAATCGAGGCCGAGATCCGAGAGGAGTCTGTCGGATGGTTCGATGCGCGCCTCCGGTCTCTCGGTCAGATCCGCCAGGAGGCGCACGATCTCCTCCGCGGGGGTCCGCGGGGACCGGGGGCGGCGGTTCGTGAGAAGCCGCTTTGAGGTGCCGTCCAGGCGGGCGCGGCGGATCGTCTCCATGATCTCGTTCCGCTGGATCTTCATCGACGGGGTCCGCGGGAAGTCGTCGTCCGGCCACACGCTCAGCCCGGCGATCCGCTGGTGGGACGACAGGACGCCGTTCGCCCTCGCCAGTATCGCCTCCGTGTCGAGGGAGCGCCCTTGCGTGGCGCGGTCGTCGGGGATGATCAGGGCCGTCAGGGCGACCGCGGAATCGTCACCGGCGTTGACCACCACCGCGTCCCTGATCCCGGGATCGCTGCGGAGCACCGCCTCGATGTCCTCGGGATAGATGTTGAGGCCGCTCGGACCGATGATCACGTCCTTGAGCCTCCCGACCACGAAGAGGTGGCCCCGCTCGTCAAACCGCCCCACGTCACCGGTCCTCAGGTATCCGTCGCAAAACAGCTCCCGGTTCACGTCGTCGAGCCCCGGATACCCGCCGAACACGTTGGGCCCCGAGAGGAGTATCTCGTTCCCCTCCCCGAGCTTGATATCCTGGTTCGCGAGGCCCCGGCCCACATGCCCCGGGGTGCGGGAGTCGAAGTGGCTCACCGACGCCAGGAAGCATTCGGAGAGCCCGTAGCCCTGAAGGACCGTAATCCCCAGGTCCTCCCAGAAGGTCTCCACCTCCGCGCCGAGGGGGGCGGCGCCGGTCCCCACCCACGACACGTGCCCGCCGAGGGCGGCGAGGAGCTTGCGGAACACCCGGCGCCTGATCCACTTGGGGAAGCGCCGGCAGCGCCGCCGGAGACGGGTGACGGCCTCGAGCTCCCCCGCCTCGTCGAGCCTGGCCTCCAGCTTGTCCTTGAGGAGCGACAGGAAGGCCGGCACCGTGAGGATGGCGGTCACCCGGACCGTCCGCAGCGCCTGGAGAATGGCGGCGGAGGTGATGTTCTGCAGATAGACCACGGAGGAGCCGAAGCAGAAGTTGTAGAACAGCCCCATGGTGAGGCCGAGGGCGTGGCTGAGGGGGGCGAGGGAGAGCAGGCGCGTCTCCTTCCCGAGGCGGAAGGTCTGCGCGAAATTGTACACGTTGGACGCGATATTGCGGTGGGTCAGGGGCACGCACTTGGGTGCGCTCGTGGTGCCCGATGTATAGAGGGTGATGAACACCTCCCCCTCGGTAACGCGATACGAGGCCGTCTCGCGGAAGGCCTCGAGGCTGTCCGGAAAGCCCTCCGCGAGCGCCGTGACCCGATTCATGTCGAAGGCCCGAACGCCGAGCCCCGGGAGGTCGCCCCGGCAGGTGACCGCGAGCCGGGGCGCCGCGGTCGAGAGGATATTCGCGAAGATCGCGGGGGAGGCGTTGGCGTCCACGAGCACCAGGGGCGCGCCCAGGAGTGACGCCCCGATGATGAGGGAGACATGTTCGACGGAGCTCGGCCCCGAGAGGAGAACGCGATCGCCCCTCCGGACCCCGTTCGCCCTCAGGAAATGGGCACATCTCACGCCGCTACGGAGCACGTCGTCATAGGAGTAGGCGCGATACCGGAACTCGTCGAAGCAGGTCAGGAGCGTCCTTCGGCAATGCTTTTTCGCGTAGGTCGTGATGATCGCTCCAGTCGTGTTTTTATCGTATTCGATTCCCATAGCTACACCCGGCAATGCCTTCCTTTCTCAGTCATGAGGGTTGCGCCTCATGGCCGATTGCCCTGTGCTTACGCACGCCCCATACCAATGCGACCGGGAACCTAACGTGCTGTTATTGTTTATTTGCGGTAACGACGACCAGTTGCATAAGCGCGGCTTGTGTTTGAAAGAGGCGCAGTTCTGCTACTTGGTGCATGCTGACAGTCGTGGCCGCGCCGGGGTCCATGCTCGGGAACCTTCGCGGAGCGGACGAGCTCATCGAGGCGCGACAGAGCGTTCCGGTTTGGGTTGACAGAACCGACAGAAGCGGATAGTGGTGCTACGAAATTTGAAATCGTATCACGATGAGGTCCTGTTGAGCATACGCCGCCGCACCCTGTGGTCTTCACCCCCGCCCTTTCGATGGTCGTCGAAGGCAGTGACTGCCGGCCGAACGAGGTCTGGGGAGCCGAGCTCAACTGCCCATGGTCGTCTCCTCATGAACGCGGGCCCAAACGGGGCCTCAACAAAGAACATCAAAAGGCGAATGGCTCGGTCGGGGGCGTTGTGGTGTGGCCTCTTTTCCTCGGTTATCGCCGTGGGCCTCGCCGAGGCCGAAGGGGTCGAAGCGAGCGGCGCTGAACCGCCCCTGACCGAGGCGGAGATCGCGGCGATGACCCTGGACGAGACCGTGGTGCGGGATGCCCGGGCGGCGCTCTCCGCCGGGAGCGCGCGTTTTAGCGGCGAGGACATCGAGAAGACCCGTCCGGCCTCGGCGGACGAGATGCTGGATATCGTCCCGGGTCTGGTCATCACCCAGCATGGCGCCGAGGGCAAGGGACACCAGATCTTCCTGCAGGGATTCGACGCGGCCCACGGCAGCGACGTGGAGGCGCTGCTCGAGGGGGTCTCCCTTAACGAGCCGTCCCAGGTGCATGGTCAGGGGTACCTGGACCTCTACGGCATCATCCCCGAGGTGGTCTCGGAGATGACGGTGGACAAGGGGGCCTTCCTCCCCTGGCAGGGGGACTTCGCCGTGGCGGGATCGCTGCGCTTCGCGCTGGGAGTGCCGGCGGCGCTTCGCCCGGGGTTCGTCTCGATGGAGGCCACCCACCGGGGGAAGGCGCGGTCCGTGGCGGTGGCCGCGCCGAAGGGGCTGGACGGGACCTTCGCCGCTGCGGAGGTCGTCCGGGATCCGGGCTTCGGGCCGGACCGGTCCGCCACCCGCGGCGCGTTCCTCGGCCAGTATCGGAGGGCTTGGGGGCACGGCACCGTAGACTTTCTCCTGTCGCTCCAGGGCGCCCGCTTCGAGTCCCCGGAAACGCTCCGGCTGTCGGACGTCGAAGCGCACCGCAAGGACTTCTGGGGGGCCTACGCGCCGGCGGGGCAGGGGCTCTCGAACCGGGCCATGGCGCGGGCGGGTTACCGCCACGAGCGCGTCGGGCGGACCGCGACGGTGTCGGCGTTCGGCCTCCTCCGGGAGTTTTCGCTCGAGGAGAACTTCACGGGGCGCCTGCTGTATCCCGCCCGCGGCGATCTGCGACGGCAGGCGCACCGGGCCGGCGCCGGCGGGGTGACCGCCGCCATGGAGGAGGCGCTCCCCGCGCCGATCCCGGCGAGTCTCCTCCTCGGCATGGGATGGCGCGTCGACAAGCTGGCGCAGCGGGAGGATCAGCTGACCCCCTCCCGCCGTCCCTGGCGGACCGTGCGGCGCCTCGGCGCGACGATTCATCAGCTCTACAGCTACGTGGGCGCGCGCCTCTCCCCGGCGCGCTGGATCACCCTGCTGCCCTCCCTCCGGATGGCGACGGTCCTCCACGATGTTCGCGATCACCTCGGGAGCGTGAACGCCGACAGCGCCAAGGCCGCGGTCCTGCCCCGGCTCGCCCTCTCGTTTCCGGTCCACCGGAAGGTCACCCTGTTCGCGGACTACGGCCGGGGGTACCGATCGCCGGAGAGCCGTGCCGTCACGGCGCCCCCCCCGGAGACCGTCGAGGACGAGCGCCTCTCTCAGTATACGGGGGGGGTGGCGGAGATCACCATCGCGGACACCGTCCAGGCGGGCGCGGAGGTCACCCCCGCGGCGCCGCTCCGGCTCGGCCTGTTCGGGTTCGCCACCTTCCTCGACCACGAGATGGTGTTCGACCACGTGAGCAACCTAAACGTGGCCCTGGACGGCACCCGGCGGTTCGGGATCACATTGGATGGCTCGTTTCGGCCCCTCGACTGGATCGGGCTCGCCGCGGACGTCACCTGGACCGACGCCCGGTTCAACCAGTCCGGTCATCCGGTGCCGGGGGTCCCTTTTTGGACGGGGGCGGCCGCGTTGGACCTCGGGCGATCCAGGGGGGCCAAGGGGGGCGCGTCGCTCCGATGGTGCGGCAGGAGGCCGCTCGCCCACGGCGCGGAGGCCAAGGGATACACCCGGCTCGATGCCACCGCGGGGTGGCGCTTCACCCACATCGATCTCGCTGTGGTCGTGGAGAATGTCCTCAATCAGAAAATCATGGAAGGGGTGTACCACTTCGCCTCCTGGTTCGACGAGGAGACACCGAGGAGCCTCATCCCCTCCATTCACTACGCGGCCGGGGCGCCGATCACCGCTCGGTTCCTCGTCACCGTCTATTTGTAGGAGAAATCATCATGTGGAAGAAGACAGTGATTACGACAACCGCCCTCATCGTTTCGGTCCTGGCCATCGGCGTCTGCTCGCCGGAGGGGGAGGAACCGGCCCGGCTGACCCTGCCCTTCGTGGTGAGCGACGCGGGGATCGAGCCCGTGGAGAACGCGGAGGGGTGGACCGTGACCCTCTCCGCGTTCCGCCTTGCCGTCGCCGATATCGAGTTCACCATCGAAGGGGAGACCCACGCGTCGCTCTCCGATCTCATCGTCCCCCCGGCCATGGCTCACCCGGGCCACTACGCCGGGGGCGAGGTCACCGGCGAGCTCTTGGGGCGCTTTATCCTCGATCTCCAAGGCGGAGAGCACCCCGTCGGAGACGCCACCCTCCTCACCGGGGAGTACCACGGTGTCAACCTCGGCTTTCGGGTTGCCGATGAGCAAGACGGCCTGGACGAGGACGACCCCCTGCTGGGGCACACGGCTCACCTCGAGGGCGTCGCGACGCAGGGGGATCGCGCCATCGACTTCTCCGCGACCCTCGACGTGGCCGAGGGGACGGAGATGGTGGGGGGACCGTTCGAGCTCTCCCTGACCGAAGAAACCGAGGGGGTCATGGTCCTCCGGGTGCTGACCCTGGACCCCTCCGAGGGGGACACCCTGTTCGACGGCCTCGACTTCGGCGCCCTCGACGAGGACGGCGACGATGCCGTGGAGATCGCGCCCGGCACCGCCGAGCACAACGTGCTCATGAAGACCCTGATTCGACACGACCACTACGACACGGTGTTTAGAGACAAGTAAATTCGAAAGAAAAGGAGAAGACATCATGAAAAGAGGATTAATGATCGTTTTGGCAGGCACCCTGTTGGGATCGGCGATGGGCTGCGAAGAGGACGACGAGACCGGCAGCGGTACGCTGACCGCCGAGCTGTGGGGAGAGGAGTACATCGAGACCGGTATCCCGGCGGAGGAGTTCGAAGACGGGTTCGGCATCACGTATGAGAAGTTCCTCGTCTGCCTGGGGGAGATCAGCATCGCGGAGGAGGGCGCCGAGCCCGCGTTGACCGCGCCGAAGATGAAGGTGTGGGATCTCACCGTTCCGGGGCCGACGGCGATCAAGTCCGCCGACGTGCCGGCGGGTGACTACGTCCACACCGCCTACCGCATCGCGCCGGCGACGGACGGCGTCGCCGCGGGGAACGCCTCGGACGAAGACGTTCAGCGGATGATCGACGACGGCCTCTCGGTCTACGTGGAGGGGGCCGGTGACGACGGGACGACCAGCGTCTCGTTCGCCTGGGGGTTCGACACGGACACCGCCTATGATCCCTGCCACTCCGTGGGCGCCCTGGGCGCGGACGGAGAGACGACGGTGCAGATCACCATCCACGGGGACCACCTCTTTTACGACGACGCGGTGAGCGATTCGCCGGTCCTCCGCTTCAACGATATCGCCCTGGCGGACGCGGACGGGAGCGGCGACGTCACGATGGCGGAGCTCGCGGCGTACGACATCACCGTCCTTCCCGACTACGGCGTCGGCAGCCTGGACATCGACAACCTCGGGGATTTTATCACCCACATGACCACCACCCTCGGCCACATTGACGGCGAGGGGCACTGCGAGTAAGGAACTTCCATGGAACAGACCCTGCCAATCCTGCTCTTCACGGCGTTCGTCATCGGGCTCACCCACACCCTCGTCGGACCGGATCACTACCTGCCCTTCATCGTGCTCAGCCGCGCCGGGGGGTGGTCCCTCCGGAAGACCCTCGGGTGGACCTTCCTCTGCGGCCTGGGCCACGTGGGCTCCTCGATCCTCATCGGCGCCCTCGGCATCGGGCTCGGGTGGAGCCTCTCGGGCATGGAGGCCTTCGAGGGGAGCCGGGGGGAGCTGGCGGGCTACGCGCTGATGGCCTTCGGCGCGGTCTACATGCTCTACGGCCTCTACCGGGAGCGCCGGGGCCGGCCCCACCACCACGCCCACGTCCACCCGGACGGATCCATCCACCGCCACCCCCACGACCACGAGGCGACCGCCGCGCACCAGCACGGCCACGCTGACTCGTCGCCGCCGGAGCCGGACGCGCGGCTGACGAAGACCAAGCGCTTCTGGGCCATCTTCATCATCTTCGTGCTGGGCCCCTGCGAGCCCCTCATCCCCCTCCTGATGGTCCCGTCGGCGGAGCACAGCGTCTACGGCATCATCGCGGTGGCCGGGGTGTTCTCCCTCACCACCGTCGGGGTCATGCTCACCGTCGTGGGGATGGGGTACTTCGGCCTGAAGCTCCTGCGGTTCGGGTTCCTGGAGAAGCACGTCCACGCGCTCTCCGGCGGGGCCATCCTGGCGAGCGGCCTCTTGATCCGGTTCGCCGGGTTATAGTTTTCGGGACCCCTCTCGAATCCGCCTGGGCGATCCTCCTGTTCACGGCGGGGCAACGGGATTACACTGTGGTCCATGAAGAACACTATCCGAGATCTCGTCCGTGAGCGGTTGGAGACGGGCCGGGGGGAGAAGATCCCCACCTCGGGCTTCGGGCGGCTCGGGCGGATGGCGTGGACCGCGCTTCGCGGCGGCGCCATGGTGGCCCGGGCGCCCAAGGGGGAGGACGGGGCGCTCTTTCTCGACGCCGAGAAGCTCGTCAAGATGGTCACCTCGGTGGGCAAGCTCAAGGGCATCGCCATGAAGATGGGGCAGATCATGAGCTACATCGACATCGCCATGCCCGAGGAGATGCAGGCGGCCCTGAGCGTCCTGCAGACCCACTGCCAGCCCATGCCCTTCGACACCGTGGCGGCGGTCGTCCGCGAGGATCTGGGGGATCGGGCGGAGGCCCTCCTCGGTCGCATGGAGCGCGCGCCGATCTCCTCCGCCTCCATCGGGCAGGTGCACGTCGCCGAGGTGGCGGGGGAGAAGGTGGCGGTGAAGGTGCAGTATCCGGAGATGAAGCGGGCCATCGCGAGCGACTTCTCGCCGGCGGCGGCCGGGACCAAGTTCGCCTCGCTCTTCTACCCCGGGGCCCGGATCGACGAGTACGTGAAGGAGGCCCGGGAGCGGTTCCTGGAGGAGTGCGACTATCTCCACGAGGCCCACTGCCAGCAGGTGTTCCGGACGGTCTACGCCGATCATCCGGTGCTCTACGTGCCGCGGATTCATCCCGCCTACTGCGCCGAGCGGGTGCTCACCACCGAGCTCATCGACGGGCTGTCCTTCGCCGAATTCCTCGAGAGCGACCCCGACCAGGAGACGCGGAACGCCCTCGGCGCCGCCCTCTTCGAGTTCTACATCGGCTCCCTGTTTCGCCACCACATCTACAACTGCGATCCCCACCCGGGGAACTATCTCTTCCGCAAGGACGGCACCGTCGCCATGCTGGATCACGGCTGCACCCGGGAGTTCGAGCCCTCGTTCGTCGCCGCCCTGGCCCTGCTCACCAAGGCGGTGCACGCGGACGAGCGGTCCCTCATCCACGCCGCGCTGCTGCGGCTCAAGATCGTCCGGGAGGGCAAGAAGTACGACTACGAGATGATCCGGGGGTTCCTCCGGGGGTTCTACGGACCGATGCTCGTCGACGAGACCGCCCGGGTCGACCTCGCGAGCGCCATGGCGATGAAGGACGTGTTCAAGAAGAAGCAGCAGCTCATGAAGTTCTCCCTGCCCGGGGAGTTCACCTTCCTGTTCCGGATCCGGTTCGGCCTCATGAGCGTCATCGGGAAGCTCGGCAGCGAGGCCAACTGGTACCGTCTCGAGAGGCAGTATGTCGAGGCGTTCGAGGCCAGGTATCCGGTACTTCTCGGAGGGGGGTAGTGCCGAGGTGCGGTTCGTGACCTCTAATGATACTGGAAGAGATCCCCCGCGCGCCACTCGAAGGCTCCGGCCACCCCTCGCCCGTAGCCGCCGCCCACCGTGGAGTAGTCTCCCCAGGTGCGATTGATATAGCCGCCGCTCACCGAAGAGGCGGTTCCCAGTGCCTGGTTGCTGTCCCCGCCGTTCACCAACCAGATCTATCGGCTCAAGAAAGAGTTTCGCTCCCTGCATCGGCGGCGGTCAGGCCGCGCTCGAGCTCCCCATCTTGCTGTTCCAGGTGAGCACCTGATTGCGGCCCCCCTCCTTGGCGGCGTAGAGGGCGATGTCGGCGCGCTCGAGGAGAGTCTCCTTGTCGCTTCCGTGTTGGGGATAAGTGGAGATGCCCATGGAGATGGTGACCCGGAGCGCGCCCTGCTCGGCCTGGAAGACCTCCCTCTCGAGGTCCTTCCGGATGCGCTCCGCCAACTTGAAGGCGCCGTCCGTGTCGGTGCCCTCGCACACCACGGCGAACTCCTCGCCGCCGTAACGGGCCGGGAGGTCGGTGTCCCGGACCACGTTCCGCCGGAGGATAGCGGCGAGGCCGCGGAGCACCATGTCCCCCACCGGGTGGCCGTAGGTGTCGTTGACCCGCTTGAACTTGTCCACGTCGCAGAAGATGATGGAGAGCTCGTTGTTGAACCGGGTGGCGGAGGCGAGCTTCTTGTCGAGCTCCTCCTGGAAGACCCGGTGGTTGGGGAGGCCGGTGAGCCCGTCGGTGGTGGCCATCTCCTTGAGCCGCTGGTACATCTTGGCGTTCTCGAGCACCGGGCCGAGCTGGTTGGTCATCACCTGGAGGGTGGTGCGCACCTCCTCGTCGAACCGCCGGGGGCTCGCCGCCGCCAGGGTGAGCGTGCCGAGGGGCTTCTCGCCGGCGGTGAGGGGGAGCACCATGCAGGAGCGCATCCTGGAGAAGTACCGCTGGGTCTTCTTGGAGAACAATACCTGCTGGGTCGGGGTGAACTCGCCCCGGTAGGGGAGGTAGTGGAGGGTCTTGAGGGCCTGGGCGGCCAGGGTGGACTTGTCGGAGACGCGCGTCCCCACCAGCCCTTCGATCCGCTGTCCCACCACGTGGCACACCACCTGCCCCTTGGGTCCCAGCATCGCCACCGCGCCGATGTCGTAGCTCACGATCTGGGCGGCGGCCTGGAGCGCGGCCTGCATCACCTCCTCCTCCCCGAGATTCTTGGAGAGAGCCTCCGAGGCCAGGAGGAGCTTGCCCTGCTCGGACTTGGCCTTCTGCAGCTGGTTGAACACCCGCTCGTTGGCGATGATGCTGAGAAGGCTCTCCACGGCGGCCTCGAGGGTCTCCAGCTCCGCGTCGTCGAAGGGCCGGCCCCGGCGGTCCGCGCAGAGCACCCCCCGAAGGGCGCCCGAATCGACGATGGGCACCCCGGCGAAGTCGGTCACGGCGCAGGGGCTGGCGTAGTAGGTGAGCCCCGCATACCCGGGCTTGAGGCTGGACATCCGAAGGGACTTCTGATTCTTCAGCACCGCGCCGATGACCCCCTCGCCCTTATAAAACGGCTTGGTGATGACATTCTCGGTGTCCGACACGCACTCGTGCACCCGGAGGTTCTCCCCGGAGGCGTCCAGCCAGAGCACCGCGCAGGTGTTGAGCCGCATGGTGCGCTTGAGGAGGTGGACGTGGTGGTACATGGCGTCCTGAACCTGGCGCATGGAGGAGCTGGTGAGCCGGGCGGTCTCCTCCTCCCGCGTCATGGACCAGCCCCGGGTGTCGGTGGGGGCGATGAGCCGGAACTCCTGGGCGTCGTTGGCGAGCGCCGCCTTGGTCTGCTCCGCCACCCGCTCAGAGTAGCGACGCATCCGGGCGATTTCGGTCCGGGTGAAGACCAGGTTGATGAGGGCGAAGAAGATGATGAACACCGCGTGCACTACCACTTCGTGGAAGCCGTGGGAGAGGGGGCTGATGAGCGCGATGGAGAGCTCGATGACGATGGCGGAGGCCACCAGGGTGAAGCCCACCCACTGGGGCGTGTACACCACGAGGAACGCCACCAGGATGAGCACCACCGGGTAGAAGAGGGAGTCCAGCCCGCCGGCGAGCTGCACCGCGCCGTAGGTGGCCACCACCAGGAGCAGCCCGAGCTCCAGATCCTCCCGCTCATGGGAGATGGGCTTGGCGGTCTTGTATTGACCGAAGCGGCGGTGCGCCTTGACGCCGAACACGATGGCCCACAGGCCGAACATCAGCACCACCGCCGCCTTCGCGGTGGTGTCGGTCCAGAAGCGGGTGAAGGAGCCCCCGGCGAAGATCGCGGCGAAGGCGCCGGTGAAGATGAAGACATAGGACAAATGCCATCCCTTCCTCAGCCGGTAAACGGTATGTTCCAGAGTGGACATCGCAGTCATTGAAGTTACCCAAGAGATATCATCGCGGTCAAAAAAATGGCATATAACAGGAACGTTTTTTTCCGCCGAACATGGAAAAGCCACGGATGATGGTCGCATACCGGGACAAAATCATTTATTCTCTTTGTCGACGGCCCTATGAGAAAACAACACCGAAGGGAGGGGCGATTGGATCAGAGTTGCAGGGACAAAATCGCGCTGGTGACCGGAGGCTCCCGGGGGATCGGACGGGCGGTGGTGGAGGTCCTGGCCGGACGGGGGGCCCGCGTGGTGTTCACCTATCTCAAGAACCGGGAGGCCGCCGACGAGGTCTCCCGGGCGGTAGGCGCAAAGGGCGGGACTGCGACAGGGGTGGCCTGCGACTCCGCCGAGACCGAAGCGGCCCAGGCCCTGGTGGATCGGGTGGTCGGGGAGCACGGCCGGCTCGACATCCTGGTGCTCAACGCCGGCGTCACCCGGGACCAGTACCTGATGATGATGGGGGAGGCGGACTTCACCCAGGTCATCGACACCAACCTCACGGGGGCGTTCCGGTTCGCCAAGGCCGCCTCCCGGCCCATGATGCAGGAGCGGTCCGGCGCCATCGTTGTCATTTCGTCGGTGGCGGCGCGGTTCGGGGTGGCCGGGCAGGTCAACTACTGCGCGTCCAAGGGGGGGCTGGAGGCGTTCTCGAGGGCCCTCGCCGCGGAGCTCTCCCCCAAAGGGATCCGCGTCAACGCCGTGCTTCCGGGATTTGTCGATACGGAGATGACCGCCCGGATGCCACGGCAGATCAAGCGGGAGTCCAAGGAGAAAATACTGCTGAAGCGGTTCGGCGCGCCGGAGGAGGTGGCCAAGGTGGTGGCCTTTCTGGTGTCCGACGACGCTTCCTATATCGTGGGGCAGTCCATCCTGGTGGACGGGGGCCTCACCTCGACGGTATCATGACGAAACGCATCGCTTTTCTCTTCCCCGGCCAGGGTGCCCAGGAGGTGGGCATGGGCCGGGATATCTTTGCGAAGGACCGGCTCGCCGCCCGGTGGATCGCCGACGCCTCGGAGTGGGTGGAGGCGGACCTGCGGCAGCTGTGTGTGCGGGGGCCGGCCCGGGAGCTCGACGAGACCGCCAACCTCCAGCCCGCCCTCACCTGTGTCTCCCTCGCCCTCTGGAAGAGGTTGGACGACGCCGGTATTACTCCGGAGGCGGTGGCGGGACACTCCATCGGCGAGCTCCCCGCGCTGGCGGCGAGCGGGATGGCCAAGCCCCTTCAGATGATCGCCCTGGCCGTGACCCGGGGGCGGGTGATGAGCGAGGCGGCCGGCGAACGGAACGGCGCCATGGTGGCCGTCTCGGGAGCCCCGGCGTCGGAAATCGAGGCCGCCCTCGAACCGTTCCGGCGCGACGGGACCCTCTGCCTCGCGGCGGTCAACGCCCCCACCCAGCGCACCATCTCAGGAGACGCCGACACCATCGATGCCTTCAGCCGACGCTTTGATGGGAAGAGCGGTTTCAAGGTCACCCGCCTCCGGGTCTCGGGGGCGTGGCACTCCCACCACATGGCCGACGCCCTCCCTCCCTTCGCGGCGGCGGTGCGGGAGATCGACCTCCGGCGGCAGACAGTTCCCATGATCTTCAACCGCGACGGCGGGACGACGAAGGATCCGACGGCCATCCGGGATCTCATCGCCGGACAGCTGGTGCGGCCGGTCCGGTGGGACAGGGTGATGGCCGTGCTGCTCGAGCGCCGCATCACCGACTTCGTGGAGATCGGTCCGGGGAAGGTGCTCCGCGGCCTGGTCCGCCTGAACAGCGTCGACCCTTCCATCACCGTCCACAACGTTTCGGATCTGAGGTCCCTCCGACGGACCCTGGAGAATCTCGGGGAACCGTGAGCCTCCCTTGACCCTTGACCGTCGCCTTTTCAATGACACAATTAGTTTTGGCGTTGTAACGAACTCTAAATAAGGGGGGAATTCAACATGGCATTGGTACTCATCGTGGATGACGACCGCGCGCTCCGTAATTACATGAAAACCGTCCTCAAGAGCAACGGCTACAACACGAGCGAGGCCTGCAACGGACTGGAGGCGCTGGAGCGGGTGCGGGAGAGTCGTCCGGACATCATCCTTTTGGATCTGATGATGCCGGTCATGGACGGCCTCGAGACCTGCCGACGCCTGAAAGCGAACCCCGACACCCGAAGCATCCCGGTGCTGATCGTTACGGTCATTCAGAACGGTGCCAAGAAGCAGTCCGCCCTCTCGCTCGGCTGCAACGACTTCATGAGCAAGCCCGTGAAGAAGCAGGAGCTCCTCTACAAGCTCAAGTGGTGGACCCGGCGCGGCGGCGTCGAGCCCCCCGAGCCTCCCGAAGTGCGCCAGCCCACCTCGTGGCCCCCCTCCTGAAGCGCCCAGTCAGGCCTCGATGATTCTCACGCTCCGCGGGATGGGCACATCGCCGAGCTCGGCATCCGCGCCGAACAGTGATCGATAAGATGCCCCGGATGATGAGCTTGATGCCGCGTTCCCTGGCGGACCGCGCCAGGATGTAGTGGTGTCCCTTGTGGCAGGGCGAGCGGAACTCGCCGTGGTTGAGAGTTAGCACAGTATACAGGCACCGCGGCCCTGACATTCAGCGCTGCGTCGCCAGTTTCACGAGCTCGGCTTCGTCGATCTCGACGAGCTCTCGATGGCGCGGATGGATCCTGAGGGGAATGACCGCCCCTTCGCTTTGCGCATAGGGCGCATACGACAAGTCGATATAAAAACACTGTTCGCAAGCCAGCTGGTCTTCCGATACCTGATACTTGTCACCGTCGGGCAGCTCGACCTCGAGGGTCCAGTCGAATCCCGCATTGCCCCCCTGGGTGGCTTCCATGTGTCGAATGCTCACCACCCGCGCCGTCGCGCGGATGCCGTGACGGCCGATCTCCGCCCTTAACCCAGCGACTTTGGACATCAGAAGGGCATCCTCCCGTGTCGATCGGAGCCGCCAGAGGATCACCAGCAGAAGCGCTCCGCCTGCAACGATTGCGCCGATCCAGATCAGACTGTCCATAATGACCTCCTGTTGTCCTGCGATTCACCCGAGTCGAAAGGGGAGACGACCCAGAAGCGGTTTCCTTGAATGATAGGACAAAATCCCCGGCGCGTCAGCCGGAATTCCTCCTGGGGAGACCTCGGGCCCATAGCGACATAGTGGCATCGAAATTTTGGGTCGAAAATTTGATTCCTTTGACCCTCGTCGCTTAAATATTTTAATCAAGGAGGAATTGGGCGATGAGCATGAAGAAACAGACCATGAGCCGGCTTCGCACGATTGTCCACGAGCTGATCGACGCGCGCTTCGCCGGCGCCAACGCGGGACGTATCTTTCAGGCGCAGGGGATGGCCGACGGTTATATGAGGGCGCTCGTCGATATGAAGGTCGCGAGCGAGGCGGAGATGCTCGCTCTGATCGACGAGGAGCAGACGCTCGCCGCGAACCGGTTCGCCTCGAAGTTTCGGATGGCGTCCCCGAAGGCCGTACCCCACCCGGCGTAGCGCTATTCCCCGTCTCCGGCGGGGACAGCCGCGCCGGACGCCTCCTCCTCCGACTCGGGCTCCGGTACCCTGCCCGTCAAGGCGTACAGCCGGTAGGGCCGTTCGCAATCCCACCCCCGGCACGTTGCCAGGTACACCGCCCCGTAGGGGCCCACGTAGGGGCCCGCGGAGAGCCTCCCCGGAAGGTTCACCTGCCACACCACGGCGTGGCTATTGTCCCGAAGCACCAGGTCGACGCTGTACTCCTCTTTGGAGTTCGCGACGATGATCCCCTCATCGAAGTATCGGGTCATCCCGAGGTGGCCCGCCACATGTCGCATCAGGGTTCTGAACCCCCCCTTCCCGTTCGAGGTGACGAGCGCATTGAAGGGCCCCCGGTTGCCCCGGGGCTTGGCGCAGGGGTTGGTGATGTCCAGACAGAGGCCGATGGCGTCCACCCCGAGGCTATTCCTCCGGATGACGTCGGTGTGGGTGAGCCGTCCCGTCACCGGCAGCTCCGAATTCTGTCGGGTCTTGCCCCACATGTCGATGATCTCCAGCTTCGCGGGCAGCCCCGCTCGACCGTTGATGATCGCGAACCCCTCCGGCAACCGGTGGACAAAGGGGGCGTTGTCGTACGGCCGTTTCCACAGGGCATATCCCCGCTGGTTCAGGAATGAGAGCGTCCCGTCCCGCCACACGAGAGGCTCGCAATGACTCCCCGCGCCGAGCAGGAGCGCCCCCCGGCCGAGGGGTGTGGTGTGGACGATGTTCCCCCGCTGGGCGATGTGCGCCGCGACCCGCTTTAAGCCGCTCATCCCGTGAACGAGGATGCCCTCACCGCAGTTGAAGGGGCCCTCGATGCGCCGCACCCCGTCGAGGGAGACCCGCCACTTGTCCCGGCCGTCCTCCCCGAGCAGCGACACGGCGGAGGCGTCGAACAGGTACACCGCCCCGGTCTCGTCCTCTACCAGCCGCCCGCTCACCTCCCGGGTCCAGCCCACCATTCCCCGCCGCCTGAGCTCGCTGACCTTCCCGAACGCTGGGGACCACACCGCTTCGATGCCCGCGAAGCCGAACAGGCGGTGATCTGCCCCGGCCACCACCCGCCACCGATGTTCCCCGCGGGTGGTGACGTTGTGCACCTCGCTCCCAGCGCTTACGGAGAACCCTTTGAGCGGAGACCATCGAATGGTGGTGATGGGGCCATCCAGATCCTCGATCCATCGTACCGAACCGGGGGTCTGATACCGTATCATCATCGGCGTCGACAGCAGCGCCTTGAGGCGATCCGCGGCCGGGGAGGCGGCTCGCTTGCGGCTGCCGTCGTCGGCCGCGCCGGGGTGGCGCTCGGGCACCGGACTCCGGTTGATGGGAAGGGGGGCGGTCCGATCGACGTCGTGACACGCTGAACACAGGGCCAGCGTCAACCAGAGCAGGCGACTAGTGATTTGCATCCCGAACGCAGTTGGGCTCTGAAGGCCCGGATTATTTTTTTCTTCATCGCCACATCTCTTCCTCAATGCAAAATACTATTATCGAAAGAAAATCGGAAGTATAACCTTGTTCGACATCTCATTTGATCTCCTTTAAATTCGTCAAAATGATGTTTTGCCCTCAAGATTTCCAAGTGAACGACGTTTGTACACAAGGTGACCCAAATTTCAGGTTAGGGGATAGCTGTGGGAAAACAGATGATCAACCTCTTTTCCAGACGTCGCAGAACGACGCGCATGTCCTGTTACAGCGCCGGTAGCATCCGGCAGTTATCCGGGACATGGCTCGTCGTGGATTTGGAGCGGAGGGTCATCCTGGACGGCAGCGTCGATTTCAGTGAGAGGCTCGCCCAGAGACGGGCGGATTATGTCGGCTTTCCGATGAACGAGCTCGTGTCCAAAACGGCGGGGGCACGGTTCACGGAGGACCTTCTCGGCACACCGGGGTGGCACGAGACAGTGACCCTCCGGACCGGGAGCGGCCGACAGATGGTCGCGGATGTGCGGGTCTCCGGGCCGGCGTATTGGGACGACTATCGGGTTGTCTTCTGTTGGATTTTCGACCGGACCGAACGGCACCCGCTGACGATCGGACGCATCGACGATTACCGAGCGTCGAAGCGCGAGGTGCCGCGGGTCACCTTGGAGGGGGAGCCTGCGAGCCCGGGCTGAGATGGCTGGTTGTGAATCGGCCTTCTCCGGAAAGCCCTTGGAAGAGGAAGAGAAACATGGTTGAAAAAGACAGTATTCTCGTTGTGGATGATGACGAGGGGGTTCTGGTCGTTCTGGAGGCCGAGCTGCGGGAATACTACGACGTGATAACGGTCGGCAGCGCGGAGCAGGCGCTGGCCGAGCTTCAGGTCAGGGAGTACGCCGCTATCGTGAGCGATGTGCGGATGCCCGGCGTGGACGGTCTGAGCCTGATCAGCCAATGCGCGGTCCGGTACCCCAATATGGTCCGCATCATTCTCACCGCGTATGATGATGAGGAGGTGCACGATACGGCCGTCGGACCTCACGGGGCCTACAAGCTGATCAAACCCTGGGGAAACGACCTGCTCATCACCCTGCGCAACGCGCTCAAGCAGCGCAAGCTGAACCTGGCGCTGAAGGAGCACCTCGATTTGAAATCCGAGATGCTGGATATCGATCGAAGGCTCCATCCGGACCTCGATTCGGACACCCTGGTCTACGAAGCCGCGATGGAGATGTGCCGGCTGCCGGAGGTGATCGGCGCCGCCATCTTTCGGGATGGTGGCTCCGGTCGGGCCACCCTTGTCAAGGCGGTGCTGACCCCGGCGGACGGTATCGTGCCGGAGCTGAAGAAGATCCGCGCGACCCCGATCCCCTACAACGACGAGCACCTCCACTTCGTCCCCATCGGAGACCGAAACAGCCCCTTCGCGGTGATTACCCTCCGCCTCACCGAGGTGGGCGGGGACACCCTCCGCTATCTCGATTTCGTGGCGCGTCAGGCCGCACGGACATTGCTCCTCATCAAGTGCGGCGTGAGGACCAGCATCATCCCCGATGACAGGGGCGGGCGGCCGGAGGTCCCGATCACCTGGCTCATCAAGGAGCTGACCACTCCCACGACGGTGCTGTCCAGCGCCCCTTACAGCATGACGAAGATCATGGCGGCGGCCAACGAGGCCAAGGCCGACTGCGACTCCGAGGATTTCGAGGCCACCGTCAACGAGATGGAGGAGCTCTTCGGCGACATCACCATGGTCGCGGGGAGCCTGAGCAAGCTGCTCAATCAGCTCCGATCGCAACACACCCTCACCGATTCGGACGAACCCTTTCCGAACGAGCCTGATGTGCTGCTGAGGGAACAGTAGGTACAACTACGGTCGTCCTCTGGTCCTGGGGGGCCCGCCGGTGTAGTATCGACGGATGGATTTTACCGCGAACCGCCTCGCCGTTATCTACGGATCGAGCCCCCGGGAGATGGTCCCGGTGCTGATGGATCGCCTCTCGGTGGCGGACCGGATTCCCAAGAACGCCCCCGTCGGCATCAAGCCCAACCTGGTGGTCTCGAAACCCTCCGCGTCGGGCGCGACCACCGACCCCGACATCGTGGAGAGCATCATCGGGTACCTCCACGCCCGGGGATTCGAGGACATCGTCATCCTCGAGAGCGCCTGGATCGGCGACAGCACCGAGGCCGCCTTCGAGGTGTGCGGCTACCGCGAGGTGGCGAAGCGCACCGGCGTCGGGCTCCTCAACCTGGAGCGGGCCGCCGGCGTGACCCGCCAGGCCGAAGGGCTCTCCATGACCGTGTGCGAGCCGGCCCTCGATATCGGCTACCTCATCAACGTGCCGGTGCTCAAGGCCCACTGCCAGACCCGCCTCACCTGCGCACTCAAGAACCTGAAGGGGCTGATCCCCGGCCGGGAGAAGCGGCGGTTTCACGAACTCGGCCTCGATCGCCCCATCGCCTGTCTTAATCGAATCATCAAAACGGATCTCATCATCGTGGACGGCATCATCGGAGATCTCTCCTTCGAGGAGGGGGGCCGTCCGGTGAGGATGAACCGGCTCATCGGCGGCTTCGACCCGGTCCTAGTGGACGCCTACGGGGCCACCCTGCTCGGCTACTCGCCCCGAGACCTCGGCCACGTTCGCGTTGCCGCGGAGCTCGGCGTGGGCAGCCTGGATCTGGC
Source organism: Polyangia bacterium (assembly GCA_050304755.1). Lineage (GTDB taxonomy): Bacteria > Myxococcota_A > Polyangia > JAAYKL01 > JAAYKL01 > CAYWLQ01. Next base: position 18,018 of record JBNLED010000021.1, on the reverse strand, counting down.
GTCCGCCGAAATCGAAGAGCTCAACCCGCCGGACGATCTTACGGAGTTTTCAGAGCCGCCGCCCCTCCGGACCCTTGAGGGGATCGAACAAGACCGGGCCTGTTCAGCCTGTGTCGGCGGCCTCCTCCACGCGATACACCGCCTCGGAGGGGTGTCTCGAACGATCTCCATCGGCCAGGGGTTCAAGGGGCAGCGGCGCCCGGGTATCGGCATCGGCATCGGCACCTGCACCAAGGGGTTCGAGCACCACGTCCCCGGCTGTCCCCCCACCGCCCTCGATATTCGTCGCTTTTTGGAGCGCCATAGATAGACCGCTTCGGAATCAGAATGATTGAACTATTGCGGGTGTAGCGGCAGAGGCGATCTGGCGATGCGCTGTTGCTTCAGACGCTGTTGCTCCGCTTCGGCACGTTTTCGGATAGCGTCCGGGATGGTCTTCTTCAATACAATCAGCCAGTGATCATTTTTTTTCATCATTTTCACCGGGAGATCACCCGCATGAACCGTCGCCCGGTTCCCTCGCCGCGTCAACACCAACATATGTTGATGTCTTGCCAGGACCCCCACCACGAATCCCACGTACAGGTTGGCCAGGAAGGGGTCCTCTGACTCAAAGTCGAGAAACAGTCGCTTCAGGGCCGTTTCGTCAACAGCTTTCCGACGGGTTTCATCTGAACGCTGCTCCGGCATCCGACCGCGCATCCCGTGAAGATCCAGAAGCGCATCAATGGTGGCCATCGGCGCGGCATCGTCCGACTCCCCATTCACGCAACCGGTGAACACCACAGCAGATACTGCCGCGGACGACAGCGTCCATATCATTCGATCGAGCTTCATCTCCGACTCCTCACGGCTGAGGAAGATGAAATCACGACTGGGCTCTGGAATCAAAAATCTGGCGTTTCACTTGCAAGCGAAGTACTCGTCCCGGGTTTCGGCTTTCATACGGCATTCGTATTTTTCCACAGTTATTTCACGCTTCTTGACATCCTCAACACACCGTTTTTGGGCCTCTTGGGCTTTGGTCTGCCGCTTTTTCACATATTTCTTGGCGTCCCGTATCGCATATTTCTTCTGCGGCCCCAGCACCTTGATGAGGCGTTCGAACTGGTCGGTGATATCCTTTTTCTGTTTGGCGATATTCTCTTCCGCGGCCTTGAGCGTGGCCTCCTTTTCCTCTGCCGATCCTTCACCCGCCTCCACATCCGACCGTTTCTGCGTCAAGACATCATCCATTCCCTTGAGATCCCTTGCCATTTCGTCCTTGAGGTTTTTCTCCTTCACCGCGTACTCTTCCTCAATCCGTGTGACCTCGTCCTCTTCCTTGGTTCCCCGCTTGTCACCGGATATTTCCAACAGGTGGTCACACATGGTTTCGAGCTGATCATCCGTTGCCTTGCTCGCGCAGCCCATCCCCTGAGTCACAACAAGCACCGCTAATCCCAATTGCATCCCTTTTGTCATCTCCGTCCTCTCTTTTATTGGTTATCTCTCATTAACCAAGCCCGCAGCCGACCTTGACGGTTTCGAGCCTGTGGCATCATACAAAAGCGCCCCCGTCCCTACAATACCTTCCGTTGTGCGGCTTCTCGTAAAAAGCCCACTTCTTGCGCCGAACGGTGGCGCTGCTCCTCTTCGAAGTGAGGTCAGCCCGCTATTGTCGCGCCGTGCGCCCGGTGTCGATTCCGACATGTTGGACGCTTTCTTCCGACGTCGTTTCCCGGGTCCGGATTGGTTGTCGATTTTTGTCAAAACCGGTGAAAAATCGTATAGAATTATTTTTCAGGGAATCGATGAAAAGGCCAAGTTACCTATGAGCGACTCGGTGACACAACACTATGATGCGCTGATCAAGAAAGTAGAGCGGATGACCGATGATCAGCAATTTGAGGAAGCCCTCGGCTGTCTCGATGAAGCCATTGAGGCTCACAAGTCCTCATCCGAGCTCCCCTGGCTCAGGTGCACCGTCACCGCGCTCCGGGCCACGGTGCTGTGTATGGCCGGGCGATACAACGAATCACTCGGGGCTTGGCAGGATAGGGCATTCATGGGGCTGAGGAGTTCCTCGGACGCATATGAGGTCGCCTTGGGGCGGAGCACCTGCTACATCAAGATGGGGCGTCCCAGGGAGGCTATAAAAATACTGGAGATCACATTGGACAGGGCGGATCCGTCCCATCTCACCGCCATCCGTTCACTCATCGAGAAGTTGGGGGAGGCCTATTGGGCGACCCACCGTCCGCTCCCGGAGCAGTGGCGGCGAGCCGCGGTACATGTCAACGCATCCGTCACTTCGAATACGACGAAGCGGGTTCGACCCATGACCTTGAGATCTCTGGCGAGGCGCGTTTCCAAGACCCGCAGGCCGTCCTGATACCTGTTGGGATAACCCGTCATTCAAGATGCAGGACACACCGATTAATAGTACCAATTCGGAAATTCGCAGGCGTCATCCCAGATCGGGATGGAGGAGATGACCTCGGACGGATCGGATCGCATCGCTGAAGTGAGACGACAGGCGCTCACACCGATGATGGCGTCGCCGTTGTACATGGCCCGACGGGCCGGACCCTCCACGGAAATATCGCCGCCCATGCGAAGCGTCCCCTGGAGGTCGATATCCTCCTCCGTGACAAGGTATCTCAATACCCCCGTCGCGTTGGACCAGTCGTAGAAAGGAAGCAACAACTCGCCCGTCTCCGGATTGAAGGTGAACGCCTTGTGCTCATAGAGCGCGGTGCTCTCGTAGCCTTCCCCCACCAGCGGTTGGCGCTCCACAAGGGTCGGCTCGGAAAAGTCGCTCAGGTCGTACAACGACACACCGGTTCGCCAGTACTCGTCCTTGCCCATGGCGATGAGGAAGTCCTCTTTATAGGGGTGGAGGTAGGTGGAATATCCCGGTCCCAGCCACTCTCCCACGACCTTGGGGTCCGCCGGATCGCTAAGGTCGAATGTAAACAGCGGATCTGTCTGCAGGTAGGTCACCACAAATCCCCGTGACCCGAGGAAGCGTGCTGCGTAGATCTCCTCCCCCTCACCGATTCCGTCAAGCGCTCCGGTCAGCACCAGCTTGCCATTCGACTCCTCGAAAATTTGAATATGGTTGTCCAGGGTGTTCTCTCCCCACCACGCGGAGCCCGTGGTGGTCGCAACACGAAGATACCCTTCATGCTCCCCGAGGGAGAATTGGTTCAGGAGCCGCCCCGTGGCCTCGCCGCTCCCGAGATAGGTTACCCGCTCCGGAGCGCTCGAGATGTCGAACTTATGGATTCCTGAGGTCTCGTCCTCCCATAGGCCGGATTCCCAGGCCATTTGTACATAGTCCCCCGAGGTGGTCAGATAGAGGGCGCTCTCACTGGCGTAGACATGCCCCTCCTCCCCCATCACCGCGACGTTCTCCTGAACCTTGGCGGGGGTTTCGAGATCGAGGCTCACCACCGTCAGAAGCCCGAGCCCCGCCGGTGTCTCGGGACCGTATACTTCATTACATTCTGTGATGGGGGTCGCCTGGTCATCCGTCCCTTCGAGCTTCATCGGCATCAGATCCTCCAAGGCGAGAGAATTGAGATACTCCTGGTTGGATTTGATGAGTGAATCACACGCCCGGTTGATCGCCTGGTGCGCCCGAGGACGGCTCATGTCCCAGTAGTCCACGTCCACCCAGGTGGGTACCTCCAGGGCCGCCAACGGCGAGCTGATGACCACCCTCACTGCCCCGTCAATACGCCTGGACGAGACATAACTCCCTGCATACTGGGAGCTTCGGATCACCGCCGGATCGGTTCGGTCCGACAGGTCGATGATGTCAATCCCCGTATAGCTTCCAGCATAGTACATATCTATATCCATCTCGGGCGCCATCGTCGGGATGTCACCCCCGTAGCTCGCTTGGGGCGGATTGGGAAGCGTCAGGTCATCGGGTACATCGGACTGGGAAAGGCCGGAGAAGACCACCGCCACGTCACTATAAAGAAAGAGCTCCAGCGGCCGTCCGGTCAGGGATATACGGCCCACCTCCGCCAGCGTCCCGGTTTCATCAATGGAGACCACGACCAGATCACGGCCACTGATGGCATAGATGTAGTCCCCATCGGTTTTGACCAAATCAGCCTCGTCCACTCCCTCTTCCTGGGTATTGGTCTCGCTGAACTCTCCGGATTCACCAGTACCGTCAAACGCAGCCTCAGGAGCCGCAGCCCCGCCGACATCCTCATCCGAGCTTTTGGAGACGCCCCAGCTGCCATTATCATTGGCGTTTTCGAGCATCTCCCTGCAGTTTCGCTCGATTATCGCGGTCATCCGCTGGCGGGCCGCCTTCTTCGCATAAGACACATAGTCGCTGCAGGACCCCATCTGAACCAGGGCGTGACTGACCGATACCGCCTGGATCTCCCTTTCGCCGACATCATCGACCGAGTCGCATCCCACAGCGCCGATGATCATCAAGACTGTGAGCTGAATATTGAATCTAGCTATCATTACTTCTCTCCTTTGCTGAGAACATCCTGCCTCAAATTACAGCATATCCTGTGCCAGCAGCCACAACGGTTAAGCTAGTGTGAAACCAATTGAAATCAGGATGTTTTTTATTCTTGTGGCAGGCTTGTTTCGAGGGGGGTGTAAATAAAACGAGACAGCTGTCTGGTTTTTTAACTCTCGCTCGAGCTGAGAGAGAAGGGGTAGGTGACAATGGCGATGCCGCTATCCTTGGGCATGGGGAAGGTCATCCGCTCGACAGTGTGGGAGATACAGGATTCGACTTCGAAATCATGAATCGTGCTGCTCGATACCACAGCGCTCTTAACTGCTCCGCTTTCCGCGATCACGAACTTGATGGCGATCCGCCCCGAAAGATCCGGCCTCTTCATTAACCCTTTTTCGTAACAGAATTTAACTTCGTTAATATGCCGGTGGACGATGCGTCGAATCACTTCCTTTGAAATCGATCCCTTGACGGTGGTCCCGGTTGATCTGACCACTGGGCCTTTCGTGCGCCGTCCGTTGAGCTTTCCGACGCCCGCATATCGTGCCTTCGCACTGCTGCCTCGCCCACAGCCTTCATGGAGGCAGATGGTGCCGAGGCGCCCCACACCGATGGTGTTGAGGCCATCGCCGCCGCCCCCGCGCCCCGTTCCATTGAGCCCCAGTCCGCCATACCCGAAGCTCATGCCGATCTCTTTTCCCATGAGATCACCGAGGGCGTTCTCCGGGTCGATCCCCTTGGCCATGTCGGCTCCGAAAGGAGAGGTCGGCATCTGGGGGGCGGAGAGGAACGACAGGATGCCGGCGCTGGTCGCCATATCTTTGACCACATCCCTGGCCATCCTTGGATCGCGGGTATCCGGCGGCCCCTTGATCGCCGAGCGTTTCCCGGTTTTCTGGGCATTCCGGTCACCCATCTTTCCGGATACCCCGGCGTGAGCCTTGCCCCCTGCTTCCTCTGTAGTCTTCTCAGTGGGGACGTCCTTGGGTACTACTTGTTGATGAATCTCGGGAGATGTAAGCATGATCTTCATAAACCGGCTGTTCTGTTCGCTGGGGTCGAGGGAGAGCCCCATGGCCCCCGGAGGGACCATATAGACAAGGAGGAGCGCCAGAGCGTGGATGAGTCCAGAGAACCCGAAGAAATACTTGGTATTCTTGTCGAATTGAAGCGGTGCAGTGACCTTGGCGAGCTTTCGGGAGAGTCGAATCCGAAAACACCAGGCGTCTAGCGTTATCTCTGCGACCTCATTGGGGGCGAGTTGCTCATCCCCCGCGGTCGTCTCTCTGACACGGCTGTCCGCACCGATGATACGACGGCTCATTCCGGAGAGGCAGTCAGTGCTGAGGATACCGTCTTTGAAGGATGCCAGCCCAAACCGCGCCTGCCCTTCGAGATGTTCCGTGGGCACCAGAAACCGACAGCCCGGATCCTCTCCCAACAGGAAATCGGCACGCTGCGTCTTGTCAGGTTCAATCTCCAGGACTTCCTGAATCGTACCGTTCCAGAGCACCGTTACTTCTATGCAGTGGTTTTCCGCTCTGTCATTGATGGCGGGTTGGTAGAGTGGACTCATTTCTATCGCGTGGGTGTTCATTGTACACCTCCTCCCTTGTTTGAAGTCGCACAGCGTTGTCGCGAGCTTCAAAGTCACTTGATCCGAAGCCCTGATTTGCTTCTTCTGTGTGAGTTTTTCTTTTCTTTTCCGGCCGGTTGCGAGTCTCTCGCGTATCTCGGGGGGATAGACACCCCTTTAAAAAAAAAGTTCCTAGAGGCTGATAAAACACCTTCGGGCATGGCCTGGAGGCGGGTTTGTGATCTATGATGCGCTCGATGATTCGATTATCGAGGAGGGATTAGAAGTGATGCAAGATACCGCAGTAGTGATCCTGGCCGCAGGTCAGGGTAAACGGATGTATTCCAATACCCCGAAAGTGCTCCATCGTATTCTCGGAAAGCCGCTCGTTACCTTCCCCCTGGATCTCGCCAAGGCCATCAAGTGTGAACGGACCATCCTCGTGGTGGGGCATGGTCGCGAGGTTGTGAAAGCCGAGGTCCAGAGCCGCTATCCGAAGTTCGACATCCGATTTGCGGTACAGAAACAGCAACGGGGCACGGGGGATGCGGTGATGAGCGCTCTCCCGGCGTTGAGGGGGCATCGCGGCACCGTCCTTATTCTGTCGGGTGACGTTCCTCTGCTCGACAAGGCCACCGTGGGGCGCCTGAAGCGGGCCTATGACAAAAACGGAGGGCCGATCGCCATACTGTCGTTCTCTCCGATCGATCCCTCGGGGTACGGCCGGGTCATCCGGGAGGGCGGGTCACCGGTCGCCATCCGCGAGCACCGAGACTGCTCAAAGGCCGAGCGTTGTATCAATGAAGTCAATGCCGGTATCTACCTCATTGATGTCCAGTACCTCCGCAAGTCCGTGAAGAAGCTGACCGCGGATAACGATCAGGGGGAGCTCTACCTGACGGATCTCATAGCGATGGCTGCGGCGGACGGCCCGGTGGCGTCGGTGGAGGTGCCGCCGGAGGTGGTGAGCGGCGTAAATGATCGGGCGGACCTCGCGGTGATGGAGGCGGTTTTGCGTCGGAATAGAAACCTGAGGCTGATGCGTTCGGGGGTCACCCTCAGGCAGCCCGAGACCATCACTGTCGAACCGGAGGTCAAGGTCGCGAGGGATGTGGAGATTCATCCTGGCGTTCACCTCTCGGGAGGGACGACCGTTGAGAGAGGGGCCACCATCGGTGCCGGTTCGGTCATCGTGGATTCCGAGATATGTGCGGATGCTGTCATCAAACCGTACTCTGTCATCGAGCAGGCCAGGGTGGAACAGGGGGCTGAGGTCGGTCCCATGGCGCGGCTCCGGCCCGGCGCGGTGGTCGGTCCGAGGGCCAAGGTGGGGAATTGGGTCGAAGTCAAGAACACTGTAATGGGAGAGGGGGCCAAGGCGAACCACCTCGCCTACCTCGGTGATGGCGTCATCGGCGATCGGGTCAACGTGGGGGCCGGGACGATCTTCTGTAACTACGATGGGTTCCTGAAACATAAAACCGTCCTCGGGAATGATGTCTTCATTGGTTCTGATTCCCAGCTGGTAGCCCCCGTGACGGTCGGTGACGGTGCGTATGTCGCTTCGGGATCCACTATCACCCAAGACGTACCGCCGGATGATCTCGCCATTTCGAGAGTCAAGCAGGTCAATTGCAAGGGCACCGCCAAGCGGCTCAAGAGCCGATTGAAGGCCCAAAAAGCAGCCCTGAAGAAGAGAAAAGAGAAGAAGCAGTGAGCGGTCAAGCCAGAATCGCAAGGAGAATAATTCCGACACTATGCATCAGCGCCCTCCTCCTTTCCTGCGCTCCTGCGACCCTCTCCCGCATCGGGCCGCCGCGACCGCAAAAGCCATCCGGCTGTCCCATCGACGTGCTGGAGCCCGGCGCGACCCCGGAACGTCCGATCGTGGATATCGGAGTCGTCGCTTTGAAGAACTGCCAGGAGTACACCGCCGGGCCGTGCATCAAGTGGCTCAAGAAGGCGGCGTGCGAGCTCGGGGGGGAGGTGGCCTACCTGCCCGATCCCGCGCCGCCGAGGGATGACTTCGACGCCACCAATTTCCGCGTGCTCGTCGCGGTCTACACCATCTCTACGGTGGATCCCCCCGAAGGGGTTTGCGTGGAGCCGACAGAAGCGTCAGCGGAACCGGCGGATGCCGACTGCGGGGAGTGACCGTTGACGGGAAGATTTCTCCGAGAGCTCCTCACCATCCCCAACACCATGTCCCTCTTTCGGGTGGTCGCGGCCCCCTTCCTCGCGGTGCTTTGGGTCGGACTGGACTGGCGGATCGCCGGGCTCTGCCTCGGCACGCTCGTTGGTCTCACCGACCAGCTGGACGGCTATGTGGCGCGGAAGCTCGACCAGATCACAGAGCTCGGGGCCATGATTGATCAGCTGGGGGATCTGGTGTTCGAATCCACCTGCATCCTCATCACCATTCTGAGTGGTTATCTCTGGTCCGGCTGGCTCGTCATCTACCTCTTTCGGGAGTTCGTCATCACCGTCGTCCGGTCGTACGTGGCCAGCCACGGCGGCGAGCTCCCCTCCTCGATGCTCGGCAAGATCAAATCGAGCTGCATCCAGTGGGCGCTCTTCATTATGTTCCTCGGGGGCATCCTGGTTCAGCCTGGTGTCGTTCCGCCTCAGTGGCACCTGGTGGGGGTGACGCCGGGCCAGATGCTCATCTGGGTGGCCAGCGCGTGGATTGTCACGGGAATCGTTATCAGCTACATCAGCGCCGGTATCTACCTCAAGGCCTTCATCACATTCTACGACTCACAGGAGAGCTCATGAGCCTTTTTGACTTCATCAAAGAAAAAAAGAGCGCCGCTCTGGACCTGCCGGCCACCACCTTGGAGCACCGGGAGATTCTGCTCCGCAAGCCCTTCCTCAAAAGGATATACGAGCAGTGGTATCGGTCTTTCATCGAGGTCTTGGATGAGCTGCCCGAGGGGGCGCTCGTGGAGATCGGGTCCGGCGGCGGATTTCTGAAGACCTTGCTCCCCGAGGTGATCACCTCGGATATCCTACCCCTGTCCCATTGCGACATGACCTTCTCGGCGGAGCAGATGCCGTTCGAGGACGAATCCCTCCGCGGCATCTTCATGATCGATGTCCTGCACCATATCCCGGACTGTGAGCGGTTCTTCATCGAGGCGACGCGAGTGCTGGTCCCCGAAGGGGAGATCTTCATGATCGAGCCCGCCAACACGTTCTGGAGCCGTCTCATCTACCGCTATCTTCATCATGAGCCGTTCGACCCGGACAGGGCGACCTGGCGGTTCGAGACCGAAGGCCCCCTCTCCGGGGCCAACGGCGCGCTCCCGTGGATGGTATTCTCGCGGGACCTGGATCGGTTCCACGATGAGTTCCCCACTCTGAGGCTCCGCTCTTTGAAAGTTCATACCCCCCTCCGCTACCTCCTGACCGGCGGGCTCTCGTACAAATCCTTCGTCCCGGGCTTCAGCTTCGGCGCTGTGACGCTCCTCGAGAAGCCCCTGTCATCTTTCGGGATGTTTCAAACGATTCGGGTGAAGAAACAATCCGCGGAGTAATCGCAGACTCCCGCATCGTCCGCCCAAACAGCGGGATGATGAGTCGAACTTGACTAAAACTAAAGGGTATTGGTACTTTGTGATGTCCGACGAAAGCACGAAGAGGGAGAAAAATTCATGCGCCCTGAGACAAGAAGAACAATCCTGTTTTTTGTTTTCGTGGCAGCTTCAATGACCATTGAATCCAGAGCGACTGCGGGCAAGCTCGACCTCACCCTCTCCAACTTCATCAAGTGCCCCCCGGACGGAGCGGGCTGTTCTCCGCTCCATCAGGATTTCGAGACCTTCCTCGCCGAGTATGCGTTCGGTATCGCGCCGAAGGTGCTTTCCCCCGCGAGCACCCTGGGGTTTTCGGGGTTTTTCATGGGGGTCGACGGTTCTTTGGCGTTTCGTCCTACAGGCGGCGATGCCGAGGAGAGGTGGCAACGGGGGACCGCGTCCGATGAGATCCAGACGGTCATGTTCAACCCGGGGGTTCACATCCGGAAGGGTTTTCCCCACTTCTTCGGCCAGTTCTGGTCCATCGAGCTGGGCAGCATGGTGAATTATCTGGTGCTCTCGGAGCTGGTGACCCTCGGCGGAGAGGTCAAGGTGAGCTTGTTCGAGGGGTATCACACGGGCTGGCGAGGGGCCCTGCCGGATATCGCGGTCCGCGGGTCCATTGTCCGGGTGGTCGGGGAGAGTGACGTGGACATGAGCGTGGTCGCCGTGGACGGATCGCTCTCCTACTCCTTCGGTCTGGCGGGCGTGGTCAACCTGACCCCCTATGCGGGGTACCAGATCACCATGAGCATCATCCACATGGAACCCATGCTCTTCTGGGACGAATCGGTCGGTGAGTTTCACTCCCAGAGCACCTTCAACAGCGGCAGGGGGGCGGTCGAATACTGGGAAACCACCGCTCTCGGCAATCCATTCCTGGTCCGTCACCACGCGTTCGCCGGGTTGAGGCTCATCTACGCGCTGCTCGACTATACGTTAGAGCTCGAGTGGGGGCTCCCGCGGGAGTGGGACACGGAGGTTGGGGGGCTCCCCGCCAAGGTAGGGCACCAGATTAAGATATCGAGCGGCGTCGGTGTAAATTTCTGATGCCGGTCGTGTTCAGCAGAATCCGACGTCTGTCAATGGTGACAAGGTTTGACAACCGGGAAGCGGCTGTAATAAACAGTTAGACAATGACCTGCCCCATCGCATCTTCAACACCCATTTTCGAAACATAAGAGAGATTAATCTAAGCAGCGAGTGTTCCAGTGGTAGAAATCAAAGCACACCCCCTTTCATCAGACGGAGAGCCACCCAACGGGGGATTGTTTGCTCCCCCACCCGAGGATGTCCCGTTCTCTCATCAGGTCCTGCGACACGAGTTTCCTGAAGAGCTCCTCGATGAGGACGCCATGAAGGTCGTCCGCCGGCTTGTCCGGTATGGTTATGACGCGTTTCTCGTAGGGGGATGCGTCAGGGACCTCCTGTTCAATCAGCGACCCAAGGATTTCGATGTGGCGACGTCAGCGCTACCCGGAGAGATTCGTCGGCTCTTCCGCAACTGTCGGCTCATCGGACGGCGGTTCCGGCTGGCGCACCTTTTCTTCAAGAATCAGAAGATTATCGAGGTCGCGACCTTCAGACGAAACGCCACCAGCGAGGACGACATCTCCTCTCGTCACGCCGCGGAAAACCTCTTCGGTGGCCCTGCTGACGACGCCATCCGACGCGATTTCTCCATCAACGCGCTGTTGTACGACGTAAAAAGGGGAGAGATCCACGATTATGTGGGGGGCCTCGCCGATATTAACGCGAGGACCCTCAACACCATCGGGGATCCGGACCGCCGCTTTCCCGAGGACCCGGTCCGCATCATCCGCGCCATTAAATTCGCGGTTCGCCTCGACCTCCAAATCGCCCCGGAGGTGATCCGGGCCATCCGCGAGCACGCCCCCCTCATCGCCGAGTGCGCGCCGGCCCGCCTCGTGGAGGAAATCTACAAGATTCTGCGAACCGGCAAGGCGACCCGATGCTTTCAGGACCTCCACCGTTACGGCGTGCTCCAAAGCCTTATGCCGAACTTGGCGACCGAGATCGATGACGCTGCCTTGTCCCCGGAGTTGTGGTCGGTCCTCGAGAAGGCGGACGCAAAGATCCGCGCCCGCCGTCCGCTTTCGGACGCCCTGATGCTGACGGCGCTGGTCTATCCCCACTGTGTCGCGGAGTATCAAAAGACGGGGGATCTCTCGGCGCGGATTCACGAACGCATCCATGAGCTGCTCTTTCCGATGACGTTTCCCAAACGGTGTCTCGCCATGATTCGACAGATCCTCATGGCCCAGCGTCGCCTGACCTCCGGCCCCGGAACCAAACGGGCGCGGCGGATTCTGGAGCGGGACTACGCCTTCGACGCGGTGGACTTCCTGGAGATCGTCGCGGAGGACAAGCGTGCCAAGCAGCTGCATTCGGAGTGGCGCCGGGCGATGGGGAAGCGACCGCGAACCAAGACGGATCAACGCCGATGCGATCGACAGGGCGCCCCCCGCAGACGGCGGCGGCGGCGAGGGGGCAGGAAACCCAGGGATCCCCAGACCGAGTAGCTCATCGCCCTTGGGATGAGGCGCCCGGCCAGGCGTCCCCGGGGACCTCGATCTTTCGTCGAACCGGATGCCGCGGGCGCTCATACCGGGCGCAGTATTTGTCCCACAGCTCGTTCACTCGGCGTATTTCAGGGTCATCCCCGACATCGCTGGCGAGTCGGTCGAGCTCCGCCCGTCCCTCCTCGCAGCGTTGCCACCCGCCCGAATCCTGCCACGACCCCGCGACAGAGCCGAATCTCGGAACCGGGCGCGCCGCCATCTCCGCCAGCAGGTCAATCCAGGTCATGATGACCCGCGCCTTCTTGACGTTTCGTTGACTCCGGGAGAGCGCCTCCAGCGAGAACGCATACTCCTCCTGGAGGGCCTCCCCGGTCTCCGGGTCCTCGTATTCAATGGTCAGCATCACACCGTCCCGGGGTCTCAGCGCGCCCCCCCGGGCCATCAGGTCAGAGAGGAAGAGTTGGGAGGTGTTGGCGAAGTAGTGAATCTCCTGGACGTCCGCCTTCACCGTGGAGCTCTCCTCCCCATAGAAGACGTTCATTCGGAGGGAGGGCGGCAGGTGGAGGCGGAAGTGCACATCCAGGGCCGTGGTTTCGATGAGGGAGATGAAGCGGGGACCGAAGACGGCGTCCACCTCCATCTCCGATCCCAGGAAGACGTAGGCACCTTTGCCCCGTTCGGTGAGCCGATCGAGCAGCGCGTCGTTGAACTCCCGACCGACGCCGACCCCGGAGAGACGTATCCGTCTGGTATCGTAGTATTTCGAAATCATCGAGATCATCGTCTCGTCAGTGACCCCCGTGTTGGTCAGGGCATCGGTGATCATGAGCACCCGGTTCGAGTAGCCCGGCTGGTAGGAACGGTCCGCGATATCATATCCTTTAGAGAGCCCCCGGTGGAGATCCGTGGCCCCTTTGGGTTTCAGTGCGTTGATCACCTCCTTCAGCCGGGAGAGGTTGTCCCGCCCCACCACGAAGTTCTCGGCGGGCACGCAGAGCTCGTGATCGAACAGGACGATGTGCACCATGTCCCCGGCCTTGAGCTCGTTGATCATCCTGAGCAGCCCCCGCTTGAGGTAGGTCATCCGCCCCTCGTCCCGCATGGATCCGGAGCGGTCGATGACCAGCGTGATGGCCGCGTTGCGGCGGGCGGCCTTGTCCACCGGACGCCCCTTCACCGCGAGCCCCAGGCTGTAGATGTCGCCCTCCCTCGGATCGGGCGCGATCTCTCCTCGCACCGAGAAGTCGTAGCCGTCCTGAACCGGGGCGGTGTCGAAGGAGAAGTAGTTGAGTAGCTCGTGAGGGCGGATATGCTCCGCGGGCAGCGGCAGAAAGTGGTCGATGGCGTAGATTACCCGCTGGGCGGACGAGAGGCTCATGGTGTCGTCGTTGGAGAGATAGATGGCGGAGCCCCAGTCGTCGTACTTGTCGTAGGGATCAACCGCCGGCTCGGGTTCCACCACCGTGGGGGATGTGGGCTCCCCCGTGGCGATGCGCCGGGGACCTTCGCTGAATAACGGCCGCGGCGGCATCTCGATAGCCTCCTCGGGGGTGGCCTCCGCCGCTTCCTCATCCCCGCTGTAGTCTTCGTAATCCGCGTCCATCTCCATCGAGCTCGAGTATTGCACCGCCTCGTCCATCGAGGGGGTCGGGGCATCCCCGGTGGCCGCGGGCGGCGCCGCCTCAGTGGGCGGCTGCGGCGCATCCTTCGGCCGGGTCACCGGCTTGCGGTCCTCCCGGGACGGGGGCTGCTTCTCCTTGCGAGCGCCGCCTTCTCCGGCCCCCACTCCGGTGAGCCCGCCGAGGGGGTCGCCGGCGTTGTCACGCGCCTGGGACGGCTTCCCGCTTCCCGCCCGCCGGCCTGCGCGACGCTTCGTGCGGGAAGATCCGGCCCCCTTTTTCGAGGGGGACTTCGATTTCGGTCGGGGTTGGGCGATGGGGATGGGATTCCTCCTCCGTTCCCGGGGGAAGCACTCTTTGAGCCTCGTCTTCAACCGTGGAAGAGAGGCGAGGGACACTGGGAAGCGCTCGGGGGTCCGGTATCTCGGCGCGTGGGATCGGGGGGTGAAGACATAAGGCGCCTCCTCGGGGACGGGGGCGACCGCGGGCGAGTCCGGAGCATCCGGCGTCACCGGCGAGGTCGACACCCGCTGGTCCGTGATACGATAGACCCTGCCGGGCTCGCGACCGTTGGATGATCCGCATCCCAGCGCGAGGACACACCACAGTACCGCAGGCACTACATGAAATCGTTTCATTTCTCTCTCCCTTCCGTCTGGCAAACCGGATCCACGGATCCCGCCGCTCGAGAATTCAAACCTGTTGTACGAAAAAACCAGAAAAAAGATCTACTCTATCTCTCTTTGAACGGCAAATCGCCGAAATCGCCCCTCCGGCAGCGCCTTCGCATTGATCCCACGAAGCGCAGGGAAGAGAGTCCTGTGAATCGAAAGGGGGGGGCGATGCACCGGATTGAAATCATCGGGACCGCTACCATCGCCGTCCGCGAGGCGCGCTATCCGGCTGACTACTGATCGTCCGGTTCCATTTCCAGCAGGATGCCGTAGATCAAGACAGGCTCGTCGTCGGTGGTCACCTCGGTGTCCGTATCCGTGGGAACTGGGATCGCATAGTCGTCCACGCCGGGGTCGGTGTCGAGGACGACGCCGTATTCATCGACGCCCCCCTGGGTCTCGGTGTCGAAGACGATGCCGTATTCGTCGACCTCCCCCCCAGTGCCGGTGTCGAGGACGATGCCGTACTCCTCGACATCATGGGTGTCGAGGGGCTCCCGTCCCGTCGTCGCGGTGTCCCCGACGCTGTCGCTGTCGTCGGTCCCCGCGTCCGCGAAGGGCCCGCCGTAGGGCGGGATGAACGCATCCTCCTTGTCAGAGGATTCGTAGCATCCGGTCACGCCCAGCAGGGAGGAGGCGAGCAGGGCGGCGGCCGCCGGCGCGCGGCGGTGCCTCAGCCCCTCCTCCACGGCCACCCGGTAGACGCACATAGGGTTCTCTACCCCGTCCCCGAAGGCGGTCACCTTGGCGCGGCATCCCCCGCGGCACTGGGGGGCGTGCCGGCACGCCCGGCAGAAGCCGCTGAGCTGCTCGATGGACCACTCCCGATTGTACGCGAAGGCCCCCGGCCGATGCCAGATCTCCGCCAAGGACGCCTCGCGGATGTTGCCCTCGACGAAGTCCGCCCCCTGGGGGTTGTATCCGGCCATGATGGAGAGGCACCCCTTGATGTTGCCGTTGGATTCGATGCCGATATTGCGCGTGCCGGCCGAACAGCCGCCGAAGCAGCGCTTGTGCTGGTTCTTCCGAAGGATCCGTTCGTGGGGGCCGAAGTAGCCGATGGAGTCCGCCACGTCGATCCGGGGCCCGTCCCGACGCACCAGGTCCGCCAGGAGGGCCTCGAGCCGGGGCAGCTGACGGCGGTCGAGGATGAGATCCCGGTTGTCGGAGAGGTTGCCCATGTCCGTGCCCAGCTGGATCTGCCAGGCGAAGGCCCCCTTGTCCCGGATATACCGGTGCATCTCGTCGAGCCGGTTCAGGTTCCGGGGATTCACGAAGCTCACCACCGCGAACCTGAGCCCTGCTGTCGCGCACGCGTCCATGGCCCGGGAGAGGCGCTCGAAGTGCCCCACCCTGCCGCGAATGTAGTCGTGGACCTCCCGGGGGCCGTCCACACTGAAGCCCACCGCCTGCAGCCCCCGGTCCTTGGCCCGCCGGGCCGCGTCCTCGTCGAACGATACCCCGTTGGTGAACATGCCCACGGCAATCCCCATCCCGGCCGCGGCCCCGATGAGATCCGGCCAGTCCTTGCGGCAGGTGGGCTCGCCGCCGGAGATCGTCAGCTTCTCGCACCCCAGCTCCGCGAGCTGTCGAAACAGGTCCCGGACCTCATCGGTGTCGAGCTCGTCGGGGCGCGCCTTCCCCGCGATGGAGCCGCAGTGCCGGCATCTCAGGTTGCACGCGAGGGTCGCCTCGAAAACAGCGCGTTTCGGAATATAACAGGGTTTCGTCATTCCATCGCCTCCTTTGCGCCCCATCGGACAAGCACGAACCATTCCAATTCACCGAGAATCTAATTTCAACACATTTTCAACCGGTTGAAGAGACTGTTCGAACCGAGAGGGAGGTGAATGTATCGAAATCCGGACACCCGTGCCGACGCGGGTGACCGATCGTATCGGGCTACGAAAAATCATTTCACCATTTCGACCCCGTCATGACACTTAAGGGATATTGGGAGCGGATAGATTTATGATCTTTCCGTTTTCGAAGCAGGACCTTTGTCGGAAGGAGAGGTGCGACATGTCTGAAATTCGGTCGACCCATATTACGTGGCACAGCGGATCCGTTGATCGCGCGGCGAGGGAGCGGCTGCTCGATCAGAAGGGCGTGGTGCTCTGGTACACCGGGCTATCCGGTTCGGGGAAATCGACGCTGGCGAACGCGGTGCAGGCGCGGCTCCATGACCGGGGCGCGCTGACCTATGTGCTCGACGGAGACAATGTTCGTTATGGACTGAACAAGAACCTCGGGTTCTCTCCGGAGGACCGGGAGGAGAATATCCGCCGCATCGGCGAGGTGTCCAAGCTCTTCTGCGACGCCGGGGTCATCGTCATGACCGCGTTTATCTCGCCGTATCGAAAGGATCGGGAGCAGGCCCGGGCCCTCGTGGATGCCGATCGGTTCATCGAGGTCTACTGCGCCGCGTCGTACGAGGAGTGCGAGGCGCGGGATCCCAAGGGGCTCTACAAGAAGGCGCGGGCCGGGGAGATCAAGGGCTTCACCGGGCTCGACGCCCCCTACGAGGCGCCCGACCATCCGGAACTGACGGTCCCCACCGGCACCCTGCCTATCGATGAGAGCGTCGGCCGCGTCATCCGCTTCCTCGAGGTGCAGCGGATTGTTCCCGGGGAGCTGTCGAAAGCAGGGAACGCTGTATAATAAGATCCGTCGCTGAATGTAACGTTCCCCCGGAGCCCGTGCTCGGGCAGTCTGATCGCACCGGACGCGGTGCTCACCGCCGCGCATTGTGTCTATAATACGGAACTCGGTAGCGGATCTGCTTACAAGATACACGTGGTGCCTGGGCAGTATCTGGACCGGCGCTACATAGAGGAGCCGTTCGGAGTCGGCTCGGGGAGGAAGCTCTTCTATCCGTGGCAGTATGTAAGACATGAAGACAACTGGTACCACAGCATCCCATATAACTACGCTGTCATCCGGCTGAAGTCCCCGTTTGACACAGGCAAGACCGGGGAGATGGCCTACGGCGTTATTCCCGATCCGATGGGCGAGCGGGCCACCCTCACCGCGTATCACGAGGATATCGACGCCGCGAGAAAGATGACGACGAGTCAGGACAAGGTGCGGCGGGTCTTTGACAACGGATGGTTCAACCACTACTGCGACCTGGACAGCGGCTCCAGCGGCGGCCCTATTACCGGCACCGGAGAATGGCAGGATAAGGTTTTCGGTATCGAGTCCTCGGACAGGGAGTTGAGCAACGGCGCCAAGTACAATATCGCCGTCCTGATAACCGCGGCCAGCCACAACGACATCATCACCTGGGCGACTCAGCTGTTTTAGCCATGAATACGACAGCAACAATCCTAACGGCAATGGTGTTTGTAACGATCGCGGCAGCGTCTATGGGGTGCCGCTCGCATAAACAGGATATTACCATGTCATTCTCACAGACCCCCACGCGAGGCTCCCGGAGTTCACGGCCTACCTGCACAAGCTCGTCGCCAAGTGCGTCAACGCGAGCCTGGGACGATGGGAGAACCTCTGGTCTTCGGAGAAGCCGAGCACCGTCAAGCTGGAGAATG
>JBNLED010000020.1:0-66675 GCA_050304755.1 Polyangia bacterium | reverse complement strand
AAGGGGTCTTCAGCCGAGCGGTGCTCGAGGAGATCTGCTTCGACGCGTACGATTTCGATGTCCCCCTCGAAAACGTCACGCGCAACCGGCACGTGATGCGCCTCGACCAGGGGCCCACTGCGTCGTTCAAGGACTTCGCCGCCCGGTTCATGGGGCGGGCCATCGGGCGATTGGTCCGGGAGCGCTCCCGGGAGCTCCTCATCCTCACCGCCACCTCCGGAGACACGGGGTCGGCGGTGGCCAGCGCGTTCCTCGGGGTGGAGGGGATCCGCGCGCTGGTGCTGTTCCCGGTGAGCGAGGTGTCCGACCGGCAACGCCGCCAGATGACCACCCTCTCCGGAAATATCCGGACCATCGGCGTCTCCGGTAAGTTCGACGACTGCCAGGCGCTGGTCAAGGCCGCCTTCTCGGACCCGGAGCTCGTCGGGTTGAACCTCTCGAGCGCCAACTCCATCAACATCGGCCGGCTGCTCCCCCAGTCGGTCTACTACACCTACGCCGCGAGCCGCCTCGTCGATCTCCCCGGGGGCGAGCCGGTGATCTTCAGCATCCCCTCGGGGAACTTCGGCGACATGATGGGGGGCGTCCTCGCCGCCCACACCGGCCTGCCCGTCGCCAGGTTCGTCATCGCCACCAACGCCAATGACGAGGTGCCCCGTTTCCTCGAGACCGGCCGGTACGAGAAGATCGTCCCGTCCAAGGTGTGCATCTCCAACGCCATGAACGTGGGGCACCCCTCCAACCTAGCGCGGCTCGTGGACCTGTACGGCGGACAGATGGACGAGACGGGCCGGCTTCGGCAGCCGCCGGATCTGGACGCCATGCGGCGGGATATATTCGCCGTGAGCATCGCGGACGACGAGACCCGGGAGACCATCGGCGCGATCCACCGGGAGTTCGGTACGCTGCTCGAGCCTCACGGCGCCGTGGGCTGGGCCGGGCTTACGCGTTTCCTGGAATTCGTGCCGAGCAGCGATACCGCCGTCTGCCTGGAGACCGCCCACCCGGCCAAGTTCCCGGACGAGGTGCGGCACATCACCGGGGTGGAGCCCGAGGTTCCCCCGAGCCTCGCCGGGTTGGAGAATCGCCCGGAGACCTTCGACGAGATGTACGTAAACTACGACGATTTCAAGGACTACCTGCTGGAGAACTATAAATGAAGACGGTTATCATTCTGGGCGACGGAATGTCCGATTACCCCATCGAGCGATTGGGCGGGAAGACGCCCCTCCAGGCCGCCGTGAAACCGAGCATCGACCGCATCGCCCGGGAGGGTCGCATGGGGCGCTTCGAGACCGTTCCCGAGGGGCTGTCCAAGGGCTCGGCGGTGGCGAACCTCAGCGTGCTGGGCTACGACCCAGCGGTCACGTTCAACGGACGGGCCGTGCTCGAGGCGGCCAACATGGGGGTGGCGCTGGCGCCGGAGGACGTGGCGTTCCGGTGCAACCTCTGCTGTATCGAGAACGGGCGCATCAAGAACCACTCCGCCGGACACATCTCCACGGAGGAGGCGGACGAGATCATCCGGGGCCTGCAGGCCCGGCTGGGGACCTCCGAGGGGGCGATCCCCGTGGACTTCCACACCGGTGTGAGCTACCGCCATCTGCTGGTGCTCAGGGGAAGCGCCGCGTCGCCCAAGTTAAAGTGCACGCCGCCCCACGACTTCGTGGGCCACGAGGCGGACGGGCTGCTGCCGAGCGCCACCGAGGAGGGGGCCAAGCCGACCGAGGAGACCGTCCGCTCCCTGATGACGCGGGCCGCCGAGATCCTGAAGGACCACCCCGTCAATCGAAAGAGGGTCGCCGCCGGCAAGGACCCGGCGAACACCATCTGGCCTTGGTCCCCCGGCCATAAGCCCCGAATGGAGACCCTAGAGGAGCGGTTCGGTATCCGGGGTGCCGTGATCTCCGCGGTGGATCTCATCATGGGCCTCGGCCTCTACGCCGGGATGGATGTCATCCGGGTGGAGGGGGCCACCGGCCTCTGGGACACCAACTACGAAGGCAAGGCCGCCGCGTGTATCAAAGCCCTGGAGGATCACGACCTCGTGTACGTCCATGTCGAGGCCACCGACGAGGCGGGCCACGCCAAGGAGCTGGAGCTCAAGATCAAGTGCATCGAGATGCTCGACGATCGCTTGGTGCGTCCCATCCTGGAAGGAATCGATCAACTCGGCACCGACGTCGCCGTCGCGATCCTCCCGGACCACCCGACCCCCGTCTCCACCGGCGTCCACGCTCGGGATCCCGTGCCGGTGGCCATCATGCGCCCGGGCCAGGCCCCCGACGCTACCGAGTGCTACGACGAGGTCCAGGCCGCCGCAGGCAGCCTCCCCTTCATGCGCAAAGACGCCTTCATCAGGCTCGCCCTCGGGCTGGATCGCGGCTGAGTCAACCCCAAACCGGGCCGGGCCGACCGTTGTCGTTCGAATTCGATTCCCACGCGTCATCCCCGTCTCTCGAAGCGCCCCGCCTTGTCGAACCGGAAAACGTGTGATACACGCAACCCTGGAATGATTTCAGGGGCATGCATCCACTGGGACGGGCCCTTTGGGAGCGGATCGCGGTAATGAACACGAATCACACGAGCGTTGAGTTCTCCATTGTCGTCCCCGTCTACAGCTCCGAGAAGACGCTCCCGATTCTCTATGAGCGGATCGTCCGGGTCATGGAGGGGAAGCGGTTCGAGCTGATCCTCGTCGACGACTGCGGAAAGGACAACGCCTGGGGGGTCGCCCAGGATCTGGCGAGCCGGGACAAGCGGGTGGTGGCCATCCGGCTCATGCGGAACTACGGGCAGGCCAACGCCACCATGTGCGGGCTGCGGCAGGCCCGGGGGGAGGCCATCATCACCATCGACGACGACCTGCAGAACCCCCCCGAGGAGATCCCGGCCCTCATCGACGCGCTCCGCCGGAACCCGGATATCGACGTGGTCATGGGGGCGCCGAAGTCGAAGAAGCACAGCCTGTGGCGAAACTTCGGCAGCAACGTGCTCAACCGGCTCAGCAGCCGCCTCTTCTTCGGCCGGAAGAAGAGCCTCCAGCTGACGAGCTTTCGCATCATGCGGCACAAGGTGGTGCAGCACCTCCTCGCGTGGAACACCCCCAACCCGTCCCCCGGATCGATCCTCTGCTCCATCACACCGAACATCATCAACATCCCGGTCAACCACGATACGCGGGAGCACGGCAAGGGGGGGTACACCTTCACCAAGCTGCTCGGATTGACCATCGACAAGACCCTCAGCTTCTCCGCGTTCCCGCTCCGCTTCCTCGCGGGGTTCGGCTTGATCGGGATCGCCTTCAGCGTCTCGGTGGGGGCCTTCTTCCTGGTCCGGTATCTCACAGGGGGCATCACGGTCCAGGGGTGGATCACCCAGGTGCTGCTGTTGGTGGGGCTGTCGAGCTTCAACTTCTTCGCCTTCGGCATCGTCGGGGAGTACCTGCTCCGCATCCTCCAGTCCGTCCACCAGAAGCCCCAGTATCTCGTGAGGACGGTCATCAACCGGGACGACGACGACCCGAGCCGCCCCATCGACTGATGCGCGCGAATCTCTTCGTCACCGGCTGCTATCGCTCGGGCACCACGCTCCTCGAGAAGCTGCTGCATCACCACGAAGACATCTGCCTCGCCTCCCAACCGTTCCCCGTCCTCTTTTTCTACCTGAAGGGAATCTTCCTTCAGGAGCTCGGCATCGAGCGGCGCTATCCCCTCGACCACCTCTTTTTGGAAGCCGATTACAGACAGAACCAGTTCGATCGCTTTCTGGCACACCATGTCCTCACCGCGGCGGACATGGCGCACGTCTTCGACCGCCTCGCCGACTATACCGAGGGGCTCTGGACCAAGGAGATCCTCTCCCACCGGGGGGCTGTCGCTCCCGGACCTTTCATCGCCGTGCTGCGCCGGCTCAACGATCTGCTCACGCAAATCCTCTCGAAGGAGACGGCCCGGTACCGCGGGGGCAAGGAGATCCTCTGCGAGGAATACATCCCCTTCCTGATCGCTAACGGGGTCAAGGTCGTCCTCGTCATCCGGGATCCCCGGGACATGGTGACCTCCCTTAATTTCAAAGAGAAGTACAACCTGACCGGCGACAACCGCCCCGTGCTGTACAGCGTCCGCGTCTGGCGAAAGAGCGTCGCCTACGCCCTCGCCCACGGTGACAACGAAAACTTCACCTGGGTCACCTACGAAGACCTGGTCTCCGACCCGATGTCCTGCCTGGACCGCATCGCGGCATTCCTCGGGCTGGGGCCGTTCTCCGAGGCGCTCTTCCAGGACGGGCTCCAGGATCAGTACGGAAACCCCTGGCAGGGCAACTCTTCCTTTAAGGAGAAGCGCGGCATCTCGAAGGATTCCAAGGGACGGTTCAAAGCGGTGCTCCCCGAGGCGGTCATCCGGTTCATCGAGGCGACCTGTCTGCCGGAGCTGAAGGCCCTCGGCTACCCCCTCGAGGGGAGCGGCGCCTTCGACCCCGACGCCGTCTCCGCGTACCGGGATCCTTTCGAGGTCACCCACGCCAAGTTCCCGCCGGACTACAGCTCCGACAAGGCGCACGCCGCCGAGGAGATCGAACGGTACGGCAGGCTCACCGGGTCCCTCTCGACAGCGGAGACGGAGCGGTGGTTCCTCTTCGAGGCGGCCTATCGCTCCCTCCGAGAGGCCGCCTCCGGGTAGGCGCGCTTTCGGTATCCGCTATGGGGACGGCGCCGGGTCCCGAGCGTCGCCCCCCGCGTCGCCGGTCTCCGACTTCGGACGATGGCGCCAGAGGCCGCCGTCGCTGAAGGCGCGCCACGCCCACGGCGCCCATTTGACGATGCTCCCGGCGAGCCAGAGGGCCCAGAGCAGCATGATGATCTTCCAGACGATGAGGGGGAGGCTGAGCACCCAGGGGGTGGGGAGGGACCCGTCGATGCGATCGACGTACCACCTCAGGGCGCTGTTGGTGCTGTCCGCGCCCGCCACCTGCATATCCGGCCGGACCGCGAGGCCGCTGTACACGGCGCCGACGAGACACCCGAGGGCCGCGAGGGTGAAGAGGCCGAGGCAGATCTGGAGCGTGTTGTAGAATACGTAGTGGTGGGGCGGACGTGCGGCTCGGCGGCCCATGGCCAAAAACCAACCGACGATGATCAGGGCCACGGGGATGGGGACCTGGGTCAGCCCGAGAGCGAGCAGCATCCACTGCCAGCTCTTGAGGGGGCTCGAGCGAAGTCGGCCGAGGATGAGCCCGGCGAGCAGCACGGTGACGAGGAAGCCCCAGAAGAGCACCGCCGGTCCCCAGGAGGGGCCCCCCGTGAGAATGAGCCAGCGATCGTCGGGAAGCTCTACCTTGACCGCCACGTTGGCGGCCCGTCCCCCCACTGAGATCTCGGGAACGCGATAACGGACGCTCATGCCGCCCTCCTGCTGCCAGGTGACGGCCACGTTCTGGGTACCGGGTTTGAGGGTGAGGGTGACCCCGTCCCCTTTCCGGCGGAAGGGTTGCTTGACGTTGTCCACGGTGACGGTCTGGACTTCGGCGCCCTTCGGCAACGATACCCCCTGCTCGCCCCCCCGACTCGTGCGGACCGTCAGCGCGAGGGTTCCGCGGACCAGCCGCTTCCCCGGGGAGAGGGAGAGGGTCGCCGCGTCGATGGTGGTGGACTGCCCTTGGATTCCGGGGGGGCGGGTTATCGCCAGTGTCAGCTTCTCACCGGGCCAGGGGCGGTAGGTGGGCTTCAGAATATCGCCGCTCTTCCGCTGGATCGGGGTAATTCCGTCGAAGGCGCAGGCGAAGACGGGACTGCACGCCACCTCCCACACCTCCGACCAGGGAACCCCGGCGGGCGCGCGGAGATCGATGCGGGGCGTCGTCTTCATCGTCGACGACCAGGTCACCGTGTCGTCGTCCCGTCCCAGCGAGACCACCACGGCGCCATCCGTCACCTGCAGGTCGGACTCCGTGACCGACTCGCCGGGGAGGAGCGGAACGTTCGCGAACACCGGCGTCCCGAGGGGGCTCGTCCGGCGCACCGTGGTGTGCACCAGCCAGGGGATGCCGAGGGACAACGTGCGGGTGACCTCCAGCCACGGGGGATAGACGCCCGGCTCGAAGCCCTCGTCGCCGGTGCTCGCGTCCGCTGTCCGGGTGAGCTGTATGGAGCTCTCGGTGCGGCCGTCGTCGCGAATTCCATCGACGGTCCAGCCCTCGGCGGAGGCCGTCGCCCGCTTGGGCGGCTCCGGGAGCTCCAGGGCGATGGCGCCCCCCGGCGGCGTCGGTCCCTTCGCCACGACGCGGTGAACCCCCGCCTCCAGTCGGACGCGGAGGAAGCCGTCGACCCCGAGCACCACGGCGGTGCTGGAGCGACCGTCCACCTGGATGCTCTCCGGGACCCAGTTCCTGGCCGGCCCGGGCAGGGTCACGGCGGCCCGTGCGGCGGCGTGGACCTCGGCGTCGAGAACGAGGCCGTTGTCCGAGACCGAGACGCCCAGGAGCGACAGCGAGACGCAGTCCGGCCGGCAGTCCGGCGGGGCGGTGAGCCGCGCTCTCAAGGTGTCGAGCACGGTCGCGGCGGGGATCGCGGGGATCGGTTCCGTCGCCTCTTGCGCGATCGCCTCGGCCGGCTCCTCTGCCGCGGCTGGGGCGGCGACGAGCAGGGAGAGCCCCAACGCAGAGACAACAGTCGTCGCCTTCCCGCCGCCGGAAGGGGGCATCCGCCCGCCCCCGAGTCGCCACCCTTCGTAGGAGACGCGCAGCGCGATGGTCACGAGGAGCAGCACCCGCAGGAGGGAGAGCAGGAGGTTTAACTTCGGTGAGACGAGGTAGAGGCGAATTTGATGATCCTGTCGCACCGGACCGGACCAGTCGAGGCGCCAGCTGTTCCATCGCCACGAGGGAACCCCGGGACCGGTCTGGACCACGGCGCGGGGATCCTGCTGTAAAACCTGGACCTCCTGTTTTGCCACATCCTTTTTGCCGGCGTAGCGCCGCTCGCCGCCTTTGGAAATACTGTCCTCCAGCCACTCCGGGGCGGCGCTCCGGGGCATCTCCATCTTGGGCTCCGACATCACTCCGTAGTCGTCACCAGACGGGGGCATGACTTGAGGAAACAGCCCCCCCCGGACCTCCGTGACGCTGAAGGGGACGAGCACAGCCGCGAGCCACACCACGCTCAGCCACCAGAGGAGGGTGTTCGCGAAGCGCAGTTTGCCCTTGGGCAGCACCCTGAGCAACCCCAGGGTGATGAGGAGGCTCACCCAGACCGCGATGGGGGCGTCCGCCTCATGATAGGAGAGGGTGAGGGCGACGAAGGCCACGACACCGTACGGCCACCGGGTCAGACGGCCGATGGCGAGGGAGACCACGAGCACGAAGAAGAAGCCGAACAGATTCCACTGGTCCCACCACGTGCCGTGCACCCCGTCCACCCCTCCGGCCGTGATGAGGGTCCATCCCGGCGGGAGGTTGAGGGTCGCGGACAGCCGCTGGACCTCTCGGGACCACCCCACCGCGGGCAGCTCCCGCGTCTTGTTCTCGAGGCGCCACTCCGCGGTCATGGCGAGCTTTCCGTTGCGAAGCTCGACCCCCGAGAAACCGCCGGCGCCCTCGGTGATGAGCTGATCCTCGCCGTCCACGGCCACGTGACCGAGGGTCCCGGACCGGAGGTCCAGCCGCCAGGAGCGGTTCAGGGTGCCTCCGAGGACATCGCGGACCGTGTAGCCGTTGCCGTCCAGATCCATCCAGAGAGTGCGGTCCAGGGAGAGGTCGTCAGGGGGCGGCTCGGGCTCCCCGCGGCGGGTCGTGGTGATGGCCAGCGTCGCCTTGTCTCCCATCAGGAAGGCCGGCAGCGCGCGCCACTCCTCCGGCAGGTCTGTCCGGGAGGGATCGATGCCCGGCGGGCCGGACAGGGTCACCTGGCGGAGGCTCTCGTCCGCCTGCCACACCCAGATCTCCTCGGCGGGCCAAGGGGAGGGCAGAAACCTGGGGACGAGGGTCTCGGGGGAGCCCTTGGTGCGCGCCGTCACGGTCACCGCGAAGGTGCCGGCCCGGACCTGGAGGCTCAGGGTCCCCTGCTGATCGAGGCGGGCGGGGAGCTCCGACGCGACGGCGATGGGCACGGTGTCCGCCAGCAGCACCTGCCCCAGGCTCACCTCCCGCGCCTTTCCCGATGCCCGGATGAGGATGCGGGTCTCCACGACGAGGGGGACGGCGTCCCGGACCTTGCGCATCACGGAGAGAGTGATCTTCTCGCCCTCCTCGTCGGCGGCCGCGCCCGCCAACCAAAGGCGTCCGCCCTCGTCCCGTCTGGGAAACGGTATCGGGACGCCGTTCACCGCGAGGGAGACCATGGCCGTCTCCGGGGGAATACCGATCCCCTCGGGGAGGACCGTCCACACGAACCGGCCGGAGATCTCGTGGGCGCCGGCGGGGAGCGCGACGGCGGGGCGGCCGTCCTGCCCGATCACTGCGGCGGGGCGGCCGTCTACGGTGACCGCCTCGGGCCAATGGCCGGTCCCGCCGGGAAGGGGGAACAGACCGTCCCGGTCCGAATGGACCTCCTCCGTAAAGCGCCCCCCCGAGTCGTCCAGCGCCAGCGAAAGGACCCCTGGCCAGAAGCAGATCGCGGCGCCCTCCACCACCGGGCAATTGCGATCCGGCACATCGTGGAGAACCCAATCGGCCCACCCCTCGAGCTCCCGGGGCAGTTTCTCCCGTTCGAACGGCTCCGCTGTTGTCTCTAAGGACAATAACAAGACCAGGGCCGCGATGAGATAGGATGGTCCACAACGGTTGGGCATCTTCGAGCTCCTTTCGACAGGTGGGAATCGAAAATAGTATATTCCGATTTTCGGGTTCCGCATTCAGTCAGGAGTTTTATGGTGATGGCGAAAGCGCGGCTATGACGAGAAATTGGACAGGACGTCATCCAGGGTCTGAGCGCGGCGAACCACGGTGAGGTCGCTCGCGGTGAGCTCGACGATTGGGGGCGCGGGGCGGATGAACGGCGGCTGCAGCACCACGGTGTAGGAGCCCACGTTGTTGAAGACGAGGTAGTCCCCCTGGGCCAGGCGTCCTGTCAGCCCCCGATACATGACGTCATCCTCTTTGCACGTGTACCCGACCACATCCACGGTCACCTCGTCCACCGCCGGATCCACCGCCGCGATCGCCACCGGGAGGTTCATCCGGTTCATGGTGGGCTTGATGTTGTACGCGCTGCCGTCGGTCATGGCCAACCGCCGATCCGGGAGGCTCTTGACGTCCATGATACGGGTGGCGAAGGCCATGATGTCCGCGGCCACGGCGGTCCCGGGCTCCATGATGAGCAGCGGCGGGTTGGCGCTCTTACTGAAGAACTCGCTGAACTTCGGGGCGATGGCGTCCGCGTAGTCCTGGTAGGTGGGGACGGGGGTCTCGAACTGCCGGGCGAACTCCGGCGGCATCCGGCTGAAGAACCCACCCCCGATGTCGATGTATCTCAGCTCGGTCTGATCGACGTGCTCGGCGGCCAGCGCCAGCATGGTCTCCGCGACGCGGCCGTATCCCTCGGGGGTTCGTCCCGGCACGCGGAAGTGGCAGTGGAGCCCCTCGAGGACGACGTTGTCCAGCGATGACACTGTCGCCACGGCGCGCCCGAAGTCGCCGTTCTCCACGCTGAACCCGAAGCGAGAGTACGGGGCGTCCGCCGCGTGCTTGAAGTTCACCCGGAGCCCCACGCGGAGCGCCCTGTCGTTGTGGCTCGCGGCCACCGCCTTCAGCAGTTCCACCTCGGCGGGGGAGTCCAGGTTGACCATGCTCCCCTTCGTCACCGCCTGCTCGAGGTGCGCGAAGGTCTTGGCGGGTCCGTTGAAGACGATGCGGCGGGGATCCACCCCGGTGCGAAGGGCGATACTGTACTCCATGTCGGAGACCACCTCCGCGAATGCCCCCAGCGCGTCGACCCGGGCGCAGACCCTGGGGATGTAGTTGGTCTTGTAGGAGTAGGCGACTCGGCTGTGCTCGTAGTGCTGTTGAAACGCCGTCGCGAACGCGGTGATGTTTTCCTCGAGCTGCTGTGTGCTCAGGATGAAGAAGGGCGAGCCCACGCGTTCCTCGATGGACCGCAGCTCACTGTGGGTGAAACTCATCGACACTTTTCTCACTCCTTGTCTGGTGGACCGGGGACGACCCCGAGGGTCGCCTCCGATTCGATCCGTCGGACGATCCGCGCCAGCGCCTCGAGGCTCTCCTCGGTCGCGATGAAGTGGCCGACGCGGAGGTTGCCGGAGACGAACCTCGAGACCGGATCGCCCACCGCCACGTCCCACACCATCTCCCGCAAGATCCCCTCGTGCTTTCGCATCAACGACTCCGCGTCCGGAATCCGGGACACGACCCCCGATGCGGCCGCTCCGAGAATTCGGGACGCCGTATAATCGGTCCTCTCCCTGATCGCCCGGGTGAACGATTCCGAGCTTTCCCCCACGGCCACGGCAAGGTTGGCCCCTATCTCGTCGAACCCGGTGCCGTACTCGATGATGGTGGGGATGCAGTTTCCGCCGTAGCGGGGGCTCATCTCCAGTATCCGCGCGACGCCGCTGTCGTCCACCATCACGTCGAAGTTCACCACCCCGTCGCGCAGGCCGATGAGGGAGACCGTGTCGCGTAACGCATCGACAACAAGGGCCATCGCCTCGGGGGGCAGGTCGCCGGGAATCATGTGCCCCACCGGCACGTAGTGGGGCGGTCCGTTCAACTGCTTCTCGGTCACGGAGAGGGTGACGAGCTCCCCGTCCCTGAAAAACGCGTCCCCGCCGTGCTCCACCCCCTCGATGAACCCCTCGAGGATGATCCGGCCCCGCATGGAGCTCTTCTTCGCCGCGGCGAAGATCGCCTCCAGCGCACCCGTATCCGTCGACGGCAGACGGAGCTCGTGGACCCCCTTGCTCCCCGAGCTGTCCACCGGCTTCGCGATGTACCGCCCGCTCAGGCCGGCGCACGCCTCGATGAAGGGGGCGACCTCGTCGAAGACATGGAACTCCGGGTGGGGCAGGCCGTTGGCTTTCAGGAAGGCCCGGAACAGGTCCTTACGGGAGAAGGTCCGGGCCTGCGCCAGGGTGAGCCCCCGGAGCCCCAGCGCGTCGTTGACATACCCCACCGTGGAAACCGCCACGTCCGAGGCGCCGGTGGTGACCCCGTCGACCCGTTCCCGCTTCGCCACCGACAGGACCGCCTCTTTATCGGTGGTGCTGACGGTGTATGCCGTGTCGGCGAGCGCGAGCCCGGGATCGTCCGGGAGATAGCTGCAGGCGACGGTGCGAAGGCCCATGCGTCGGGCCTTCACGATGGCGGGGACCTGATAGAGGCCCGCCCCCAGTATCAATACCGACGGCATGAACGGTCCGATGCGTGAATTGCCCCTGACATGGCCTCTTCAATATCATCTACGCACTCCGGTGCCAACCTCGTCGTTCGAGAGCGGATTCTGACGACCCGGCGTGGCCGTCACGTTCGACGGCTCAGCTGTCGTACCGCCGCAGCGTCATCAGCGAGTCGACGGCGGAGGCCACGGATCCGAGGGCGAAGGGTACGGCGAAGACCTCCGGGTGGTTGAGGACCGCCGTCACCATCCCGGCGAAGGGGAGGAAATCGGTCCTGAACACGATGTCTCGCGCGGCGAGGAGGAAGGTCGAGAGGGTGCCCCGGTTCTCCGGGCGGGTCTCCTTGGCCATCTTCTGGTAGTCGCCGGAGCCGGATCGGGTGGCCATGACGTAGTAGCGGGGGAGGATGGTCAGCAGGAAGAAGAGGGTCGCCCCGCCCCCGATGTAGAGCCACCAGAGATGATCGGCGTTCCGCGAGAGCCCGAGGTACATGCCGACGATGTAGGAGAGGCAGACCAGGTCGTCCACCACCGTGTCGAGCCAGGCACCGAGGGGGGAGCCCCAGTACTTCAACCGGGAGATCTCCCCGTCGCAGCCGTCGAGCACCGCGGAGAACCAGTAACAGAAGCCCCCGACGGCGAACCCGAGGGGGGTGCCGAGGAAGGCGAAGGGACCCGCCAGGACCCCCACCAGGAAGACCACCGCCGTGATGTGGTTGGGCCTGATCGGCGTCCGGGCCAGCCGCCTGGAGATGAACATGGAGATGTGGCGGTTCAGGTGCCGGGAGATGATGCCGTCCGCGTCCTTCTTGAGGGAGAGCATCAGCGCCCGCTCCGCTGCCTTCGCGGTGGGGCCATCGGTCACCCGGAGGGCGAACCCCCGCCCGGAGGATGCGTCCCCCGGTGCCAGTCCGTCCAGCCACTTCGCCGGGGCATCGAGGACATCGCGCCACGCGACCGACGGGAGCCGCTTGACGGGCAACGCTTCTGAAGCGGATCCGTCGGCGATGACGCCGGGATCCAACACCACATCGGCGGACACCAGGCAGAAGGACGGGATCCCCTCGGGGAGCTCGTCCTCACCAATGACGGTCAGTCCCGTCCGATCCGAGGCGGGCCGCGGTCCGTCTCCGGTGAACGCCACCCGTCCGATCCCCGCCTTCTCCAGCGTGAGCAGCAGCCGTTCCCCTACGGTCAGCCCGAGCAGCCGCCTTTGGACGGCGTCCCCGGACGGACAGACAATCAGTGCAACATCCACAGTCATGTCCGCCCAATAGTGGATTTTCGGGCGAATGGCAAGGCCTCCGACGGGTGTCATGCGACGCAGACGAAATCCCGCAGCTCGGAGAGGCCCCCGCCGACGAGATACGATCGGATCCGCTCCCGGGCCTGACCGTTTCCGACGGACACGAGGATTATATCCGTTCCCGCGTCCTGGATTCCGTCGGAGGCGATCACCGGGGCGCCGTGAACCTGATGGCCTACCTTCCGCGGGTCGACATCGATGAAGGTGGTGACCTCGAAATCCAACGCGCCGAGGGCGCGGCTGAGCTGGCGTCCGAGCTTTCCGGCCCCCCAGATGGCGATCCGCTTGCAGTTGACCAAATACCTGCGGGAGAGGAAGGCGAGTTTCAGGTCCAGAAAACGCTTTGGGAGATATCGCGGATCCGTCCGTGAGAGACGAGCGCCCCCGTCCCGCCAGTAGAAGAGCACCTCGTCCACCTTGGCAAACGAGAATCCGGCCTCGGCGAGCTGGAGCCACAGGCCGTAGTCCTCGGGCATGCCGTTGTCCTGGTAGCCCTCCACGCGATCGTAGGCCTCCCGGCGCATCACCACCGAGGGGTGGCAGAGGGGGCTCTCCACGAACAGGTTCCGGGCGATTTGCTCCGCGGTCACCAGCCCGTTGAGCCACTTTTCATAGCGCGCCATTCCTCCGAGGAGCCGATCCCGCGGGAAGTGCGCCACCAGACAGCCGGCCACCGCGATGTCCGGATGCCGATCGAGCAAGGACAGCTGCCGCTCGATCCGCCGCGGGTGGGAGATGTCGTCCCCGTCCATCCGGGCGAGGAGGGGGGCGTCCGACGCTCGGATGGCCCGCCGCAGCGCCGCCACCAGACCGACTTTCTCGTGACCGACCCGCCTGATACGGCGATCCCCCGCGCTGAATTCATCGATGATGTCACCGGTCCGGTCCGAGCTGCCGTCGTCATAGACGAGAACCTCGTGATCCCGGAAGGTCTGTTCCTGTAAGGATCGCAGCGCCTCGGGGAGGGTGGCCTCCGCGTCGCGGACCGGAAGGATGAAGGAGACCCTGGGCAGCTCAGCCGTCCGTGAACTCGGAGATGAGCTTGTCGTCCCACTCGTCGGCCACCGTGGCCACCGAATGGAGCATCTCCTCGAACTCCTCGTAATCGAGCCCCGACACCGACCGGGAGGCCCTGAGGTAGATGGTGTCGGTCTCCTTGTCCAGCGCGAAGGCCGCGTTGGAGGTCGCCGAATAGTTGAGCTCCAGGAGCTTGCGGAAATACTCGGTCTCCCGTTTTTCGGGGACCTTCATAATCTTGGAGAGGAGCAGGATGAGGCTGTGCTCCTCGATGACGTTGATCCCCACCGTGGCGGATCCCTTGATGACGAAGCTGTAACCGTCCTCGTCCAGGGGATTGAACTTGATATCGCTCCCCGTGGCCGCGGAGACCCTGTTGGAAAATCGGGCGATGTACGCGTCTACCAATGAGCGGGCGGTCAGGTGACCCTTGCCGGTGTCTCGGTCGAAAAATATCTGATCATCTCTCTGCATCTCAATGGCCTTTCTCATCAGCTATCTCCAGCTGGTTTCGGAGCGCCGAAAGGACGTCGAGTGTCCGAACCCTCGTCGCCTCGATGCTCCCCTCCGCATCGATGACATAATCTGCGACCTTCACCTTCTCCTCCAGTGGATGCTGGGACGCAATCCTCACGGCCGCAGCCTCCTTCGACATCCCGTCCCTCGCCAACAGTCGCGCGACTTGTGTCTCAACGGAACAGGATACCACAACAAGCTTGGTGAGGCTCTTCCAAATCCCCGTTTCAACCAGGAGGGCAGCTTCATAGAAGGCCAGGGGCTCTCCCCGCTCGGCGATGATCTCCATCCCCCGTTTGGCCAGCGCGGCGATGGCCGGGTGGGTGATGGCCTCGAGCCTGGCCCGCTCCTCGGGGTTGTCGAACACCCGGGCCCCCAGCCGTTTGCGGTCGATGTCTCCGTTCCCGTCAAGGAGGTCCTTGCCGAAGGTCCGGATCACCTCGTCGAACGCCGGATGGCCCTTTTCGAGGACCAGGTGGCCAAGCTGATCCGCATCGAGCACGGGACAGCCCGCTTCGCGAAGAAACCCCGCGACGGTACTTTTTCCGGAGGCGATACCTCCGGTCAGGCCGACGATACTGAAATTAGAGAGCATTGGTGCGGGAGATCAGACTAGAAGAGCTCGACGTCATCCCCACCGGATTCTTCCTCGGCGGGGGGAGCGGACTCGCCGCCGCCCATGTCATCACCGCCGCCCATGTCGTCGCCGCCCATGTCGCCCCCGCCCCCGCCCCCGCTGGCGGCGTCCTCAAAACCCGCGCCGTCATAGGAGTCATCCTGCACCTTGCCGACCCCGGCGTTCGGATCGAAGGGTTGCAGCTTCTTCTTGGCCTTGTCCGACAGCTTGTAGGCCTCCCACAGGTTGGAGGGATCGTTTCTTCCGTATCCCCAATAGCCCCTCAGCCAGTGGCGGAACTTCTGCTTTCCCCCGGAGGTCGCATACTCATCCACCATGTATTGAAAGACCCCCCTGCCACTGGTCTCTCGAGCCTTCCCCTTCATCCCCTCGTCCCACTGGGTCCACGTGAAGAACAGGAGGTTGTCCTTGATTTCTCCTTCGATTCGTCCGTACTTGTCGTCCTTTTCGAACAGACCGACCACCTTGTCACCTCCCTCCACGGTCAGCTCCAGGCGGCCGTACTCCGATTGGTACACCCCGTCGAAGTTACCGTCGAAGTGCATGGGGCCTCTCTGCCAGAGAGCCTCCTTTTTCGAAGCGCCACACCCTAGTATCACCATCGCCAAAATGACCAGACAAAGCGTCCAAGCATTTCTTTTCATGTTCACCTCCAATTTTGGCGGGAGTTTAGCAAGCCAAGCGGCCGGATACAAGACCAACATCATCAAAAAGACCTTGATTATCGGACTGTCACGCTTTCACTGTCTGCTCTTTCGGGGATTGAAATTTTTATTGCGCCCACGCCCTCCTGCGCCAAAAAGATCATAGGCGCTGTGGAAGATCTGACAAAATGACATTTTTACATTGGCCTGAAAATCGCTTCGAAATATAAAATCTAATAATAACTAATAGTTGTCCAAGAACCCCCGGTTTAAAAAATTGGCCTGGGTTTTGCTCCGTTTGTCAGCCGTCCGATTATTGGGAGTACGCCCCACTGAACGAGGTCACGTGAAGATGAAGGTAAAAAGGTTTCAACTACTTGTAATTGTTATAATACTGGTCGGTGTCGCGGGGTGCGAGAATGAGCAAGAGCAGGCTGCGCTGTCCGTTGTGGAGGACGGCATTACACTCCTCGAGGATCGGAGCGTCACCAAGGCGATGCGGCTCACCACCAGGGATTTTCTCGTTCAGCCGGAGCGGCTCAATCAGCACGCGACCTCGAAGCGCCTCATCGGTTTCTTCCGCGATAACGGGAAAGTCACCGTCCTTCACCCCACCCCTGAGATCGAAGTCCGGGAGGCCGGCGATTCCGCTCTGGTGACGATGCCCTTTGTCGTGGCCAGGAAGGGGGTCGCCGTAGAGGCGCTCGACGATTTATCGGACAATCCCGAGGCGTGGGTTGAGCGGGCGAGCCGGTATACAGAGGTTCAGCACGTCGAGATTTCCGTGGTCAGGAAAGATGACCGTTGGTTGATTCGAACCGTCCGGTTCATGGAATAACGCACTCGAAGCTCCCCCCAAATCGCATTTTTACATCCCTAGTGCTTTGTCACTACGTGCGAAAACGCTATTTTTTAGACAAAGGTTCGGCCGATGCCCCCCTCCAAACAGTGGTCTACTTTTCGGGTTTCTTTTTCGCCGACCATTTCTGAAACGGAATCCGCGTCCCGCTGAGCCAGAAGTCGATGAGCCGCCGGTCCTGAAACAGGGGGGAGACCACGTACCCGGCGTCCTCGGACATCTCTATCGCCGGCGACCGCTCAACGGGCTCGACAACCACCTCCTGAGGGTCGATATAGCTGGAGTGAAGAAAGTCTACCCGGTCTCCCGCCACATGGAGAAACCCGATGTGACAGTTGAGCCCGACGATATACAACCCGTCCCCCAACGTCTTCAGCTTCTGTTTCAGTTTCTTCGGCGTGACGCCGTGGTATCGATGGATGTCCCGTTTTCTCGGGGTCATCGCCCACTGGAAGTGTATGGAGATGGTGCCCGCGAAATCCCGCGGGTTCACGAACCGCACCCCGGCGTTCCGCAGCACCGAGACCACAAACCAGGAGCAGGAGACGCCTTTCCCCTCCTCGAAAGGATACGCGGCGTTGGGCTTCAACCCGTCGTCGATCACCGCCATGGTCCAGGGCATGCCGAGCCACGCCGGGACGATCTCGTCCACGATAGAGCGGATCAGGAGCGCCTTGGCCTCGGCCCGGACGGCGTCCTTGGCCGCCGCGCCTCTCGCGCTTCTCAGCTCCCTGAACAGGGACCGCCGGGCCTCGTCCAGGCGTTCGAGCTTGCTCTGGAACGCGCGGTGCCGGACGCCATCGGGGGGTCCGCCCGCCGCCGTAGCAGCGCCGAGCATCCACGTGAGGGTCAAAACTGTTGCGGCCGCGCTCTTCATGTGCTTCCTCCTCGAGGTTTGTCTGCGTTACCTCGTTGCAAGGAGGAAACCGATCGAGAAAGAGCAGGAACCCCTTACAGAACAAGGGTTTCCCGGATCGCGACGAAACGGATCGGTAAACTTTATATACAGGGTGTCAATGGGATTTACGTGGGCTTCGGCGGACTACTCTTCTGATTCCTCCTCCAAGGCCGCGGATTGTGTCCCGGCCTTCTCGTCACCCTCGACGGGGTTGGGGGTGAGCAAGCGGTCTAGCTCCGTGTTGGCTTCCTTCACAGATGCCTCCGAGATCGGATCCGCGGCTGCCGTTTTCGAATCGACCGTTTTGGGGCGCGCCTCCTCTTCGCTCAGCTCCTTTACATCTTCATACGGCTCGCGCTTCAATCGACGGAGCTCCTCCTCGAGCCGGGCGCGCTGCGCCTCGAGCTGAGCGCGCTTCTCCGCCAGGATCTCCTCCTTGGCCCTGGCCTCCTCCTTTCTGAATTTGTCTGCGCGCCGCTTTCCTTTCGGCGCATCATCCGCGACCGTCTCCCTTTTCTCTATTTCCGCGGTTCCGGGCTGTGTCGGCCGCGTCTCCGATGGCCTCGCCGAGAGCGCCGAGGGGTCGTCCTTTGACGCCGGCGCCTCAGCCGCGACTCCGGTGGTATCGCCTCCGACCTCGACCGGTTTCGCCGCGGTCGCTGTCGGTCCGGGCTCCTCCGGCCCCCGGCGGTCATAGAGGCCCGCCGCCGAGACGCCGACAACCCCGAGCAGGGCCGCGGCGACCAGCCACCGGCGCGGTCCGGCGCCGGGCTTCGCCGTGGGAAGGGCGTCAGTGAACTGTTTCGCCGTCTGGTATCGGGCATCGGGATCGGGATCGAGGCTCTTGGCCACCACCTTGTCGAATCGTTTGTCCACCTCGGCGTTCACCCGACTTGGGGGTTGAAAGTTACCGAGCGGCAGCGCGCCGGTGAGCATCTCGAACAACACCACGCCGAGAGAAAACAGGTCGGAGCGGCCGTCCACCGCCTTGGCGTCGGTGCGCTGCTCCGGTGAGAGATAATTGAAAGTCCCCATGGCCAGGTTGGTGCGGGTCAATGTCGTCAATGCGCGCTCTTTGGAGGATATCTGCGCCAGTCCGAAATCCAACACCTTCACCCCCGCGTCAGAGAGCAGAATGTTGGCGGGCTTGATATCCCGATGCACCACCCCCTTCTCGTGCGCGTACGAGATCGCCTCCAACACCCCTTCCATGACATCGATCACCGTTTGTGACGTCATGGTCCCCCGGCGCATCCTTTCCGCCAGGCTTTCCCCCCGGATATACTCGGTCACCAGGTAGTGGATATCCCCCTCGGTGCCGCTATCCATGATGCGAACGATATGGGGATGCTCGAGTCTGTAGAGGGTCCGTATCTCTCTCTCGAACCGCGCGAGGAAGGCCTCCTTTTCCCAAACCGACGCGCAGCTCAGGATCTTGACCGCCACCTCGGCGCCGTCCAGGGTTCGCACCGCGCGATAGACAACGCCCATGCCCCCTATCCCGATCACCTCGACCAGGCGATACCCCCCAAGCTCCTCCCCGCTGAGATCCCGGGTCATGGCCGCCGGCGTCACCCCCGGAGAGGTCCCCATCCGGGAGAGATCGGCCGTGAGATTGCAGCTCGGACACCGGAGCTCCCGCCCGCCGTCCGGAACGGTTACGGAGTGATTGCACTCGGGACACAGAATCTTCATCTCCCCCCCCGAACCAGACCCCGTTCCGCTCGTGCCGTTGTATGAAAGGCCGCGTTGCTCCTCGAATACCGCATCGAACCTCCCGGATATCTCCTTTCGACTCTGGTGCCTTTTACACTGTTCACAAAGCCCTCTCTTACGGTTTTAATTATTCAACTCTAACATATCCATCCGATCCGCTTCTCGCCGACTCCGCGGACATCGAGGACCGCGTGCAAGCGGTAGGGCGGGATCTCCACCGGTCTCATTTCAATGGAAAATTCGCGGGATCCCGCGTCGCTTCGGCGCCTCACCCCTCGACCGGATTGGTCAGGAGGCCGATGCCCTCGACCCCGACGGCGATCTCGTCTCCCGGGGCGAGATAAATCGGCGGTTTCCGCGCGAACCCCACGCCCTCCGGCGTTCCGGTGAGGATGACCGTTCCGGGGAGGAGTGTTGTATCCCTGGAGAGGCGACTGATGAGCTCGGCCACGGAGAAGATCATGTCGCGGGTGTTGCTCTTTTGCATCGTCACGCCGTTGAGGGTGGCGTGGAGGCCGAGGTCCTGGGGATCGGGGATCTCCTCAGGGGTGACGATGCAGGGGCCGAGGGGACAGAAGGTGTCGAAGGTCTTACCGCGGACCCACTGGCCGCCGCCGCCCTGTTTCTGCCATCTCCTGGCCGACACGTCGTTCGCCACGGTATAGCCGAGCACATAGTCGAGCGCCCGAACCGGGGAGACGTCCGTCGCCCGGGCGCCGATGACGACCGCCAGCTCGGCCTCGTAGTCCACCTCGGGGCCGCTCATCTGACTCCGGGGCAGGCGGATCGCCTCCCCCGGACCGATGACCGCGGAGGTGGCCTTCATGAAGACGACCGGATGTTCGGGGATGGCAAGCCCGGTCTCTTCTGCGTGGCGCCGGTAGTTGAGACCGATGCCGAAGATGTTGCAGGGCAGGATCGGGCTCAGCAGCGCCCGGACGGGTGCGCGTCTGCCGGTGGGCGAGAGGCCCTCCAACGGATCCCGCGCCAGAATCTCGGCGTCGCCGTCACCCGTGTCGACACCGAAGTGAATCGCGTCCTCCCTATCCGAGAATCGAATGAGCTTCATCGCCGTCTCCTTCCCCCGAAATCGGCGCCGACTCCCCACCGTCCGCGCCGGGCATCTCCAGGTCCGTGGGATCAGCGGATGCCGTAGTTATCTACGACGTAGTCGATGTCCTTGTCGCCGCGGCCGCTGAGGTTGACGAGGATGGACTGACGGGGGTTCTCCTTGGCGAGCCTCATGGCGTGGGCCACGGCGTGGGCGCTCTCCAGGGCGGGGATGATCCCCTCTTTCTTGCTCAGGGTGAAAAACGCGTCCAGGCACTCTTCATCCGTGGCGCAGACATAGTTGACCCGGTCCTGATCGTACAGCATGGAGTGCTCCGGGCCGACCCCCGGATAGTCGAGGCCGCTGGCGATGGAATAGACCGGCGCCGGCTCGCCCTTCTCGTCCTGGAGCAGGTAGCACCTGAAGCCGTGGATGATGCCGGGCTTTCCGTAGGTGATGGTGGCCGCGTGATCCCCGGGCTTGAGGGATCGACCGAGAGGCTCCACACCCCATATTTTACAGTCCGGGTTGTCGAGGTAGGCGGAGAAGATCCCCATGGCGTTGCTGCCGCCGCCGACGCACGCCACCACGTTGTCGGGCTGCTCCCCGGTCATCTCGAAGAACTGCTCCTTGGCCTCGATGCCCACCACCCGCTGGAAATCCCGCACCATCATGGGGAACGGATGCGGTCCCACCACCGAGCCGATGCAATAAATAGTGGTCACCGGGTCCTGCAGATACGCCTGGAACGCCGAGTCCACCGCCTCCTTCAAGGTCTTGAGACCGTGGGAGACCGGCACGACAGTGGCGCCGAGCACCTTCATCCGCACCACGTTCGGATGCTCCTTGACAATGTCCACCTCGCCCATGTGGATTTCGCACTCCAGCCCGAAGTACGCCGCCGCGGTCGCCAGGGCCACGCCGTGCTGTCCCGCGCCGGTCTCCGCGATGACCTTCTTCTTCCCCATGTACTTGGCCAGCAGAACCTCCCCCATGCAGTGGTTGAGCTTGTGCGCGCCGGTGTGGTTGAGGTCCTCGCGCTTGAGGTAAATCCTGCCGCCGACCTCGTTGGACAGAGTCTTGGCGAAGTAGACCGGCGTGGGCCGCCCCTGGAAGTGGGTGCGGATGCTGCGGAGCTCCGAGATGAACTCGTGAGACTTGCTGATGGTGAAGTACGCCTCGGTGATCTTGTCCATCTCCTCCTGCAGGTTTTCCGGGATGTAGCTGCCGCCGTACTCGCCGAAGTTGCCGTTGGTGTCCGGATTTGTCTTGAAGTAGTCTGTCATTCTGTTCGTTCCTTTGTTCGGCCCGCGCAACATTGGTGGATGCGGGAATTTTGCCGTCCACTACACCACGGACCGGGCCGCTCGGGCAACGGCAAAAACCGCATTCCCAAAAATCCTTTCACGGCGGGTGTGTAGGGCACCCTGGCCCGGGCCTCAAAGAAGCATCGCCCTCTTGTGTCTGCGCGCTCTGCCGAATCACCGGCGCTCATTTCAAAAAAGAGTTACCCTCCCCTCGGGAAGTGCGATACGGTGGCATGTCATGAAGATATCGAGGATCACAATGCATCGCCCCCGCCATGAAGGACACTGAAAAGACAAAGGCCGAGCTCATCGAGGAGCTCGAGACGCTGCGGACCCGGCTCGCGGAGCGGGAGCGGGCGGAGGCGGGGCTCGCAGACAGCGAGCGAAAGTTTCGAAGCCTGGCCGAGTCCACCACGGCGCACATCACCATCCTCCAGGACGATCGCTACGTCTATGCCAACCAGGCGTTCCTCGATTACCACCAGCTGGATCGGGAGGACCTGACGATCCTCGACCCCCAGGACATGATGATGGGGATGGTGGGCAGCGAAGAAATCGCGCGGCTCGCGCCCCTCTGGCAGGAGGCGATGGCCCGAGGGGACACCCGCTTCCGCGTCGAGTACCGGGATCTCGAGGGCACCTGGTTTCAAACCAACATCACGTTGATCGAGCTCGACGGCAGGGAGGCCTTCATGGCCATGAGCTTCGATGTCACCGAGCTCAAACGGGCTCAGGAGGAGCTTCGGGAGAGCGAGCAACGATATCGGACCATCTTCGACACCGCCGGCACGGGGATGATCAGCTTCGGAGAGGATGGCATCATCACCCTGGCCAACGAGGAGTGGACCAAGCTCTCGGGCTACGCCATCGAGGAGACCGTGGGCCGGATGACCTGGACCCCGTTCTTCACGGGGGAGTCCCTGGCGAAGATGGAGAAGTACCACGCGCTGCGATCCCGGAATCCCCGCTCGGTGCCCAAGGCCTACGAGGCCCAGTTCGTGGATCGCCACGGGCGGATCCACGACGGCATCGTCACGGTTCAGATGGTGCCCGGGACCCCGCAGCGGGTCGCGTCCTTTCAGGACATGACCGAGCTCAAGCGGGCGGAGACCGAAATGTACCGGGCGGACAAGATGGCCGCCCTCGGGCAGATCATCGCCGGGGTGGCCCACGAGATCAACAACCCCAACAACTTCATCTTTTTCAACCTCCCCATCCTCAGGAAGTACATCGAGGCGATTCGACCGATGCTCGACCACCATCTGGACGACGACCCGGATCTCGAGGTCCTCAACATGCCCTACGCGGTGTTCCTGGAGGACGTGTTCAAGCTGCTGGAGAACATGGAGCACGGCTCCAAGCGCATCACCGGGATCGTGTCGGAGCTTCGGGCCTATGTCCGGAGCGACGAGGAGACCGAGGCGGAGGCGGGGCCCATCGCTCCGGTGGTGGAGCGGGTGATGGCGCTGGTGGGAAAGCAGGTGAGGAAGACGGTCAAGCGGTTCGACGTGGCCGTGGCGAAGGACCTGCCCCACCTGCGCATGAACCCCGGAAAGATCGAGCAGGTCCTCATCAACCTGGTGATCAACGCCGGCCAGGCCGCGGACAAGGAGGACTCCTGGGTCCGGTTGTCCGTCAGGCCCGGCGAAGGTCCGGAGCTGGGGGTGGAGATCCGGGTCGAGGACAACGGCCAGGGCATCCCCGAGGAGATCCGGGACCGGATCTTCGAGCCCTTCTTCACCAGCAAGGGGCGGGAGACCGGCACGGGCCTCGGCCTCTCCATCTGCCACCGTATCGTCGAGGAGCACGGCGGATCCATCGCGGTGGAGAGCACCCCGGGGGAGGGCACCGCTTTCACCATCCGTTTGCCTGCCGATCCCCAATTCGAGGCCGATCTCCCTTTGGAGACCGTCGACTCCCGATAAGCCCAGCGGTTCCGCCGTGACCACCGGGACGATTCGTGATACGGCTCATTCCATGTCACACGCCATTCAGAAACTGACCCAACTCATCACCCATCTGGAGCGGAGCGGGGACGAGCTCCGCCTCTACGCCGCGCAGAGCGCCTACCATTTTCGGCACTCCTGGCTCGAGATGGCCAACGCCCTGGTGGAGGTCCGCAAGGCCCGGGCGTTCGAGCGATGGGGGTACGACTCCTTTCTCGCTTACTGTGACGGGGAGCTCGGCCTCAAGAAGGCCATCGTCGACAAGCTGACGGTGTCGTTCCACACCCTGGAACAGTACGCGCCGGAGCGGCTGGGCGAGGGCGCGGAGGAGCCCATCCCGAGCTACCAGTCCCTCGACTATTTCGCCCGGGCCATGGGGGAGCCCCGGTATGACGGCAGCGACCCCCGGGATGCACCTGCGGACCCTCTATCCCCCGAGCTCACCGGACAGCTGAGGGCCGCGGTGTTCGATGAGTGCTGTACACCGAAGCAGCTCAGGGACCGGTTCGAGCCCCTGATCCGGCCCAAGTCCGACGACAAGGTGGCCCACGAGGCGGTGAAGCGGGTGCTGAGCACCACCCGGCGTCTCCAGGAGCAGCTCGA
The DNA here is from genome assembly GCA_050304755.1 of Polyangia bacterium. Taxonomy (GTDB): domain Bacteria; phylum Myxococcota_A; class Polyangia; order JAAYKL01; family JAAYKL01; genus CAYWLQ01. The sequence continues at coordinate 42,828 of JBNLED010000020.1, read as the reverse complement.
GGAGATTCCGTCCCTTGATGTGGATCTGCTGCGTGACGCAGTGGATGTCCTCTCCCGGCTTCGGACTGCCATGGAGGCGCAGGACGAACACCTCCGGGGGCTACAGGAGGCCTGACAAGGCACTAGCCCCTAATTTTATAAGCGCTTTTCCTTTTATTGAAACTCGCCTACTCTTTGGAGGCAATGGATGAGGTTCAGGTACAGAGCACGCTCCTCGGCTGGATCATCCCTCTGGCCATCGGGATCTCTATCCTGTTGCGCAGAGACAAGGATCTCCGGCAGAAGCTGTTCATTCTCTTTACGGGGAATATCGCCCTCTTCTACCTCTTCTCATTCCTCTACGCCTGGCAGGGGGAGCCGTGGTTCGAGCGCATCGCCCTGGTGGCGGCGGTCCTGATCCCCCAAGGAGGGCTCCGCTTTTTCCGGGCCTTCTCCACCGGCGCCCGCGGGATGGGACGCCTCGGGGGGGTGGCCGCCTTCCTCGGCCTCGTGCTGCTCTTCGCCGTGCTCTACCCCACCTCCCTCAGACCGGCGGTGGGGCCGGCGGTGCTCGCCTATGTGGGGGGCTTCATGCTGGTGGCCATCCTCAACCTGAATGTCCAGGCCAAGCAGGCCGCCACCCGGGTGGACGCGGCCCGCATCCGCTACTTGGTTACCCTGGGGCTGCTCACCCTCTCCTTCCAGGTGGTGGACCGGTTGGATCATGTGTTTCGTATCGACGTTCCGCCCATCGGGCTGGCCATGACGCTCATCTACCTGTACGTCATCTCCCAGACCATTATCCTCTACCGCATCCTCGATCTGCACGAGACCATGGGGCGGTTCGCCGTGCTCTTCCTGATGGGGGTGGCCCTCGCGGCCATCTATACCGGCCTGGTCGTCTGGGTCGGACCGGGCTTCTCCATCAACGCGTTCCTCGCCTCCCTCATCATCCTCATCCTGTTCAACCCCCTGCGGGACCTGGTGGAGCGAAAGATCGCCGAGTTCTTCTTCCGGGAGCGGTATATCCTGGAGCAGGACGTGGTCCACCTCCGGCAGAAGCTCGCCCACGTCATCGATACGGAGGTCATGGTGGCCGTGCTCCACGAAGGGCTCGACCAGTCCAAGTGGATCACCCACGCCTCCCTCTACCTCATCGATCCCCACGGAAGGGGCTTCGACAAGAAGATTACCGTCGGCCCGGAGCCCGGCCTGACGCGGGTGGAAGCGGCGGTCCAGCGCATCCACCTCAAGCCGTTTTCACACAACAGCGTCCTCATCGCCGCCGCGCTCAGGGCACGCCACGAACGGCTCCTGCAGACCGGCGAGCGGGAGCGGGCGGGCACAGTCCAGGAGACCCTGGATCTGATGGAGGGGATGCTGGCGGACGTCCTGCTCGAAATTCAAGGGGAGAAACAGCTCCTCGGCTGGCTGTCGCTCCGGGACGAGCGGCGGACCGACCCCTTCTCGCCGGAGGACGTGGAGCTCCTCCGCGGGCTGGCGGGGCAGGTAGCGATTACCGTGGAGAACTCGAGGCTCTACCGCCAGACCAAGGAACGGGATCGCCTGGCGGCCCTCGGTCGGATGGCCGCGGGGCTGGCGCATGAGATCCGAAACCCCCTCGGCTCCATCAAGGGCGCGGCACAGGTCATTGAGGACTCGCACAGCGAAAATTTCGAATCTAAAGACGATCTCCTCGGCGTCATCGTAGAGGAGGTGGACCGGCTCAACCGGGTGGTCTCCGACTTCCTGACCTATGCCCGTCCCATCTCGGGAAGGCCTCAGGTGCTCAACATCAATGAGATCCTGGAGCGGACCATTCAGCTGTTTGTCACCGGTCGCGACGACCCCATTGAGGTGGTCCGGGAGCTCGCTGACGATCTCCCCGGCGTCCGCATCGACGGCGAGCAGCTGCACCAGGTGTTCCTCAACCTCATGCTGAACGCGGCCCACGCCATGTCCCATGTGGAGCATCGGCGGTTGGAAATCGCCTCCCGGGCGCAGGCGGAGAAGGGTCGCGTGCCGAACGTCGGGGAGAGTGATTCCAGGCGCTATGTGGAGATCCGTTTCACCGATAACGGAAGGGGCATCGATTCGGATACCCTGGAGAATGTCTTTATCCCCTTCTTCACCACCAAGGAGAAGGGCTCCGGGCTGGGGCTCTCCATCTGCCTGCGCATCATCCGCGATGCGGGGGGGGAGATCGAAGCCCAGAGCCAGCCGGGCCGAGGCGCCACCTTCACCGTTATTCTTCCCGTGGCCGCTCCGTCGGAAAAAACCAGGGACAGCACCGCCGATGATGTTGACAACCCTGAAGCGGTTGGTATTTGATGGTATCTTCTGACAGCACATCAAGGAGGTGTTTCTATGTCCATCATCAAACCATTTCGCGGACTTCGCCCCGTTCGGGATAAAGCGAGCGCTGTCGCCAGCCCGCCATACGATGTCCTGAGCTCCGAAGAAGCGCGGCAGATGGCGAGAGACAATCCCGTCAGCTTCCTTCGGGTTGTCAAACCTGAGATTGAGCTCGATCCGTCCATCGATATTCACTCGGACGAGGTGTACGAGAAGGGACGCTCCAACCTCAATCGGCTGGTGGAAGAGGGGGTCATGGTAAGAGACGAGACCCCCTCGCTCTATCTCTATGAGCAACGCATGGACATCTCCGGGACCCCCCATGTGCAGGTCGGTTTGGTCGCGGGGGCCAGTGTCGATGAGTACCAGCGGGGGCTAATCAAGAAACACGAGTTCACCCGACCGGACAAGGAGGCGGATCGAACGCGACATATCGACACACTGAACGCCAACGCGGGGCCCGTGTTTCTCACATATCAAGCGAGCCCGACCATCGACGCGCTTATCGGAAAGCTGTGCCAGCGGCAGCCCGAGAACGATTTCGTCGCCGATGACGGCATCGGTCACCGCTTCTGGGTGGTTGATAACCCGAGTGATATCGGCGCTCTCATCGAGGCCTTCGGCGAGGTTCCCCATCTGTACGTGGCGGACGGCCACCACCGGTCGGCGTCGGCGAGCAATGTCTGCGAGAAGCGGAAGGCCCAAGGTGTAACGGATAACGAGGACGATCCGTGGCACTTTTTTTTGGCCGTCATCTTCCCCCACGACAGGATGTACATCATGGACTACAACCGGGTGGTCGCGGACCTCAACGGCAGGACACCCGATGGGCTGAAGGCAGAGATCGCCGAGTCCTTCGATATCGAGCCCGCAAAGACCCCCAGCCCGTCGAGAGCCACGGAGTTCGGGATGTACCTCAACGGGCAGTGGTACCGCCTCAAGGCCAAGGCGGGGACATTCGATCCCGCGGATCCCGTGGAGAGCCTGGACGTGGCCATTCTTCAAAACAACCTGCTCTCGCCGATACTCGGGATTGAGGATCCCCGGCGGGATACGAGGATCGATTTCGTCGGCGGGATTCGCGGGGCCAAGGAGCTGGAGAAGCGCGCGGATGCGACCGGTGGAGTCGCCTTTGCAATGTTCGCAACATCCATCGAACAGCTGATGGCCATCGCCGATGCGGGCAAGGTGATGCCCCCCAAATCGACATGGTTCGAGCCCAAGCTCCGTTCGGGGCTCGTCGTTCGTCTCCTCGACACCAACTGAACCCGAAAGCCTTCCTACCTGTCCGAGGTCCCATTCACCTTATCGGGGACCGAACAAAATGTCCAAATTTGCCCGATCCCCCATACCGTAAGGTCCCAAATGCCCGTATATGGCCAGGGTCGGTTTCCGAGGTTCGGGGGGCCAGAGGTTTTCAGTCAAGATGTATTCCAAAGAATTGGGAATCGATTTTTTCATTCTGTCAATATTTTTTTCGTTTTTTTTGAAGCAGAAGGCATCTAAATTACAGAATGGAATAAATTTCAAATTATTACTTAATTGAAAGGATTTCGTGATGCGCAAAGTAAACGAACCTTTGAAGATGGATGCGGTCCGGCAACACCGAAGGGAAGACTGTGTTCACTACGAGATCTGCTTGGAAGAGGCGTCCGCGCTGATGTGGCAGTCTTTTTCGTGTAAGGGGTGTGCGTATTTCAATCTCAAGCAAACCCGACCGGTAAGCTATGAGCGCTCCGTTTCGCCCCTCGCATGGGAAGTCTGACACGCTCTGAAAAGGAGTCCTTTTTCGAGCGGACTGTCGTGTCTGCAACTTATTGACTCTCCGGAAGCTTTCGGGGACGCCATCCGTTTTCAACAGCACGCAGAAAAGCTTCCGCTCGGACAGGGCTCACTCCGATGATCCGCACCGTCCAAGGTCCGAGGGCCAATATCAGGTGGCTCCTCCCCTCACCGTTCGGAATGAAGATATACAACAGCAGATCGACCGCGATGCCGGCCGCCACAACCCCCGCTCCCACCAGAACCAGGTACGGATACCCTGCGCGCAGCCCATCCAGAAACCATTGCGTTCCGACCAATGTGCCCACAACGAGCGCACCGATTCCCACCAGAAGGTAGAGATACCGCTGCCGGTTTTCGAACCGAACTGCGGCGACATCTCGCACGGGGGCGGCGGTCTTCGTCCGACGGAAGCGGCGCCCGAGGAGGGTCCATTCCACGGCGAGAATTATCGTATTGTCCTTGATTGAAACCGTGGCCTTTCCCCGAAGCCCGAGGCAGTAACGCGCTATCAGGGCGAAGGTATTTCGGACGAGTATCAATCCCGTGACAATGAGAAATATCCGAATGGGCTTCCAGGTCGGCATCCGGGTCACTTCCCCGGCCAGCACGGGAGGGTTCGATTTACTTGTGTCTTCCCCGTTCATCGGGCGCCGATCCTAGCCTGAAGCAAGACCAGAGGACAACCCTGCAATTCGACAATTCAACAACTCGTGGAAGAAAAGCGCTAGGCAAAGCAATTCGACTTCGGAACATCCGGATAAAGCAGCAGGATGAGAGAGAGCGAAAGTCGATTTCAATCCGAATCTCTTTCGCCAGCGGGCCGGCGCTCTGCCTTCCGCGAGACCTCGAAGTACTTCTTGAGGAGCATCGCCGCCAGCTGCGGCGCTTTGATGCGCCACTTGGGTTCGTTGACCACGAGGACGGCGATGGCCACCTCAGGATCCTCCGCGGGTGCCAGCCCCACGAACCACGTGTAGGCACGATAGGGCTTCTGCCCTGTCAGGGTGCCGGTCTTGCCGGATACGTCATGCAGCACGAACGGTCTGCCGCGCGGATCACGGAATGATTTCCGCGCCGTGCCCCGCCGGGTGGTGTACACCATCGCCCGGGTCATCATCTCCGCGGTCTCCCGGGACACGGTGTGTCCCAGATACTGGGGCCTGGACTTGTAGAGGACACCGCCCTTCGTGTCCTCCACCCGATCAACGATGTAGGGTTTGAGCATCGCCCCCTTCTGGGCCAGGCTCTGGGCGATGACGGCCGCATGCAGCGGGGAGAGGTGGGTGTGCCAGAAGCCCGCGGCGGTTCTCGCCCGCTCCAGCCGATCCGCGGGAATCTCCGCGCTCGACGGTTTCACCGGGATGTCGAAGGCCACCCTCCGGTTGAATCCGAACCGCTTCGCATACTCTCTGAGCAGAGACCGGTTCAGGTATCGATCCGACAGTTTCGCGAATACCGCATTGATGGATCTGCCGAGAGCGGTGGTGAGGCTGACGCACGCACGGTTCTTCGGCAGCGGATCCAGGAGGTGCTGCATCATCAGGCGCCGGGATCCTCCAGCATAGCAGGTCTCCTGGGTCAGCGGGATGCCTTTCTCTACGAGGGCAGCGGTGGTGACTATCTTGAACAACGACGCGGCAGGGGGGGAGGGATCGAGGGCCACGTTGGACATCTCGGCGGCCTCCTGTCGTCGTCGTTGTTGAGAGAGGGCGATCACCCTGCCGGTGTGCGAATTGATAAGAACAGCGGCTCCCGCGGGGACCTCGTAGTCCTTCAGGAGGTCATCCGCGTACCCCTGTAACTCGGGGTTTACGGTGAAGAAGACGGTCCGGTTGTCAAAGGTCTGGGAGTACCCTCCCTTCAATTGTCTCATCAGGCCCAGCTCGATGCCGGCGAGAAGAGAGACCGGTGCAGAGGATTCAAGGGCGGATGGAATGGGCGCCTCCTTCGAAGGAGGATTCGGCGATTGAGACGTATCGGGAGCGGGCGCCGATGGTTTCAGAGATGACGCGTCCGCCTGACCGGCGGAGACCGGTGTCGCGGCGAACGCGATGGCTCCGAAGGCGAGAAGCCCCGAGACCAGGAGCATTACGCCCGTAATGATAACATAACGAATCATAGTCCGAGAGGTTAACGACTTGGATGTCCCGGGTCAAAAAAACAACCCTTTTCGTTGGCACGACCCCTCCAACAACCAAGCATCGGAGCACATCTCAAAATTACTCCGCGCCGATGAGAAGCGAGACGGAGCCCTCTCTCCGGGAGGCCGTATTTGGAAGACGAACCCCGTTTATCCCGACCCACGCTGTCGGTGAAATCAGTTGTTGATAAAAAAATAGCGGTTGTGTGTCGAGGTCTAGCGCTTGGAGTATTGGAAGCGCTTGCGGGCGCCGGGCTGACCGTACTTCTTTCGCTCTACACACCTTGCGTCCCGAGTGAGGAAACCGGCCTTCTTGAGGGGACCCCGGTTCGTGGACTCCGCCTCACAGAGCGCCTTCGAGATGCCGTGACGTATGGCGTCCGCCTGAGCAGCGAGGCCGCCGCCTCTCACGACGATCAAAAAGTCGTACTTCCCGTCCGCTTCAACCAGCTCCAAAGGCTGCCGCATGATCATCCGCGAGATGGCTCGCGGGAAATAACTCTCGTCACTGCGCCGGTTGATGATCATCTTTCCCGTTCCAGAGGACATCCAGACCCGCGCGATGGCGGTCTTTCGCTTCCCGGTTGCATACCATCTGTCTTCTTGGGGGGTCATATTCTCTCCCGATTCTTTGCTAGTAGAGCTTCAGCTCCTCAGCCTTCTGCGCCTTGTAACCATGGGCAGGGCAGGGACCTTGGTGGATCTTTAGCTTTTTCAACATGGAACGTCCGAGCGTGGTCTTGGGCAGCATCCCTTTTACCGCGATCTTGAAAAGCTCTGTGGGCTTCTTCTCCATCATCTCACGGGCGCTCTGGGACACCAGACCGCCTACCCATCCGCTGTGCCGATGATAGAGCTTCGCGTCGAGCTTGTTCCCGGTGAGAACGATTTTATCCGCGTTGACGACCACGACATAGTCTCCCGTGTCGACATGCGGAGTAAAAATGGGCTTGTTCTTGCCCTGAAGAATCCTGGCGATCCTGCTCGCCGAGCGGCCGAGGGTCGCGCCGGCCACATCTACGATGAACCAGCGTCGCTCTATCTCGTTTGGTTTGGCACTCAATGTAGGCATTTGCCAACTCCAAGGTTAAATGTTTCCACCTCTCGGAAGCACCCGTATGGTGTCCCCTGAGAGCGCTACTAATTAGTCAGAAGGGTAACCAATGTCAAGGGTTCTTTCGCAAGAAACGCCAAAATCAAAGGGTCATGTAATCCTTCGGTTTCTCCAGCACTTGGGCTGACAGGCTCCTATAAGTTCGATAAATATCGTCATTCAATGTCGCTCCCTTGGACATGACACTACATAAATACGTATCTAATCCTTTGTATTCTTTCCATTTATCGACAAAATCCTCGTAGTCGAGCTTCTGGATCAGCTGTCCCCGATACTGAACGGTTTCACCACATTCCAATGGTCCGAAGAGCTTTTCGAACTTGGTCACATAATGTTTGTATACATCTTCAAAGCTATCGCTCATAAACTCATCTTCCTTTATCGGTTCGTTCATTCCCACCTTTGCGGATCTTCGAGATTTTTTAACACATTTTTGGAAAACACCAAGGGAGAATTGTAGTGTTTCCCTTGCAGTAGATATCCTCCCACGCCCCCTGAGTTTCTGTTCAACTTATTGCAAATAATAGCCTTTTTAATTTCAGAGCCATCTGTTATATATGAAAACGATTGACGAGACATTAAACAAAAACGATAGTGTATCGTCATAAAGAGTAAAATTGATGACGATCTTTTTTAGGATTTGTCAATAATCATTTCAAAATTGGGAGGACACATTATGTCTCAGTCGGTAACAAAGATTGTCTATTCAGTCTTACTGCTGTTGTGTATCACTCATTCAGCGGTTGCCAAGGATCCCCCAAAAATTTCGGCGATCAAACCAACGGCCGGTGCAGCAGGGACGGAAATCATTATCAACGGGCAGAACTTCTCGGGAGAGGTGCGATATAACAGAGTTCGGCTGGGTAAGACCCCCCTCAAGATTACATCCGCCTACCCCAATCAGATCAGGGCGATAATCCCGAAAAAGGCAGCTACGGGGCGTATTACGGTGGAGGTCAAAAACGCGGGAAGCGCTACAAGCGCCAAGGATTTCGTGGTGATGGCGCCACTCAATGTGAAATCAATCTCTGCTTCGTACGGCGCACCGGGGTCAACCATCACCATTACAGGGTCAGGGTTTTCTTCTACTCCTGCGGAAAATTCCGTGATATTGGGGGGGGAGAAGTGTAAGGTCGTCAAGGCCTCCCCGAACGAGCTGCTCGTCCGGCTTCCCAATAAATCCATGTCCGGTCGTTTTTTGATTAATGTCGAAAACTCGGGAAAAATTGAAAACCGCAACAACTTCCTCGTGGCCCACAAACCCATCATCCGGACCTTCAAACCGAGCTCGGGGACGCCGGGGACGGAGGTTTCAGTGACCGGGATGCACTTCGGAACCAATCCGGATGTGGTGCAGGTTCGTCTCGGGGGGAGACCTTGTCCTGTGGTGTCTGTCAAGGACAAGAAAGTTGTGATCAAGGTGCCGAAAGAAGCCTCTACCGGCCCTGTTCAACTCGCGGTCAACAACGTCAGGAGCGACCCGACCTCGAAAACCTTCGAGGTTCGCGAGGGACTCGTCGCCACGAAGATGGAACCGCTGAAGGTCTTCAGAGGACAGGAGGTCCGGATATTCGGCCGGGGATTCAGCCGAAAGGCTGCCGACAACAAGCTGACCCTGGGAAAGACCAGGATCAGCGCCAGCCGCGTCGAAAAAGATGCCGTAGTATTTTCCATCCCCGAGAGTGCATCGACCGGTAAAACCAAAGTGGTGTTTGATTCCAGAGGCAGGGGGACGATAGACATCCCCGTTCCCCTCACGATTCAGGAACCGGCGCTGATTACGCGCATCTCTCCGGTCAAGGGCGAGGTCGGCGAGGTATTGACCATCAACGGTCGCAACTTCGGGAGCTCCTCCAACAACGTTCGTGTCATCATCGGCGGCAAGTACGCGCATGTCAGGAACGTCAGCCCGAACGCCATCATGGCCAATATCCCGAAGGGCGCCGCGTCAGGTGCTTCGGTGACGGTTCAGACCCGCTACTTCGGAACCGCCGTCTCCCGGCAGAAGGTGACGGTGGAGGCCCCCGCAAGTGTCGCGATCTCCAAATTCAGCCCGACCGCCGGGCCTGCGAACGAGCAAGTCCAGATCGAGGGACAGGGGTTCTCCAAACAGGCCAATCAGAACCGGGTCTTCCTGGGGCGGGTGGAGTGTAAGGTCCTCAAGGCCTCTACCAATAAACTCATGGTACAGATCCCCGCCAACGCAACCACAAACAAGTTCAGGCTCTGGGTTGGTAAGACCGGATATGCGGAGTCCGGCGCTCCGTTCAACGTTTCGGCGCCGAAGGTCCAACCGCCGCCGATGCTTACAAAGATGACCATCACCAGCATCACCCCCACCGGTGGGAAGGTGGGGACCTATGTCACCATCAACGGGACGGGCTTCACCAGTCAGGGAATGCGTGCCTACGTGGGGCGGGCCCCCGCCGGTCTCAGGGTGTATACCCAGAATCGCGCGATGATCGCCATCCCCAACAATTCGATAGGCGGCCCTATTACATTAGTCGGCCCCACCGGCGCTCAGGCACGCAGTAAAGAGGTCTTCAAGATGATGTCCGCGGTCTCGGTGAACAAGTTCTATCCGAACCGAGGAAGGCCGGGGGACAAGGTGACCATTTACGGCAGCGACTTCAAGCCGGGGGCCACCCAAGTCTACCTGGGCCAGCAGAAGCTCCGCATCGATCCGGGCATGAACAGCACGATGCTGGTGGTCCAGATACCCCAAGGGGCTGCGTCCGGACCTTTCCGCGTCTCCGTTACGGGCAAGGCCGATGCCAAGAGTGTTAGCGTCTACAAGGTGCTACCGCCGGTGACCTCGGTTCCGACAACCACCGGACAACCGGCAAAGGCCGAGCCTCTCTTCACCGCCACCAAGGACGACACACCTGTCATGGAGACCCTGATGAAGGAGGAGCCCAAACAGCCCGCAGATTCGAAGACGGCTCCCTCCATCGACGAGCTCCTCGGCTTCGAATCCGCCGAGGGGGAGACACTTCAGATTAGCTCCATCGAGCCGACCAAGGGGCCCGCAGGAGAGACCATCACCATCAACGGCTCCGGCTTTGGCGACAAGGCAAGCAGCGTGAGCGCCTGGGTCGGCAACACTAAGGCCAAAGTGCTCGGCACCGTTCCCGACATGATCATGATCGAGGCGCCGAGCGGGGCGAAGGGTAAAGTGAAGCTGAAAATCGCGGGAAAGCCCACCCTTACCTCCAAACAGGAGTTCGAGGTCATCAAGTAGCGCTTTCGACGCTCCTGGCCACCTTTTTCAATTACTTTGCTCGAGTCGAGGACGGCGTCATGCGCCTATTCGTTTGCTATCGTTAGCGTTCCGCGGTGAAGTCTACCCGATCCCCCCAATCCGCGGCGATGGCGCGATGTCCCAGGCGTACTGAAGGGTCTTTCGAAATCGATCTGAACACAAAGCGGGCCTCATCGAGTCGCCCGAGGTGGAACAGCGATTGCCCCCTCATCATGCGAACGGCCACCTCGAGAGACGGGGCCGCTTCGGCGAGGGCCCACAGGTCGATGGTATCGAAGCCGCGGAGCGTCTCGGCCCATTCTCCCGCCAGGAAATACTGGCGGGCGTAGAGATAAAAAAGCACGGGATCCTCCGGTCCGGTGAGCGCTGAATCGGCGATGGTCAAGGCGACCAGGGCAGGGGATGCCGCCCTTTGGCTCGGACGGAGCGCGAGGATGTCGAATACCGCCTTCGAGGGCAGCGGATCAAGCCGGGTCAGGTGGGACTTCACCTCCAGGCGACGACGGTCTGTAGCGCTCTTCGCACGCCTGGCGAGCTCCTCGAAGATCCGACCGCTGGCCGAAGGGGCCGTCATCACCGCCCGGTCTGCGAGGATCTCCCGAATGGCGTAACGATCCACCATGCCTATCGACGGATCCTTCATCAGCGCTTCGGCCCTCTTGTGAAACTCAGGGCTGTCGCCCGCATCCGCCAGGGCGTAGAACCACTCTCTCTTTGTCGCGGTGGAGCGATTCGAACGGTTGTGGGCGGCCTCATACAACGAGAGGGCCTCCGCGTGTTCACCGATCCGGAAGAGGAATCGAGCGCGGGTGCAGATCCGCTCCACCTCGTGAACGCAAGCGGTTCCGATCACGCTCGGCCTATCGAAGAAGTACCGGGCCGCGGCGATATCCGCATCGTTCGCGGGGATCGTTTTCAGGAAGGCCCGCCAGTCCGACTCCAGTTGCTGATAGGATCTCCCGGTCGCCCCCTCGACATCCGCCGTTCGGTAGGCCGAGGTCAACACCTCGGGACCGTATACATCTCGAAGCCAGAGACAGAAGGAGCCCGCCGCGGTGTATGCGCGCTTGGCTGAGAGGTTCAGAAAATCGAGGCTGAAGAGGGACCGGAGAGCGGGGAGCAGATCCGACGAGAGCATCGCCGCCGTCCACTGATGCAGGGTGAGATCGCCGCGAGGGCCCCCGGCCGCCATGGCGACGCCTTCGATGAGCCCCGGGTTGGGGAACAGTCCCAAATACTCGGACGGCACGGCGAACGGCCCCCTGCCGATGACGCCGGTAACCGCATGCACCAACTCGTGCCGGAGAACCTCGTGAGGCACGGAATCCAGGATGACGTAGACCTCATTCCGCCATGGTTTGGCCACGTTGGTGTCTGCCGCGCCGATGGTCCTCCCCTTGTCCGCCGAGTCGGCAAAGAAGAAGACCGCGATTCTGCGGTCGCCTCGTATTTTCAGAAAGCGCTCCACCTGAGAGAGGCTGAACCCGGCGTCCGCGGTGAGCGCCTCCACCACATCATTACTGGTCGCCTCCGGAAAGAAGAGGTCGAGCCGCGAGGTCGTCACGTGGCGGCTCAGGTGGTGCTCTAGATCCTCGCGGGTGATACGGTGTCCGAGCGCCGGGGCCATCCATTGCAGGGTCAGGGTTAGAATGATGGTCGCCGTGGCGAAGAGGCCGCTGGCCGAGCGCAATCGCCCCCGTTCCACCTTCAACCGCATCGTCCGCCTGTCAAGCAGCAGGTGGATCACAGAGAGAATGGATAGTATTTGGCAACACGTCGTCACGCGATAGGTCACCAGGCGGAGCTCCACCTGGACCAGCCGATCGTAGAGGACGCCGGGAAAATAACCGAAAAAGGGGTTGAATACATAGACCGCCGGGGTGCCGTGAAACGACATCACTGCGCTGAACAGACCGATCCCGTAGAGAAGCAGGTAGAGAAGGGACGGGAGACGCGATCCGGTGGTGGCGAGTCCGAGCGCCAGCCCGATAGCCGCGGCGATCAGCACGGCGGAGATCGGCATGAGCAGGTAGAAGGCGAGCCCTTCCCGGATGTTGCAAAAGGGGACCCTCAGGCCGTTTCCGAGGGAGACGATGAGCAGCAATGCCGCGATGAGGAGGCCCGGAGCGACCGCTCGGAGGTAAATCGCGAGGATGGGCAACCGCTGGTTCAGGCGAAGCGTTCGACCGCGCAAACGGGAAGGGGTGCATGCGGCCAGTTGTCCCGCCGCCAGGGAACAGAGAAGTGATGCGAAAAGAGAGTATTCGTAGCCGAGGGATTCGAGAAGCGGGAGCGTCACCCCGAAAATCCCCGCCGCCGGTGCGGTGATCGTCCAGAAGATGAAGAGCCACCAGCACCAGCGCGGTAAGGAAGTCACCGCTTCTTCACTGAAAGCGAGAAGTGCTGGTAGGCCTGCGCCAGCTCACGGGCCGAGTACCGGATGAACTTGTCCATGATGCGCTCGAGAAGACCGAATTTCTCCGGCGACATCTCCCGGATGAGAAGGATGACCTGCTCCCGGCGGTCTTCCGGCATCGAAGAGGCCCGGTCCCTGGTAGAGGGGGGGAGCGTCACCTCTCGCGCCGCATAGCAGTCCAAATCGACGGCGAACGCGATGAGCTCGGTGGCATCTTTGCAGTAATTGGAGAGCTCGTGATACAGATTCGGCCGAATGGGGTTGAGATCCACGTTGACGACCTTGCCGGAACGGATGATATGGGGGGCTGTCACCGGGCGTTCGCAGATCTCCAGCTCCATGGCGGAAATCCTCTCCAACCAGATGCTGGGGTATTTTCCGATGAACCCGTTCAACCGCTTTACGATATCGGAGGTGGCCAGCGAGAGGACCCCCACCGCCTGAATCCACTGGTCTCGGTCGACCGGACGGGCGGCTCTCTCCAGCGCTCCCCAGACTCCCGAAGCCCATCCAGCTTCAAGCGATGCTTCCTTTTGAGAGAGACCGACACGCTCGCGTTCGATTCTCATCAGCGAACGCAGGAAGTACGGTATGACGACACGGGCCACGTGATCTGAATCAATCTGATCGTTCATCGACAGATATATAAAACGCTCTTTGAATGTTCTCAACTACAAAAGTCCTAAAACAAGGTTTCCATCGCGAGAGGACTGAGGCTTGAAGATATGGGCAGCTCGGACCAGACCCACCGCACCCGTAGCTGATCCTGACGAGAGGACGGCGCCGAATAACAAGCCCGGAAATCATGGCATATTGGTGCCAGTAGCAGACAACCTCGCCTGTTTCTGGATCGCCCTCCGGAAGGAGATAACTGATCGGCAGTATTCAAGTTAAACCATAGTAAACTATTCTTTTGTTGAGGATATCCGTATCGTTAGGCTACTCAATTATAGGTTGCCTCAATCCGCGATGGGGCATATAGACAGAAGAAGTAATCCAGATTGAGGGACAGGACTCATGCGTTGCGAAATCTGCGGTGTGCCGGTGGAGAAGAACAGAACCCGTTGCGACCGATGTGAAAATCGATCGAAGCGGCCGTCTTCACCGATCATATCAACCCGCGGTTTCGGAGAGAAACCCGGACGCGTCTCCACTATGCCGGAAATGGGGTCCACCAAGGAGACCCGGCACACCATTGATCTGGTCGCCGCACCGGTTATCCTCGAGGACAAGTACAAGCTGCTCAATGAAGTGGGGCGCGGCGCTATGGGAACGGTCTTTCTCGCGCAGGATATGTCTCTCAAACGCAAAGTCGCCATCAAGTTCCTGCTCCCCGAGCTCGACACCTCTGCGGAGTGCGCCATTCGATTCCAGCAGGAGGCCGTGGGAATGGCCTCGGTACGCGACAACAATGTCGCTCAGATATATTCTTTCGCCCAACATAAGGGGTCTCTGTACTTCGTCATGGAATATCTCGATGGCGAGAGTCTGGAGTATATCATCGATTCCCACAACCGCAGGGGGTTCTTCATTCCCCTCGGAAACGCCATCGATATTCTCATGCAGGCCGCGTGCGGCCTCGCGGCGATTCACCGCGCGGGAGTCGTCCACAGGGACATCAAACCCGCGAACATCATGGTCACGGACAACGGGGCGCGAGTGGTGATTATGGATTTCGGCCTGGTACGAAATGTCGAGATAGAGCACGAAACCCGCGCGCTCGTAGGCACCCCCGGATACCTGGCGCCCGAGCTGGCGGAGGACCTCCCCGGCTCGGATCGCTCCCCGCTCACGGATATCTATTCCTTCGGAGTGACCGCGTTCGAGGTGCTCACCGGCACCCTCCCGTTCGATGGCGACAGCTGGGTGGAGATCATTCGGAAGCACATCTCCGAGATGCCGGTCTTTCCCTCGGAACGGCGGCCGGGGCTGCCCGAACGTGTCGACGAGATGGTTTTCCGCGCCCTCAGCAAAGATCCCAAGGAGCGCTTCGCCAACTGCGATGAGCTGTTGGAGGAGCTCTACCACATCGCCCAGATGACCCTCCCCCAGGAGGAGCACCCGTTTCCCCTTGGTACGGGAGGAATGTCGACCACCGCCAAGCGGCGGAGCGCCCGACGGCTCTCTTCCATCCCTCCCGAGGCGCCTCGATCGACCCCCGTGGGCAGTCGCGGGAGATTGTTGGTGGTGGATCCGGATCCGGAGTTTCGGTCCTGCGTTCACGAAATCGCCAAGGCGACGGTTCCGGGGTGTCGGGTATACTCCGCGACAGGCGGCGCGATGGCCCTCAAGATGTTTGAAGAGGTGAGGCCAAACGCGGTGATCCTGGATCTGAGTCTCCCCGAGGTCAACGGTCTCGAGGTGATCGCGATGCTGCGAGGAGACAATTCCAATGACGATGTCTCCATCATCGTCGCCACCCAGAAGGGCGGGGATCGGGAGGCGACCATCCTCACGAATCTCGGCATCACCTGCTATCTGACTAAACCCGTCGATCGCACCACTCTGGCGGAGGAGCTTCGGCCCATACTGGAGCGGCCGCTGACCTCCCGATACCCCGCCCAGAACGCCAAACCCTGGTGACCAGAGACCTTAATCCGCGAAAGCCTGGACACCGAAGGGCCCAGACCCCCTCACCATCTCCACTCGCAACCGAAATTCACCATCCGCTATCGGGCAGACGTCGGGGATCACCGGATAGGCGCTTGGGGTGGTATTCGTCGCGAGGATCTCCCCCTTGGCATCGAGAACCGAAACGGCCAGCTCCCGAACCGAGGCGCTCCCCGAGGCGATCACCACGTAGCAGCGGCCGACCTTCAGCCTGACCGCATTTTCGGATACGCTACCGGTGGCGAGGTTCCCTCGAATCAGCGGCGTGTGGGCCCGCTTGCCATCGGCGAACTGCCCGTAGAGTTGCCGAATCCGAATGGAGAGATAATCGTTCCCCTCTCCACCGATCTTCTTCGCCATTTTAGCCTTTTTGTCTTCGAGGACCAGTAGAACAAACGCGCCCTCCCCCTCGTACATCGAGACCTCCACCGCTACGACACCTTTTTGAGCAGAGCACCATCTCATCGCAGGGCGCTTCCCGGAGATACGATCGTGGGCGACCTCCCGGTCTCCGGCCCTGAGAACGAGAGAGAGATCGTCCGCGCCACCCCCTCCGACCGCGACGAATCTATAGCACCGCTTCTCCTCGACGGAGACGGCGAAGGTCCGGGACTGGTGTTGCTCCAGGTATCCCGAGTAGGGTTTCCCCAGAAGTTTCGCGCCGGGCTCCCCGGCAGTGAGGGAGCGCTCCAGCTTCCGGACCACCTTGTCGGGAACCTCCTTCCGGCTCGCGCCGGCTTCCGCCCACACAGTGGTGCTTATAATCATCACGACAATGAGAAAGTGCTTTGTTGATGTCTTCGGCGACATAGGTAGATATTATCCGCTTCTTTCGAACTTTGCCATTGTTACCGAAACGATGATGCCGTTCCAGTCGGGCTACCACTTCTCCGGCATGGGGATGGCGTTGGCCAGAGCGTAGTCCTCATCGGTGGAGGCCCGTAGGATACGGTAGGCGGAGCTGAGGGCGTGATACGTATAATCGATGCGTTGTTTATTGTGGTTCATGCAGTACCGGACCGCACCGGCCGCCTTCTTGGGGTTGGGGTAGTAGAAGTCGTTCTCGCCGGGGCGGGCCTGTTGCTGAATCAGGAACCGCGCGGTGAGCAGCGCCCCCTTTCTGAGCTTGTCCACGATGGGCTTCTCCACGCCGGCCCGCTTGGCGAGATCGTAGGAGGCGGCCACTCCCTCTGTATAGACGAACGAGTGCATGGCGGGCAGCTCGTCCATCACCTTCATGTAGCCGCCGAGATAGTCGGGGAGGAACGCCCGCGTCTCGTCGAACTGGTAGGTGTCGAGTATCCAGAGGGACACGAGGTTCGACGCCTCCACGTAGGAGGGGTCGGGATCATAGCGGTACATCTCGTCCATGGCCATGGCGATCCACGGCTGGAACTGCACCAGGTTCTTCCGGTGCTCCTCCTCGTAGGTGCCGTCCGGGAGCCGTTGGGCCATCTGGTTCTTGAACCACTCCAGGTTGGCCTTGAGTGACTGCTGGAACGCGGTGCGATATCGCTCGTCCTTGGTCTCGCCGTAGAGCCTCGCCACCGCGTAGAGGATCTCTCCCGGATAGATGGAGTTGCGGGTGCCGTAGTAGGGGTTCTCCTGAGCCACATAGTAATGGTGGAAGTTCCCCTCCTCCTGGTTCTGCATATAGAGCAGGAAATTGGCGAGCCCGTTGAGGACCTTCTCCCGCTCCGGCCCGAGCTCCCACCCCACGCGCTTGTACTGGGTGTATCCCAGGATGGCCACGGCCACCCCGCCCAGCTTGGCGGACCATGTGCCCCGGGGGGGTTCCGGGAAATCGAGGATGGCCACGTTCTCCCCGGGCAGGGGCTTGTTCATCCAGGTCTTCGCCGCGTTGTCGATGGTGCCGTCGGCCTTTCGAGGAGCGCCCCCCCAGCGGAGGTGCTTCTCGATATAGCGCATGCCCGCCTCGGCCTTCTCCTTGTACTTCGGGTTGGGGGCGAACTCCTGGGTGAGCGCCATGGAGAAGGGGCCGAGGCAGTGGCGCACCATGTTGTACTCGTCGTTTTCCTCATCCCGAGTGGGGAAATATCGGTAGACGTACCGCCCCTCGGGATCAGTCTGATTGTCGGCGATCCAGTCCCCGAGCCCCTTGAGGGCCTTGACCATGTTCTCCCGGGTAACATCCTTCATGGTCGGCATCCGCGGGGAGAACCGGTAGAGCTCCTCGACCTCCCCGCCGGGTTGCTTCTCCCGCCAGTGCACAGTCCTGAAGCGGTCGAAGGGGACCTCCGGTTTCTTCCAATAATTCTTGTCTTTCCGCCCCAGGTGGCTGCTCACCCGCTCGAAAAGCATCTTGACCGTCCTGAGGTTGTTGGCCACCGAGTACCAGGGGGGCAGGTAGTGGGTGTCCTTACCGATCTGCATTCGAATCCCGTGGATGCCCGGATCGATGATACGCCACATAAACAGTTTGTCCCGGGGCCCCAGGTAGGTCCCCTCATCGAACAGCACCTCGAGCTCCACGGTCAGGATCTTGGACAGTGCGACCTCCAGTGGTCCGTAGCGTTTCGCGAACCGCTCCCGCTTGGTGTAGTAGCGGCGTGCCCTCTCCCCCAGCTTCTTCGCGGCCTCCGCCAGGGTCTTCGCCGAGACGGCGTGGTAGGAGATGTGCGTATTCTGAAGCGGGCGGACCGTCAGCATCATGGTCCAGTTCCCCTTCTGGGTGGCGGCCTCCGGCATCTCGGCGACCTCCATCTCCTCTCCGGCGAAAGCGGCCCGGGCGATCGCCGTCAATATCTGCTTGACCGCGATGGGAATCTCCAGGGGCGGCTTGCCGAGCTTGTAGACGAACAGGTCCTTGGTCATGTATCTCGCGGTGAGTCGTCCCGCGGGGCGGGCCAGGGCCAGCCGGTTCATGACGGTATTCTTCGGCAGGGGGTTGCGGCGGGCGACCTTCGGGTCCACCAGGATATGTTTGATTTCCGCCTGTTCGAGGCGGTCGATGAAAGCCTTGAGATCCGCTTGGTCCAATGCCTCGGTTGCGCCCTCCACCTCTGCCGGCTGCAGGATCTGAGTGCCCTTGGCCTTGACGGAGAGGGCGCCGTCGCCGATGGCGAGGGTCCTTCCGAGTCTGGAGATCACCTGCTCGATGGATATGACTTTCGGTTTCTCGGCGCGGGCGACCTCGTTGGCGGGCCGGCTGTCTCCACCGTCCTTGTCGGTGGACCACATGACCAGCAACACCAGCGCCACAACGACGCCGATGAGGATGAAATTGGGTCGGCTCTTTGAGGGCTTCTTGTCTTTGATATCCTTCTGATCCTTCTCGTCGTTCATCGAATTCTCCGAGTTGTCGCTGGCGCCTCACGGCTTTCAGGACGTATGTGTAAAAGTGTACTCAATTATCGATTAGAAACAGTATCAAAGACGTTTTTACAGGAACTCGGCGGTTTAAACCACCCCTATATCCGAAGCGGGATTCACTTGGGAACCTTTTGCCAATCGGCCAGAAATCGTTCAATACCGATATCCGTGAGCGGGTGTCGAAAGAGCTGTCCGAGCACATCAGGGGGAACCGTGGACACATGGGCTCCCATCTCCGCGGCTTCGATGAAGTGGAGGGGATTTCGGATGGAGGCGACGATGACCTGGGTCTCGAAATCATAGGTATCATATATATCGACGATATCCGAAACGAGATCCATTCCCCGAGTCGAAATCTCGTCGAGCCTTCCGATAAACGGGCTGATATAGGTGGCCCCGACTTTCGCTGCGAGCAGCGCCTGCGACGCCGTAAAGCAGAGGGTTACATTGGTCTTGATGCCCTCTGCGGATACCGCGTTCACCGTCTTCAACCCGGGCTCGGTCATCGGAATCTTGACCACGATGTTCGGGTGGATAGCCGCGAGCTCCCGAGCTTCATCAATCATGGCTTCCGCCTCGAGAGCGACCGCCTCCGCGCTGATCGGCCCATCGACTATCGAGCAGATCTCTCGGACCACTTCGTCAAAATTGCGGCCCGTTCTGGCGATGAGTGAGGGATTCGTCGTAACACCGTCAATAATCCCGATGTCGGCCCATCGACGGATCTCGGCAACCTTTGCAGTATCGATAAAAATTTTCATTTTACTTGCTTCCTGTAATCAATCTTCTGTTGGGGTCTGGTTCTCTAGTTTATCTTGAATTTGAAGAGAGGAAACCTGTTTTTGGGGGGTATTATGAGGAATATCGTTTGGGGCAGAGACGTATATAGGCAAAAATGAATGTTGATAATTAGTATATTGGCTCTTGAAACAAAAAAGGGCATCTGGTAGTAATAACAGTGATTTGAGTCGCATAATGCGACGATATAGATAGTAATGTCAATACTTTCAGCGTATCTGCCACTATTCTGCAAGGGTATGCTCGTGAGGAACTGTCACTTTGCAGTCGCTGGGATGCGAGGAATTGTGAAATGATTTTTGACTGGCTGTACGGCCTGTTTTCCAATGACCTGGCCATCGATCTCGGCACAGCGACGACATTGATCTATGAGAAGGGCCGGGGAATCGTCTGCGACGAACCGTCAGTCGTTGCCGTACAAAAGGACTCTCGGGGCGTAAAGAAGGTCCTCGAAGTGGGACATGCCGCCAAGGAGATGCTCGGACGAACCCCGGGACACATCGAGGCTGTTCGCCCCTTGAGGGACGGGGTCATCGCCGACTACCAGGTCACCGAGGCGATGATCAACTATTTCATCAAGAAAGTTCACCGTCGGAAAACGCTGGTGAAACCACGGGTGGTCATCTGCGTTCCCTTCGGCATTACCGAGGTGGAAAAGCGTGCGGTGCGGGAGTCTACTGAGAGCGCGGGCGCCCGGGAAGTGTTCATCATCGAAGAGCCTATGGCGGCGGCCATCGGCGCGGGGTTGCCGGTTATAGAGCCCTCGGCGAGCATGGTAGTCGACATCGGCGGCGGCACGACGGAGGTCGCGGTCATCTCCCTCGCGGGTATTGTGTACTCCCATTCCGTCCGCGTCGCCGGCGACAAGATGGATGACGCCACCATGGCCTACCTCAAACGGAAGTACAATCTGGCGATCGGCGAGCAGACCGCCGAGAAGATTAAGATTCGGATCGGCAATGCCTATCCGTCGGAGGATGTGGAATACATTGAGGTCAAAGGACGTGATCTGGTCGCCGGTGTTCCGCGGACGGTCGAGATTAGCTCGGACGAAATCCGCGACGCCCTCAGCGAGCCCATCAACGTCATCGTGCAAGCGGTCATGAAAGCACTTGAATCCACCCCGCCCGAACTGTCCGCGGATATCATCGACAAGGGCATCGTTCTCACGGGTGGTGGCGCCCAACTCAAGAACCTCGACGTTCTGATTCGCGAAGAGACTGGCCTGCCGGTGATGGTCTGTGACGATCCGGTCTCCGCTGTCGTGATGGGCTCGGGGAAGGCCCTCGACAATCTGGATCTTCTCCGCGAGATAACCACCGGCTAGCGCTGCCGGCACCATGTCATTCTTTAAACGCTATAGAGATGCGATTGTATGTATGGTTGCCCTGGTGGTGCCGTTCTTCTTCCTCAAAGCCAACCTCAGTGAAGAGAGCCAGCTCAACCCGGTCGATCGGGTGATCCTCACCATCTCGGCCCCCATTCAATGGGCGGCCACCGCGGCGGCCGAGTTCATCGGCGACGTGTGGACAGATTATATGTATCTTGTCGATGTCAAAGAGGAGAACGAGCAGCTTCGATTCGAGCTCCAGCGCCTGCGGGCCGAGAATAATCTGTATCTGGAGTCGGCCCAGGAGGTGCGGCGCCTGCGGCAGATGCTCGGCTTCGCGGACACCTTCGGCGGAGAGCTCAAGGCCGCCCGGGTGATCGGCCGCGGCACCTCGGAGCAGTTCCGGGTGGTGCGTCTCCGTATCGAAGCCGGAGAGGATCTGGTGAGCAAGGCTATGCCGGTGGTGACCTATGACGGCCTGGTGGGCCAGATCACGGAAACCACGGGATCCTATTCGGAGGTGCTGCTCACAGTGGATCGAAAGAGCCAGGTCCCCGTTGTCGTACAGCGGAACGGCGCCCAGGGCATTCTCAGGGGAACCGGCGAGCTCGACCGGTACACCTGCGACGTGGAGTACCTGCTCCGCTCCGACGAGGTCCGGGAGGGGGACCAGCTCTTCACTTCCGCCGCCGGCGGGAAATTTCCGGAGGGAATTCTGGCCGGCCGCGTGTTCTCTGTCACGCGGGAGAACCTGGGGCTGTTTCAGAAAGTCGTGGTGGAGCCGGCGGTCAACTTCTCCAGGCTCAAAGAAGTGTTCGTCATCACCAAGCCTCCCAAGGACAAGAAGAAGGGCCGGGGAGAGTGAGCCGTGCATAGTGTCGCCATTATTTTTACGAGCTTTGTTCTCCTGATACTACAAGCCACATTTGCGCAGATAATCCCTTTCGACTTATTTATTCCGAATATGAGCTTTCCCATTGTTCTGTATATCGCTCTTCATGATTACAACGCCTCGCATGGCGTTCTTCTTGCGTTTGCTATTGGCTACATGACTGATATCTTTGCAGGAAGTCCAATGGGCCTTCATACTTTCATGACGGTGGGTGTTTTTCTGATATCGAGGGTTGCTGCGTTGAGACTTTTTTTCCAAGGGTGGTTTTTCGAGATTATCTTGGTATTCGTGCTTGCGGTGCTGTCAAGCCTCATGCTTCTATTGATCCGCGCATTGTTCGACAAGGATTTTGGCAGTTTACTTATTCACTTCAAGATTGTAGTCTCTCGTGCTGGTGCAACTGCGCTATTCGCCCCCCTCATCTTCGGAATAACGGGGTGGCTCGAACGGATGATACCGAGACGACGACGCGGTAAAGGAAGGATTCTCCACGGCTGATGTTTGTTTCTTCTCGTAGTGAGCTTTCTGAGTTTCGGCGGCGATACCGTTGGATACGGCTGTTTGTTGTGTTGACTTTTCTCGTTCTGGTTGGTCGGCTGGTGCAGCTCCAGCTCATCGACGGCAAGACCCACAGCGAACAGAGCCTGAACAACGTCATTCGCACGGTTCAGATTCCCGCGGTTCGGGGACGCATCTTCGATAGCAAGGGCCGCGTGGTGGCCACGAGCACACCTGCGCACGACGTGGTGGTCATTCCCCATTATTTCGATTCCAGCAAGGGGTTCACCCGTTTGGTGGAGCTCCTCCAGCTCGACGAAAAGCAGTCGGATGAGATGCGAAAGAAGATCGCGGAGCGCCTGGCCAATCCCAAGGACATCCGCCGGTTTCAGCAGGTCACCGTCCAGGAGAGCATCACGCAGAACCAGCTGCTCGCCATCAAAGCGCATCAGGAGGACCTGCCCGGTGTAGATGTCGTCGACGTTCCTATCAGATATTATCCGTACGGTTCCATGGCGAGCCACCTTATTGGCTATATGAATGAGGTCAACGGGGATGATATTAAAAAGTTGAAGGGCACGGTCGAGGACGATTATCGCGCCGGAGACCGAATCGGGCGCATCGGTGTCGAGCGACTGATGGAGGGGGAGTTGCGCGGCGTCAGGGGATGGCGGAAGAAGGTGGTGGATGCCCGAGGGTTGCCCCTTCCGCGGCTGGAGTCCGAGAAGCTCCTCCCGGAGCCTCGAATGCAGGAGCCGAGTCCGGGACACGACGTGATCCTCACCATCGATATGGCGCTCCAGAAGATCGTCTCCCAGTCTCTGAGGGGGCATCCCTCGGCGGCGGCGGTCGTCCTGGAGGTAGACACGGGACGAATTCTCGCGGCCACCAGCAAGCCCTCCTACGACTCCAACCTCATGACCTCCGGGTTGACCTTCGAGGATCAGGAGGCCCTCAACGAGAACCCATTCAGACCGAGACTGGATAAGACGATCTACGAGAATTACTTCCCCGGGTCGACATTTAAACCGTTCACGGCCATCGCCGCTCTGGAGGAGGGCAAGATCACCCCCGAGGATGTCCTCGAGTGCTCCGGTTTCCATGAGCTCGGCCGCCGCTCCTTCCGCTGTCCCAAGCCCCATGGCGATTTGACCCTCCGCGATGCCCTCGTGGTATCGTGTAATGTCTTCTTCTTCAACCTGGCGGAGATCACGGGGATGGACACCATCGCGCGATACGCCAAGGAGTTCGGGCTCGGATCCCGGACGGGGGTCGGATATAACTCCGAGGCCCCCGGATTCATCCCCACAAAGGCCTGGTATGCCGAGAAGCTCCCCGGGCAATTCCGCATCGGACACACGTTGAATACGGCCATCGGACAGGGGAACGTGAAGGTGACCCCCATCCAGATGGCGATGACCTACTCTGCGTTCGCCAACGGCGGCACGGTATACCGGCCGCAGGTGGTCCGCCGCATCGAAACCTCGGAGGGGGATCTGGTTCGCGACTTCTATCCCGAGGTGATCCGCCGGACCGCCGTTTCACAGGGGACCCTCGATTTGATTATGGACGCATTGGTGGGCGTTGTGGAGGAGGAGAACGGGACCGCTTACAGCGCCAGGGTCGACGGTGTTCGCGTGGCCGGAAAGACGGGCACCGCCCAGGTGGCGCGTCGGAAGCGTAAACCCGGCGACGATCTCGCGCGACATTACTACCTCAACCGGGATCACGCATGGTTCGCGGCCCTCGCGCCGGCGGACGCGCCCGAAATTGCCATTATTACCATTATCGAGCACGGCGGTGCCGGCGGTGAGCACGCTGCCCCCGTTGGTGTCGAGATCGCCCGCCGCTATTTCGAAGAGATCGCTCCGCGGGAGGAGACCCCACTTATCGCCGACTCAACCGAGAACCCCAACCGACCGTCCCGGGTTACCTCTGACGAGGGAGAAACCACCGCGGCATCCGCTCATCGAAGGTAACCGATTCCCATGCCGCGAGCTCTCGCGCATCGATTCAGAGATAATGTTGACTGGGTGTTGCTCACCGTGGTGTTCCTCATCTGCCTCGCGGGGGTCATCAACGCGTATAGCACGGGATCGGCATCCAACATGCCCGACCTCTATCTCTCCCAAATCTACTTCATCGTATTCTCCGGGATGGCTGCCTTTGTGGTGGCGGTCATCGACTATCGCCACTATGAGCGGTTCGGTTACGCCCTCTACGGGACGGGCATCTTACTCCTGGTCCTCGTGTTATTCGTCGGTACGGAAGTCAACAACTCGGTTCGATGGATTTCGTTCGGCGCCATGTTCCCCCGGTTTCAACCGTCTGAGCTGATGAAGATATTCCTCGTGGTCGGGCTCGCGAAGTTCCTGCACCATGATCCCCCGCACACCGAAGGCCGTCGGCTCGGGGACCTGATTATCCCATCGGCGATGACCGTCCTGGCGATGTTCCTCATCCTAAAGGAACCCGACCTCGGTACGGCCCTGCTGGGGCTTCTCATCTTTCTCAGCATCATGATGCTCACCCGCCTCAGGATGACATCGTTCATCACGATGCTGGCGAGCGCACCGGTGGTCTCTATCCTGGGGTGGAGCTACCTGCTCAAACCATACCAGAAGAAGCGGATCATCTCGTTCCTCAACTCATTCATCGACCCGGAGGCTGACCGGCTCAGCGCCGGGTGGCACGCCTTCCAGTCCATGGTCGCGGTGGGATCGGGGAAGGTCACCGGGAAGGGGTTTCTTCATGGAACCGCCGGACCTCACCACTTCCTCCCTGAGCAGAGCACCGACTTTCCCTTCGCCATCTTCGCCGAGGAGCATGGTTTCATCGGCGCGATAACGCTGATCCTTCTATACTTCATCCTCATTTTGTGGTGTGTCCGTATCGCGGCCAACTCCAGAGATCGGTTCGGTTCCGTCATCGCTGTGGGGGTCGGGTCCATTTACTTCTGGCAGGTCCTCATCAACCTCGGCATGGTGATGGGCATAATGCCGGTTGTGGGGGTTACCCTCCCGCTCTTTTCATACGGAGGGTCATCAATTCTCACCTGTATGCTCGGTGTCGGGCTGTTGATGAACGTGTCGATCCACCGGTTCAGGCGGTGATGTGATTCATCGAATCTGCCTTATTCGACCTGAGATAGGTCATCGGTTGCCCCTACCCCCAATCGGTGATACAAAATTTGTCCACAATGACGACATCTGGTGAAGCCCTGAGACC
The DNA here is from genome assembly GCA_050304755.1 of Polyangia bacterium. GTDB lineage: Bacteria > Myxococcota_A > Polyangia > JAAYKL01 > JAAYKL01 > CAYWLQ01. The sequence goes on along the minus strand of JBNLED010000020.1, from coordinate 17,088 downwards.
AGGAACGGTCATCGACAGCAAGTATCGTATCGATGAGTGTATCGATAGGGATGGATTGAGCACTCTGTACAAGGTGACCCATATCACCGATCCCCTCGATCTGGTTGTCAGGTTGATGAAAGAAAAATTCTGCCACAACACCGAGGTGATGGCCCGGTTTGTTCAGGAGGCCAGACGGGCCGCAGACCTAAAGCATCCACACATCGGCGCTATCTTGGAGAATGGGACCTATGCGTCGGCGCCCTATCTGGTGATGCCTCGTCTCGAGGGAGCATCGTTAAAGGTGTTGCTCGAGGAGCGGAAACGAAAGCCCCTCGCGACAGTGCGTGCCGTCGAGATAGTCCAACAGGCGCTCATGGGGTTGGGAGCCGCTCACCGCAACGGGATGTCCCACAGGGATCTCTCTCCCAAGAGCATCTTTGTCACGCAAAAGGGCGGAGAGGACAGCGTGAAGCTGCTCAATTTCGGTATCTCAGAAATCATCGAATCCGCTGCGGTGCTGGATTCTACGAGACCGGGAACCATTGTGGGCACGCCATACTACAAGGCGCCGGAGCAGGTTAAGGGTACGGGAGAGTCGGACCGAGTGGACATCTATGCATTGGGGGTTATTCTCTACGAGCTTCTTACAGGACAGCGCCCTTTCACGGGCAAATCGTATAACGAGATCCTCTTCAATATCATGGCGGGGCCCTTTCTCGCTCCCCGGCGCATCAATCCGGAAATCCCGCTTGTTCTCGAGGCCGCTATTCTCAAAGCCATGTCCAAAGACCCGTCTCTTCGTTTCTCGAGTACCGCGGAGATGAGCGATGCGTTATCTCAGTCAGAGGATTTCGAGGGGGACGAGCGACTCACCGCCAGGCCGACCGACATATCAACGGGTGAAGTCCCTTTTTCTCCGGCAATGGAAGACTCGTGGCTGGGGGGAGAGGCCCTCTCCAGAACCGCCCCCTCTCTTTGGAGCCGCCAGTCATCCCGCTCCAAATGGATCGTGCTGCTCGTCATTCTGATTGTCCTGGGAACCTTCACAGTGCTCACGGTTGTCCGGCTCCTCATGGAAAGCAATGAGCCCCTGGCCGTCCCCATCAGTCCGCCGCCGACCCTGGAGATCCCTCCGGGACCTCAGATGCCAGATACGGTCCCTCCTTCTTCCAAAGTCCGGTGATTCAGATTGTTGCTGTATCTGGGAAATCCACGCCCGTTCAAGGCTGGATTGATGTATGGTGTACTCGTTAAAAAAGATCAAAAGCACTAGACTATATACTGTTTCGGTAGGTCACCTGTTGGCGCGGGGGGATCGGAAGCGGGTCAATGGGACCAACGAATAGTGTCTGCGGCGCCCTTGATCGTCAGGTTCTGATTGAGGCCCTCCGGATTGGAGATGAAGATGCCACCGCGCGACGAGTGAAAGGCCACCGCGCGACAATCCGGGGAGAACGCGGGGTCCATGTTTCGCCCCTGTCTCTGGGTGAGCCGGCGAATCTGCTTGGAGGCGGTATCCACCGTGAAAATGTCATAGGTGCCGCTGTCCCGTCCGGTAAAGGCGATGAGATTCGACCCCCCTCGGGGGCACCAGCTTGGGGTTTGGTTGTACGACCCCTTGAAGGTTACCCGCCTGGCGCCACCCCCTCCGGCGCTCATGACGAACACCTGAGGGGACCCGTGCCGGTCGGAGACAAAGGCAATCTGCGAACCGTCCGGGCTCCATGTGGGGGATACGTCGATGGATCCCGAATGGGTGAGGCGCCTCAAACCGGATCCGTCAGCATTGCCGACATAGATCTCCGGGTTTCCGTCCTTCGACAGCACCACGGCCATCCTGTTTCCGCTAAACGCGGCGCCCATATTGAGCCCTGGGTTCTTAAGCACGGCTTGACGTTGTCCGGTACGGTACAGATAGGGGAATCCCTCTACGAACGAGGTGTAGAAGATACTTCCTCCGGGTCCCCACGCCGGCAGCAGGTTGATGGACTTGTTCCGGGTCACTTTTCCAACGCTACCGCCAGCCCAATCCGCCACCATGATGTGCTTTATCTTGTCGTTGACCCTTCGGGAGAAGAGGAGCCGGGTTCCGAAAACGCCGTCTTCTCCGGTGAAATACCCGATCACCTTGTTCACCCATTTATGGACCAACAACCTGACGCCATCACTTCCGGTAAAGGTCTTCGAGAGGACGGGGGTAGCCCCCCGCGCCACTTCGTAGAGCTTGCACTCCAGCTTCACCTGTCCTGAGCCGCCGGTTACGCGACACTTCGAGACCCCCTGCGCGCCCACTTGGACCCAGGGATCTTTGACAATGGACATCCCCTCGGCGTTGAGGTCCGCCAGGTATGACTTGGGATCGAGCACCTCGAAAAGGCTCGAGAGCTTGAAATCCTGCGATTCAATCTCTTGGACGTCTTTCGCCAGACTGTCGCTGCCGAGGGGTTTGGGGACAGCGATTTTATACAGATCTCGAATTCCCCCCCATATCTCCACCTCGAGAGGTGCATTCTCACTTATAAGCGGCAGGCGCTCTTCCTCGTCACCCTCTTCGGCCTTCTTCTGAGAGGTCGCCCGTATGGGAAGCAGGGCAATGCTCAAGGTCAACAGCGCTGATGCGATGATCAAGCCCAGTAAATTTCTCATTGTTGCACCTCTAACACAGTCTTTCCTCAACGGCTGAGACTGTCAGCATTCCGCGAAACGCATTTACTCGTAAGTCGCTTCACGTCCGTTGAATTTCAGATTGATGCCGCCCCCGAAAATATTGGATGCGATGGCTTCTGGTGGCGGGGGCAGGTTACGAACCTCCTTCTGAACGCGGTCAATGGCAGTTTGAACGGAGTCGTCAAACATGGGATTGCCGGATTTACGTAGGAACTTCGTGGAGGTTATCGCCATATCGATATCCACGCGAATATTGATTTTCGCGCTCAGCTTCTTGAGCGTGGCTTCAGACAACAAGGTGGGGACGACCCACCGTTCCAAGAACAAGCGTTTGATCCGGTGACCGTAGGTGGCCCCCAAAGAAGCGAGCGCCGGATCCGTCACGTCTCCATCCGGAACCCCATCGGGATGTCCCTCCGGAATATAATCGTCTTGTATCTCTGCGAATGCTCTCGCCTTCTCGAAGACCTGGCGAAGCTTGTCATCAGAAATCGCATCGGCTTGCGGCTTCGGCTTCTCCTCTTTTTCTTCAGGTTCTTCCTTGTTCTCGTTTCGATCGAGAGGTAGCACATTCTCCGGAGCCGTAGGCTGAGCCGGCACTATCCTATCGGGCAGCGCCTTGGGATCCTTTATCTCGCCGAATTTGAGTAACCGCGCCTCGATGTACTCGAAGGGCTCCGTTCCCTCTTCGCTCACCCCGTCATCGATCGCACCGCCGGCAGCAGCGATAACCGGAAGTGCCCAAATGATGCCGGCCACTAACACAACCCCGAACGTACCACCAGCAACCGCAACGGGATCGGTCTTTCGCTGATGTGAGAGCTCCTCTATGGGTTTTTCTTCGATATCGGGCAAGCACCCCTCCTTCCACTCTTTAACGATCTACTATGTCCTTCTATTGCCCTCAAGGTCCAATTTTCTGTTCGGAGGTCCATCGAATCTTGAGTTATGAGGTGGACTGCATCAATGAGCGAGTAGGCGACAATCCTTGACGAATTTCTTCGGGCCGCTGCAGGCTGCACACTTTTTATAGGCGGCACGTGCTTCTTCGACATTCTTTTCGAGTTGATGAACGTAACCGAGTGCCATCCAAGCCGCGCCGTTGTCCGGATTCAATTGACTCGCTTGTTTGGCCAGCGCCATGGCTTCCTGCCGGGAAGCCTTTCGCTCCATCAGCTGAATGGCCAGAAGCGCCATGGCCTGATCGGAGCTCGCGTTATAGGTCAAGGCTTCTCTCAAGAGCTCGACCTTCTTCTTGCGTCCGCTCTTCAACGCTTTGCTCATGACTGCATCGTACTTTGCTTGGGAATCGCCGGGGGGCCCGTCAACATCAGATGGGGGCGGCGGTTCGGGGTTGGTCGCTTCGACCGTCAGGGCACCGGATTCCACGCTCGCCTCATCCCCGTTCGCTTCCTCTACAGGATTCGAGTCCACATGAGAATCATTCGCCGGATTTTCGGCCGTGGGCTTCGGAGGCCTTTGTGCGGCGATCTCCACCGCGGAGACTTTCAATGCAGGCCGGTACTTCCCATCGGGTTTGTTGACGATAGGTGCATTATCGAAAAAGGACTCTGCTCTGTCCTTGTGCCAAATCCAGAAACCGACGCCTCCTAACCCGAGCACTAGAACAACCGCAATGACAATTCCGATGATGCGTCCACGGTGGGACGGCGCCTCTTCCCAATAATCATCGAGATCTTCATCCTCCTCCTCCCAGTCCTCCTCGTCCTCCTCTTCCTCCTCTTCATCCGGGGGAATGGACGGCACCTCCGATGGTCGCTCGAGAGAAGCTTCGTAGGTGGAAGCCTCGAAGTACTCGTCATCTTCATCCTCGACGGGAATCGCCTCCTGAGATGGCGGAACCTCCTCATCCAGAACCTCAGCGATCTTTCTGGAACCGCTGCCGGAATTCTCCGGGGGCAGCGCATCGGCTGGGACAGAGGTCGGGGCCTTTACCTGAGAAACAGCGTTTGTCGACTCTCTTAAAACAGGCTCAGTCTCATCCCGTCGCCGACGTGTGACTTTGAAACCGAGGATGGTATCGGTGACATCCACCACAGGACTCGGCATCCCAGGTGAAGTGGTTGACTTGTTCTCCCCGCTCGCTGCGAGAGAAGCCGCTTCATTAGGAGTGTTGGCAGAACCCGAACGCGATCGCGCTACGGTTTTTCTGGGGGTCGTCAGCGCAGCGACAAATCCCGCACCTTGTCCCACCGTCTGCAGCTGAGACTCAATGGTCTCATCCGAAAGAAGCGGTGACGTCGGTTCCTCCGCACTTTCCTTGACCGCTTCCTCAACGTCCGGAGATTGAGATTCGGAGAGCTGAGAGAGCGACTCAATAGAGGAGACCTCTGTTATCAGCCCCTCGAAATAGAGCTTGGTGATTACTGTGAGCGCCTCGAGATCACCGAGCCCTCCCTTGTCCACCACTTCTAAAAGGGGCGACCTTCCGTTGAAGTTCTTCAAAATGGAGTTTACCTCATCCGGAATCTCGCCGAGCCGCTCCACCAGAATATCGCCATCAATATCGAATATGGAACTGAGCGGGGGCAATTGCTCCTGAAGCCGTCCCCACTCATCCAACCGACGCATCCCCTCCATCAAGAGGCCCTGCGTCGACAGATCAATCACCAGAGATCTCTCAATGGGTTTGAACTCAATTTCGAACGTCCCTTCGGACCACACCAGCATCCGGTATATCGCGTCCGCGCCCTTTCGGCTTCTGGTCTCTGCATCCACGAGACGCCCGTCACTGAAGTAGATGTCGCCTTCGTCATCAGGCCGTTCTATATGAATGACACCGGACTTGTGACCCAAGTCAATCGTCTGGATCAGATCTACAACTCCCATATCCTGTAGATTGCCGGAGAATTTCGTCTTTGAACCGCGATGTTCGAGACGCTCCTTCTCCCGCCGTTGAAGGCCGAGGGCCACACGGACGAGGATTTCGCGAATAAAAATGGGTTTTGTCAGGTAGTCATCGACGCCGAGCTCGAGACCTCGAATTTTATCCTCGATAGATCTTTCCGATGTGAGAAAAATAAAAGGGATGTTAGCCCACTCTTCATTCTCTTTCAGCTTCGTACAAAACTCGAAGCCGTCCATCTTGGGAAGTTTGGTTTCGGAAATGATGAGGTCTGGGGTAGAAAAACCGATGAGCTCGAGGGCATCTGCGCCTGTTTCCGATCGGGTCACACTATACCCGACTTTCTTCAGGCTGACTTCCAGAACCTTTATACTTTCTGGATCAGCATCCACAATTAGTATATTCTGCTTGGCCACAATGAATTCTTTCTATCTAAATGATTTTAATATCAATATGATTCTTGATAATAAAGTCAAGAAGTTCAACCTGAAAAACGTTATTTGAAACAAAACCACTTGACTTGTTAAACCAGTATCTAGTACCGAATACAATAAGATTTGGCTTTTGGTTGCTAGTGTTACAACCACCCCAAGGGAGGAAAACAGTGAAAAAGCATGTGATATTCTTCGTAGGGCTCATACTCTGTTTGTGCATTGGCTGCAAAGAGGAATTTGCTATCAAAGATATCTCTCCAGAAACTGGGGTGCTTGGTGGTGGTGAGCCTGTTGAGATACTGGGGAGCGGTTTCGATTCAAACCTTGGATTATCAGTATACTTTGGAAATCAGAAGGCCTCGAATGTTGCCGTTAGAAGTAAGAACAAGCTCATTGTCCATACCCCTTCTGCCAAAGAGCCAACGACCGTTGATATCCGCATCGCTACTGATGATGGTCAAGAATATCTCATGCGTCGGGCTTTTCGATACATCGCGAAACAGGCAATGGATATCCGCGATTTGGGAGTTAGAAAAAGCCGTCGCAATCAGCAGAAGTAATATTTGACTTATACCAATCATCCATTTTTTTCATTTTTCCTCTATAAAAGAGAATGCAGCTATCAAGTGTGTGTCAAAGCACTACCGGTGTTGAAGTCTATCCAAATACGCAGTTGCGGCCGGCGGATTTGGCTCGATAGAGACACTCATCAGCCCTCTTGATGAACTCGGGGGGAAGCACCTTCTCCCCACCTGTCATTGTCGCGACACCGATGCTGATCGTGACAGGGATGGTCTCCCCTTCGAAAATAAACGAGTGGGAAGCGATGAGGACTCTCAACTGTTCTGCCAGTTCCATCGCCCCATTCTTATCTGTCTCTGGAAGCAGAATGACAAACTCCTCACCACCATATCGGGAGAATACTTCTTCCCGTCGGGACCGCTTGGAAACGGCGGAAGCGAGCTCGCGAAGGACATAATCTCCTGCCAGGTGCCCATGAGTATCATTTACTTTTTTAAAGAAATCGATATCGAACATCAGGATAGACAGGTCGCGTTGATACCGTTCCGCACGGGACATTTCCCGTTCCAGCTCTTCATCGAAATAGCGTTTATTATAGATTTCAGTGAGGCCATCCTTTATGGTCATAGTGTAAATTTCTTCATGGTAGGCTGCCTCAACATCGCTGCCTACGAGGTATTTGAAGATCGAGTCGCCTATCTTGACTTGGTCGCCGTTCTTCAAAAAATGTGAGAGGATAGGCATGTTATTTATATAGGTGCCATTGGTGCTATGAAGGTCAGTAATCATCCTCTGCCCAGCCTCAATGGTCAATCTAGCATGACGTCTCGAGACTGAATCTGAGTTGACTACAATTTGGTTTGAAGTGTCCCTACCGAGATTGACCACATTGTTCTTGAGGACATACTTCTTTCCCATGTCCGATCCAGGAGGATATATAAGCACCAATGCATCATTAGTCGGTCCACTAGGCTGAAACGTCGAACCGTCCGTTACCCGTGTTTTCTCATCAAAGTTTCCTGGATCGTGCATCCCCCAAACCTTATAATTCTGTCTCTACCTCTTTGTCTAGAGCGTCTGTCTAATATAATCTTTTTATATGTATTAACAAGTATTATCAATAGAGGAGCTACTGGGGGCAATTTTTGATAAACATATCGGCACACGATACTCTTATGACATTCTGACGAGCACTTCCGTTTCTGTCTGACAAAGATCTGGAATGGTGATAGAAACACTTTGTGTGTGACGCTAACCAGACGTATGTTCAGGTAACCAGCCGAAAAGCACGAAAGATTGTCGATTCACGAACAATCCAAAGACGATGTATACGCGTGCTTGAATACCTCAATAAGTCAGACACCAAGGTCTCTATTCTACTGTGTGATGATGCCTTTATCCAAAAGCTAAACAAGGAATTTCGCGGTAAAAATTCCCCAACCGATGTCCTGTCATTTTCAATGTCAGAAGGAGAAGTGCTTCACGGGGATTCTTCGCTGCTTGGTGATATTGTTATCTCGGTGGAGACCGCTGCTCGGCAAGCTCCCCCAATTCATCACACCCCCACGGAAGAGGTTACCTCCCTGATGATTCATGGACTACTACATCTACTGGGATACTCCCATTCAACCCGGAAAGATGAAGATAAAATGCAGCAGCGTGCCAGGGAGTTGGAAGCAGTTGTATTTAAAAGATATAAATCAAAATTGTCGTCCACTTGTCCAAAAAATGGAAATTAGAGACTGGGCAGAATCACTAGTTGATACTTGCCCGATTTTACAGCAATTAGAAAAACTGTGAATAACTAACATGAGTCATCATTGCCCCATACAGACCATGACATACAAAAATATTGTAATTAGAACAGGCAAACCATCCCTGGAAATGAGTTTAGTCTAAAAATAACAGCCATTTATTGATGTGACCGAATGGTGTCAAAAATAACCCATCCTTAATTTAGCATATCCACAGACCTGTGGATAAAACGTGGATAAGTACTCTAACGCGAGTTTGCGACAACTCTGGTCTAGAAATACCAATACATTGCTACAGGTCGAGTTTTGGTGATAGAGTTGTATTGCGTGCGGAAATCATCCAAGCCATTGGCGGGGAAATATATGGATTTCATGGTATCAAAATCCCATCGCCCATCGTGACAGCATTTGGGGAAACGAAGTGAATAAACCAGTTCGTAAATTGTCCATACCACAGAAAGAAAAGGCGGATCGCCAAGTTGATTCAAAAATCGATTTAGAGCTGGTTCAACGATGCAACAAGGGAGACGATGCCGCTTTTGGAGAACTTGTAGAACGCTATCAACGCAAGGTCTATTCAATTGCTCTGGGGATGGTCAAAAATAGAGAAGATGCAATGGATATCGCACAAGATGCTTTTGTCAAGGTTCACAGATATATTGGAAATTTTCAGGGCACCTCCAGTTTCTACACCTGGTTGTATCGAATTGTTGTCAATCTCTGTATCGATTATCTCAGACGTTCAGGTAAGCGAATCAAAATGAATTTTGATGAGAAGACAGGATATCAAGACGAAACGGCTGGCGACAACGCCATGATGGGCACTCGGCTAGATACCAATCCTGTGAAGGTATTGGGGAGAAAAGAATTGGCAGAGCATATCCAAACTGCTGTTGATGCACTTCCTCCGTACCATCAAGCTGTCATTATCATGCGAGAAATTGAGGGAATGTCATATTCGGAGATGGCAAAGACATTGAAAGTTTCGAAAGGCACCATCATGTCCCGACTGCATCACGCCAGACAGAAGCTAAAACGTTCACTGGATCCTTACCTCAAGGGAGCCATGACGGTAGAGGAGTGATTCATATGCGCAAACTGACGCCAGATCTGCTGGAGCGCTATATTGACGGCGATCTGAAGCCAAAGAAGGCCCGGCAAGTGGAGCGTCTTTTATCGGAGTCTCCGGACCATCAAGAAGCCTATTCAGAATTGACACAAATTGGTGATTTATTACGTTTGATGAACGAGGAAAACCTTGCAAATGTTACATTTGAGGGTTTTAAGAGTCAGGTCGAGCATCAGATTCTATCAGAAGACAAGCTTCCCCCCTTGGTATCCCGCATTGGAGTCTGGTTGACGGAATTCTTGGATCACAGGAGGGTTGTTTGGATTCCTACAGTCGCTACGATAACGGCATTGACGCTGGCTCTGGTACTACTGCCATTTTTTTCCATCCATACTGCAAGTGAAACTCCCAATAACGGGATACAGTTGTACAGCAGCCCGTCTCCCCTAATCTCTCGAATTGACTCGGTTGACTTCGGTGATTTGACAGGTACTCACTACACTATCAAAGATAATCAGGGCGGCACAGTAGGCGTTGTCTGGATCAATGAAAGCCCCTGATGCAACAGGATGAACCAACATGAAGGGCAAAATCGTCACTGCGGTCTTTACTCTCGTATTGCTGGTAGGCTCTATAACTGCTGATGCAAACAGTGCCACTCGTTGTAAAGTACTGTCCATTGAAGCATCCAACTCAAAGTCTGGACTGGATTCCAAACTTTCCCAGTACAGGACGATATTCAAGAAAGCACCTTTTTCTCAATATGACAGCTTTGTATTGAAGGACAGTCAATATATCGAGCTCGATATACAGGCACCAACGCCTTTCGTTCTTCCGGACACCATAGAAGGCTCATTGCTGCTCAAACAACGAAAGAAAGGGCAGTTCCAGCTGACCTTGACCATTACAAGGAAAGGGCAAAAACCGATATCTATCGATGGTTTCGCCACTCCCGGTGCGCCATTGTTCGCTGCTGGACTGAAGAGCCCGAACGGGGTTTGGATATTTGGTGTCACGTGTGAAAGAGATAATGACATCGTAAAGTACTAACTTACCGATTACTTACGAAAACTTGACTAACGATACCAATATTCGGACTTTTAGTGGGTGAGCTCTCGTTTACTAGGCAGTTTCTGGTTGAGCCTTTTAACCACGTTGGTGTTTGTATCCCCCAAAGATGCTGGATCAGCAGAGGGGGACACCAAAAATAGGGTGTATTTTCAAAGTACTGTAGATGTCGGCGCGATCATGATTGATGACGATTTGTTTCTCTCTTTTCTCGTTCTGCAAAAACTGGCAATCAATGGTTTCGAACTGGCCCTGGCCGGGCCGTTTCGCGTTCGAGTCGTTGACCGCAGCCCCTCCGACACAGGGTTGCTCAGGGAACAGGATTGGGATGACCCGTCAGATTTTATGCGGATCGTCCCCTATCTGTCTTTTCAGCACACTGGATCGGATGGCTATTTGGATCTATACGCAGGCCAGCTCAACGGAGCAGGCATCGGTCACGGTGCGCTTGCAGATCACTACTTCAACTCCACGGATATGGACCACTATCGGGCAGGCCCCCTTCTTCAAGGGGAATGGTCGGGTAACGGTTTGGAATTCATCATGGATGATTTCATCTCTCCCAACCTCACTGTCGGGAGGGTCCATCTTGCGCCTTTCGCCTGGTTTTTCGAGGGGAAATGGTCAAGACGGTTTGAGATCGGCTATTCCATCGGGGCAGATTTCAACGCCCCCCTTCAAGAATATGGTGGCGGCGATACCCTTTTTCTCGCAACCGGTGGTGACCTCTCGTTGATCATTATTGAACGACCCTGGGGGACGACAATGCCCTATCTTGATATCATCTTTATGGATGGGGATCTTGGACTCCACACCGGCCTGGATACCTTCTGGCGGCTATCCAAAGACCGAAAACTGATGCTTTTTTTTCAAGGGGAGTACCGCTTCGTAGGACCGGATTACCACCCAGCAGTATTTAATCCATTCTATGATCAAAACCGGCGGTTTTATCCTGTAACACCTGATGATGCCTTGACTTTTGCGGATCACCTGAGGAACTCAGATGACCTGCCGAGTGGACATGGGTTCATGTTTGATTGTGCCTTGCAGTGGGACGACAAGCTTCGACTTGGTGCACGCTATGATACAGAAGGGCTGGGCCGCCGACACTGGATTCTCTTTAGGGTGTCGCTGACACCGACAGAAGGATACCACCTTAGCGGGTTCTATGCTGGACAGGACATCAGAGGTGGATCCGGGATTTTCAGTGCAGACACCCTCATCGGAGTTGCTCTTCGCGGTCGCGTTTATGGTCCGCTGGATCTGTTCTTTCACTTCACTCGCCGATTACGGAGGCAAGGATCGGCACTGCGTTCGGCAAATGAAGCCGGTGGCGGAATCGGTATTTCTTTAACCTACTGAAATTAAAAGATGTATCTACGGATTGCGGTATAAGTGGGGCTGGTTTTTCCTTCTGTTTCGGGACCTGTATTATCCCCTGATGATCAATCGTGTTCATAATGAGAAGAGGCTGAAGGGTGCTTTACTGACCGAAGGCGAGAGGAAATACATCACTGGACGAAGGAAACTGTATGATTGTATTAGAGTTTAGTATATCTCGGTAGTTGTCGGTTTACATATGGAGTTCCAGCTGTTAGCATCGCGTGTTAGATCTTTTTAAGATACAGGGGTAGTTTCGTGAATAGATGTCCTCATTGCGGTCAGAACCATTCGAATACGAATCACTTCTGTCCTGTCACTGGAAAACCCATTGAGCTTGGTTCAAGACTGATATCCGTGAAATTGTTGAACCGGTTCGAAGTCATCCAAGTGCTCGGGGAAGGACCTATTGGGATGGTCTTCGAGGTAGAAGATAAGCAATCAATGCAGCGCTATGCTGCGAAGTTGATCCATCCCCAGTATACCCGAGATACCGATGCAGCCAATAAGATGATAGCCGAAGTGGAGGCAATCAGAGAAATCCGGAGCGACCATATCGCGCAGGTGATAACGGTGGGGATGGATACAGGGAAAGCCATATCCGTGATTCGAGAGTTGATGAACGGACACTGTCTATCCACTCGCATGCAACAGGTCGGCCAGTTTTCTATGAGGTCTGCTTTCTATATTATTCGAGAAATTCTGGTGTCTCTGGATTCTATTCACCAAAAAGGAATTCTCAATCTTGATCTCTCTCCCGGAGATGTCTTTTTAGCGAAATCAAGCGCCGGATCAACCGTCAAGCTCGTCGATCTCGGAGAGAGCCACATCAAGCAGACCCTTAGCGGCGAGGCGCCGATAAGCTACAGATATTATGCTCCGGAGCAGATGGACAGGAGCCGTCAACCTGGGGTCAAGGCCGATATCTATGCTGCCGGCGCCATCCTCTACGAGATGCTGGTCGGCGCCCCTCTCGATGGAGAACCCGCCCCTCTGCGATCCGTGCGAAAAGATGTTCCACCCCAAGTCGCAGAGCTCGTGGCGAAGGCTATCGACTTCAATCCTGCCAAGCGCTTCGAGTCTGTGGGGGAGTTCATTGCTGCCATTGATGACGCGAACATCGAAGCTACAACCTTCAGCAGCCAACCTGCGCCGGCAAATTTCACCACGAAGCCATCGCCGAATGCACCTGTCGCCGACGCTATGGCCGTTCAGGCACCATCATCACAGGAATCTCCTGCCGGCTCGGGGATGACCGTTTCCACACCACAGCAAAACGGGCAGGCTCAACCGGAACCCGCTGCAATGCCTCAACCAGCCGCTTTCATGAATGCTCAAGACAGCGCGCAGGGAGGGCCCCCTGATGCAGCTCAGGTGGATCGGGAACCATCACAACCGTCAGTGGAGCAGGACACGATTGATCCTCAGGCTTCGGTGATTGTCGAGATGCCCGAGATTGACAGGAGAAAGAGCAAGAAATTACTTCTTACTGTTGTCACCCTGCTCATACTGGGAGCGCTTGTTACCGGGTATCTCATCAATGGCAGATTCTGGGAGGATGCGGGGATCACTCCAACTGAGCTGGAAATATCTATCGAAGTGGTTCCCAAGCACGCCGTAATCATCGTTGACGGAAACCGCATGGAGGGAAACCCTGTGTCCATGAAAGTGGTTCCGGACGGCAGGCTCCACACTATTCTGGCCAAGGCGGACGGTTACGAGCAGAAGGAGCGGGACATCCGCTTCGACAAGGCGCGGACCATTCAGCTGGATCTCGCGGAGATTATTCAACCGGACGAACCGGCGGATGAACAGTCGTCGACAGCCCCCTCAGAAATTCAGGAGGTCGAAGCACCACCGCCACCCCCTTCCGAGGCGCCAACGAGCTCCAAACCTGCAGAAATCCAGAAGTCGGTGACACCCAAGCGACAACAGAAGAACGTTTCGGCAAAGCGGTCAAAAGGGGCGAAGTTGTCTAAAAAGGGTCGAGCCACCCCGGCCGGCTCGTCAAAATCAAAAACAACGAAAAAGACTTCTGGTAAATCTGGAAAAGCAAAGGTTGAGGGATTCAGGACGTCAAATCCCTTCAATTAGCCCAAAAGGAGCGTTGATGAAAAAATATGTTGTTGTTTTCGTACTGCTCTGCTTCTCTGTCTCGCTGGCCGTTCCTGCAACCGGTCAGAAAAACCAAGCTGCATCCCTTTTCGATCAAGGGGTAACGGCACTTAAACAACACCATTATCGTGAAGCGCTGAATGCGTTCAAAGAAGCCTACGATTTGAGTCCCCACTGGGCAGTGCTCGCCCATATCGGTACCTGTTATGCGAAGCTGGACGAGCCCATCAAAGCGATTCGAGTCCTCAAACAGTATCTCAAAGACGGGGGAGAGAAAATACCGCAGGATGAGAGAAACACCGCCAAGGCACTTCTGAAGGAGCAGGAGGAGAAAGTCGGGACGTTGGTTCTCTCTGTCAAAAAGGGGGTTCGAGCCAAGGTTGACGGAAAATCCGTCGGAACTGCGCCGTTTGATGAGATTCCCCTGCGGGCAGGAACCCATCTGATTTCGATTATCTTTGCAGAGGATGACGTCATTGAACGGAATATCGAAATCGAAGGGGGACAGGAGTTCATGCTGCGAATCAAGGAAGAGGAGCGCAGTCCTGCCGTGAAACCCGCGCCGATGGAGACGGTCGAGGAAGAAGAGGAAGAGGAACCCGAGGAAGAGGAACCCGAGGAAGAGGAACCCGAGGAAGAAGACGTCCCGCGGGGAGAGGGCAGCTTGGTTCCGTTCTATGTTTCCCTGGGGGTGGCGGCCGCCGGGCTCGTCGGTGGCGGCGTGGGCTGGGGTTATTTCGCCCACTACAGGATTTCCGCCAACAACTATCAAGCCGTGTTGGATGATTTTTACCAGCAGGATCCGGCGTACCTCGACTACACCTTCGATACGACCTGCACTGGGGACATCACCAGTCATGCCATCGCTTACTACTGCAACAAAGAGCTAAACCGACAGGACTTTCAGGACAAATCCGACCTATGGCTCATCGTCGGCATCGCCGGCTCGGGAGTGGCAGTGGTCGCAGGGACGCTCGCCATTATTTTTTATATCAACCGTCACTGGTTTGCCAAGGGCGGCGATGATTTCGGACGGATCAGTATCACCCCGCTGGTGGGGCGGCACAACAATGGACTGGTCCTCAGCCTCTCTTTTTAGCAGCTTCATCCGATTCGCGACTGGACCTCCTCGGGTTCCGCGCACACCCCCGGGGTCTCTCCCTCCTTGCCGGTCTCCTTTGAGGTATCCGAGCACCCCCAACCGAACCCGACGCCGAGGAGTATCGCCATTGCCGAGTTGACCCGGACGTCGATTGCGGTTGCGTGGGATTGATCGCGCATGTGTGCCTCCCTTTGTGTCTTCAAACTTGTGTTCCGAACCAACAATTATCATATCACAGCCGGTCGAAAGGGGGCGAGTCCACTCGATTGACCCCGTCTTGAGGCGGCCGTGTATGCCATGATGCGACCGGTACGATTGTTGGCTTTCCGTAAATACGGTATAGATGGCTCGATGACGGGCAGGACCACAACCGAATCGCTCTCCTCCCGCGGCCTCGTCGTGCTGATCTACCCGAAAACCGGCATCGACGTGCCCGGGGTCTCGGTCTTCCTGCCCCTCTCGGTGATGACCGTGGCCCGCGCCCTGGAAGGCGCGGGGTTCGAAGCGCGGATCATCGACATGCGCACGGCCAGGGACTGGCAAAAACAGCTGCGATCCGCGGTGCGACAGCACCCCCTGTATATCGGCATCTCGGCGATGACCGGTCGGCAGATCCACTTCGGGCTGAAGGCCGCGCAGGTGGTGCGCAAGGCCGATCCGTGCATCCCCCTGGTCTGGGGAGGCATCCACGCCAGCGTGCTGCCCGGAGAGACCCTGGAAGACGACCGGGTGGACATCGTCGTCGCCGGCGACGGCGAGGATCCGGCGGTGGAGATCGCGGCGTCCCTCGCCGCGTCCCGCCGGGAGGCCGTGATGGATCGTGTGTTCTCGACGGAGCCTCGGGACACCCGATCATCCGCGGGTATCGGTTCCACCGTCAATCTGACGCACGTGGAGGTCAATCCTTACATCACGCCGGTGGTCTGCGATATCAAGGGGCTTGCCCACGTCACCAGCCGCGGCTGCCCCCACCACTGCGGGTACTGCTACAACCAGGCGATCCACGGCGCCCGGTGGCGGGCGGATCCCCCGGAGGCGGTGGTCGCCCACCTCGCCCGGCTGTCCGAGCGGGGCGTCCGAGGGGTCATCTTTTTCGATGACAACTTCTTCGTCCACCGGAAGCGGGTGGAGCGCATCGCGGAGGGCATCCTCGAGGCGGGGATCGCCATGGCCCTCAAGGCGGACTGCCGCGCCGACTACCTGGTCCGATACGACACGGAGTTCCTCGACCTCATCCGCCGCGCGGGGTTTCAACTGCTCTACATCGGGGCGGAGTCCGGGAGCGATCGGATGCTCGAGGTTATGCAGAAGGGGGTCACCGTGGAGACCACCCTACAGGCGAACCGGCGGCTCGCGGCGGCGGGCATCCGCCCCCACTACTCTTTCATGTGCGGCCTGCCCGACGAGACCGTGGACGACATGCGCGCCACCATCACCCTCATGCGGCGGCTCAAGGCGGAGCACCCCGGCGCTTACCTCAGCCCGGTCAAGGCGTATGTCCCCTACCCGGGAACGGCCCTCTTCGACGTCGCCCGGCGCGCCGGGTTCGAGGCGCCCGCCTCCCTCTCTTCCTGGAGCGGGTTCGACTGGAGCCCCACCCCGAGCCCCTGGCTGACACGGAAAGAGCTTCGATTCGTGCACAAGATGGTCTACGCCACCGCCGCCCTCGACCCCTCGGTGATGGAGCTCGCGGGCATCAGCCAGGGCCGCCTCGCGACCTGGGGATTCCAGCGATTCGCCAAGCTCTGCAAGGCGCGCTGCGACCGGGACGATCTGGGCCTCATCCCCGAGCTGCCCCTGGTCCGCGCGGCAAGGCGCATCGTGGCGCAGATTCAATAGCCGCCACCTGCGCTACTCCAAACCGTACTCTTTGATCTTGTTGTAGAGGGTGCGGAGCCCGATGCCGAGCCGCTCGGCCGCCTTCTTGCGGTGGCCGTCGGTGGCGGTGAGGGCCTGCCGGATGGCCTCCCGCTCCATCTCCTTCAGGGTCCCGCCGACAGGGGATTTCGCGATCGATCGTCCCGAGGGGGTGAGCACCAGGTGCGATGGCTCGATGGTGTCGCCATCGGCGATGATGGCGGCCCGCTCCAAGACATTCCCGAGCTCCCGGACGTTCCCGGGCCAGTCGT